>JANQQC010000012.1 GCA_028285145.1 Hyphomonadaceae bacterium
TAAAAGGATGTGGTCGAACGGCAGCGCCGTGAAAGCCGCGCCAATGTCGGGCCCGCCGGTGATCACCGCGACTTCCTCGTCGGAGTAAGCCGTCTCGAAAATCCGCTTCATGACTTCCGAGGTCCGCTCGGTGAACTCCGATGGCTTGATCATGCAACGGTTGCCAGCCGCGAAGATGCCCGCCAGCGGCGTGAAGGTCAGATTGACCGGAAAGTTCCAAGGCGAAATCACGCCGACCACGCCTTTGGGCTGGAACTGCAACTCTGCCTTCGACCCCAGCAGACCAAGCGGAAACTCCGTCTTGCGCCGCTCCGGCTTCATCCATTTGGCGACATTCTTCTTGGCAAACTTCAATGCACCAATAGAGCCGGCAATGTCGGTGAGTTGGGACTGGTCCTTTGAGCGATGCCCGAAATCCTCATTCATCGCATCGTTCAGTTCATCACCGTGATCGACCAGCAGGCCAATCGCCTTGTCGAGCCACTCGATCCGTCGCTCAACAGACGGAATGCCGTCCCGAATATGTGCTGCTTTTTGCTTGGCGAGGATTTCGCCCATGCCCGAATCCGGGCCGCCGCCTTCAAGTGCCATCGTAACTCTCCCTGCCATCACCGCTATCGCTGTGAGACTGAACGTATACCGAAATCGTTATCGCTCAAAGTCGCTAGCCTTGCCGTGGCGTCACTGTTTTATCGCCGCTCCAACGCTACATTTAAGAGACATTGGGAGGCCAAGCATGAGCTTTGAAAAAATCACCTACTCGGTGGAAGACGACATCGCGACCATCACCTTTAACGAGCCTGCGAAGATGAACCCGGCAGGGATCGACACCGTTGAAGAGCTAACTCTGGCGCTTGAGCAGGCCGAAGACGACGCCCGCTGTACGATCCTGACGGGTGCCGGTCGCGGCTTCTGTTCAGGCGCAAACCTGTCACCGAACATGGCGGGCGGTGCCAATCAGGGAAAACCGGACGCGGGCAAGGCGCTGGACAGCCACTACAACCCGCTCATCAAAGCGATGAAGACTCATAACCACCCGATCATCACTGCCGTAAACGGTGCTGCTGCCGGCGTTGGCTGTTCCATCGCGCTGATGGGCGATTTCATCATCGCCGGTGAAAGCGGCTACTTCCTGCAGGCGTTTCGCCGCATTGGTCTCGTGCCGGATGGTGGTTCCACCTTCCTGCTGCCGCGTATGGCCGGGCGCGCCAGGGCGATGGAAATGGCGCTCTTCGGCGAAAAAATTCCTGCGTCAAAAGCGCTTGAGTGGGGACTTGTTAACCGCGTTGTCGCCGATGACGCCCTGATGGATGAAGCTCGCAGCTACGCGAAAACCCTCGCAGATGGCCCAACCACGGCGCTTTCCATCATGCGCGGGCTCATCTGGGACTCCGAAGACAATGATTTCGACAGCCAGTTGCAGGCCGAAAGATTTGCCCAAAGAACCGCCGGTCGATCCGGTGATTTTAAGGAAGGCGTAACGGCATTCCTTGAAAAACGCCCTGCGAATTTCAGGGGGACTTAGCGGACAGACATGGCCGATCACATTCTCGTTCATCTCAACACGGTTCGTCCGATCGGCCCGTTCTCCGTTGACCTGCCCGAAACGCGGTTCTTCTTCGAGCAGTTGCCGCGCGTCTTTGAGGACGCGGACAAGGATGACGGCCTGCGCTGGCACAATCACGGCGCACGCACGCATGAGGGAAAGTATCTCAGCCTGCCAGAGATCGTTTCTCTTCATACTAATGGAGAGAATAATCCGCATATCGTGACGATGGCCGCCTGGGCGTCTGTGCGCGACCTGCACCGTTTCTCGCATCGCATGGCCAATCATGTTGAGGGCATGAAGCGGCTTCGCCATTGGGTCGACCGGTCGGAAGGCGCGACAGCGGTCATGTGGTGGGACACCCCCGGCCGGCGTGTCACGCTCGAGGAAGGCTGGAACAAGTTGCAGAGACTTCGCAAGGACGGACCGACCGAGTTTGCGTTCACTCTGCAAACCCGCTTTGATCCACCCGGACTGGCAGACAGCGAGAATTTCGCAAAAGGCGCAGCATGAGCGTTCTCACCACGACCTTGGAAGATGGCGTTGCGGTGATCCGCATCGACGATGGCAAGGCCAATGCCGTCAGTCAGGATTTCATCGCGGAAATGCACGCCGCGCTCGACGAAGCGGAAAAGTCTGCAGATGCCGTGGTCATCTTCGGGCGTCCCGGTCGCTTTTCCGCAGGCTTCGATCTGAAAGTGATGATGAATGATCCTGCCGCTGCAGGCGAACTCGTCACCGCAGGCGGCAAGCTTTTCACCCGCATCTTCGAGTATCCGAAACCTGTCATCGCCGCCTGCACAGGCCATGCTCTGGCCGCCGGGGGCCTGCTCCTCCTAGCCTGTGACACGCGGATCGGTGCCAACGGCGACTACAAGCTGGGCCTCAACGAAACCGCCATCGGCATGACCCTCCCTGATTACGGCATCATCCTGCCGGAAGCCCGGCTGGACCCGCGCCATTTCACGTCGGCGGTCATTCAGGCCAAAATCCATACGCCTGAAGAAGCCGTTGAAGCCGGTTTTCTGGATGCAACCGCCGACGAAGCGGCGCTCGAAGACAGCGCCATGGCGGCAGCCAACGCCCTCAAGGCGCTTCCGGGTTCAGCCTATGCTGGCAACAAACGCAAGATCCGCGCTGAGGCGATCGCTGCGCTCCACGCAAGCTTCGCCAGCTAGCTTTTCTTCTTTTTCTTTCGTTTCGGTTTTGCGGCCCGCGCCTTGAGCGCGACATCCAGCGCCCTGCGTCCCCACATGCTGGCCGCTTCGGGTTCCTCAGCAGCGTCCGTCGGCATCGAAAGATACCCCATGTCGAACTCCTTGCCGTCGGTTGGGCGCGTCCAGACAAAGGGTTCGCTGCCTTCGGTGGAGAGTTCTTCGCGCAACGCCTCGTCGGTCTTCAGATAGACGATGTCATCGGCAAGCAGCGCAAACATTACATCACCTGCAAAGACGCCTGCTCCGCCAAACATCTTCCGAATACGGACAGGCCCTAGTGGCTCGAACAACTCCTCGACAAAATCGAAGAACGGATCACGCGCCGCCATTCACCTGCCCCCATCGCTTGTTAGATCACGCACAAGTTCAGCGAATGTCTCCGGGAAAACCGGCTCGGTCAAAGCTTCGATCTGCTCAGCGCTCAGCCAGGCATGATCCTGAATGATCCCGGCCTCTTCTTCCTCCCAACGGCTCGTATCGAGTTCCGTTGTTGCGGGGCGAACGAGGAAGTAGTGTTCCTCCGCATCGACCCACTCACCATCAGGTCCGACAAACTCCACGCGTCGTTGGTGCACATCCGCGCCGACGGGTTGGGTGAAGCCGGTCTCCTCCAGAAGCTCACGCTGCGCCGCTTGTTCGAACGTTTCACCATCGTCGAGCGCTCCACCGGGCGTCGCCCAGAACGCATGGTCGGGAAATGCATATCGGAACAGCAGCACGCGCCCGTCGGTGTTCAGGACAATCAAACGCGCCGACGGCCGCTTTTTCATCAGCTCTGGCGCGGCAGGCCCAGCCGATACACGCCCTTGAACGCGTCCGGGTCCACCGGCTTGCCCTTTCGGTAAATCGCAATCTCACCTGCCTTGGCGAGGCGGACCGCTTCGGCGCGCACATCAGTCAGCGCCCGCCGCCACTTGTCCTCGGAGACAGCCCGCGCCGCCTCAGTCGGGCAGATCGTCTTGCCGACGCCCCGCTCATTCACAAGGTTCAGGATCGCCTCGCGGACCGGATTGGCGGAAGCCTCCTCGCTCACCAGTCGATCGCTGAATAGACGAGCTGCTGGAATTGCGGACGGATCGGATAGCAGCCCGACGGGATCATCTGCGTGGCCTGAATCGCAATCAGCTCTTCCTCCGGATCAATCCAGAAGAAGGTGTTGGCGAGGCCGCCCCAGCTATACGTGCCTTCCGACCCCGGCTGCATCAGCTCGACCATATCAACGGCGACAGACCAGCCGAGCCCGAACCCGTTGCCGTCCATCCGCGCCTCAGAGAAGGTCTCGTCGCCCATATCCTTGATTGTCGCGCCGCCCGGCAGGTGGTTCATCCGCATAAATTCGAGCGTCTTCGGTGACAGGAGTCGTGCGCCGTCCAGCGTCCCGCCGCGCATCATGCACAGGCAAAACCGGTGATAGTCGCGAAGCGTAGAAACGAGCCCGCCACCAGCATTCAGCATGGTCGGCTGTTTTGCGTAGGCTTTCGACGCCGCCCCGCCCTCATCGGACACTGTGACCTCGCCGGTCATCGGGTCCTTCGAGTAGCAGGTCATCAGCCGGTCGATCTTGTCTTCGGGCACATAGAAGTCGGTATCGTTCATGCCGAGCGGCCCGAAAATCCGCTCCCGGAAGAACACGTCCAGCGTCTGTCCGGAGACCACCTCCACAACGCGCCCGAGCACGTCGATCGAGTGGCCGTAATTCCACTTGTCGCCCGGCGAAAAAACGAGCGGCAGCTTCGCGAGCCGCTTGCACATCTCTTCCAGTGTCACGCCCGGCTCGCCGACTTTCTCACGCCGATAGAGCGCATCGACTTCATGCTGGAACAGGAAGCCGTAAGTGATCCCCGATGTATGCGTAAACAGGTCGCGGACCTGAATCTCGCGGTCCGGCTTGCGGGTCTTGTAGTCCTTCAGGTTCCCGCCATCCCAGACCTCGGTCTCGGCAAATTCCGGAATGTACTTGGACACAGGGTGATCAAGGCGCAGGTCGCCTTCTTCGAAACACATCATTGCCGCCACAGACGTGATCGGCTTCGTCATCGAATAGATACGGAAGATCGTGTCCTGATTGATCGGCGCGCCGCCCTTGAAGGCGGTGTTGCCGGTATAGGCCTCATGCGCGATCTCTCCGCCGCGCGAGACCAGCGTCGCCATGCAGGGCAGCTTGCCCGTGTCGAGATAGCGCGTCTTGAAGAAGTCCGTCATCGCCTCCAGGCGCTCCGGGTTCAGGCCAACTTCGCCCGGCTCGGTTGGATCGTGTTCAAACATCTAGAGAAGTCCCTTTTCACCGGCCCGGGCGAGTTCCCGTGCGATGATGATCTGCTGAATCTGCGTGGTGCCTTCATAGAGGCGGAAGATACGGGCGTCGCGAAAAAAGCGCTCAATGCCATAATCGGTCACATAGCCCGCCCCGCCAAACACCTGCACGGCCCGGTCGGCAATGCGCCCGCAAGCCTCGGTGCCGAACATCTTCGCGCATGAGGCCTCCATAGTGACATTCTCGCCTGCATCGCGCCGCCGCGCCGCATCAAGGATCATGCAGCGCGCCGCATAGGCCTCCGCCTGGCTGTCGGCGATCATCGCCTGAATCAGCTGATGCTGCATGATCGGCTTGCCGAACTGTTTACGCTCCAGACTGTAATTGACCATCTCCGAAATCAGCCGCTCGGACATGCCGGTCGCGACCGCCGAGATATGCAGCCGTCCCTTGTCGAGCACCGACATGGCGACCTTGAAGCCCTCACCCTCGCCCGCAATCATGTTCGCCGCAGGCACCCGGCAATCGTCGAAATTGACATCGCATATATGCGCGCCCTGCTGGCCCATCTTCTTCTCCGGCGGTCCGACCGACAGCCCCGGCGTGTTCCGTTCGACGATGAAAGCAGAGACGCCCTTGGCCCCCGGCGTGTCCGGATCGGTTCGCGCCATGACCGTGAAGAGGTCTGCCTTGTTGGCATTGGTGATGTAGCGCTTGCCGCCATTCAGAACGTAATGATCGCCATCCTTGATCGCTTTCGTGGTCAGCCCGCCGGCATCAGAGCCGGCTTCCGGCTCGGTGAGCGCGAAGCTTGCGATCAGGTCGCCGCTGGCAATGCCGGGCAGCCATTTCTCTTTTTGCGCATCGGTCCCGAATAAAACCAGCGCCTGCGAGCCAATTCCGATATTCGTGCCCGCGACAGATCGAAACGCCGGCGAGGTCCGGCCGAGCTCGAACGCGACGAGACATTCGGTCTCCATGTCGAGTTCCAGCCCGCCATAAGCTTCCGGCACGGCGATCCCGAACAGGCCAAGCGCCTTCATTTCATCAACAATCCCCTGCGGAATCTCGTCATCCTGATCGACCTGGCCCTCCAGCGGCCGGCACTTCTCGGAAACGAACCTGCGGACTGTCTCGACCAACTGGTCCCGAATCTCTGCGTCGAAAGCCATCGCGCCCTCTCCTTGTGTTCTCTGGTCGCCACCTTAGAACCCCCGCGAACGAGCACAAAGAGAAGATCGAGGTCTGCTGATGAAAACTGTAGTGATGGATAGCGGCGAGTTCGCCGGATGGACCTATTGGCCGGACGAACCTTTCGAGGCGGAAACCGCCGGCCCCTTCTACTTCAAACTCGAAGAAGACGGCCCCGTCGCCGCCTTCCGCGCAGAGCGCAAGCATATGAATGGCGGCGGCGTCATGCATGGCGGTTGCCTGATGACCTTCGCCGACTTTGCCCTTTTCGGTATCGCCCACAATGCCATGCAGGATGGTGGCTACGGCCTGACCGTCGCCTTCAATTCGGAGTTTCTGGACGGCCCGAAAGAAGGCGAGCTGGTCGAGGCGCGCGGTGATGTCCTGCGAGTTGGCGGCAGCCTTGTCTTCGTCCGCGGCATCGTCACCGCCGATGGACGTCCCTGCCTGAACTTCTCAGGCACGATCAAGCGGGTCCGTCCAAAGACCGCCTAAGCCTGATCCAGCGCAGCAGGTTTTCGCGCGATAACGAACACCCCCATACTGCCTTCCGGCTGCCAGTGCGTCTCGATCAGGAAGCCGGCGGCGGCGAGTTCATCGACGAGATAATCGGCCTTGAAGACATTTACATAAGGGATGCGACCGAGCGCGCGGCCCACGGGGGCGACATATCGGAACCACCCCATCTTGTCGCCCAGGCAGGCCGTGCTGGACACGAACATGCCCCCCGGCTTCAGCCAGCGATACACGCTTGCGATGGTTTCCGCAGGGTCCTCCAGCAGATGCAAAATACTGAGCCCCAGCACGGCGTCATAGCTTTCCGGTGAGGCTTCATACTCGGCAATGTCGGCGCGTTCGAACCAGACATTCTTGATCCCGTCCTCCTCGACCTGCTGGCGGCCAATGTCGAGCATGGCCTCCGAGATATCCACCGCCTGTATGTGATGCACATGAGGCGAATGCCGGATCGCAGTGCCGCCCGTTCCGCATCCAAACTCAAGAACATCCATATCGGGTTTCAGGTGCTCGCGGGTCATCCGCAGCTTTTCTTCGTAGACTTCAGGGTTCGCGATTGGCCGTTTGAAGTAACCGGCTGCATATCGGTCCCAGATCTTGTGGTCGTGTTTCATAGGTCCATCCAACATGTTCAGTTGAGTATGCAGCCAACTTACCCATACGTGATTAGTAGATAAATTGCAGAAATCCGTAGCTCATCTATACATAAATCGATGAATTGGCAGGCCATCTCATTCGACTGGAACCAGATCCGCGCTTTTCTGGCGACGGCCGAAGAAGGATCGCTCTCGGCCGCCGCGCGTGCCCTCGGCCAGACCCAGCCGACACTCAGCCGTCAGGTCGCCGGGCTGGAAGACACCCTTGGTGTGGTCTTGTTCGAGCGCGGTCCTCGTACCATGGTCCTGACCGAGGCCGGGCACCAAGTGCTGGCTCATGTCCGCGCCATGGGGGATGCCGCGACGCGGGTGTCGCTGGCCGCGTCCGGCCAGTCTCAGGAGGTTGAAGGCACAGTCAGCGTCACAGCCACAGACCTTTTTGCAACGCACTATCTGCCACCCATCCTCGCCGACCTTCGCAAGACAGCTCCCGGGATCATGGTCAATGTCATCACCTCCAATGATGTGCGTGATCTGACCCGCCGTGAAGCGGACATCTCCATCCGCCATGCCCGCCCCGAGCAGCCCGACCTGATCGGTCGGCTGGTGAGCGAAACAACCGCGCGCCTCTACGCGTCAACAGATTTCGTAGAGCGTCACGGCGCGCCGGATACGCTGGAAGAACTGGCTAAGGTCCCGTTCGTGGGATTTGAGGTCGCAGACAGCCTCGTCCCAATTCTCCAGAGCTTGGGACTCGATGTTCAGGAATCGAACATCGCTGCGACGACTGCCAGCGGCGGTCTGCTGGTCGCCCTCGTCCGGCAAGGGCTCGGTGTCAGCATACTGACGCAGGACACAGCTGAGCGTTACTCCGATCTCGTTGAGGTCTTTCCCGACCTGCCGCCGATCCCCGTCCCGGTCTGGCTGGTGTCGCACCGCGAACTCCATACGAGCCGCCGCATCCGGGTTGTCTTCGATGCGCTCGCGGACGCGCTATCCTCCCTGTAACGCCCGTAAACACGGGCCCTCGTAAAACCTTATCCCCCTCCCTGCGGGCACAGCTATGATGCCCTCTAATGTCCGAGCGTCAGATCTCTGAAATGTTCGCGGTCACGCCGTGGTGGCTGTGGCCGGTGCTGTGGTGGAGCCTTGGCCGGCATCAGGCCTGGCTTGCCCGGTTCCGGGCCGAGCACGGCCCCCGCGAGGTGATGGTCACCGTCACCGGTTTCGGGACGATCCGCGTGCTCCATATCGGAGACCTGCCGGACGCAGATAATGGACGCCCCCGCATCACGCGCGCCGCC
>JANQQC010000028.1 GCA_028285145.1 Hyphomonadaceae bacterium
CACGATCCGGCCCGCCGATGCAGACGTGACGACGGCTCGCACCATGCCGATCCAATCGACACCCGCATGGCTGTAGAACCGCTGGTCTTCAACTTCGAGCAGAGCATCCAGAAAGACCGGATCGATCGCATCTAGATCTGCAGCAAAACGCCATCGGCCGTCGCTGGTTGGAAAGGCCCGAAGCGGCTTCCCGGTCCGGTCAGACACAAGCGCGGAAACATGCGCGCCGCGCTCCAGCGGCGGCGGGAAGAAACGGTCCCCAGCAAGGACCACCACAACACCTGCGATGACCGCTAAGCCCAACCACCGAAGACGAAGGCGGGTGATCTGTGTCACGGACGGCCTGCCGTTGACCCTCCGCGCGGCGTGATCGTCACACGTCCGGGGGCGGAGCGCGCAAAGACAGCCGGACGATACATGTCCTCCGCCGAAACGCCCGGAAGGGAGAAGTCTCCCGGGGTCACGGCGCGAACAATGTAAGCAACCGTCTTGGCCTCATCGACGAGATCAATGGCAGCAACAAAGCGGTCGTCGCGTGCCTCGGCCGTTTCGGTGCTCGCGATGCGGCCAAGCCAGGCAAACGCACCATCATCACCGTCCCGATCTCCATCTGCCGGGCGCAGAATGGTTTCGATTTCGAAGCCTGCTGGCAGGAGGTCTGCCACAATAATCGGGTTCACGCGGCGCTCCTCGGGGCGCAGCGTCAGGCTGACCACCATTTGCTGACCCTGAGTGATGTCCGACAGGTTCACCCGTCCGCCGCTGAGGGTTCGAATGCGCTTTGTCGCTGCCAGCCTTGAACCCGCCGCCGGAGGTGCCGTATCCGGGGAACCATAAACCATCGTTGTACGGAATACAGGCGCATCGCTCTCCAGAGTGAAGGAGACATCCTCGCTCACCTGCGACTCAGACAGGAGGTAGCGCCTGTCGTTATCGTTTCCGCGCCCAAGGCCTTCCGTCGTGATCGTGAAGGCATTGGCATCGCCGCCTGTCAGACCATTCACCGCGAACAGAAGGAATGCCTTCTCCTGTGTCGTCAGCTCGGACGGGTCAGGTACATCGCGTCCCAGTGTTTCGGCCAGCCGTTCAACCAGTTCGTTGAAATCGGTCTCGGCCGCGAGCGCCAGAACGCCAGCCAGATCGCGCATCGGTGTCTGGTAGTAGTCACCACTATTATTGTAGCCGAGCGCTGCCTCTGCTGCATCGAAGGCATTCTTGGCGCGGGCCCGATCGCCCATATAAGCCAGCGCTGCGGCCAGATGCGCTTTCGCCATCGGGCTCTCTATTTGGTCCAGCTCCCGATCATGAAGGTAGCGCAGGCGCGAGACATCCGCCTCGCCCGCCTTCGCCAAGACATACAGCGCAAACGGCGCAGACCGGCGCATCAGCTTCTGCTCCGTGTCGGCATGCCAGCGGCTCTCCCAGACATCGGTATCGTAGCCATAGACTCTCCAGGCATCGCCCTCGGCAATGTTGCGCAAGGCATCGTAAGCCCGGTCGAGCGCTTCCTGCGGAACAGCATAGCCGGCTTCCCGGGCGCGATAGATGAAGTCCGTGGTGTAAGCGCCGAGCCAGGGCGTTGCGTTGCGGTCCCCTTCGCGCCAGAGGCCAAAAGCACCGTCCGCGCTCTGACGCGCGAGAATACGGTTGACGGCTTCTTGTACGCGCAGGCCGGCATCGCCGTTCCCGCCATCGGCACCCATGGCAACAAGTTGCTCGGAGTAAAGCAGCGGTGCCGCACGACTCACCGTTTGCTCCGTGCAGCCATAAGGGTAACGCGCGAGCGACGCATAGAGCGACCCGGCATCGACCGGCAGGCTGGAGAAGGTCACCGTCACAGTCGCCGATCCCGGCGTAAACCCGGCAAGCAGAGTCTCCGGCAGCGCATAGGTTTCACCCGGTTCCATCAGCGCGTTGTCGATCTGCGTAATCGGTAGATAGGGCGAGCGGCTCTCGATCAGATACTGATGCTCCACCGCGAAATTCTCCGGGCCTTCCACATTCAGCCGGATCCGGCTGATGCCGGTATCGCTGGACTCAATGCGGATTGGGACGTCGGCCCGCTCTCCATTGGGGAGTGTGCGCGACACGCGTCCGCCAGCAGCCTCAACCGGGCCTGCCGCCGTTACCAGCGCCTGGAACGAACCGTCAGCGAGTTCGATGTTATCGATGCTTGCCGTGGCAACGGCTTCATCTCCGGGGGCCAGAAAGCGCGGCAGGATGAGTTCCGCAGGCGCTTCATCGCGCACCGTCATGCTGGCCTCAGCGGCCCCAAGTCCGGTCTCGGACCACGCCACCGCCATCAGGCGCAGCTCTCCGTTGAAATCCGGCAGGTCAAACCGCACGCTCGCATCGCCGGTTCGTCCAACCTCGACGATGCCGGAAAACAGCGCGACTGTCTTTGTCGGAACAACTGACAAACCCTCACCGCCCAACTGGTCACCGCCGGTGCGGATCTCAGCGGGCGCGCCGAGGTTGGGATCAAGCAGGCGGCCGTAGTCATCATACTGACTCACACCAAGCGCCTTCTTGCCGAAATAGTAATCGACCGGGTCCGGACTATTGAATTTGGTCAGGCGAAGAATGCCCTCATCCACGGCCGCAAGCGTCAGGAAAACGCGCTCGCGCGGACCGCCCTCTATATCGACCTCAATCAACTGCTCGCGCCGCGGGCGTGCAACGTCCGGCGCATTGATCGTCAGCTCAAACGTGCGCGGGCTCATATCGACCGGCACATAAGAGACACCGACGGCGCGCCTCGGCTTGGCTGAAAGTATGGGGTCGCGTTCGGTGAAGACGTTCACCATCACATATGCGCCTTCCCCCCACTCATCTGTAACCGGCAGGGAAATCCGCGAGCCTTCGGCAGATACCGGACGCGTCTCCACCGAGATCACCCGG
The DNA here is from genome assembly GCA_028285145.1 of Hyphomonadaceae bacterium. Classification (GTDB taxonomy): domain Bacteria; phylum Pseudomonadota; class Alphaproteobacteria; order Caulobacterales; family Hyphomonadaceae; genus JANQQC01. The sequence continues at coordinate 2,902 of JANQQC010000028.1, forward strand.
TCGGTCGCCACCACAATCTGCGCTTCACCATCATAAGGCGGCACGATATCGATGGTGGCCGAGCGACCCGGCCGCAGATCCTGCTGCTCAGCGATGACACGAACGCGGTCCGGGGCCTCGACGCCATCGCTTGACACGCGGCCACCCCAACCGACCCAGAACTTGGTCGAGGCTTCAGCGCCGTCCGGACCTGTCACGATCAACTCATGATCACCCCATTCGAGCCCAGCAACGGTGACTTCGCCGGTTCCACCATCCTGTGTTGAAAGGACGCCGGAATTGACGGTTTCGACGGTGCGAGAGCGCCGCCAGCGCCAGTTGCCGTCTTCCTGGTACCAGTCATAGTGGTAGTTGATGGTCAGCAGCTTCCAGTCGAGCCGGGCGGCTTTCGCCTCGCCATCGGCTCCAACAGCAGCGATTTCAAAACTATTTGGATCGCCTTCAGCGGCACGGCCATCAAATCCTCGCTTGATCCCCACATAGAGATCGCGCGGTCGATAAGGCACACGAACGCTTTCCGTTACCGCACGTCCACCTGGCTCCAGCACACTGGCCACCGCATTCACGCGAAGCGGGCGATCCGCATTCGATCCACGATCGCCCGGCTCAATCCGGATCAGCGCATTACCTGCGCCATCAGCTGTACGGTCAGGAAACTCGATGATCTCTTCCCGGAAGGTCTCCCCCTGACGCCCAAAGCGGAAATCGCTGAAGGCCTCAAAAGGCGAAGGGTCCGGCTGGATACGGGCTTGAGACTGCACCACAAGACCAGCCCCCGGTGCCCCATACAAAAAGCGTGTCGCAACATCGATCTCGCGCGTTTCACCAGCACGCATCGGGCCGTCCGCCTTGGGTGAAAGCTCAACCGCAATGCGTTGCGGCACGAAGTCCTCGACCGCAAATGAAGTCGCCCCTGCCTGACCAAGACCATCAACCTCAACAATGGCGCGCCACAGGCCGCGCGATGCGGCGTTGGGTAACTCGTAATCGACCTGCACGCCGCCGCCAAGCGTTTCGGTAAAGCGGGATCGAAACGCCTCAAGTCCATTCGGCTTGTAGACAACGATCGCCCCCGGACGGCCTTCGACCGCCTCGCTCTCGCGCGAACGAAGCAGCGTTGTCAGATGAACCACTTCCCCCGGGCGATAAATGCCGCGTTCGGGATAGAGATAGGCGTCGACCGCGCCGGGCGTCCGCCGCCCGCCAAGCTCGCCTTCAGAGAGATCAACCGGGGCTCTTGTTAGATCCAGGACCGCAAGGTCTCCACGCGCGCCGAAGGCGAGCACCATCTTCGGCGCAGCGTTGCCTGTGCCAGACATGATCGGCTTGTCGAAGTTGACCCGGCCATTACTGCCAGCAGACACCTCCGCCAGAACGTCATTATTGTAGGCCAGCAATTGCACCGTGACGCCCGGCACCGTGTCCCCATCCTGCAGCGAGCGGACAGTGACATCGAGGCCGTGCTCGCCGCGATAGGCGGTCATGGCGAGATCGGTCATCATGATCCAGCGCTGCGCCGACGCTGGCGGACCAGCTGAGCTGGACAGCTCCTTGGCGTCTTCAACCCGCACATAATAGCTGCCGGGCTCAAGGTCGCCGATCACATCCTGAAGCGGAAACACCGTCGTGATGGGCGCATTGTCTTCCGAAGCCACGTCCATCTCACCGGACCATAACTCCTCTGCGACATCGTTCGGGTTCTCGTCGCCGTACACATAGGAGTATCGCCCTTCGGCGGCGGTCTGGCCGCCGCTCAGCTGTTTGAAGACGAGTGCACGATCATCGACACGCGACACCGTCACGCGCACGGCATCGACATTGACTGTCTCAATGGCGAGCCCGTCCGCGTTTTCGCGCGGCAGGATAATGCCAGCCCCTTTGAAGCCGACATAAGGCGGGCGGTCCGCGAAATCGATTGGGACTTCCTCGCCGCGCTCCAGCGTGCGTCCATCTTCGGCCGGCAGACCGGACTTGATGATCGCGGTGCGGCTCGCCCCGAAATCCAGTCCTCCAATACATAGCTCGCGCCCCTCGACACTCAGAGCAGGCCGGAAGGCCGGGCGAAAATCGACGAAGGGGCTGTAGTCCGCCTCAGGATTCAGGGCCGAAGAGAAAACAAGGCAGGCCAATGGCTGGTCGCCGCTCGTATCAATCCGGTAGCGATAGTAGGAGAAGTTTTCGAGGTTCTCCGCCGCAATACGCTGGCGCTCTCTTTCACGACGATCAATCGCCACCTGCTCGCGCCGCGGACGCTCATACACCCCGGTGTCCTCAACAGCTGGCTCGGTTGAGTCCGAACCACCGCCCCCGCAGGCCGCTAGCCCCCCGATCAGCAACGCTGCGGCAAGCCCCTGCGTCCAACGGGCGAACTGTCTCATGGCGCTTCCTTCCTGCATTTCATTATGTACATGACAGAGTCCCGCGGCGCCGCCAACAGGGCTGTATTACGGCCAATTAAGGAAATACCAGATGGCTGAGCAGTTTGATGTCCTCGTGCTGGGCGCGGGCGCAGCCGGCCTGTTCTGCGGAGCGATCGCCGGACAACACGGCAAGTCTGTTCTCGTTATCGACCATGCCGCCAAGCCAGCGGAGAAGGTACGCATCTCCGGCGGTGGGCGCTGCAACTTCACCAATATCCACACCCATCCCGGCGCATTCCTGTCGGAAAACCCGCATTTCGCAAAGTCCGCGCTGGCCCGCTACACAGCGCAGGACTTCTGCGCGCTTATGGAAAGGCACGGCCTGACCTGGCATGAGAAAACACTCGGCCAGCTCTTCTGCGATCAGAGAAGCGGTGCGGTGATCGACCTGCTGCTGAAAGAGCTGCGCGAAGCCGGCGGCGTGCTTCGACTTGAGACAGAACCGACAGGTGTCACCCAAACCGGCAAAGGCTTCCACATCGCGACAGATACGAGCGATATCGACGCGAAGGCACTGGTGATCGCAACCGGCGGACTTTCGATTCCCAAGATGGGCGCGACGGGTTTTGCCTATGATGTTGCCCGGCAATTTGGCCTCGACGTCATCACACCGCGGCCCGCGCTCGTCCCCCTCACCTTCTCCGGCGACCTGAAAGAGGACTTTGCACGCCTGTCCGGCGTTTCCACCCCCGTCACTGCCAGCGCAGGCAATGCCGCCTTTACCGAAGCGATGCTCTTTACCCATCGCGGGCTGTCGGGCCCGGCCATCCTTCAAGCGTCATCGTACTGGGGCGAGACAGAGGAGATCACAATCGATCTGCTTCCCGGGGCCGAGGCCGCTGAGGTTCTGATCAAACTGAAGCGCGATCATCCCCGAAAACCCCTCAGCTTGGCGCTGGGCGAGGTCCTTCCCGCTCGCCTTGCGGACATGATTTCTGGGCACCTGCCCCTGCCATCGGACAAACGGCTAGGCGATATATCCGACAAACTCTTGGCGGATGCTGCTGGCACGCTGTCAGCCTGGCGGTTCACACCAACGGGCACCGAGGGCTGGCGAACGGCCGAAGTCACTGCTGGCGGTATCGATACCTCCGCCCTCTCTTCCAGGACAATGGAAGCAAAGTCCGTCCCCGGCCTCTACTTCATCGGCGAATGCGTCGACGTCACCGGCTGGCTTGGCGGTTACAATTTCCAGTGGGCCTGGGCCAGCGCCTACGCGGCAGGGCTTGCAGTTGGCGGCACTTAAGGGTCCTGTGCCCGGCATGTGGATCTGGCGGATCATTGGGTTTCTGTTTCTGGGCATCGGCGCGGTTGGGCTTTTCCTGCCGGTTATGCCAACAACCATTTTCTGGATCGTCGCCGCCCTCGCCTTTGCCCGATCCGATCACACTTGGCGGGACTGGATCTACGGTCGCCCCGGCATCGGCCCACAGGTCCAGCTTTTCATCGAGCGCGGCGCGCTGACCCGGCAGAGCAAACTCGCAGCGCTGGGCGGCATGATGCTAGCAAGCTTTGTCAGTCTAGCTCTTTTGTGGCGCACGCCGCTTGTACTCGCCATTACGTTCGGGCTTGTCGCGATTGGTGCACTCTTCGTTCTCACGCGCCCGGACCACTAGCCCCCTTCCGCCGATTACAGTCAGCATGCGCGAGCTGCAGGTTCTCGGCTATATCTGCCCCGCCCTTCGCGCGCGGAATGATGTGATCGAAACTCGGGCGGCGCTTTCTCCAGATTGAGGCGTGAGCCACTTCGAACCTTTGGCGTGGCATTGCTTCCCCGCAGAGTGCACAACACCCCGCCTGCGCCTCCCACAGGGCCTTGAACAATGGCGTGTCTGGTGGCGCATGAGACTGGGACATCAACACTCCTCCTTGTGTTTTCACACCGCCATGACCCAATGGCGCAAACAGATAACGAGACGGAACGTCAGGAGGATACACGGTGTTCGACAATGATGAGTGGCTCAATCAGGTTCGGGAAGAGCCAATCGACCCGGCACGCGAGATTGTGGACCCCCACCACCATCTCTGGCCGCAGGAGGCCATGCACTACAATCTCGAAGAGCTCTGGGCCGACACAGGTGCCGGACATAACGTTGTCCAGACGGTCTTCCTCGAATGCGGCGCGAGCTATCTTGAAGACGGTCCCGAGCATCTCCGCCCCGTCGGCGAGACGCGCTTTGTTGCAGACGCCGCCGCTCGCTCGTCCGAAGATGCCGGTAAGGCCATCATTGCCGGGATCATTGCCCATGCCGATTTGACCCGGCCTGATCTCGACGAGATTCTGGATGCTCATGAAGACGCGGGGAATGGCCTCTTTCGCGGTATCCGTCATGCAGGCGCGCGAGACCCAAAGCCGGAAGTTCTCAGAATTCCCGGACGTGCGGCCGAGCGCCAGTATGAAAACGAGGCCTTTCGCGCCGGTGTCGCCCGCCTCGGCGAGCGCGGCCTCACCTACGATACATGGCATTATCACCACCAAAATCCTGCCTTTCGCGATTTGGCGGCTTCCGTGCCCGGAACCACCATGATCCTTGACCATTTCGGGACCCCACTCGGCGTGGGCGATTATGCCGGCAAGCGCGAAGAGATTTTCGAGCAATGGAAAGACGACATCGCGGCCATCGCGGAGTGCCGGAATGTCATCGCGAAACTTGGCGGCCTCGCCATGCCTGACAATGGCTTTGGCTGGCACGAGCGCGATACACCGCCCGGCTCGGACGAGTTCGTTGAGGCTCAGGCGCGCTACTATCAACACACAATCAAATGCTTCGGTGCAGATCGTTGCATGTTCGAGAGCAATTTCCCCGTCGACCGGCTGTCCATTGGATACACGGTGCTGTGGAACGGGCTGAAGAAGATCGCCGCAGACTATTCCGAGGATGAGCAGGCCGCGATGTTCAGCGGCACAGCACGCCGCATCTATCGTCTTGGTTCGCCTTAGAGTCCGGCAGGCACATCCCAGCCTCGCCGCGCGCAGGCCGCCAGTACGGTGTTGCGCAACAGGCAGGCAATCGTCATGGGCCCCACACCACCCGGCACCGGCGTGATGTGATCGGCGACTTCTGCGCAGCTGTTGAAATCGGCATCACCGACAAGCCGGGTCTTGCCCTCGCCCCGCTCGGGCGCGGCGATACGATTGATCCCGACATCGATAATCGTCGCACCGGGTTTTACCCAGTCACCTTTCACCATTTGCGAGCGACCGACAGCCGGCACGAGGATATCCGCCTCTCGACAAATAGCGGGCAGATCGGCGGTGCGCGAATGAGCAATCGTGACCGTGCAGTTCTCTGCCAGAAACAATAGCGCAGCCGGCTTTCCTACTAGAATGGACCGGCCGATCACGACAACATGCTTGCCAGACAAGTCATCCCCGAGCGCGCGCTTGGCGAGGATCACACACCCTGTCGGTGTGCAGGGACGAAGCCCCAGCTTTCCAAGCGAGAGCCGACCGGCGCTGACCTCTGTCAGGCCGTCCACATCCTTTGCTGGATCGATCTTCTCAATCGCTGAGGCGTCGTTGAGACCTTTTGGCAAAGGCAGCTGGAGAAGGATGCCATCGACCTCATTGTCGGCGTTAAGATCAGCGATCAGATTTTCAACCTCGAACTGCGTCGCATCCTTCGGCAGGTGCCGGTGAATGGAGCGCATGCCTGCTTCTTCGGTCTGCTTCACCTTGCTGCGCACATAAACCTGAGAGGCGGCATCGTCGCCGACAATCACGACGGCCAAGGTCGGCGGTCCCGGGAGAGACTTCACCGCATCCGCGACCTTATCGCGGACATCAGCGGCGACCGCTTTGCCGTCTATGCGCTGCGCCGTCATGGTCAGACAACACTCGGATAAACGTAGTAGATGATGAGGCGCTGAAGGAAGTAGATGATCAGGATCAGTATAATGGGCGAGAAATCGATACTGGATCGCGGCATGATATTCCGGATCGGTCGCAATGCAGGCTCCGTGATCTGGTAGAGCCCCTGCCAGATCTGCGCGACAAAACGGTTGCGCGTGTCCAAGACATTGAATGCGACCAGCCACGAGATCACCGCCTGAGCAATGATGATCCAAACCGCAAGATTGAGGGCGATAAGCACGACGTCGAGAAGGGCGCGCATGGGAGCTCCTTAAGGCAATCGCGACACGCCTACCGCGATGCGGGCCGGACTCGCAAGCCTGCTTGACTTGCCAGGACCGAGTCAGCAAATCACCGGTGCCCAATTTCCTCGGTTCGGGGCCATAGCTCAGTTGGGAGAGCGCGTCGTTCGCAATGACGAGGTCGGCGGTTCGATTCCGCCTGGCTCCACCAATTGCAACCAGCTCTTCAGTGCAAAGAGACAGCGTCCCAGCGCCATGCCCGTTACCAGAACACCCTACATCCCTCCCCCGAAAGCAGCGCCTGTTTTCCACTACGAAGACAGCCATCTGATCATAGTCGAGAAACCGCACGGCCTGCTCAGCGTTCCGGGGCGCGGGCCTGAGAAAGCTGATTGTCTGGAGGCGCGCATCCGTCTTCTTCACACCGACACGCTCACTGTTCACCGGTTGGACATGGAAACCTCCGGCCTTGTCCTGTTCGCGCTAGGCCCGGACATGCAGCGCAGTCTGTCGAAGTTGTTCGAAACCCGGCGTGTGGAGAAAACCTACATTGCCGATGTTCATGGCGAGCCGGTGCATGATGAAGGCCTGATTGACCTGCCGCTCGCGGCTGACTGGCCAAACCGCCCAAAGCAAAAAGCGGACGTGGATGGGAAGCCCGCAATGACGAGATGGAAGGTGGTTGAGCGCGCTCCAAACCACACGCGCCTCGCGCTTTTCCCCGTCACAGGCCGCACACATCAGCTGCGGGTTCATCTGGCGACCATCGGACATCCCATCCTTGGGGATACGCTTTACGGAGAGCCGGACAGCCAGATGGGCGCGGATCGACTCCTGCTTCATGCAAGCCGGCTTCGCTTCACTCATCCAGTAAGCGGCGGGCAGATTGACGTCGCGTCGCCTGCGCCTTTCTAGAATTGCCGAGTTCGGCGGCTCCCTCTACCGTCCATCAATGGACGATGCCGCCCCCGACATAGAAACGCCGCTGCGGCCCCTGACGGGCTTCCAGCAGGCTGCGGTCGCGCTTGGCAGCATCGCCATGGGAGCCGGCATGACGATCAACTTCGTCGTTGTGGCCCCGCTTGCGCGCGCCGCCGGCCTTACGGAAATCGCCGTGGCCGGCATCCTCACCCTGTCCACCATCCTCTATACGATCAGCATTCCGGTCTGGGGACGGCTGGCGGATCGCTATGGTCGCAAGCGCGTTATGGTGTTCTCTCTGTTCGCCATGGCCGGTACGAATATGGCTTTCCTCTTTGGTTTGCAGGCGGCTCTTGCCGGGTTCGTGACAGGGATCTCAACCTTTCTTCTGCTGGCCTTCCTGAGGGTCTTCTTCGGAATTCTGTCGCCCGGCCTGCAGCCGGCCTCTTTTGCCACAATGACCGATGCGACCACGCCAAAGACAAGGGCGGCGGGCCTTGGGCTACTCGGGGCCGCAATGAGCTTTGGTTCTATCATAGGTCCTGCCGGGGCTGCAGCGCTCGCCCCTTTTGGCGCGCTTGCCCCGCTATGGGGCTCAATCGCCCTATGCGCAGTCTGCGCGGTGATTATCGGGTTCGCATTGCCCAAAAGCGTTGGCGGACACGACTCTACGCGCCCTGAACCCCTGCGCATGCGCGACCCTCGAGTCATGCCGCACCTGCTATTCCTGTTCTCCTACTTCGCCGCCGTTGGCGTGGTTCAGCAAACGCTCGGCTGGCTGATTGAAGATCGCTACGACCTCGAGAAAGCCGCCAGTGTCCAGGCAACCGGCACCGCCTTCGCCTGCCTTGCCTTCGGTATGATTGCGGTTCAGTTCGGCGTCATCGCCCGCTACAAGCCCGATCCACGCCGCATGCTGCCAATCGGGCTCGGGCTCGTCGCACTTGGCTATCTTGGGGCGGACATGGCCGGGCCTTTCTGGGTAATGTGCCTCTTCTTCCTCATCGTTGGATGTGGCTCCGCGCTCGCGGTCCCTTCGGCGAATGCGCTGGGCTCCCTATCAGTGGAACGTCACGAACAGGGCTCGGCGGCAGCGCTTCTGTCAGCCGCGCCCCCGGGAGGGTTCATCATTGGGCCCCTGCTCGGTGCGACGCTTTACATGGGCAGCCACAACCTCCCACTGATCGTCTCCGCGGTCGCCATGATCGCGCTCTGTCTTTACGCGACACTGGTGACCTCGAAGCGGCCGCTTCAGTCAACACCGCCCTAGCCTTCAGTATTTCCTTACGATTTTGGACGAAAACAACCTCTGCGGCAAAGGGGTAAGTTCTTGTCCTATCTTAAGAACCTTTCGCACGAGGAGATCGAGGCAACGCTCGATACGCTCGAAAACGGCTTCGCCATGTATGGGCCGAAGATGCAGCTTCTTTATGCCAACCAGACAGCCCGCGACCTGTTTCCCAACTTCTACGAGAAACTCCTGGAAACCGGCTCGCACTTCGAGGCGACCGCTGAGGAAATCCGCCGGCAGTATCCGGACGCTTCGGAAGACGAAATCTCGAAAATGACGGCCTACGCCGTCAAAGTGGTTCTCACCGGCGAGCCAAACGAATTCACCTCTGACGGCGGAAAGGTCATCCGGACAAGTCATACCCTTCTGCCAAACGGCATACGTGTCGGCGTGAGCATGGATATCTCCGCAATTCGCGAAAAGGAGCGCGAGCTCAAGCACACAAAGCGTGCCGCCCAGGCCGCCAATAAAGCTAAATCCGAATTCCTAGCCTCAATGAGTCATGAAATCCGTACACCTCTCAACGGTGTTCTCGGTATGGCGCAGGCGCTCGCCTCACGGGAGCTCGGCTTGGAAGAGCGCAACATGGTCGATACGATCGTTGAGAGTTCGAAGTCTTTGATGACTGTGCTGAATGACATTCTCGACCTGTCGAAGATCGAGGCTGGCAAGATCGAAACGTCACCGGTCACGGCCGATATCCGCCATCAGATGCGGGCCATTGAGCGCCTCCATCGTCCTCTGGCAGCTGAGAAGGATCTCTACCTTCGCGTCGCCGTCGACAAGAGTGTCCCCGAACATCTAATTATCGATCCCGTTCGCGTGCGTCAGTGCATCGACAATCTCATCTCCAATGCCATCAAGTTCACCTCGGCCGGCGGTGTCATGGTCGCCGTGACGAGTCAGGCAAAACCGAGCGGACGCCACACGGTGACTATCCATGTGTCCGACACTGGTATTGGCATCTCTTCGCAAGATCAGGACAAGCTGTTTGAAAGCTTCAGTCAGGCAGATCCATCGACCACACGCCGCTTTGGCGGCACAGGGCTTGGTCTCGCCATTGCGCGAAAGCTCGCAAACCTGATGGGCGGTGACATCACCGTCGCCAGCGAAGAAGGTGCCGGATCCGTTTTCAGCTTCACATTTGAGGCAGAGGTGGTGCTGAACAATGTCGTTACGCAAACTGAGGCCCCCAGCAGCGCTTCAGGGCAACATAGCGCTGAAGCAGGTCTGAAAGGCGTTCGCGCGCTTGTGGTCGACGATAATGGCATCAATCGCCGCGTCGCTCGTCTTTTCCTTCAGCCGCTTGGCATGGTCGTAACTGAAGCCGTTGACGGTCAGGATGCGTTGAACAAACTGGCTCACCACACCTTCGATATCGTTCTTCTGGATATCCATATGCCGATCATGGATGGCCCGGAGACATTTCAGCGTATCCGGAACAGCGGCAAGCCATGGCAGAATATTCCAGTGATTGCTGTGACAGCCGACGCCATGTCGGGCGATCGCGAGAAATTCATCTCCATGGGTATGACCGACTACGTGTCAAAGCCAATCGAGGAAAAACTGCTCACCGCTGCGCTTATAAGATGTCTGGGCGGAGCCACTCAAAGCTCTGCGACGAGAAAGCGGAACGCCGCTTAGGCTCAGGCTAGCGTCTCAGCCAGCGCGTCCATAAATGTCCCAAGCATCTCGTCGAGCGCCGTTACGCCGCCTGCATCGTGCGTGGTTAGGGTGACATCCACCTTGTTATAGACATTGAACCATTCCGGGTGGTGATCCATCTGCTCGGCCTTCAAGGCGCAAGCGCTCATGAAAGCCCATGCGGTCTTGAAGTCCGCAAACTTAAAGCTCTTTTGCACGGCGGCCCGGTCTTCGGATGCAGCGCTCCAGCCACTCATTCGGCTGAGCACGTCACTTATCTCTAGCTTGTCTGCCATCTGTGTCTCCGTTCACTCCCCCGGCTCATGTATAAAGTAGAGCCAGCTACCATCCTGTGAAATCGCGGTTCGAAAGCCTGGATAATCCTCGCCGCTGCGGATCGCGGCAATCCCCTCTTCGCCAACCAGATCCAGCAGCCGGGCTCGATCTATGAAGCTGAGCTTCTCAGGAATGAGATCGCCGGGAGCCAATGCCGCCAGATCAGGCCAGACATACCATGTGCGATCGCCCACAGCCGTGACAGCATGCGGCTCATCAAGAAGGTCGAGCAGTTTGGTGTTTGGATCCACGCCGGTGCGCCTCAGCAAATCCCAGTGCACAAAATGAGACTCGTCAGCGAAGTTGGAGATGAAGCCGTCTTCCGCATTCGCGCGCCGGGCCAGCCCGCGCAGCGTCCCAGCCTCAGCGATCGCCCGAAGCTCTGTCACCGTTTCCCGGACCGCCTCAGTCAGCTCAGGCGGTGTCGGTTTTGCTGGCGGTTGAACAAGGCTCTCTTCGGGTGCGGGTCGGGGCGGCGGGGCCTCAGCCGCCGGTGCTCCACACGCGGCCAAAACAAGGAGACAAGAAAGCGCTCTCACACGCATCGGTTCAGCTCTCGAAAAATCCCGTCGCAGCGGCAAGATCGGTCAGCAGCTGATCTTGCCCGGTTACCTTGATCGTCGTCATGCCCATGGCCCGGGCCGGCTTCAGGTTGATCCCGAGATCATCAAGATAAACGCACGCGCTCGGCTCAACATCGAGCGCCTCGCACATCAGTGCATAAATGCGCGGATCGGGCTTACGGATGCCAAGCTTGGAGCTTTCGATCACATGATCGAAGAGATCGAGCACTTCAGCGACTTTGGCGGCCTTCTCTTCGTCCTGCGTCATGCCCGCGCCCTTGCCGACCGGAGCATTGTTGGTGATGCAGCCGACTTTCACGCGCGCCTTGCAGGCCTTCAGCGCTTCCACGACCGGTGGCCGCAGCTGACCGGAGAGCAGGCCGAGCACATCCTTGCCGGGCACTTCGTGCCCGAGATGCCTGCTCTCGGTCCGAAACAGTCCGTCGAACCCATCAGCATCAACCTCAGACCGTTCCAGCTTTGCCCACGCATTATCGTCAGGATTTCGCGCATTGACGGAGCGAATGAAGTCTGCGGGAAGGCCCTCATCGGCCTCATACACATTGAAGGCCTCGAAGGGCGAAGAGGTCAAAACCCCTCCGAAGTCCCAGATAACGGCTTGAATTGGCTGGTTCATACCTGCCCTTTAGCGGGGAATCCCCCTGCCTCTCAAGCGGAATCACCACCGATCAGAGTCGTGCGACGTGGACCGTTTTCCATCTCGGCATGGCCGGCGGCGGCTAGGCCTGTCGCGCTGAGCAGCGCCTCGTCCTTGTCGATGCCCGGATTATCGGTCGTCAGCAGACGGTCTCCGACAAAGATTGAATTAGCTCCAGCCAGCAGGCAAAGTGCCTGGCCTTCTTCTGTCATCCCTTCGCGGCCCGCCGACAGCCGGACCCAGCTCTTCGGAAACACAATGCGGCAAACAGCAATGGCCCGCGCCATTTCGATTACGGAGATCGGCGCGCTGCTCCCAAGGGGGGTGCCTTCAATAGGCACGAGCATGTTGATCGGCACGCTCTCGGGATGCGGCGACAGCTGGGACAGTTCGTGGATCAGCCCGACACGGTCGGCCCGTCCCTCGCCCATACCCAGAATGCCGCCAGTGCAGAGCTTTACGCCAGCCTGACGGGCCCGCTGCAGTGTTTCCAGACGGTCCTCATAGGTCCGCGTGGTGATCACGCTCCCATAATACTCCCGGGAGGTGTCGAGGTTGTGATTGTAGTAGTCGAGGCCCGCCGATTTGAGCGCCTCAGCCTGTCCCTCTTCCAGCATGCCGAGCGTCACGCACGTCTCAAGACCCTCGGCTTTGACAGCCGTGATCATGGCCGCCACCTTTGGCAGGTCACGATCCTTGAGGCTCCTCCACGCCGCGCCCATGCAGAACCGGTCAGCGCCGTTCTCTTTCGCCCGCCGGGCGGCCGCCACAACATCTTCCAGCGGCAGCAGCTTCTCCGCCGCCACGCCGGTTTCGAAGTGAGCCGACTGGCTGCAATATCCGCAATCCTCAGCGCATCCGCCCGTCTTGATGGACAGAAGCTGGGACTTCTGCACGGTGCCATCCGGCCAGTTTTCCCGCTTGACGGTCAGGGCCTGACCAAGAAGGGCGTCCAGCGGCTGATCGTAAAGCGCGGCGATCTCCTCGCGCGTCCAGTCATGGCGAGGGGTTATAATGGTCATCTGGGAGAGGCTCCGTATAATCTACAGAGCGCCGTCTAAAATGCCTCGCAGGCGCGTGGCAACCGTCTCGGAATGATTTAATGTTCAGGCCTGCGCAGCTGGCGCACCGGTCAGAGAGCGCTCTGCGCTTGGACGAAGCTCGACCGCCTGTACAGGCAACCAACAGGTCACCTCCGTCCCGCCACCTTCGGCGGGGCGAATGCCAACATTGCCGCCATGCAGATCGACGAAATGCTTCACCAGAGCAAGGCCAAGTCCTGCCCCTCGATTGTCACCGCTCTTGAAGCTGTCAAAGCTTGTCGCGCGAGCTTCAGGGTCCATGCCCTTGCCGTTATCGCGCACCGAGAACATAGCCATGTCGCCGACGCGGGAGGCTGAAACAACGATCTCGCCACCGGTCTCGGTGAAGCGAAGCGCATTGGACATCAGGTTGAACAGGATCTGCCGGATCCGGCGCTCATCGGCGCGAACCGTTCCAAGATCGCCATCGATCTCCGAACGTACCGTGATCTCGGTATCGCTCGCTTTGGTCACGACGAGGTCGACACTCTCCCGGATCACATCGGCGAGCCGCATGTCGGACAGATCGAGATCCATCCGCCCGGCCTCGATCATGGCAAGATCGAGAATGTTCTCGATCAGCTTCGAAAGATGGTCCGACGCCTTTAGGATAGAATCGACATGGTTTTGCTGACGGTCAGTCAGTTCGCCATGCTTCTGGCTCTGCAGGAATTCGGCATAGCCGAGGATCGTCGTGAGCGGCGAACGCAGTTGATAGCTGACATTCTGCACGAACTCGGTCTTGAGCTTGTCTGCCGCTTCAAAGGCTTCTGCACGCTCGCGCAGAGCCCCCTCGACACGGCGTGTCGCGGTGACATCGGCAAAGGCGATGAGCGTGTTTCCGTCCGGCAAGGGGTGGGTGAGATAGGTCAGGACCGAGCCATCCGAACGACGCATCTCTCCAGTCGTCGGCTGGCGAGATTTGGGGCTCGGATCGGTGATATGAACATTGATCGCATCCCATGTCTCCCGGTCATGAAAGAGAGGAACGCACGCATCGACAATGGTGGAATAGTCCGGCCCATCTTTCAGGAGATCGGTGTCCAGGTTCCAGAGCCGCTCGAAGGCCGCGTTAGACAGCTTCACCCGGCCATCGGAGCCGAACACGATACACGCCTCGTGAAGATTGTTCAGAGTCGCGGACTGCGTGCTGATCAGCGCATTGAAGCGTGTCTGCAGGTCGAGTTCGCCCGTGATGTCCTTGAAGAGCAGAAGCAGGCCGCCCATCGGATGACGCTGGCGGGTGACCGAGAGCGTGCGACCATCCGGGAGGGACCACTTGTCCTCCTGCACGCCCGAGATGTCGAGATAGTAGGAAATTTCATTAGCGCGCCATTTCGCGTACTCGTCCTGTGCCGGCAATTTCCGTCGCTCGCGGAGCCGGTCTAGCACCTCGCCATGGGTCGGCTCGTCGATCAGGAAATTGAGATCGAGATCCCACATTTGTGCGAAGGCGCGGTTGTAGAACATCAGCCTCCGGTCACGGCTGAAGATCGCCACGCCGTCCGCGACATGGTTCAGGGTTTCGTCGTGGCTATCGACGTGACGCTTGAGGTCGGCCTTGGCTTCTTCTTCGGCAGTTACATCGAAGGCCATGCCCCCTGCTCCACCCGAAAGCGGGAAGGTCAGCACGCGCATCGAGCGGGACTCACCTGCCACCGCGACGCTGTCATGGGTCTCATCTATATCGAGATTCTGCGAAATCGTGCGCTTGGCCTGCGCGACCATGTCGGTGCTCAGCGCGGTTTGGCGGTCAAGCAGCCGGTCGAGCGATGGCTCATCCACCGCCTTGATGTAAGCCTCATTCGCCCATTGCAGCTTACCCAGACCATTGATGCGCCAGGCCGGGAAAGGGGACTTATCAAGCATGTCGAGGAAGGCCATCGGATCGCGCGCAATGGTCTGACGCGCCTCAACAAGGCGGCCATAAATCGGGCTGCCCACCTCGTGGCGGATGGTCGTGTCCGTTAGCCAGACGATGGCGCGGGCCCCTGCTGTCCGTCCGTCGACTTCGATAAAGCGGTTGGCTTGCCCGATAATCGTAATTGAGAACGGCGCGCCCTCAGCCCGCAGCTCCCGTAATGCTTGACGAAGCGTCGTGTCTCGCTTCATCGCATCGCGTGCTTCAAGGTCTGCAAGACCTTCCACGAGCCGAATGGCGGGATTGGCTGAAAGTGCGTCGTCGGTGAAGTTCAGAAAGCCTGCGAAAGCATTTGGAGAGCCGTGAACAGTCGGGGACGGAATTTCGTCGCTATCGACATCGAGGCTGTCATCTTCCCAGACCAGCACGACACCAGGATGAGCGCCCAGAATGCCTTCAAACTCGGCAAGATCGCCCTCTAGCTTGGACGAGCGTTCCTTGTACTTCTTGGCGGCACCACGCGCACCTTCGGAGACCCGCATGGCCCAAAGCAGGGATGCAAGGGAGAGTGCCGACGCCCCGGCAGCGACAATTAGGGGGACGCTCTCTCCACTAACGGCCATGGCGAACTCCATACAAATCGAATCAAAGCGTTACCAAACGCCTTGTTTCCGTTAACCTATCAGGTCTTTAGCGTTAAGCAGAGGTTAACGCCGCTTTTTCGGCGATCTTCGTTCACAGCATGGTCATGTGGCTTAGCGCACCCATTTACCCTAGAGTTCCTGAAAACACTTTTTGGAGATCAGATGCCCGTCCGCTCGCTCGCTGTCCTTGCTGTTTCACTCGGTCTTGGCCTTTCTGCATACGCGCAGGAAGAGGACGAAATCGTCCGTTTGCCGACGCCGGGCGAGGTGAAACCGGATGCGCCCTTCAAGGACAATCGCCCGAAACGGCTGGTTCCCGGTGGCGGCCTGTTCCTCAGCTTCGACATTAATGCTGATGGGCGGATCAGCCCATCAGAACTGGACGCTGGCATCAAAGCGGCTTTTGCGAGCGCGGACGCAAGCGGAGACGGAGCGCTTACGGCGCTCGAGCAACAAGCATGGGCTGAAAGCCTCCCAACACATGACGACTCACTTGCAAATCCGGTTCGCTTCGATCCGAATCTGGACCGTATGGTGAGCGCCTCAGAATTCTCCTCCGTCATAGGTCAGCTCGCCGTCTCTTATGCCGAGCCATCTGGAGACATTCTTGTGGCATCGCTGAAGGCTCCGGACCGGCCAGCGCGAGAGCGCGCCGAAGGGGAAGAACGGCCGCGGCCAGCCAGGCCAGGCGGTGAGGGCCGTGCGCGCGGGCTCCCGAATTAGAGGCGGCTAAGCCTGCGCCGGTGAACATCCGGCATCTTCTTCCAACTCGCCAAATCCATCTGCGACCAGAGAGGCAAGCGCCGTCACGGCTTGCGCCGCATCAGGCCCTTCGGCCTGCAGTTCAATTTCGCAGCCCCGGTGCGCCGCGAGCAACAGCAGGTCCATGATCGAGTTCGCCGCTGCGTCGATACCTTCATGGCGGACGGTCACTCGGGATTCATATTGAGCGGCAAGCTTGGCAAATTTGGCCGAGGCGCGCGCGTGCAACCCCTTCTGATTGACGATGACGACGCGCTGAGCGGCACTCTCGGATCCCGCTTCACTCATCGCGAAAGCAATTCCGATGCGATTGAGATGTATTTGCGGCCGGCATCGCTGGCCGCCTGAGCCGCCTCTGACAGGGTCAGGCTGTCACGCACTTCCGACAGCTTGATTAACATCGGCAGATTAACCCCCGCAATCACCTCGATCCGGTCATCCTTCATCACGGAAATGGCGAGATTTGAGGGTGTGCCGCCGAACATATCCGTCAAGATAATGACGCCCTTGCCATTGTCGCAGGCCTTCGCCGTCTCGCGAATCTGGGCGCGGCGCGCTTCCATGTCATCGTCCGGTTCGATGGAGATTGCGCGGAACGCAGGTTGCTCGCCGACGACATGCTGCGTTGCAGACATCAGCTCCTTGGCGAGTTTTCCGTGGCTGACCACCACTATGCCGATCATTCTTGTCCCTTTCGCACATGCGAAAGAAGCAGCCTGCCACGGGCGTTTCAGGGGTCAACAGTGAATGTGTACGGAATGTCAGACAGCCATTAGGTCCACAGTGAAGCGCGCGCCACCCTCTTCCCGGTTTCGGGCCGTCACCTTGCCGCGATGGGTCTCGATAATCTGCTTCACAATCGACAGTCCGAGACCTGAATTATTACCGAAGGCCGCGCCAGCTGGGCGGTCGGTATAGAAGCGGTCGAAAATCTTCTCGAACTTGTCCTCAGGGATGCCCGGCCCATCATCATCCACCGTAATCCTGGCCAGCGTCCTTGGCCCGTCGGCAGCTTGAGACAGCGTCACACGCACTTCACCGCCCTCCGGAGAGAAGGACCGGGCATTGTCGATCAGATTCCGGAATACCTGACCTAGCGGGCCCTCGCGGCCTTTGACCAGCAAGCCCGCCCCCATTGTCTGATCACTGAACCGAACCCGGACGCTGCCCTCATCGGCAAGAGACTCATAGGTCGAGACAATGTCCCCCACAAAGCGGCTGATATCGAGACGTTCAGTCGGTATCCGCGTGATCTCCGCTTCCAGGCGCGAGGCGTTGGAGATATCGGTAATCAGCCGGTCGAGCCGCTGGACATCCTTTGCGATCACGGCCCGCAGCCGTTCGACAGCCACCGGGTCATCCTGAACGCGTTCCACGGTTTCCACCGCAGACCGGATCGAGGTGAGCGGGTTTTTCAGTTCATGCGCAACATCCGCCGCGAAGCGCTCATTGGCGACGATGCGCTCAAACAGAGCTTCAGTCATCGACTCCATGGACTTGGCGAGCTGCCCGATCTCATCCCGCCGCCCCGTCAGCTTCGGGAAGCTCAGCCGTTCGGACGATCCTGCCCGCACGCGATCTGCTGAGATAGCGAGATGGCGCAGCGGCCGCGCAATCGCGAGCGTCAGAAGGCTCGACGTGATGAAAGCTACAAGCACCGCCACAGCGATGAATGGAAACAGCGCCGCGCGCTCCGCCCGGATGATCTCATCGATATCGCTGGCTTCAACCGTCAGCACACCAACAACGGCCGATACATGCTGGATCGGCACCGAAACGGAAATCACACGCTGGCCGCGATCGGAGAATCGCTGGCTCGCCGCCTGCCCGCCGCCGACCGCGATGGCAAATTCCTCGCCATAGGACTGCGTGCGAACCGCGTCCCCGCCACGTTCGGGCATGAAGACGGAAAAGAGATTCGCCATCCAGTCCGACAGCCCCGCCCCGAGGCGGGTCACTGCGCCCGGTTCCTGTACCGGCGGCAGAGCGCGGACATCGACCCGCTCAGACAGGAAGAAACTGTCTCCAACCACCTCCCCGTCAGGCAAGGAAACAACCGCTCGTACAGATGCTGGCAAGTTCAGTGACCGGACGACATCACGCGTCGGTTCGATCTGCAGCGCCGGCGCTGGTCTACCTATGGTGGCGTTCTCGTTCAGCAGGTTGGAGAAGATTTGCGCCTGGCCTTCCAGATCCTCCTTCTTGGCGACCACAAAACCCGCGCGCATCTCGTTCAGCACCATTGCACCGACGATCAGAATGGCGAGCCCAGCCAGATTGGACGCGAATATGAGCCGGGCGATGCGCGAGCCGAATACGCGCGCGCCGAGTCCAAAACGGCCCTTTCGCTTTGTCTCGGTATCAGCCATCGCCAGCTCTTTTTCTGCGGCGCGGATCAGGCGTCCGCAGCGACCTTCATGCTCACAATCGAGTCCGGATTGCGCACAGGCTCACCACGCTTCAGCTCGTCCACGGCTTCCATGCCTTCGATGACCTGTCCCCAAACCGTATACTGCCCATCGAGAAAGCTTGCCTCATCAAAGCAGATGAAGAACTGCGAGTTAGCAGAGTTTGGATCGTTCGTCCGTGCCATGGAGCAGGTGCCGCGCACATGTGGCGCGTCATTGAACTCCGCTTTCAGATCAGGCTTCGAAGACCCGCCCATACCGGTGCCATCCGGGCAACCGACCTGCGCCATGAATCCATCGATGACGCGGTGAAAAACAATGCCGTCATAAAAGCCTTCCCGTGCAAGCTCCTTGAGCCGCGCGACATGGTTGGGGGCCAGTTCAGGCTTTAGCGCAATCGCCACCTCTCCTTTGGTCGTTTCAAGAAGCAGCGTGTTTTCAGGGTCGTCATAAGCCATAATGGTCCTATCCTGTTTTGAGTTCTGCCAACCGCTAGGCCGCAAGTAGCGTTGCGGCAAGTGTTGGCGAGCTGATATACTTCCGCTTAAGCTCGATTGAACTTTCAACGTAACGCATGAATCAGCTTTCAGTCCTCCTCGCCGCAGTTCTAGTGGTCATCGCCGCCATACACTTCCTCTGGGCGACCGGAAGTGCTTGGCCCTTCAAGGACGAGCGCACGCTTGCACGAACTGTTGTGGGCACCAAAGGCATAGAAACCATGCCGAAACGCTGGATACTCTGGGGGGCTGGCGGAACGCTGCTTCTTGCCGCAGTGTGGGCGCTGTTCCTGCGAAAAATGCTTCCCGTCGGGCCGCCAAGGCTCGTGATCCTCATCGGGGGTATGGCGCTGGCTTATGTCTTCGTGCTGCGCGGCATTCTCGGCATCCTGCCCTCATTTCAGCGTGTTGCGCCGGAACAGCCCTTTGTCCGGCTGAACTTGATGCTTTACTCTCCGCTAAGCCTCGTTATCGGGGGATGTTTCGTTCTCCTCGTCGCCGCCTGGCCCAATTGGACATGGCGGCTGAGTCTTATTTTCTAAGACAGCTCAGCTTCGAAACGCCTGCGTACCCAGTGCCTCAAGAATTTTTGAGAGACTGCCAGCAAGCGCTTCCATTTCCGCAGCATCGATTTCCGCATCAAGTCTCGCATTGATCCTGCCAAACGACACCCGCACCGCTGCGAGCGCACGCTCCCCGGCCTCCGTCACACGTAATTCAGAGGCTCGCGAATCCGTCTCGGAGCGGACCTTGGTAATGTATCCCGCCGCCACAAGACGCGCCGCCATGGCCGTAATGGCGCTTTCTCTCTGAAACAGGGTTTCGGCAATGTGCTTCTGCGTTACCGGACCATCATTGGCGATGATCGACATGACAGCGGCCTGCGCCGTTGTCAGCCCACCCTCCTCTGCCAGCGCAGCGTCAGCTTCTGTCTTCAGCAAGTGCGCAGCGCGCTGAAGCAGAAAGTAGATCCGGTTCTTTGATGCAGACATGTCCCTCTCCCCCAGCCTTGACCGTGTCATCTTCCCACTATTACTACACTAGTGAAGTAAATATATGGATGGAGCCGCGAGATGGGTGCAATCGACGTCTGGTCACAAATGACAACCGAACGCATGGCGGCTGCGCCATGGCTGGCCACGCTGCTGCGATGGACCGGCCAGGAGAACAAACCTCTTGTCCCAACACCGGAGATGACCCTCAAGGCCATGGATGCGGCCGGCGTCGAGATCAGCCTCCTGTCGGCCTGGCACGGCCCGCAGGGATCGCTGATCAGCAATGAGGAAGTCAGTGCGCAGATCGACGCCGCGCCGGACCGGTTCAGGGGTCTCGCCACCGTCGATCTCACCAACCCGATGCAGGCGGTGCGCGACATCCGGAAATGGGTGGACGGCGAAAGATTTGTCGGTGTGCGCGTTGTGCCGTGGCTTTGGGACCTGCCCCCCAATGATCGCCGCTACTATCCGGTCTACGCGGCCTGCATTGATGCCGGAGTCCCTTTCTGCACCCAGATCGGGCATACCGGGCCCTTGCTACGCTCAGAGACCGGACGCCCCATCCCCTACCTTGAAGACGTGTTCCTGGATTTTCCGGAACTCACGGTCGTCGGCGGGCATGTCGGTTTCCCATGGATCAATGAGCTCATCTCACTGACCATTAAATTCCCGAACTTCTACATCGACACCTCAGCCTATGCCGTCCATCGCCTGCCCCGCGATTTCGTCGAGTATATGAAAGGCATCGGCTCGAGCCGTGTCATGTTCGGGACGAACTGGCCGATGCTCTCCCCGGCCCGCTGCTTGGAAGAGCTCAGCGTGCTGAATCTCACCCCAGAGCAGGAAGACGCCTTTCTCTCTGGAAATGCGCGCCGCGTCTTCGGGATCTGAAAACGCGGGCGCTAAGTGGCCTCAGCTCTCAGTGTAGCGGTATCCGACACCGTACAGCGTTTCGATCGCGTCGAACTCACCGTCGACTTCGCGGAACTTCTTCCGCAGGCGTTTGATGTGACTGTCGATGGTGCGGTCATCGACATAGATCTGGTCGTCATAGGCCGCATCCATCAGTTGGTCGCGCGACTTCACATAGCCAGGCCGCTGGGCGAGCGATTGCAGGATCAGAAACTCGGTCACCGTCAGGCGCACCGGGTGGCCATCCCAGTTACAGGCATGGCGGTTTGGATCGAGGGTAAGCCGTCCACGCACGATCGGCTTGTGATCGCCTTCCTCCGGGCCGGCGACCCCTCCGCGCGAGCGCCGCAGGACGGCCTTCACGCGCTCAGCGAGCAGCCGGTTCGAACATGGCTTCCGGACGAAATCGTCCGCACCGATGTTGAAGCCGATCACCTCGTCGATTTCTTCATCCTTTGAGGTGAGGAAAATCACGGGCAGTTCAGAAGTCTGGCGAAGGCGGCGGAGCAGCTCCATACCGTCCATCTTCGGCATTTTCACGTCGAGGATCGCGATGTCCGGTGGTGTCTCGGTCAGCGCCGGCAGCGCCGCTTCGCCGTCATGATAAGTGCGGACATTGTAGCCTTCCGCTTCGAAGAACAGTTTCAGCGACGCAACAATGTTCTCGTCATCATCCACAAGTGCCAGACTGGCCATAGGCAAACCCTCCTTGCCGGTTCCCTTCCTGCCGAAGGTCTCCATCGAAGCGCCCTTGTAAACAGGTTTAGGGACGCCCCGAAAGCCTTCGGGCTGAGATGACAGAAAATCAAGGCTTTAGGGCGTGTGACGGCTCACATATAGGCGATTTCAAGATGACAATCCCGCAATGTGGCGAAGCTGGGGCGCATTAAACCTTACAGATCAAGCACATCGGTCATTGAATAGAGCCCCGGAGCCTTCCCGGACACCCATTGCGCAGCCTGCAGGGCCCCATCCACGAAAACCGCTCGGTCGAGCGCGGTATGGGAGAGCCGCAAGAGCTCCTTCTCGGAGCCAAACAAGGCTTCATGCTCTCCGACCACCCCGCCGGCCCGGCGCACCGAAAAACCAATCTGCCCTTCTTCGCGCGGGGACTCCGGCCCATCATAGGGGGCGGCTCTCAGGGTTTCGAGCGGTGTGCCCCGTCCTTTGGCCGCTGCCTCGCCCACCATGAGCGCGGTGCCGGATGGCGCATCCACCTTCCGGCGATGATGGGTCTCCTGCACCTCAATATCCCATTCCGGGCCGAGTCGTGCCGCAGCCGTCTCCACAAGCGCGCAGAGCATCGCCACTCCAAGGGAGAAGTTACCCGCCTTCACGATGGCGAAATTGTCCGCCGCCCGCTCAACGGCCTCGAGCTCATTTTCTGAAAACCCGGTCGTCCCGATCACAACACCAGAGACCGGCGTATGCCGCAGCGCTTCGAGCGCGACCAGTGTTGCCGCAGGCGAAGTAAAGTCGATCCAGACCTTCGCATCGGCCGCCGCGGCGACAGGATCGGTCACAACCGAAACACTGCCAGGGCTTCCCATGGACAGGTCAGACAGGGGTTTGCCGACCGCGTCGGAGGCCGGCGCTTCGGTTGCCCCCGTCACGGCAAAGCCACGCGCGGCCGCTCCGGCCAGTAATTCGCGCCCCATACGTCCGGCCGCGCCGGCAATAGCGAGTTCAGGCAAATCAGTCATCGGAGCCTTATACCGGCGTTCCGGCGGGAGGCGAGCCCCGCCGGGTCCCGAACACGAACCGCTGGTAGAAGAGCGCAACACCGATCAACGCCGCTCCGAGCCCGAGGAAGCTCACCGCGCGCATCACGCCGTCCAGCGCACCGAGATCGAAAACGAACACTTTCATCAGCGCAACCGCCAGTACAGCGAGCGACGCAAACCGCGACATGGTCTGTCGCCGCCAAACGCCCCACCCCAGAAGCGCAAATGCGTAAAGGATCCACCCGGCAGAATAGGCCCACATCTCTGTATCGCCGGCCGGCAGGTTGGCGTGAAGGTCTGGCCCGGAAAACAGCCGCCGCGTCTCCAGCGTCACCCAGACAAAGCCAAGCATCAGGCTGGCCGCGCCTGCAATAGTTCCATGGGGCCGCCGCTCAGATCGTCTGAGTGCCAGACTGTATGCGGTCAGGATCACCGCCGGCATTGCGAAAGCCGGTAGCAGGAGATTAAGGATCGGCAGGCCAGCCGCCTCGTCCCAGTTAACGGCGAAGAACGCCGCGGCCACGCCGCACAGCCCCACTACCAGAGCGAGATACTCTGCGATCCGCCACACAAGTCCCGCGATGCGAAGCCGCCAGGCCAACGTCGTTGCAAGGCCCAGATACGCAATCGCATGGCCCGACGCCTCGCCGAACCCGTTATAGGGCCCATAGAGCGCGCCGCCGCCGGCCGCGTGTCGGATCAGCAAGCCGATCAGCGCGAAACCAATGGCAAGCGCTGCCGCCTCGTAGGCCCGAACAGCCCCCGTCCGATCCCCGAGCAACCGGGCCCCGGCAAACAGGGCGGCGCTGGCCAGTCCAAAACTGAAGGTCAGTTCGTTGAAGACTGGCGTGGTGGAGATGTCTGCCGCGCGCAGCATGTCGGGCTGGATCAAAAGCGCCGTCGCCAAGGCCGCC
>JANQQC010000030.1 GCA_028285145.1 Hyphomonadaceae bacterium
CCAAGGCTGAGGCCCGGCGGGACAGCGCGAAACACCGCGGCGTGCGGGGACGGCTTGCGCCGAACATCGCATTCACTCTTTCAGCGAGGCGCAGCGTCGTCTCCGCACGGGCTCTTCATCTCAACCGGACGCGACAACGCGGGCCGGGCGGGGGTGCTGGTGGCATTATCCCCAGCGCCGCCATTGCGCCCGCCGGTCAGATCGAAGACAAGCGAGAAAGCAGATTACGAAGGGGAGAGAGATGCCAGAAGGAACAATGCCGCGCGATGCAGGCTGGCGAGGCAAGCTGGCGGCGGGCGCGCTCGGCTTTTCGGTATTTTCAGTGCTCTGGTTTGCCGTAGCGGCGCTTGGATCGAAATGGGGCCTGTGGGGCTGGCAGTTCGGCCTTAGCGTGATGACGATGCGGATCGGCCCGATTCTTCTCATAATGGCGATCGGTGTCAGCGTCGTTGCGATCATCGCCGGTCTCACCAAGTCTCCACGCAACAAGCCTGTCATTCTGGGACTGGCGGCCTTGCTCGTTTCCGGCCTCGCTTTCGGGCGCATTGCCGGGTTTGGCGCGCAGGCTGGCGCGCTCCCGCCACTGCATGACATCCAGACAGACTGGTCTGATCCGATCATGTTCTCTGAGATGATGCTTGATGCCCGCACTGCTGGCGGTGCCCTGAACCCCGTTGAAGAAGCCCCCGTCCTGAGTGTTCCGCCCGCTGCGCAGGAACGCTGGCCAAATGTGGATGGACGCCTGGTTTCGGAGGTTCAGGAAGAAGCTGAATTCGATCCGGAAACCATGTCCGAGCCCGAGGACGCGCCGTACCCGACCATTGAGCCTTTGATGCTGCAGGCGGAGATGGCGGCTGTGGCCGCTGCGGTTGAGGATCTTGTGCGCAAGCGCGGCTGGACCATGGTCACCGCTGATCCCGCAGGTGGCGTCTTCGAAGCGACCGAGACCTCAGGCTGGTTCGGCTTCAAGGACGATGTCGCCATTCACCTGACCGCAACCGAAGAGGGCGGCACGCGCGTCGATATGCGTTCGGTCAGCCGTGTGGGCCTGTCCGATCTTGGAGCCAATGCAACGCGCGTCTCCGAGTTCCTGAAGGACCTGCGAAGCGATGTGACAAGCGGCTAGCTATTCGGCCGCGATCAGCGTGGTTTTCCTGGTCGGAAGCGTGCCTTCCGGCCACCCTGCCCAGAGCTTCTTCTCGGTTTCGGCCGCTGTCTTCATGGCTGCATCCTTGACGTGGCCATAGCCGCGAATCTCATCCGGGATATTCGCGATCGCGATGGCCAGCTCATGGTTCTTCGCGTCCAGCTGATCGGTCAGGATCTCCAGATTGGCGAGGTACTGGTCACGAAGCTGGCGTTCCAGGCGTCGTTCCTCCGTCCAGCCAAACGGATCGAACCGCGTGCCGCGCAGACCCTTGAAGGCTTTCATGATCCGGAAGACCCGGAGCATCCAGGGCCCGAAACGTTTCTTCACAAGATGGCCATTGATGTCCGTCTTCGAAATCAGCGGAGGTGCCATATAGAGCCGCAGCTTGCCGCCCTTCACGGACTCTTCCAGCTGCTTGGCAAAAGAGCCATCCGTATAAAGACGAGCCACTTCATACTCATCTTTATAGGCCATCACCTTGTAAGCATACTTGGCAACACTCCGGGTCAATCGATCGCCGAGACCGGCCTTGGTTTCAGCAGCGCTGACCTTTGAAACGGTTTCACGATAACGCTCAGCATAGGCTTCGTTTTGGTAGGCGGTCAGCCGCATCGCGCGATGATCGATGAGTTCGTCCAGCGTTTTCGGCTCGATGTGCCCACGTGGATCGTGCATGGACTGAAGCCGCTCCGGATCGGCCGCAGCAATCCGGCCAACGTCAAACGCGCCCATATTGTCTTCGATCTTGACGCCATTCATCTTGATTGCCCGGTAAAGCCCGCGAAGCGAAACCGGAACCCGGCCACGCTGCCAGGCAAAACCAAGCATGATCATGTTCGTATAGATCGCGTCATTGAAGTAGCCGACCGCGAGCGCCTCGGCGTCGACCTGATCGAAATCGTCAGCCTGTCGTTTCACGCGGGCGGCCAGAAGGTCCGCTTCGAACCGTGCGGAGCGGTCCCGGATGAACGCGCTGGTCGGCGTGACATCAAGGTTTGCGTAAGCCGCTGTCCGGTTGGCATCCATCATGTTGAGCGCGTCGCCGCCCGCCGCGACGACGAGGTCGCAGGCGATGATGACATCAGCAGATGCGGGCGGCACGCGGCCCGTTGAAATCATCTCCGGCTCTTTCGCGAACCGGACGTGAGACAGAACCGGACCGCCTTTCTGGGCCAGTCCCGTCATGTCCAGCGCCGAAGCGGCATTGCCATCGACATGGGCAGCCATGGCAAGCACGGCTGCAACGGTTGTGACGCCAGTCCCGCCGACGCCGGTGAAGAGCAGGTTGTACGGCTCAGTCAGCGGAGGTGTTTCAGGCAGGGGAAGGGAGGTCGCGTCGAATTCGGGACGCGGCTTGTCCGTGTTTGCGCTGATGCCGCCATGAACGGTTACGAAGCTCGGGCAGAACCCCTGAAGGCAGGAAAGATCGGTATTGCAGGTGGATTGATTGATTTTCCGCTTGCGGCCGAATTCAGTTTCGACTGGCTCAACGGACAGGCAGTTCGACTTCACCGAACAATCCCCGCAGCCCTCGCAGACTTCCTGATTGATCAGGACATGGACGTTGTCGGATGGGCGCAGGCCCCGCTTGATCCGGCGGCGCTTCTCGGTCGCACAGACCTGATCGTAGATCATCACTGATACGCCCGGCGTCTCGCGCAGCATGCGCTGAACCTCTTCCAGTCGTGTCCGGTCATAGACCTTCACGCTGTGCGACAGGTTTCGCGCATTGGCGTAGCGGGTGACGTCTTCGGTCACGATCACGATCGTTTCCACGCCTTCGCCCTGAACCTGCTGGGCGATCTGCATCGGCGTCTGGCCGCTCTCCACATGCTGGCCGCCGGTCATCGCCACTGCGTCATTGTAGAGGATTTTATAGGTCATGTTCGCGCCGGAGGTCACTGCGGCGCGAATGGCGAGAGACCCGGAGTGGGAGTAGGTTCCATCGCCCAGATTGACGAAGACATGCTTCTCATCAGTCGCCCAGTGCTGCCCGATCCAGGCGACGCCTTCACCGCCCATCTGACTGGTCATGTCGGTGTTCCGGTCCGGCATGAAGTTCGCCATATAGTGGCAGCCGATGCCGGCAAGAGCGCGCGATCCGTCAGGGACAACGGTGGACGAGTTGTGTGGGCAGCCCGAGCAGTAATGCGGGGTCCGAACGGTCGGTGTTGCATTGGTGCGCGCGGATTCGCCGGCGCGGCCGACCCGATCGAAATAGGCGTTGGCGCGGGTCTGGTCCCAGTTTCCTGGAATCCGATCGAGAAGCGCGGCAGCCATTTCAGGAACGGGAATCGACGCGACCTGAGACAGGAGCGGCGCTCCGTCGGCTGTCCATTTGCCCTCAATGCGCGGACGCTGCTTCTCGGGAAGATCATACAGCGCGGCGCGAAGTTGGTCCTCAATCAGGGGACGTTTGTGCTCAATAACTAGAACGCGTTCCAGGCCTGAGCAGAACTCACGGATACCCTGCGTCTCCAGCGGCCAGGGCATGGCCACCTTGTAGATCGCCATGCCCAGCGCACCGGCTTCTTCCGGTGTCAGGCCAAGCGCGGCGAGCGCTTCAAACACGTCCCTCGCCGCTTGCCCGGTCACGATCACGCCGACACGCGGTTTGGGCGAGGGTAGGATTACATGGTCAAGACCGTTGGCGCGTGCATACGCCTGCGCGGCGGGGAGCTTGAAGGCGCGCAGGCGGGCTTCCTTCTCAAGCGGATTGTCGCCCCGGCGCATATGAACGCCGCCCTCTGGCAGGTCAAAACTCGGCATCGTCACCGCAAGCCGGTTCAGGCTCACATCAACCACGGCTCCGGAATCCATGGTGTCCGCCAAAGCCACCATACCGGTCCACGCGCCGGAGAACCGGCTCATTGCCCATCCATGGATACCGTAATCCAGAACATCCTGAATCGAGGCCGGGTTGAGCACAGGTATCTCTGCATCCTGCATCGCATATTCCGACTGCGAGGGCAGGGTGGAAGACTTACAGTTATGGTCATCCCCGACGATGGCGAGCACGCCTCCGAGCTTCGACGATCCGGCCGCGTTGGCGTGTTTGAAGACGTCGCCCGTCCGGTCAACACCCGGGGCTTTGCCGTACCAGATGCCGAAGAGCCCATCATAGCTGGCTCCCGGGAACAGGCCGAGTTGCTGAGATCCCCAGACCGCTGTTGCGCCAAGGTCTTCGTTCAGGCCTTCCCAGAACTGGATATCGTGCGCATCCAGCCATTTCTGAGCGGCGCGAAGCTGCTGATCATATCCACCAAGGGGCGAGCCGCGATAGCCGGAAATAAACCCGGCTGTGTTGAGCCCGGCGCCCGTATCGAGGCGCTTCTGGTCAAGAGGCAGGCGGACAAGCGCCTGAATCCCCGTCATATAGGCTCTGCCCTCGACAAGATCGTATTTGTCGTTCAGCGTGATTTCGCGGTGATGCATTGGGCTCGCTCCACTGGCCTAATCCACACATATTGACCGATTTTTGCAAAATTGCTTGCCTATCTTGCCTCATTTGCGCTAGATATTGGAATTATATTCTAATATTGGGCAGGTATTGAGGGTAAATTGTCTGACGAATTGGATCCAACCGATGCAAAGATTCTGGACTTGATCCAGAAGGATGCCGCGCTTTCCGTTGCGGACATCGCTGAGCGCGTCGGTTTGTCGTCGTCGCCATGTTGGCGTCGGATCAAGCGCATGGAGGAGACAGGTGTCATCCAGCGCCGGGTGACCCTGCTCGACACCAAACAGCTTGGTTTGAACTTCGAGGTCGTAGCCAATGTGAAGCTTGCCTTGCCCAGCAAGGACAATCTCGAGGCCTTCGAGAACATGATCCAGAATTGGCCCGAGGTCACCGAATGCATGACGGTGACCGGAGCTGTCGATTATGTCGTGCACATCGTGACCACCGACATGCATGCCTATGACGATTTTCTGAGAGAGAAGCTGCTCGGCTCGTCTCTTGTATCAGATGTTCAGTCTCGCATCGTCATACGGGTATCGAAGCGCACGACCGCATTGCCGCTCGGACTGATCAGCGATTATGTCCCGGTCGCTTAGCGCGACTAGCCAGAATACTCCACGCGGGTGACATGGCCGTCCGATTTCGCGAAGACGCGCGCCTCGCCGCCCGGCCAGGTCTGTAGCCGTGCATGCATCTTTGGCGATGTTCTGTCCCCTCCAAACAGCGCCTCGGACTCATAACACAGCCATGCAAGTGGGGCGGACGAGCTTGCCGCTTCGCCAGCGGTCTCAATCGCACCCATGATGCGGGCAATCTGATCCCGCGGCGGATAGATCAGGAACACGGAGTGATAGACAACGGTGAGGACGTCTTCGGCCGGTTCGGCGAGGCGGGCTTCCAGCCAGTCTGCAGCGTCCGCGCGCTCGACCGTGACACCAGCTTCCCTTGCCAACGCGACTGCTGCATCGAGACGCGCCAGTCGGTCGAACTGGTCTGGCCATGTGTAGCATTTCAGGCGGCGCACCTGAGCTTTATCCGACAGGTCAACCGGGCTGAGATCGCAGGCGTGACGAGAGGCGATTTCAGGGACGGCATCCAGATGTTCGGGCGGTGGCCCAATCCAGTTGGTCGTGACATGCACGTGCCGGTCCGTCTGTGAAGCGTACTGCCAGTCGCTTGTTTGGTAGCTGAATTTGTCCCAAGCCTGGTTCAGCCCGGCGCTCGCTCCGAGTTCAAGCAGGCGTAGTGGTTTTCCGTAACGCGCCGACAGTTCCAGGAAGCCGGGTAGGAGAATGATCGCCCGCCGTGTTTCATTGGTTTGAGGGGGGCTCTGAATGAAGTCAGCAATATGCGCGGTGTTCTCCGACAGCCATTCCCGCGCGAGTGGCCAGACGCGTTCCATGCTCCAGTCGGGTGAGCGCGCCGGGTAAGTCTGCGCAAGATCGCACTCCGGGGCCGCAAGCACAGCGTGATGCAGCGCCCCCGCTAAGCGCAGGCCGAGCGCATCCTTGCGCGGATTGCCCGGCCAGTCCTTGCAGAGATGGTAGATTGGGCCGCCAACTTCGAAGTCCTCAGCGAACCTGTTCAGCAGCGCAGCGGTAAAGGGCGACCCAAGATCTTCGCACCACTGCGCCTGCTCGGCGAAGTGATGCGGGATCCTGATGTTGCCGAGCAAGGCCTAGGCGCGTTCCACCGCCATTGCGATGCCTTCGCCCCCGCCAATGCAGAGCGAGGCGACGCCTTTCTTGACGTCCTTGTCTTCCATCGCAGCGAGAAGCGTGATCAGGACGCGCGCGCCGCTGGCACCGATTGGGTGACCCATGGCGCAGGCACCGCCGTTCACGTTCAGCTTGTCGTGGGAGATGCCGAGCTCTTTCATCGCGATCATTGGCACAACGGCGAAGGCTTCGTTGACTTCCCACAGGTCGACATCGTTGACGTCCCAGCCGGCTTTTTCGAGCGTCTTCTTCATCGCTGGCACAGGAGCCGTGGTGAAGTATTCCGGCTCATGCGCATGAGAGGAAGAAGCCACGATCTTGGCAATAGGTTTGAGGCCGCGCTTTTCAGCTTCGGACTCGCGCATCATGACAAGCGCCGCTGCGCCGTCCGAAATCGCGGATGCGTTCGCCGCTGTAACTGTGCCGTCCTTGTTGAAGGCCGGACGCAGGGTTGGGATCTTGTCCGGGCGCGCCGTACGCGGCAGTTCGTCCTCGCCAACAACGGTCTCGCCCTTGCGGGATTTCACCGTGACCGGCGCAATCTCGCGCTTGAACTTGCCGCTCTCGGTGGCCTTCTGCGCGCGGGAGAGTGTTTCCAGCGCGTAGGCATCCTGCTGTTCACGGGTGAACTGGTATTCGCCAGCAATCATGTCAGCGAAGTTGCCCATCGGGCCGCCCGCATAAGCGTCGCTCAGACCGTCCAGCGCCATGTGGTCTTCTGCGCCCATAGCACCGTATTTGTGGCCCTTGCGGACGTTGAGGAGGTGAGGGGCGTTGGTCATGGACTCCATACCGCCTGCAATCACGATGTTGGCTTCGCCTGCGAGAATGGCGTTGCGGCCCATCACGGCGGCTTGCATGCCGGAGCCGCACATCTTGTTGATGGTGGTGGCTTCAAGGCCCTTATCCTGTCCGGCCTTGAAACCGGCCTGACGTGCCGGAGCCTGGCCCTGACCAGCTGGCAGGCAGTTGCCCATGATGATTTCGTCCGCTTCGTCTTCGCCAAGCTTGGCTTCTTCGACGGCGGCCTTTACCGCGATTGCGCCAAGCTCATTCGCCGAGAAAGATGCGAGGTCGCCGAGCAGGCCTCCCATTGGGGTACGCGCCATTCCGACGATAACGACTGGATCCTGATCTGCCATGTGAAACTCCTGCCCAATTCATATTGTTGCGTTTGCGAACACATGGGGGGGCAGAGCCTGTCAGGTCAAGGGTCATCCCGGCAGAGCAGCCTCAATGTCAGCGACAAGTTCGGCATCGGCAGGCTTCGTCGCGGAGGGGTAGGCTTTGAGGAAGCTGCCATCCGGCCCGACGAGGACTTTGTGGAAGTTCCACTTGGGCTCGGCCGCTTCGCCAAGCGTCTCTGCGGCTGCATTCCAGAAGGCGTGACGCTCTCCGCCGGACGCGTGAATCTTTGACGTCAACGGAAACGTGACGCCGTAATTGATTTCGCAAAAGGATTTCACCTCTGCTTCCGCGCCCGGTTCCTGTCCGCCAAAATCGTTGGAGGGCGCGCCAAGGACAACAAGGCCTTTGTCCGCGAATGTCTCATGCAGATCCTGCAATCCTGCATATTGAGCTGTGTACCCGCAGCGTGAAGCTGTGTTCACGACCAGTACCGCCTTCCCGGCGAAATCTGACAAAGGCATCGGTGCCCCGTCAATTGAGGTAAAGTCGATCTGATGGGCGGTCGGAGCAGTCACCGGCATCTCCATGATTGGCTCGGCAGGTGTCTCTGTTTCGGCTGTGCAGGCCGAGAGTGTCAGAAGTGCAAGGGCTGCCAGTCTCATACGCGGCGATCTAGGCCAGGTCGGCGTACGGGCAACCTTACCTGACGCGCTGCGGCGACTCTGCGTCGAGACGTATGGCCTGCGTGACGATATCGGTGAGTTCAGCGTCGATCTCGCTCGGATGTCGCACCTTGACGTGCCGGAGCGATTTCCCGGTGCCCTCAATGCGGTGTGGAAAGTCACCGGCGAGGCGAGCCCCCGACCATAACTGCACATTACATCGATCAGAATGAGCGATGATGGACATGATCCGCTCATTGCCAAACCAGCAGGGGAAACCCCATGCTGGTTTGACGACCAGTTCCGGCCAGTTCGTCGTGAAGACGTCCCGCAATTGTCCCGCAATGATTGCGGGTTGCCCGGACAGGTCTCGGAAGTAGGCCTCAACCTTGTCCCCGGTCGACATGACTATTTCTTCTTGCTCGACTTCGGCTCGGCGACTTCGAACGTCATCATCAGATTGACGCGATACTTGTCGATTTTGCCGTTCTTGATCGTGGTCGACATGTTGTTGACGTTGCAGGAAGCAAGCCCTTTCACCGTCTTGGTGAAGCGGTTTACGGCCGTTTCAATTGCATGCTCGAAGCTTTTCGACGACTCCGCCAGGATCTGCTCGGACTTCATGATGGCCATTGGGATTCTCCCTTTCAGTTTACGTTGGGAGAAGTGAAGCGCGAAAAGCGAAGCAGTGCAAATGCGACTCGCGCGAAAGACGAGGGCCACCGGCACAGGCAGAGCGCACTAGTGACCATTCAACAAGCCTACCAGATGCGAATACGCTCTTCGGGTGGGAGGTAGAGGTCGTCATCCTCGGTCACGCCGAACGCCTCGTACCATTCGTCGAAGTTTCTCACGACACCGTTCACCCGGTAATAGGGCGGGGAGTGCGGTCCGCGAACGAGCTGCTGGCGAAGCGCTTCATCGCGATACTTGTTTCGCCAGACCTGTCCCCACGCCATGAAGAAGCGCTGGTCGCCGGTCAGCCCGCCAAGGACAGGTGCCTGCTCGTCCTCGCTGACCTCGCCGTCGCCGTTGGTGTCGAGCGATATCTGATAGGCGCGATAAGCCATGGATAGGCCGCCCAGATCACCAATGTTTTCGCCAAGCCCGAGCTGTCCGTTCACGCATGTCTCGCCATCATCGAGCGGGCAGAACTCGTTGTATTGCGCTACGAGCGCGCCAGTCAGTTCTTCGAAGGCGGCGCGGTCTTCATCTGTCCACCAGTTGCGCAGGACACCATCGCCATCCGAACGCGAACCCTGATCATCAAAGCCATGACCGATCTCGTGGCCGATGACGCCGCCAATCGCGCCGTAGTTTATGGCCGGGTCCGCATCGATGTTGAAGAAAGGCGGCTGGAGAATCGCAGCTGGGAATACGATCTCATTGCGGTTCGGGCTATAATAGGCGTTCACCGTCTGCGGCAGCATGAACCATTCGGTCTTGTCGATGGGGCCGCCAAGCTGGCTGATCATATCCTGCCAGGCCCACTCATTTGCCGCCATCGAGTTTTTGAGGGCACCGTCTGCCAGCGACAGCGAGTCGTAGGTTTCAAACTTTTCCGTATAACCGATTTTGGGCGTGAATTTGGAGAGTTTCTCGCGGGCTTCGGGTTTTGTCTCATCGCTCATCCAGGTGATGTCGTTGAGATTTTCAGACATGGCCTTGCGCAGGTTTACCACCAGATCATCCATGGCTGCCTTGTTTTCAGGCGGGAAGTGCTTTTCGGCGTACACCTTGCCGACCGCTTCGCCGATCGCGCCCTCGACTGCGGAGACGCCGCGCTTCCAGCGCTCTCTTTGTTCTTCCTGGCCTCGCAGAGTCTTGCCGTAGAATTCGAAGGTCGCGTTGTCGATGTCGGCGGGCAGAACGGCGGAGTGGTCTGACAGGAAGTGCGCATAGAGATAGGCGCGCCAAGTGTTCAGATCTGCCGTATTAGCGATTTCAGCCAGCTTTGCGATGCCGCCGCCGGAAATCTTTGCGACCTGTTCTTCGGTCAGGCCGTTTTCCTCGATCTCTTCGTCTGTTGGTGTCAGTTGGCGGACAACGAACGTCTCCTGACCGGCAACGCCGATTTCCGACAGAAGGGTTTCCATCGGAAAATCACCAGCAAGTTCCAAAAGCTCGTCACGGCTCAGTTTGTTGTAGGTGAGGTTGCGGTTTCGCCCGACCGTGCGGTCCCAGTGGGCTTCTGCAATCATAGTTTCCAGTCGGTACACCGCATCTGCTGTCTGGGCAGGATCTTCATAACCCACCTTCTCGAGTAGAAAGGCGAGGTAGGCTTTATAGGCCTCCCGGATCTCTTCATTCTTCTCACTGTCGACGAGGTAGTAGTCCCGGTCAGGCAGACCGAGGCCGCCCTGATTTATGTAGAAGATGTACTCATCAGTTTGCTTGGAGTCGACATCAACCCAGCCTCCGAACGGGGCGGCAAAACCAACCTGTCCGAACAGGCGCGCCAGATCTTCGCGTGTTTCCATGGCGTGGATTTTCGCAAAGTAGGGGTCTGCCGATGCAAGGCCCGCCGCTTCAATCGCCTCTTCATCCATGAAGGCGTTGAAGTAAGTGGCGACCTTGCCTTCGAGCGTTGCAGGATCCGGTTCAGCGGCCGCCAGATCTTCGATGATATGGCGCACGCGCTGTTCGGACTTCTCAGCAAGCAGCGTGAAAGACCCATACCGGGAGCGGTCTGCAGGGATCTCAAACGTATCGAGCCAGGCTCCGTTTACATAGCGATAGAAGTCGTCTCCGGGATCGGTCTCGTTGTCGATCGTGTTGAGATTGAGCCCAAACGCTCCCCATTCATCTGGTGTGGATGTCGTTACAACGCGCTCCGGCGGAGTTTCGGTCTCTACAGGTTCCGGGATGGGGCCAGATAGTTGAGCGTCGTCGACTGGGCCAGTTTCTGTTTCAGCCTGGGTCGCGCAGCTTGCCAGAGCCAATAGCGCGACGCCCGAAAGAAGCAGTGATCTCATCTCGTTTCCCTTTTGAAGTTTCAGCGCCAGCCTATTCCGCTGGCTGCATTTTACCAGAAGCCGGTCCACCGCCGATAGAGTCCTGGCTGGTCCCAATGAGTTCTTCTTCGTCGATTGAGACCTCGCCCGAATAGCTGTCGCCAATTCCGCGATAGGGACGTCCGCCCCAGCTCCAGCGGAACACGCGACCGACTTCAACGCCGACGGCATACAGCGCCGGCACCATGAAGAGCGAGATGAAGAGGGCAAACCCAACGGCAAATCCGAGGGACACCACCATGGGTTTCAGGAACTGCGCATCGACGGACCGGTCTGCCAGCAAGGGGAGGATACCTACAAAGGTCGTGATCGAGGTCAACAGGATAGGCCGGAAACGCGAGACACCGGCATCGACAAGGGCTTGCACCGCACCAGCCCCTTCAGCGCGACGCCGATTGATGTAGTCGATCAGCACGAGGTTATCGTTGATGACAACACCGGCCGCGGCCGCGATGCCAAAGAAGGAGAACATGGCCATCGGAAGTCCCATGATCATGTGCCCGAAGACCGCGCCGGCATAGGCGAACGGAATAGCCGTCATGATGAGGAAGGGTTGGGCGTAAGACTGGAAGGCGATTGCCAGCAGGATGTACATGGCAAAGAGCGCGATGCACATGAACAGGACGACTTCGCTGAAGAAGCGAGCCTGCTCCTCCGCGCCGCCAACATTACCGCGGGTGATCTGAGGGTATCTTGCTTCGAAGCCCGGCCAGAAGTTCGCCTCCAGATCCTCGAAGATCTGCTGGCGAGTATCGGCGGCTAACTCAGCTTCGACGGTCACGGACCGCAACCGGTCCCGCCGAACGATCCGATTGATCCCTGGACCATAGGAGAAGTCGGCAACCTGGCTCATCGGAATCTCGCGCCCGTCTGGCGTTCGAAGGCGCAGGTTGCGGAGGCTGTCCAGACTTTCCCGTGCAGCCTCTGGAAGGCGGACCATGACCCGAACGTCTTCACCATCACGCGGCAGACGCTGAACCTCGACGCCGAAATAGGCCTGCCGGATCTGGTCCGACACCTGCGCTAAAGTAATCCCGAGCGCTTCGGCCCCGGGTTTCATGGCGATCCGAACCTCTTCGGCTGCCGAACTTAGATTATCGCGCACATCGAACGTCGTATCGTAGCTCGACAATTGCGTTTTCAACTCGTCCGCAGCCTGCCGGAGCAAATCGAGGTCAGGATGATTCAGCGCGATCGAGATACCGTTATTGTTTTCGTTGAAGGTGAAGTCGAACGAGATTTCCTCAGCATCCGGTATGATGCCGACGCGGTCTCGCAAGGCCTGCGTGACTTCTTTTGACGATAGCGTCTTTGGCCGGTTCTCCGGCGGCGTGATGCCAATCCACGCCTGGATTTGGCGACCCGTTGCAACGACTGACGCACCATTGACGATGTTGCCTTCGATATCAGGGTAAAGGCGGCCGGACTCCGCCTCCAGCAGCTCAATACCGCTCTGTAACTGGTCCCTGACCTGTTCAGTTCGACTGAATGGTGTTCCGTCGGCGAGCTCGATATTGACCTGAATAAGGTCGGCCTGGATTTCTGGCATGAACCTGAACGGGACGAAGCTCATGTTCACCAGTGTGATGGCCCAGAAGAACATCACGATGAAAAGCGAGATCGTAGCGTAGCGATACCTCAGCGCGCCTTCCAGAACGGGCTTGTAAACATTGTTGGCGAACCACAGCAGGCTGTCCGCGATACGGCGCTGGAATTTGAGGAAGCCGCCAACATTGCCGTCGAAGCGCTGTTTCTTCAGGTGCGAGAGGTGAGCCGGCAGGATCAGCATCGACTCGATCAGCGAGAAGGTGAGCGCTGCCACGACCACGAAGGTGATCTGTTGGGTAAAGGCGCGCGTCGGGCCAGTCAGAAACGCCCAGGGCAAGAAAGCGATGATAGTGGTGATAACACCAAAGACGACGGGCTTGAGGACAAGCTGCGTGCCGACCACGGCAGCATCCAGGCCCTCTCGTCGTCCGGACTCCACCTCCTTATGTATGTTTTCTCCGACAATGATGGCGTCATCGACCACCACCCCGATGACAAGAAGCACGGCGAACAGCGACAGGAAGTTGAATGAGACCCCGAAGAAGGGGAGGAGCATGATTCCGCCGGCGAAAGCCG
This sequence comes from Hyphomonadaceae bacterium, assembly GCA_028285145.1. Classification (GTDB taxonomy): domain Bacteria; phylum Pseudomonadota; class Alphaproteobacteria; order Caulobacterales; family Hyphomonadaceae; genus JANQQC01. The sequence goes on from JANQQC010000030.1 coordinate 13,257, forward strand.
TTGCGATGCCGACCGTCACCCATAAGGCAACCATTGGCCGCAGGAACAGGATCAACACACCAAGGACCATCAGGGCACCGAGACCGGCCGAGTTCGAGATCGTGCTCATACGCGCCTCGAAAGCCTTGGAATCATCCCAGAGTATTTCGATCTGGGCGGCTTCCGGAAGGATAGCATTGGCCGGATCGTTGGCGCGCTCAATAAACTCCTTGATCGCGTCCGTATACTCGATGATCTGCATCCTGTCGGGTGAGGGGATGAAGACGAACGCCGTTGGCCGGTCGTCGAAGGTTGCTTTCAGGTCTTCATCCACGAACCCGTCAATGACGGTCGCGATATCCCTGACCCGGATCATTCCCTGGTCGCTACTCTGGCGGATGATGATATTGCCGAACTGCTCTGCCGTATCGGCGAGTTGCCGCGTGGCCAGACCAACGCTGCCTGTCTGGGTCTGAACGGTGCCGCCGGACTGATTGATCGAGGAGGCTCGAACAGCATCGGCGACATCGTTGAAGCTCAGACTGTATCGGCGAAGGTTCTCTTCCGAGATTTCGATTGAAACCTCTTCAGGCAGCACGCCCTGGACAACGGCCAGTTCAGCGCCGGTGATCTTGGCGACCTCATCGCGCACATTGTCGGCGACCCGTTTCAGGGTTCGTGCGTCCATGTCGCCATAGACTGTCATGCCGAAGTACCAGTTGCGTTGCTCCCACCTTTGCACTTGCGGCCTGAACGCATCTCTCGGGAGGTTGTTGATCTGGTCGACCCGAAGCTTCACCTCGTCGAGGAAAGCATTCATGTCGATGTCATCGCGGCCACGGATGTTGACTGTGCCGCCGCCCTCATAAGCAATCGACGTGATCCGATCGAGGCCGTCGAGATCGGCGACAACCTCTTCGATGCGCGTGATGATCTGTTCTTCAGCGTCTTGTGGGCTCGCTCCCTGCCAAACGACAGTCACCGACGCACCATTCACGGGGACGACAGGAAACATCCGGCGTTCCAGCGAGTTGAACGCGATGATGCCGCCGACAAAGGCAACGACCATGAGGAGGTTTGCGGCGACCGAGTTGCGTGCAAACCAGGCGACGATCCCGTTCATTGGATAACTCCCTCATCCTCGCTGCTGCTTGCGTCCGCAAGATTGGATTCGCTTTCGGCGTTACCACCGTCACGGATCGGCTCGTGCGTGATCAGCTCTCCGTTCGGACGCCGCTCGATCACCTTAATGCTCATACCCTCGAACGCAGCCTGAATTGGGGACACAACCGCGAGTTCCCCCTCAGCGACACCGCTGGCGATGTAGGCACCTTCCTGGTCTGTGAAGACGACATCGACGTTGCGGATGGCGAGCGTTCCGGCTTCCGGATCGCCGATATAGATCGTGTCCACACCGCGAAGCGCGGCTCTTGGAGCAACGAAGACGTCTTCGATCAGCGACCCTTCCACTTCGGCATCCACAAATAAGCCCGGTGCCATTGGCACCCCGTTGTCTGCGCCTTCACCGAATGGATCATCAAGCTCGGCGATCACGTTTATCAGCCGTGTCTGTGCGTTCACAGAGGCCGCCGTGCGTTTCACTTCGCCGATCCACTGACGACGTTCACCGCCAACATTTGCGGAGAAAAGAACCGACGGCCCCGGCTGTTCAGCCGTCGCTGCGAAGGCGAACGGCAGGCCGAGACGGCCCATCTCAGCATCATCCATTGGCAGGGCAACTTCGACGACGTCTGTGTCGAAGATGGTACCGAGCATCTGCCCGGGGGGCACATACTGGCCGAGGTCAGCGGAGCGCTCACGCACACGACCTGAGAAGGGAGCGACGATCGCGGTCCGGCTCAATGCCAGTTCGGCATCGGCAAGCTGCGCGCGGGCACTGTCCAGTGCGGCCTGAGCTTCGGCCAGCTGTGGTGCCCTCATTGCAAGCGGGCTGGCGTCGGTGATGCCAAGCTCTTCAAGATCCTGACGCGCAATGTCAGCCTCAGCCCGTTCTCGAGCAAGGCGTTGTTCAGCCGATGCGACGCCGGAGCGGGCACGCACAACGCCGAGTTCGTAGTCAGCTGCTTCAAGCCGAACGAGGACCTGACCGCTGCGAATGAACCCACCGGCAATGAAGTCGGGCGAAACGTACGAAATGCGACCCGCGATTTGGGGGGCGAGCACAATCTCACGCTTTGGACGGACTTCACCCTGCGCTTCGACTCGCAATTTCAGGTCGCGCTGCGTGACCGCCTCTGCAAAGACTGACAGTCCCGGAGGCGCTTCATCGGCCTTTTCCGGCTCAGGTGCCAGAGCATCGAGAGTCAGGTAACCACCGATACCGAGAAAAACGAGGATTAGAATAGGGAGGGCAACTGCAAGAATGCGGTTCATGGATCTACTCCAGCCGCAATGGCGGCGTCGGGAATGACGGAAGCGGGCAGGCCCCCGCCGAGGGCGAGGTGATAGTTGATGCGATTAACCGCGCGGTTTGTCCGCGCCGTGATCAGCGCGCTTTCGGCATTCAGCCGGCTCGTCTGCGCATCAATCAGGTTAAAGATAGAAACGAGGCCGTTCTGGTACTGACGGAAGGCCAGGTCTTCTGCAAACACGGCCTCTTCGAGAGCGCGGCTTTGCGCATCTTCCTGCTGCGCAAGCAGGGAGTCCGCCGCTATCGCGTCTTCGACTTCACGCCAGGCGCGGAGGGTAATCGTGGCATAGTTGGCAACGGCTTGTTCAGCGAGAGCCAAAGCAGACTCTCGTTGGGCGTCCAGTGCGCCGCCGTTGAAAACCGGCTGGATTAAAGAGGCGATTGCGCGCCCGGCTATGTAGCTGGGGTCAAACGCATTCGCGAACTCGTCATCGCTGGTGGACAGTGTTGCCGTTAGTTGCAGGCTCGGGAGGAGGGCGAGGCGAGCTTGCTCCGCCCGCAGACCCGAGGCCAAGACGCGGGCCTCGGCCGCTGCGATGTCTGGCCGGCGCGCGAGCAGGACTGTCGGATTGCCGCCAATCAGCAAGGGGTCCAGCATCGGGATTTGGGCCGCCGCTTCAATCTCGTTGGCGGGGTAGCGTCCAACGAGCGTCTCAAGAAGGCGTGCGGATTCCCCGCTGATTTGACGGCGCCGCGCGATGTCGGCCTCGGCACCCGCACGAGAGCTGCGCGCGAGGCGAACATCAAGGGCCGTTGAGAGGCCGCGAGCGAAGCGCCGCTCCGTCAGCGTGACGGTGCGCTCGCGGGCTGTGAATGTTTCGACTGCGACGCGTTCCTGAGCCAGCGACGCGTTTAGATTAATCCACGCATTGGCTGTCTGAGCGGCGATTGAAAGCTGAGCGGCGAGGAGGTCGGTTTCACTCGCGACGAGATCAGCGCGCGCGGCTTCAATGCCGGCGTCAATTCTGCCCCAGAGATCAAGGTCCCAGCTGGCATCAAGTCCCAAACCAAAAACAGGGTCTTCAAAGCCCTGCGGATCACCGGTCAGGTCTTCGGTGACAACGCGATTGTAACCGGTCGATCCTGACGCGGTCAGCGATGGCAGACTGTTTCCATAGGTGGCGCGGGCCTGTTGCCGAACAGAGCGGGTCGCTGCGGCTTGGGCAATGAGCGTTGGGTTTTCTTTGAGCGCGTCTTTGACGAGCTCTGTCATGATCGGATCGTTGAAGGCCGAGATCCAGTCGCCGGTCTCAGCTTCGCCTATGACCCCCGCCGCAGACCACGTCTCAGGCGCGTCTGGAGCGGTTGCGAATATCTCAACGGGATCACCGCCCATCGAAGGGACAGTGGAGCAAGCGGTGAGAAGAGTCGCGGTCAAGAGAAGCGGCGCTCGATTCATGGTGGAAATCCCAAACTCTGCAGCAAGCGGTATGCTTGGCCTAAACGATTGTCAACAAAAAATTATTGAAAATCAATAATTCTTGCGGGCGAACGGCGCTGAACGCAATCTCATGACTGACTACGCGCCTGAAATCGGTTCAGACCATGGCGCTGGTGATGTTTCGAGTCGCTTAAGACAAGGATTCCTGAGCGACAGAATTAATGATCGCCGCTAGAAGACCCTTATGAGCACACCGGGAGCTGAAGAGAACCTGAACGCACGGCAAGAGCGGCCTGATGCCTATTGGCGCATGCGTCGTCGTGAACGGGCGCGCGACTGCTCTGTTTTGGCCATAGGGGCCATGGCAGTGCTGATCATCCTCGCTCTCTCGGGCGGACTTGGCTGGATCGAAGCTCTGACCGGCAGTCTCGTTATCGGGGCCGGCGCACTCGCCTACTATGTCGGGTCGACGCCAACCTCCGCCGGTCCGCCTGATCATCTCATTCAGGAGAAGAAACAGGTGTCGGTCGCAGCCGACAACGAGATCGAGGCCGTTATCGCGACACTGCCACTGCCGGCTTTTAGCGTAAGCCGGGCGGGGCGGCTGCTTGCCATAAACGAGCAGGCGCAACGCGTTTTCCGGGTTCAGGGCGGAATCGGCGCGCTAGCAAGCAGTATCATTCGGAGTCCGGACCTTCTGGATGCCATTGAGCAGGTGGGGCGCACCGGTGAGGGCGCAGCTTTTGAGTTCGTGATAAGCGGCGCGGCCGACGAGGTCTGGCTGGCTCACATTGCGCGACAGGCGTCTGCGGAAGGTGGTGTGCTCGCCGTTCTGGAGGAGCGCACCGGCATGCGCCGGGCGGAAAAGGCCCGGGCCGACTTCCTTGCGAATGCCAGCCATGAGCTGCGCACGCCGCTGACCTCGCTTGCTGGCTTCATTGAAACGATGCGCGGACCTGCAAAAGACGACAAGGCGTCCTGGGACCGGTTTCTGGACATCATGTACGAGCAGACCGAACGCATGCGCCGGTTGATCTCGGACCTGCTGTCGCTCTCGCGCATTGAGCTCAGCGAACATGAAGCGCCAGACCGCGTTGTCGATCTTGCGGGAATTGCAACGCGGCAGGTGGAAGCCTTACGGCCATTGGCCGAGGAACGCGGGGTTACAATCGAAGTCGATGCGCCGGATCGGGAACTACCGGTTCTCGCACTCCGAGATGAGATGACCCAAGTCGTCCAAAACTTTTTGTCTAATGCCCTGAAGTACAGCCCTGACGGGGGGCGGGTCCTACTCAGCTGCGGCATTGCCCCATCTATGGATGACGCACTCGGAAGTGCTGGCCGGGTTTGGGAAGAGGCTGGACGGATGACGCTCCTGAACGCGCCCGCCGTTGAAGGCCCTGGCGTCTGGGTCAGGGTCGAGGATGCCGGGCCCGGTATTGATCGTCAGCATCTGCCCCGCCTTGGCGAGCGATTTTACAGAGTCGATGAAAGCCGCGCGAGCGCTGTTGGTGGGATCGGTCTGGGGCTGGCCATCGTCAAACATATCATGACCCGACATAGAGGCGGACTGGTTGTTGAGAGCTCACCCGGGAAAGGATCCGGGTTTGGCGTTTGGCTGCCTATGTCCACCACGGATGCCAAATCCAATCCAAAGGTTTCTGTCTGACCATGCTGGATGTTTTGGCAATGATCGAAGTGTCATGGTTGGCCTTCGTTTCCTCAGCGATGATCCTGTGCTTCGCCTTTCTCGTCGGTCGGCGCTTTTCTGTTCAATTGCCCGATCAGCGGATCGCTGTGTCGCAGCCCAATGAAAACGGTGCCTATCTAGCCATGTGGACGGTGGCGCCAACCCTGCTGCTGTTCGCCCTCTACTTCATGTTTGGTGAACCTCTTGTCCGGTTCTTGCTCGCAAGCGATCTGCCGACGGGTTTTGAGAGACTGACCAGCGTTGAGCGGCAACAATATGTTGACCGTGCCGGGCAGGCGCTCGGGTTGGAGACGATACCGTCGGGCGCAGATCCGATTTTCCATGCTGTGGTCGATCGCTATCGCGCGCTTCGTGGGCTGGCGAAGGGAACCGTGCTGTGCCTCAGCTTGTTTTTGTCCGGGTCCATGTTCCTGTATCAGCTTCGCAAGCTCTCCGGTGGCGTGCGGGCGAGGGCGCAGGTTGAAGGCGGTATCCGGCTCCTGCTCTTGCTGTGCGCGGCTATCGCCATCGCGACTACGATCGGCATCGTCATGTCGCTATTCTATGAGAGCCTGCGCTTTTTCGCGGTAACGCCCGTGACGGAGTTCCTGTTCGGAACGCGCTGGAATGCTCAGACGGGTTCCGAATTCGGAGCGCTTCCGCTGTTTTTCGGCACGGTCATGATCGCGATCATCGCGATCTGTGTGGCGGCCCCAATAGGATTGTTCGTTGCCATCTATCTGGCCGAATATGCCGGGCATCGCACACGAGCGATCGTCAAACCGGCACTTGAGGTGCTCGCGGGCATTCCGACCGTCGTTTATGGCTTCTTCGCGCTGATAATCGTCGCGCCGGCGGTTCGGGCTGTCGCGCTGCGGATGAATGACATGCTGATGGCGCTCCCGTTCATTGATGAGCCCGTCCTCGCGGCTCAACCCACAAATGCTCTAGCTGCAGGCCTGGTCATGGGCCTAATGATTATTCCCTATGTCTCTTCGCTTTCAGACGATGTGATCAGCGCCGTTCCCCAGCGTCTGAGAGATGGTGCCTATGCGATGGGGGCGACCCCCTCGGAGGCGATCAAGGACATCGTGTTGCCGACCGCTTTTCCTGGTATCGCCGCAGCTCTGCTTCTCGCGATTTCCCGCGCGATCGGTGAGACTATGATTGTCGTCATGGCAGCCGGACAGCGTGCTCAGTTCTCGCTCGATCCAACATCCGATTTGACGACGATTACCGCCCAGATTGTCTCCCTTCTTGTGGGTGACAGCGCCTTTGACAGTCAGAGGACACTGTCGGCTTTCGCGCTAGGACTGGTCCTTTTTCTCGTGACGCTGTTTTTCAATCTCATCGCCCTGCGCGTGGTAGGCAGGTACAGGGTTCGTTATGAGTAGCGTGCATGAAAGCCTGACGCGCCGCCGCCGCGCTGAAATGCGTTTCAGAGCCTACGGGCTCGCTGCGATCGCCTTGGCCGTTGGCATGCTAGTGCTGCTCCTGGCGACGATCGGAGTACAGGCAGCGGGAGCGTTTTCGCACCACAAGCTGCAGGTAAGTGTCGAGTGGACAGACAATGCAAGCGGTCCAACCCCGCCGGTCGCAACGCTGGTTTCTCGCTTGAACACGATTGTCAGGGAAGATCTGGAAACTGTGTTTCCCAAAGCAATGCAGGACAGGCGGTCGCAGGTCGAGCTTCACGATACGGTGAGCCGTCTTGCCCTGCTGCCTGTTGCGAACCGGCTCTCCCGCGATCCACCCACGTCCGGTAGCCTCTTTGCTTTCGACGTCGCATTGTCTGACGACATCGACCTTTTTCTGAAGGGGTCACCAAAGCTGACGAGCACCGTGTGGACAGATGGTGTAGACAGCATCGAGCAGACCGTCGGCGACAGCGTCGAGCTTATTTATGAAGATGGCGGCCTGCTCGCCCTCCAAAGGGAAGGGGAATCGAACGAGCCAACGCTTCTCCTTCAAATGGGCGGCGTCGTCATCCGGGTCGCCAGCATCACTGACAGCGTTGTTTCCGGTAAGGTGCTCGTCGGTGAGGTGTCCGCCATCGACGATCAGGACAGGTCCGGCGCAATCGTCCACCGCGTTGCCGCGCCCGAGTTGCAGCGAAATGTGTCTGATCAGCAGATTGCCTGGATGCTCGTCCTGCAAGACGCGGGACGCATCAAGCGAACCTTCAATGCGGACTTTTTCACCAATGCTGACAGCACCTATCCGGAACTGGCTGGTGTGCTTGCCGCAATCATGGGTTCGGTCTTCATGATGCTTGTGACCGCTGCGGTTGCCCTGCCCATCGGGATGGCGGCAGCGCTCTACCTGGAGGAGTTTGCACCGCATAACCGGCTCACCCGGATGATTGAGGTGAACATCAACAATCTTGCAGCGGTACCATCCATTGTTTTCGGGCTGTTGGGGGCTGCATTGCTGATTAACTTCCTCAACATGCCGCGATCAGCACCTGTCGTCGGCGGTCTGGTATTGGGTCTCATGACTTTGCCGACCATCATTCTCGCGGCCAGGGCTGCATTGCGTGCGGTGCCGCAAACGGTGAGGGATGCAGCCCTTGGATTGGGGGCCTCAAAGTCGAGGGCGGTGTTTGACCATGTTTTGCCACTGGCCGCCCCTGGAATCCTGACCGGCGCCATCATTGGTCTTGCGCGGGCGCTGGGCGAAACAGCGCCTTTGCTCTTGATCGGCATGGTTGCATTCGTCGCCGAGGTGCCCGACGGGCCGAATGACGAGGCCACCGCTTTGCCTGTGCTGATTTACAAATGGTCGAACGGCGCGGAGCGCGCATGGGAACCGGCCACGGCGGCCGCGATTGTGGTGTTGCTTGCTTTTATGGTGTTGATGAACGCAGCGGCCGTGTTGCTGCGACGACGAATTGACCGGACGCGCCTATGAGCGATCAGCCATCTGTCTCTCCGAAAGTATCCTGCAAGGGCGTCGACGTTTTCTACGGTGATCAGCAGGTGATCCATAACGTCTCCATGGACATTGCCGACCGGGCTGTGACTGCGTTCATAGGCCCGTCGGGTTGCGGAAAGTCGACCTTTCTCCGCTGCATCAACCGCATGAACGATACGATCGAGGGAGCTCGCGTTGAGGGCCTTGTCGAAATTGATGGTGAGAACGTCAACGCACAAGGCATTGATCCCGTCACGATCCGGTCCCGCGTCGGGATGGTATTCCAGAAACCAAACCCGTTTCCGAAGTCCATCTACGACAATGTTGCTTACGGCCCGCGCATTCATGGACTTGTTCGAGACCAGATGGACCTTGATGAGATTGTTGAGCGAAGCCTCGTTCGCGCTGGTCTTTGGGATGAAGTCAGTGACCGGCTCGACAGCCCCGGCACCAGCCTGTCGAGTGGCCAGCAGCAAAGGCTATGCATAGCTAGAGCGATCGCTGTCGGACCGGAAATCATTCTGATGGATGAGCCGTGCTCAGCGCTTGATCCGATTGCAACGGCGAGGATTGAAGCGCTGATCGACGATCTGCGACAGCGCTTCTGCATTGTCGTCATCACGCATTCCATGCAGCAGGCCGCACGGGTCTCGCAAACCACGGCCTTCTTTCACGATGGCCGCCTGATTGAGCATGGCGAGACGGAGATGATTTTCACAAATCCTGCCGATACGCGGACTCAGGATTACATCACCGGCCGTTTCGGATAGGGAAGGGATATGAGCGACCATATCGTTTCCGCATTCTCAGGTGAGCTTGAGGGGCTGTCCGCCGATCTTCTTCGGATGGGTGGCCTGACGGAGGCGATGATCACCGATGCCTGCTCGGCCGTGACGACGTCAAACAGGCCGCTGGCAAAGACCGTTGTTGAGCAGGACAAGACGGTTGATGCCCTGGAAGCCGATATTGAGAAACGCATCACGCGATTGCTCGCGCTACGCCAGCCGCTTGCCTCTGACCTTCGTACCGTGCTGGCGGCCTTCAAGGTCTCCAGCGACCTTGAGCGCATCGGCGATCTTTCGAAGAATATTGCCCGCCGTACGCTTGATCTCGACCCCGCCGAGAGCATTGAGTCCCTGAAGGGCGTGCCACGCATGGGACGCGCCGTCTCGCTTCAGCTTCAGGCTGTATTGGATGCCTATTCGAGGAATGATGCAGAACAGGCCAAACGGGTCTGGGCGGCTGACGACGATATCGACCAGCATTACAACTCGCTGTTTCGCGAAACTCTCACTTACATGATGGAAGATCCGCGCACGATAAGCGCAGGTGCCCACCTTATGTTCATTGCCAAGAATCTTGAGCGAATTGGCGACCATTGTACCAACATCGCCGAGGTTATCTTCTATCAGGTGACGGGCGAGTACATGCCTGCAGATGAGCGGCCCAAGACACCACTGATCGGGGCATGATTATTGCGATCACGCTTGGCGTGTTACGGAGTGAATTGAAATGAGACCGTACATTCTGGTTGCTGAGGACGAAGCCTCGGTTGTCGAACTGCTAAAGTACAACCTCGAAAAGGAGGATTTCGAGACCGCGGCCGCAATAGACGGCGATGAAGCCCTCATGATGATTGAGGAGCGGACGCCAGATCTGCTCCTGCTTGACTGGATGCTGCCGAAAGTCCCCGGCATAGAAGTCTGCCGGCGCGTCAGGGCACGGGCAGAGACCGCAAACCTTCCTATCATAATGCTCACCGCGCGCTCGGAGGAGGGAGACCGGATTCGCGGTCTCGACACCGGAGCCGATGATTACGTTACCAAGCCGTTCTCGACGACGGAGTTGATGGCACGGGTTCGGGCGGTTTTACGCCGCATCCGGCCCGCGCTCGTCGAGGATCAGGTTGAGGTCGGCGATATCAAGATAGATCGAACCGGTCACACCGTGTCGCGCAATGGTCAGAACGTGCATCTCGGCCCAACTGAATTCCGCCTGCTTGATTACTTCATGCAGCATCCGGGGCGCGTCTTCTCCCGCGAGCAACTGCTGGACACGGTCTGGGGCTCCGACGTTTATGTCGAGGCGCGAACGGTTGATGTGCATGTTGGCCGCCTCCGCAAGGCGCTTCGCCAGGAGGGGACAAAGGATCCTATCCGAACCGTCCGTTCAGCGGGTTATGCGTTCAAGAATGAGTAAACCGCTTTTATGGTCCCTCGCGGTCCTGCTCGCGGGCTGCGGAACTGCGCCGAACGTTCAACCGCCTGACTGCGGGCCGGACTCGTTCGGTGTGTCGCGCACCCTGGAAGTAACGCCGGATACTGGTCCGATTGTACCGCTGCTGGGCCCCAAGGAAGTCATCCTCACATTTGATGACGGTCCGCACCGCTCCCGGACTGTGGACGTGCTGAATGTGCTGGCCTCGCAATGCGTCACGGCGACCTTCTTCGTTCAGGGTAACCACTCGCGACGCCATCCCGCCATCGTGCGTGCGATTGTCGAGAATGGGCACTCCGTCGGCGGTCACAGCATGACTCACCGCAACCTCGCGCTCCTGCCACTGGAGGAGAGCGTGAAAGATGCGCTTGATGGGATCGCAGCGACGGACTCCGCTTTGGGCGAAGTGGGTGCAACCCGGCTTTTCCGTTTTCCATTCGTAGCATCGACACCTGAGCTTTCCGGCGTCCTGAATGGGGCGGGCCTGATCGAGATTGGAGTCACCGTGGATGGCAAGGACTGGACCGGCAACGGGGCAGGCGAGATCGTCGAGATAATCATGGCGGGCCTGGAGGCCGGTCCGGGTCGCGGTACGGTTCTACTTCATGATCCCTTCGATCATTCAGAACGCGCCACACGTCTGTTGCTGCGCCGGCTGAAAGAAGAGGGTTACGAGATCGTCGCGCTGAGAGTCGCCGAGGACGACTGACAACACACCCGTCTGGCATGCGCCTTGCTCCAAGTTCGCCTGTTGCGCGAATATATGACATGCGAGCCTGAATGATTCTTCTGGATACTCTGTCTGACCCAGCGGCGAGGCGGACCCTTATCGGTCATGTCCGGCTGATTGGGCTGTTTGCGCTGGTGTTTGCAGTTGTGTGCGCGACGCTGTCTCTGGCCCTGCGATCCGTCTCGCCCGCGCCGGACATGCTTGTGCTCACGCCGAAGCTGGAACACTTCCAGGCCAATACCGACAAGTACGATACCGTGTTCCTCGGCACATCCCGGACATTCTATCATATCATCCCGGACCTCGTGGAAGATGGCGCGGCCGATGCCGGATGTCCCGGGCTATCCGTCTACAATTTCGGAGTGTTTGGTCTCACAGGTGCTGAGCAGGACTGGCTGCTGGACGCCGTTCTTGAAGCGGACGGTGTTCGGCAGGTCATTCTCGAAGACCCACTGCCACAGCCTCGCGAATTCGCTGAAACGATGACAGAGCGCGCACGCTACTTTAGCGCGCCGGCAGGTTATGACGCCGCCATCGACAGCGTGTCCTCATATCCAGAGAGTGTCCCTAAGCGCATTTTCCGGAGCGGAATTTTTGCGTTCGGTGCCGCTTATGATCTCTCTGGCGTCGGTCGGGGTTCGGCGCTCGCATTTCCTGAAGCGCAGCCGCCCGCGCCGCACACATTCGACATGTCGGAAGACGGCTTTGAGGCCCTTGGCGACAAGATGACAGACGGCATTCAGGCGCGCCGGGACGAGTTCCTATCAAACCCTGACGGCTTCACCGAAGCGCTCGACCTGTATGGCCGCACCAGCCCGAACATCGATGCGCGTGCGGCCTACATGATTGGCAAGCTTCGCAAAGTAGAGGCGGCTGGCAAAACAGCGGCGCTCTACATCTCGCCGGACCTGCTTGAACTCGACCGTACCGCGCAGGTTGGAAAAAGAGTTGCTGAAACGGCTCCCGGTCTTTCCGTTCTGAACTTCAACCGCCCTGACGCCTATCCGGACCTCTTCGAGCGGGACGTCTGGTACGATTTCAGCCACCTCTCACGCAGCGGCGCGGAACGGCTCAGCCGGAAGGCAGGCGCAGAGCTTTGCCGGGCTCAAACCGGAACCGGGGAGGGCGGCGTCAATGCTATTCGTTGAGCTGCGTTTCTTCGCTTTCTTTGCTGTTGTCTTCGGTCTTGTCTGGACATTGAAAAGCAATGAGTGGCGCAAGCGCGTCCTGACGCTGGCATCTTACGTGTTCTATGGCGCGTGGGACTGGCGGTTCCTTGGGCTGATCTTGTTCGTGACGGCGGTGAGCTATGCAGTTGGCGCGGTCGCCGAACATCGCCCGCCCGGAGATCAACGCCGGAAGACCGCGCTGACGTTCGGCATCGTTGCCGCGCTCGGCGTGCTTGGTCTCTTCAAGTACTTCAATTTCTTCACGGACAGCTTTGTCGATTTCGCCGGTCTGATGGGCTTCTCGGCGAGCAGTGTAACGCTCGATCTGGTCCTTCCGGTCGGCATCAGCTTCTACACCTTCCAGGCCATCTCCTACATGGTGGATGTCCATCGCGGGGACGTGGCTGCCCGGCGGTCGGTTCTCGATGTGGCCTTCTACATCGCCTTCTTCCCGCAACTCGTTGCCGGGCCAATCGTACGTGCGGCGACGTTTATCCCGCAGATGGATACGCCGCGTCGCTGGGCCGATGTCAGTGTTCGGGCGTGTCTGGCGCTCTTCCTCGTTGGCTTTATCAAGAAAGCCTGCGTGTCCGACAATATCGCGCCCTATGTGGATCTGATCTTCGCCGACCCATCATCCTACACCGCAGCGTCCGTGGTCGGCGGTGTGCTGCTCTATGCGGTCCAGATTTACTGTGACTTTTCGGGCTATTCCGACATGGCGATCGCGACCGCTGGCCTGCTTGGCTATAGATTTCCGCCAAACTTCGACAGCCCGTACCTGTCGCCAAACATCCAGGACTTCTGGCGGCGCTGGCATATCAGCCTGTCATCCTGGCTCCGCGATTACCTCTACATCCCACTTGGCGGAAACCGGCGGGGGAATGCACGCCGGGACGTCAATCTGATGACCACGATGCTGCTTGGCGGGCTCTGGCACGGGGCTTCGATGAATTTTGTGATCTGGGGCGGGCTGCATGGCGGCGCACTCATCGTTGAGCGACTGTGGAACACGCATGTTGCGAGCCGTTTTTCTCCGATGGGGTGGATCGGTGCGTTCGTTGGAATGGCCGTGACATTCTACTGGGTGAACCTTGCCTGGATTTTCTTCCGTGCGCCGACACTGGAAGAGTCCTTCGCCATAGCGAAAACCTATCTCACATGGAGTTCGCCCGGCACGGAAACACTCCCGGTCCCAGTGTGGCCGATGCTCGCGGCGCTAGGTCTGTTTCACTATGCCGCGAACAAAATCGATGCGCAGGTCTTGCTCGCCAGGCTTGCGCCCGATCGTTTCGCCATTGCCTATGGCGTGCTTGCCGCGGTGTCCCTGTCCTTCGTTCCGCTCGGCTACCGCCCATTCATCTACTTCCAGTTCTGATCAGCGGGCGGCGCATGTTCTCGCCATCGCTTCAGTTTTCTGGTCGGCTCTCTGGAAGCAGACAAAACGCGCTTCCATACTAGCAGTGTCGGCGACGCCGTTGCACAGCGCGATGGCGGTCCGCCAGTCAGCACGCCACAGCCCGCCCGACTTGCGGCCCTCACTCATGAAGGACTGGAAGCAGCGGGCAGGAAGGGTCGAGGTCTCCGCCCCTTCGCAGAGGTTAGCGATGTTTTGTGGGGCCCATGTTTTCGATGTACCGTTCGCCGACCAGGCAACGCGGTTCTGCACAGCGTTGAAACAGGTCGTGGGATCGTTGCTCTCGTTTTCGTAGGCGCGCCCGGGTATTGCCAGCGTGGGGCGCTCGATCAGGTAGGCATCCGTGGCGACTTGCTGTGCAACTTTTTGCTCATACAAATCGGTCCGGTCGCGGCTCGGAAGTTCGTACACGCGTTCAAGCTCGCCGGAGACGGCGATCTGTTCAACGCCGCGCGCGGTGATCTGCTCATCATTAGTCCGCTTCACCGCATCGGTGATCGAGCCGCCTTTCAGAATCTCGCGCGAGAACACGACATTGTAGCTGTCTTCTGCTGCTGGCGCGCTGACCGATGGCGCCGCTGGCACCATACTGCCCGTGCTTGGCGGGGCTTCAGTCTCAGCCGGTGCCGTGAAGGTGAGCAGGACATTGTCGCGTGCGCGCTCTTCGACACAGCCTTCGGCGACGGCACCAGGCAGATCAAGATCCTTGCATCCTTCGACGATCATCACTGTTTCGACGTCTTCCGGACGACCAGTCCGGTCGAGAAGAGCTGATAGCTCAACCCCTTGCACGTGCAGGTCGAAGGTTGAGGTAATGGGGCGGTTGGCGGGGATCAGGTAGTTGGGTCCGCTCTCGTCTACTGCGCCAGCGTCGCCGATATAGTAGACCAGCGCCAGCTTCTCGAAGGCGTCGCCCTCAAAGCCGCGATAGAGATTGGCGAACTCTGCGATCAGGCTTTCCCGGCTGGGGTTGGTGACCGTTGTTGCGGTAAACCCTGTTCCCCGCATGGACGTCACAAGGTCTTCCTGAACGGCCGCATTGGCCGCTACCGTCTCCGGCAAGGCCTCATCATAGTTGGTGATGATCAACGCCTTGCGGATAGAGGTTGGCCCTGTGTCTTCGTCCACCATGGAGGAGGCGTCGATCACGCTGCCTTCATTTTCGTCCGGTCGTTCAAGCGGTGGCAGCTCCGTGACTGCGCCGTCCTGCCCGTTCAGGAAGACGATGCGGGACAGTCCATTATTCTCCCACGGGGTCTGTTCATACTCACGCGTCACGCGGATCTTTACGTCTTCGAAAATCGCGGTGTGACGCCGCCCGCCCTTGCGGATCTCATCGGCGAGAACTGTTGCATAAGGCCCGGCGGGATCATCGATATCTCCGTCAGAAGCGGGTAGGCCGGGGGAGGTCGAGAAAGCGAGGAAGACGCCGCCGGGGTCCGGCTTCACCACAAAGCCCTTGTTCAGGGAGCGCGTGCCACGGCGCAGCTTCAGCTCGTTCCGGCATGCATCAAAGATAACGAAGTGCGCGGCGGTCGGCGCATTGTTGGTGAGCCGCTCCAGGATGGTATCCAACTGAACCGAACTGTCCCAGATCTCGGCAGACCCTGCATCGGTCACGCTGGTCGGGACGAGGTAGTTGCGATTATCCTCCTCATTGGCGGCGCCATGGCCTGAGTAATAGATGAAGCTTACGGCGTCGGGGTCGCCGGCCACGGCTTCAGCGTGACTGCGGATATTGGAGAGAATCTTCGCGCGGCTGACGGGGGTATCTGGCGCATCCTTGATAGTGTGTACTTCAAAACCGATCTGGGTCAGCGCGTCGGCCATGAGGTCGACATCCTTATGGGGATTATCAAGCGGCCCGACTTCATCCGCGTAGTGCTGAAGCCCGATTAACAATGCTCTGCGAGTTTCTGCCTGCGCGGGCCAGGCCGCTGTGAGCGCAAATAGGACAAGACCAACTAAGATACGCAACATCGCTCTCCCTCCAGAAGTCGATGACAGATGGTTAACATGAATTGCGGCGAGGGACAGGCGGTGGCGGGGCGTTTTCGGCGTCGTCAGGCAAGTCCGAGTTTTTTCAGCGGTCGTCCGACAGCGCCGGAGACCATCGCTGCGAGCAGGGCAGGTGCTGGCGGTGCGCGGCTGACAGGCGCAGCAAGCCAGTCGCGCAGGAACGGTAGGACCGCACCATCTGATTGATAGACTGGCGTGAAGAGAAAGCTCATCAACTGATAGAGCCGAACATGGCTGCGCCTGTACTGCAGATAACGCTGAGGTGTCGTTTCGAGTGAACCCGATGAGACGGCAAGGAAAAGCGCATAGGCGTCCAGCAAGGCCATGTTCGCGCCCTGGCCGAGCTGCGGCGAGGCCGCATGCCAACTGTCGCCGATATGAATCAACCGTCCCTGCACCGGTTTGTCGTGCGTGCGATGACGATATCTGGCGAATGAGAAAGCGTCGTGATCCTCTACTGCGTTGATGAGGTCTGACGTTTCAGGCCAAAGTGCTATGGCTTCTTCTTTCCAGGCATCCAGCGGGGTCGATCGCCAGGCCTCAAAGCCGTCACCTTTGATGGACCAGAAGTAGGTGGCCTTGCGGGTCTGCCCTTCGATGGCCGATCCTGAGGCCATGACGCCAGCCATCTTTCTGGCTGCCCGATAGCGTTGCTCCAGGGCACCGGCATCGAAGGGCCCAAGCTCCGGCCAGTCGAGCGTGATCCATAGCGCCCCATATGGCAGGGGCCTATGAGACTTGCGTGAGAGCGGTGAGTTCGCGCCCAGACCATCGATCAAAAGATCAAACGGGCCAAACTGCCTACCGCGATTGTCCTCAAGTGTTCCTGTCTTGGCATCGACGCGCGCGATCTCCGTGCTTGTCTGCAAGTCGGCTCCCGCAGCGAGCGCAGCCCCGAGCAGCGCATCGAAAAGCGCGGTTCTTTGGATACCGACGGCGTGCAAGTCGGGCCGGAGCGCGGAGAACCGCACATCAAGGACCGTCCGGAGTTTCGGTACCGTACGTCCATGCAGCCTGCGAATCGGTGATCCGAGGTCTGTCAGTCTGTCTCTAAGACCCATAGCGCCGAGGACGGCGAGCCCTGTGTCCTGAAGCATCAGCCCCGACCCAACGGGCGCTGGTGCGCCAAACCGGTCGAACAGGACCACACGATGGCCGGCGGTCGACAGAAGGGCTGCGGCTGCGAGTCCGCCAATCCCAGCGCCTGCGACAACGACATTCAGTTTCGCGCTCATCGCAGCCCCGCGGTCGCGTGCCTGTGGAATTCCACCGGAATGTGTGTGAAAACTGTCATGGTGCAGCGATTTCGTGAACCGGCTTGTATTTCAAGTAGATTCCCAACTGCGCCCACGAAGATGCCATCTAATGTTCTGGTATATTCTGTTTTCGTTCGGCAAATGATCTGATTTTCCGAGCTGTGAGATTCTCTCGCAAGCCTGTTGGCCCATTTATTTCCAAACTGGCCCATGATACTCCAAACGAGATGAAAGTTGGCTCGTAAGCGGCTGACAGGGCAAGGGTTTGGGCAGGTGTTTCACTCCACCTATGACGTCAACGTAGACTCTAAAGGGCGTGTTTCCGTGCCCGCGCCCTTTCGCGCGGCCTTGAACGGCGGTTCGCGCGTCTTCCTTTGGCCTGCTCTGGACGGGTCGGGCTGCCTTGAGGGCGGCGGCGAGGAATTGATGGCAATGTATCGCCAGACCATTCTGCGTCTTCCGCCGCAGTCCCGGAAACGGAAGATCCTCGCACATGCGATTATTGCCCGTGCCCACGATCTCAAAATGGACGATCCGGGCCGCATTAAGCTGCCGGAGAAATGGGTGACAAAGGCCGGTGTGACCGACAAGGTCGTCTTTGCCGGCAACATTGAAAGCTTCCAGGTGTGGGAACCGTCGGCTTACGAGGCATTCGATCTCGCCGTTGATGATGCGATGTCAGAAGCCGAGTTCGCCAACGCGCTTGATGAGCCATACAGCGAGGCGCTCGCCTCTGGCGGCCTGCCGGGGCTTTCCGCAATCGATGGCGGAGGAGACTGATGGGACATGCGCCGGTCATGCTCGCCGAGGTCTTGGAAGCGCTTTGTCCGTCTGACGGCGAGGTCCACCTCGATGGCACCTATGGCGGTGGCGGTTACTCTGGCGCTTTCCTGGAGGCGGCGAACATCACGCTTCTGGCCGTCGACCGAGATCTGGATGCCATTGCCCGCGCCGAGGCGCACAGCGCGGACCAGCCAAGGCTCGTTCCGCTGCTCGGCAGGTTTGGTGACATGGATTCGATCGCGCGCGATGCTGGATATCCGAGTGTGGATGGCATCGCGCTCGATCTTGGCGTCTCGTCGTTCCAGCTTGACGAGGCGGATCGTGGATTCTCCTTCATGCGGGATGGTCCGCTCGACATGCGTATGGGCCGTGCCGGGCCGAGCGCCGCCGAGATCGTCAATCAGATGGACGAGCGCGATCTTTCGCTAGTGATCTCCCGGTTGGGCGAGGAAAAGCGCGCGCGTCGCATCGCAAAGTCCATCGTCCAGCGCCGGGCTGAACGACCCTTCGAGACAACGCTTGATCTCGCGGACACTGTCGAGGCGGCTGTTGGCGGTCGCAAGGGCGCGCGGACTCATCCCGCAACCCTGACATTTCAGGCCCTTCGGATGTTCGTGAACGATGAACTTGGTGAACTGGCGCGCGGTCTTGCCGCCGCAGAGCGGTTGCTTAAGCCAGGCGGGCGGCTGGTAGTGGTCTCGTTTCACTCACTGGAAGACCGCATGGTGAAGCTGTTTTTCCGGACGCGGTCGGGCGCGATGGGAAGCGGGTCGCGCCATATGCCGGAGGCGAAGTCAGGCCCGCCGCCAAGCTTTGAGCTGACGAACAAGAAGGCCGTTGACCCTTCGTTGAGCGAAATTCAGGACAATCCGCGCTCACGGTCTGCGCGGCTCCGCTTTGCAGTTCGCACAGATGCGCCGGCCTGGTCGGCGGACCCTGCAGACCAGATCGACCTGCCAACCTTCAAGGCGAAGGAGAAAAGTGCATGAGCAAGCTGGCTTTCGGATTTGGTATCGCCGTCATCGCGCTTCTGGTCATCAGCCTGTATCGCGCGAAATCCGGCGCGAAAGGAGCTGCGGCTGAGATTGCGGCTGTAGAGGCCGCCATAGAAGACGCGCATCGCGAGAAGACACTGCTCGAAGCAGAGTTTGCTCATCTGAGCCGGCGCGAGTGGATCGAGGAGTATGCCCGGACCCGGCTTGGCATGGAGCCGGCGCGCGCCGAACAGTTCGCCCGGGAAACCGACCTCGACTCCGTCATAGGCCCGCCGTCGCTGCCGGCCGACGACCGTGTGGCGCGGGGAGGGGAGGCTCCACGTTGAGGGTGAACTGGTCCGCCGTGATTGCAGACGCAGAGGCCTTCCGGTCGCGTCTTGTTGCTGTTGCCGTCGGCCTCGTCTTTGCGGTGATCGCGGGGCGGGCAGCGGTCGTGTCCCTGCAAGGGTCTGATGAGCCAACTGGGATTGCGAGTGTCTTTCAGGAGTCTGTCCGCCGCGCCGATATTGTCGACCGCCATGGGGAGCTGTTAGCGACCTCCGTGGACGTTTACTCCTTGTTTGCAGACCCCCGCGCAATCTGGGATGCGGGGGACGTTGCGACTGCGCTTGAGACAGTCTTTCCAGACATTGATGCCGATGCGCTGACCACAAGACTGTCGGACCGTGACCGGGCCTTTGTCTGGGTACGCCGCGGACTCACGCCGCGCCAGCGTCAGGCAGTGTTCGATCTGGGGCTTGAAGGTCTTGGTTTCCGGGAAGAGAGCCGGCGCGCCTATCCGCGGGGGCCGCTTGCCGGCCATGTGCTTGGCTTCGCCGGGCACGATGGAAATGGTCTTGCGGGTGTCGAGTTCGCCCTCGATCATCGTCTTGCGAAGGGTGGAGAGCCGGTCGCCCTGACCATTGATTCCGGCGTGCAGTTTGTTCTGGAGTCGGAGCTGGCTGCTGCTGCAGCGGACTACGATGCGATTGGCGGGGCCGGGATCGTTCTTCATGCCGGGAGCGGCGAAGTGGTCGCGATGGCCAGCTGGCCGCCGATTGATCCCAATCGGGCGCACACATTGAGCCGCAGCGATCCTGCCCGCAAGGATCGTGCGGCGCAGGCGGTCTACGAGCTGGGCTCGGTCTTCAAGCCCCTTACCGTCGCGGCCGGTGTCGAGGCCGGAGCCGTCGGCCCCGCTGACCGGTTCGACACCCGCGAGATCATGGAGATTGGCGGTTTCGCCATTGAGGACGATCACCCGATTGCTGGTCAGGCGACCCTTGCAGATATCATCGCTGACAGTTCCAATGTCGGCACGGTCAAAGTGGCTTTAATGCTCGGCGAGCGTCGGCAGAAGGACTTCTTCCGCCGTCTCGGCTTGCTCGACCGTGCGGCCATCGAGTTGACCAGCAGCGCAGCCCCGCTCGTGCCAGAGGACTGGTCGGATCTCTCACTCGCGACAATTAGCTATGGGCATGGCATTGCCGTCTCTCCCATTGCCTTCACCTCGGCATTCAGCGCGCTGGCCAATGGCGGCGAGTTGGTTCGTCCGACCCTTGTTCTCGATCCTGATCGCGAGTTGAAACCGCGCCGGGTGATGTCGGCCCCTACTGCCGCGCTGGTAACGGCCATGATGCGTGAAGCGGTCACAAGGGGCACCGGCTCACGCGCGGCTGTTGCCGGATACCGTGTCGCGGGGAAGACCGGCACGGCGGAAAAGCCAATCGAGGGCGGCTATGATGATAGCCGAAATGTAACGAGTTTCGCGGCGCTATTTCCCTCGGACGGCCCGGAATATGTCGTATTGATAACGCTCGATGAGCCAAAAGCCGGAGAAGCCGGCGGCGGTGATGTGGGAACTGCAGCGGCTTTCAATGCCGCTCCGACGGCGGGTCGCGTGATCGAACGGATCGCGCCACTCCTCGGCATGGCCCCTGATTTTAACGCGCCTGCCGCGTTGTCGTCGCCGGTGAACTCCGTAGCAGAACGGAGAACATCGCTATGATGCTGAATCAACTCTTCGACGGGATGACAAGCCCTGAGGCGGAAACAGAGATTGCCGGCCTCACCGCTGACAGTCGCCAGGTGCGCCCGGGTTACCTGTTTGCTGCGCTTAAGGGTGTTGCCGCTGACGGTCGAGATTTCATTCCCCAAGCCATCGACAAGGGGGCCGTTGCCGTTCTTGTCGACCGGCCGGGCGAGGCGGGCGATGCGGTCGAGATTGTCGATCCGGAGCCCCGCCTCGCCTTGGCACGGGCCGCGGCGCGTTTTTATGGCCGCCAGCCCGAGCACGTCGTCGCCATCACTGGGACAAACGGAAAAAGTTCGACCGTTGATTTCCTTAGACAAATCTGGACAAGCGCAGGTGTTCCGTCCGCCTCCATGGGGACGTTGGGCGCTATCGGCCCAAAGGGCGCGATTGACCTTGGACATACGACACCTGATCCGGTTGCGATCCATGAAACGCTGGCTGAGCTGGCCGGGCAGGGCGTAACCCACTGCGCGATGGAAGCCTCCAGCCATGGCCTTGAGCAACATCGCCTCGACGGGGTCAAACTGTCAGCCTGTGCCTTCACCAACCTGACGCAGGATCATCTCGACTATCACCCGACAATGGAGGCGTATCGCGCGGCCAAGGTACGCCTGTTCACCGAGCTTGCTCCGATCGGGGTACCCGCCATCATCAACGCGGATAGCCCGGAGCGGGATGCCTTTCATACTGCCGCCAAGGCAGCAGGATTGCAGCCAGTCTCGATTGGCTGGCGCGGAGATGATCTGAAGATCCAGGAATTGATGCCCCGGGCGACCGGGCAGCGCATGTTCCTCAAGCATGACGGTGAGCCCTTTGAGATCGACCTTCCGCTGATCGGCGAGTTTCAGGCTCTGAACGCGCTTTGTGCGGCTGCGCTTGCGCTGTCGCTTGGCCTGAAATTGTCGGATGTCGTGAAGGGGCTTGAGGCTCTCCAGCCGGTCAAAGGGCGGATGGAATTTGTGGGCGAGACCGCAGGGGGCTCTGGCGTCTTCGTAGATTACGCCCACACGCCCGACGGCCTCGACACATTGCTGCGGGCCGCGCGTCCGCATACAGCGGGCCGCCTGTTTGTTGTGTTTGGCTGCGGTGGAGACCGCGACCGGACCAAGCGCCCGCTCATGGGGAAGGTCGCGGCCGAACACGCCGATGTCGCCATCGTGACGGATGACAATCCGCGTACGGAGAAGCCGGCAAAGATTCGCACCGCTGTTCTTGAGGGCGCGCCTGACGCCCGCGAGATCGGTGACCGTGGCAAGGCCATTCGTACAGCAGTGTCTGAGCTCCAACCCGGAGACACGCTCCTCATCGCCGGGAAGGGACATGAGACCGGTCAGATCGTCGGCAACAAGACCATTCCGTTCTCCGATCAGGAGACGGCGCTGTCGGCCTTGAAGGAGACGGCGCATGTCTGATCGTTTGTGGACCTCGCAGGAGCTGGAAGCAGCGACCGGCGGGGCCGCCAGTGCTCCTTTTGCTGTATCCGGTCTGTCCATCGACACGCGCTCGCTTGAGCCGGGTGATCTGTTCGTTGCCTTGAAAGATGTCCGCGATGGCCACGAATTTGTGCCTGCAGCCTTCGACGCAGGAGCCTCCGGCGCATTGGTCAACCGCGCCTCCGGTGGCCGCGCGGAACTGGTTGTTGAGGATGTCCAGGCTGCGATCGAGGCGATTGGCGTTGCCGCCCGGATGCGATCGGCAGCAGTGCGCACGGCAGTAACTGGGTCTGTTGGAAAGACGAGCATTAAGGAAATGCTGGCGCGGATGTATCGCGCGGTTGGTGCCGCCCATTGGCCTGAAAAGAGTTTCAACAATCACTGGGGCGTGCCGCTGACGCTTGCCCGGATGCCAGAGGCGACGGAGCGTGCGATTTTCGAGATCGGCATGTCGACACCGGGTGAAATCGCCCCGCGCAGCCGGATGGTTCGCCCGCATCATGCGATGATCACGCGGATCGCGCCTGCGCATCTGGAAGGTGTTGGATCGATCGAAGCGGTGGCCGATGAGAAGTCCGATATCTTTGCCGGACTGGAGGCAGGCGGAACAATCATCCTGCCGGCAGACGACGTGTTCCTGGAGCGCATGACAGAGCGCGCCCGAGGCTATTGCCCAACCGCCAGTGTCGAGACCTTCGGCGCAGCGCGCGAGGCTGCGGCGCGGGTCGTTGACTATGAGACGGATGGAGCGACGTCGCTTGTTAGCCTCGTTGTTGTCGGCCGGGACGTGAAAGTCCGCCTGAACGCGGTCGGGGCGCATTGGGCCGTGAATGCGGCGGCTGCGCTTCTTATGGCGAGCCAGACCGGTATTTCCATCGCGGACGCGGCAGATGCCCTGAATGGATACGCCCCGCCTCCCGGGCGCGGCGTGGCCGAGATGATCCTGCTGCCGTCAGGTGGCAAGGCCACGCTCATAGATGACGCCTACAATGCCAACCCGGCGAGCATGCGCGCGGCGCTTGATGGATTGACCCGTCGGACCGGCGCGCGCCGGATCGTGGCGCTGGGGGAAATGCTGGAAATCGGGGACGGCGCAGAAGCTGCGCACCGTGAACTTGCCAGCGACATCGAGGCGTCCGGAGCCGAGGCTGCCTTCCTCGCCGGCGGGCTGATGCAGGCCCTTTCGGAAGCTCTGCCGAGTACGATTCAGCAACATTGGGCCGTCAAGGCCGATGATCTGTCTGCGGATGTGAAAAACACCCTCCGTGACGGCGATGTAATCTTGATTAAAGGCTCGAATGCCTCCGGGATGGGACGGCTGGCGAATGAGCTGCGCACATGGAGTGCAGACACCCAGCAGGTGATGGATAGCGGCGAAGAACGCGCTGCGGGGGTCGATAATGATTTATGAGCTGCTGGCCGCTGATTCAGGCGTCCTGAACCTTCTGAATTATATCACCTTCCGCTCGGGGGCGGCCTTGGTGACCGCTTTCCTCGTCTCCGTGATGCTGGGCGGCCCGCTGATTGCCCTGCTGCAGGCACGGCAGGGGAAGGGGCAGCCCATTCGCGATCTTTCGCTGGAAGCCCAACTCGCCAAGCAGGGCACGCCGACCATGGGCGGTTTTCTGATCTGGGTTGGCCTGTTCACCGGCACGCTGCTCTGGTCTGATCTTGGCAATCCGTATGTCTGGACAGTGATGTTCGTCACGGCCTGCTATGCCGTGCTCGGCTTCATGGATGACTATGCGAAGGTCTCGAAAGCGTCGGCGGATGGGGTTTCGGCCCGGGTCCGCTTGCTGGTGGAGTTCCTGGTCGCGGCGCTCGCCTGCGCGTTCATCATGGGCCTGCATGGTGCGCACACGCCGCTCGGGCATGCTGACTGGGGACCGCTGACCGACATTGCAAAGCAGATTGCCGCTGTCGCGCCACCAACCTCGATCGAGCCCAATGATCCTGATTTCTCTGGCGGCGTCGCAGTGCCGTTCGTCAACGACTACTTCCTGCCGCTTGGCGGGCTCTTCGTCATATTTGGCATGGTGGTGGTCGTCGGCTCCGCCAATGCGGTGAACTTCACTGATGGCCTCGACGGGCTTGCCGTGGTGCCAATGATGTTCGCCGCTGCCGCTTATGCTCTGATTGCTTACCTCACGGGTAACTTCCAGTTTGCGGACTATCTGGGAATCCAGTTTGCGCCGGGGGCTGGCGAACTTGCTGTGCTCCTCAGTGCAATGATGGGCGCTGGAATGGGCTTTTTATGGTACAATGCGTACCCTGCAAAAATCTTCATGGGGGACACAGGATCGCTCGGTCTGGGTGGCCTGCTTGGCGTTGTCGCCGTCGCCGTGAAGCATGAATTTGCGCTGGTCGTCATTGGCGGTCTGTTCGTCTTGGAAGCGCTGTCCGTGATGATGCAGGTCAGCTGGTTCAAGTTGACGCGCCGCCTGACTGGGGAAGGCAAGCGCATCTTCAAGATGGCACCTCTGCATCACCATTTTCAGAAGGACGGCTGGCCTGAGACGCGAGTTGTCGTCCGTTTCTGGATCCTCTCTGTCCTCTTCGCCCTTGCGGGCCTCGCCACACTGAAGCTGAGGTGACCCGCAGGATATGATCCCCATCCGCGAATATGCCGGGCGAGATGTCGCCGTTTTCGGACTAGGCCGTACGGGCCTTTCCGCTGCCAAAGCCTTGATGGCTGGCGGCGCGCGCGTGCATGCCTGGGACGATAGCGAAGCCACGCGCACAGCAGCGGAAGCGGCCGGCGTACCACTGTCGGATATCAACAAGCGCGACTGGCAGACCTTTGCTGCGCTCGTCCTGTCCCCCGGCGTACCCTATAAGTTCCCGCAGCCGCACCGCATTGTCCGCATGGCTGAGATGGTCGGGGTTCCAGTGGTCGGCGACATGGAACTGTTCGCCCGAGCCGTTCAGGCCCTGCCGGAGCGTGGCCGGCCGAAGATCGTCGGGATCACGGGGACAAACGGAAAATCAACCGTGACGGCGCTGATCGGCCACATCCTGACTGAAGCGGGACGGGATGCGCGCGTGGGCGGAAATATCGGCACAGGCGTTCTCGACATGGCCGCGCTGCATGCCAATGCGACTTACGTTCTTGAGCTCTCATCGTACCAACTCGATCTTGTGAAAAGTCTGCGCTGCGATGTTGCGCTCCTGCTCAATATCTCGCGCGATCATCTCGACCGGCATGGCGGGATGGAAGGCTACATCGAAGCGAAGAAGCGTATCTTCCTGAATCAGCAGCCCGGAGACAAAGCTGTGATTGGGTTCGATGACAGGATCTGTCAGGGCATTGCAATGTCTCTGGCGGCGCAGCGCCCGGGCGATGTGATCGAGGTCTCAAGCGACTTTGTGCTCGGCAAGGGCGTCAGTGGTGCCGCTGGGCGACTGACGGACCATATTGCAGGGCCAACCATCACCGTGGGTGATCTGCGTCAGGCCCCCGCGCTTCCGGGTTCGCACAACTGGCAAAATGCTGCCGCCGCCTATGCCGCCTGTCGTGCGCTAGGTGTCGATAGCGCCGTGATCATGCAGGCCATCCTTAGCTTCCCGGGTTTGCCTCACCGTCTTGAGCATGTAGGCGAAATCGATGGGGTCCGGTTCATCAATGATTCCAAGGCGACCAATGCGCAGGCTGCTGAGCAGGCGCTGAAAGCTTATTCCCGGGTCTACTGGATCGCGGGCGGACGCGCCAAGGCAGAAGGCATCACGCCACTGGAGCCGTTCTTTGACCGCATCGCAAAGGCTTATCTGATCGGCGAGTCGCTTCCGGCGTTTGCCAGATCGCTGGAAGGGCGGGCGGCCTATGCCGGGTGCGGGTCGCTGGAGAAGGCTGTGCGGGCGGCGTTTGATGATGCGCTGGCGTCCGGTGAGCAAGACCCGATCGTCTTGCTATCGCCAGCATGTGCGAGCTTCGACCAGTTCCGCGACTTCGAGGCGCGGGGCGATGCCTTCAAGTCGCTCGTCGCCGAGATGACCGGCTCGGGTGGGCTCCAGGCAAGCGCATGAGTGTGATGGCTAGCAGCGGCCCGGCGCGGTCCGATGCTTCGCCGCTGGCAGAATGGCGACGGTCCGTCGACTGGCCGATCCTGGGCTCAGTGTTCGTACTGATCGGGCTTGGGCTGCTAATGTCTCTTGCGGCCGGGCCAGCCGCCGCGCAGCGGATCGGCTTTGACAACACCTACCACTTCGTACAGCGGCAGGGTGTCTTCGCCATTGCGGCGGTCGTGCTTCTGATCGGTTCCAGCCTGCTTGATCGGGACTGGGCGCGCCGGGCTGCCGCGATCGTCTTCTTCCTCGCCTTTGGGCTGATGGCTTACATCCTGCTGTTTGGGTATGAGGCCAAGGGCGCGCAGCGCTGGATTCGTGTCGCCGGCTTTTCGCTGCAGCCCTCGGAGATGATCAAGCCATCTCTCATCGTCCTGACGGGATGGCTCCTGGCCCAGCGTACATTGTTTCCCAAAGGCCCTTGGGCGGTCGTGGCGTTCGCCTTTTTCGCAGCAACGCTCGGCCTGCTCCTACTTCAGCCTGATGTCGGTCAGTCCGCGCTGCTCTCGGCCGCCTTTATCATCACCTTCTTTGTATCCGGTCTCCCATGGCGCTGGGCGATGGGCTTCATGGCGGGCGGCACAGCACTTGCCGGGATGCTCTATGCAACGCTGCACCATGTGCGTCAGCGTGTGAACGCGTTCCTCGATCCATCCGCCTATGATACGTATCAGGTCGACAAGGCGAGCGAGGCGATCTCGCGTGGTGGTGTCATGGGTGCCGGTCCGGGAGAGGGCGCGGTGAAGTTCCAGCTGCCGGATGCGCATACTGACTTCATCTATTCGGTCCTGTCCGAGGAGTACGGCCTCGTTGCAGCCGTGGCGCTGATTGCGATCTTCGCCTTCATCACCCTGCGCGGGATTCGCGAGGCTTCCTATGTCGAGGATCCGTATCCGCGCGCGGCCGCCACCGGACTGTTTGCGCTTTTCGGCCTTCAGGCGGCCATAAACATTTCGGTTAACCTGCATCTCATTCCGCCCAAGGGGATGACCCTGCCATTTGTCTCTTATGGCGGATCGTCCATGATCGGCGCGGCCCTGACCATCGGATTCGCGCTCGCATTGATCCGAAAACGAGGCATACGAATTCGGAGGCCTTATGGCTGATACAGGGAAGAAGCCGCTCGTCATCATTGGGGCTGGCGGTACGGGTGGACACATGTTCCCTGCGGCTGCCTTCGCCGAGGAGATGCGCGCCCGCGGCTGGGCCGTCGGCCTTGTCAGCGATGATCGCGGTTTGCGCTATGCAGACAAATTCCCTGCCGACTGGAAGGAAGAAGTGCGAGCGGCAAGCCCCTCGCTGCGCAAGTTCTGGATGCTGCCGATCGTGGGCCTGAAGATCGGACGCGGCATCAGCCGCGCGACAGCGATGATGCGCCAGCGCAGGCCATCTCTTGTTGCCGGCTTTGGGGGGTATCCCGCCTATCCAGCGCTGGCCGCGGCCAAAAACTGTAACGTGCCGATCCTTATCCATGAGCAGAATGCGGTGCTCGGGCGGGTCAACCGGCAGTTCGCGGTCCATGCAGGGCTCGTCGCGTCTGGATTTCCAAGGCTCGATCGCCTTCCAAAGGGAGCCAAACACAAGGCTGTGGGCAATCCCGTTCGTCCACCGATTGCCGCCATGCGGGAGACTCCATACCCGGACACGTCCGATAAGCTGACGCTGCTGATTACGGGCGGCAGCCAGGGCGCGAAGATCCTTGGCGAGGTGGTTCCTCAGGCCGTTATCGATTTGCCGGATGATTTGCGCAGCCGGCTCCGTATTGTTCAGCAGGTCCGCGAAGAGCAGATCGAGGAAGTCGAACGGATGTATCGCGGGGCTGGTGTCGAGGCTGAGCTGCAAAGCTTTTTCTCCGACATCCCGCAACGCCTCGCCGAGGCTCATCTTGTGCTGGCGCGCTCCGGGGCGGGGACGGTCAGTGAAATCGCCGCGGTTGGGCGGCCGTCCATCCTGATTCCGCTCGCAATCGCCATGGACGATCATCAGACAGCTAATGCCGAGGCGCTCGTGGAGCCCGGTGCGGCTGACGTCGTCCCCGAAAAGGAGGCCGATGAGGAACGTCTTGCTGGCCTGCTCCTCTCGCGGCTTGAAGACGCTGCCGGTCTGGAAAAGCGGGCTGCAGCCGCGCGCGCGGCGGGCTCGGTCACGGCCGCGAAGGACCTTGCCGACATTGCCGAGAAGCTGGCGAAGAGATGATCCGCATCTCCGCCTTCCTTGCGATTGCTTTCGGCGTGTTCCTCGCCATTGCGGAAGCCGCGCGCAATTGGGGGGACTGGCAGTGGTGGCCATATTGGCTCGTTGATTACATCGCGGTGGCGCTTTTGATTTTCGGGGCGCAGCGCGCGTTGAAGACGGGGACCGTACGCTGGCTCGCAGGTGCGTGGGGCTGGACTGCCGGGACGTTCTATTCTTCCTTCTTCTCACACATTGAACGGATATCGGCGGGCGCTGAGGACCGCGTCGGCAATATCAACGAGCAGCCACTGACCATCATCATTGGCGTCATGCTCGGAGTTTCGATCCTCGGCTTTCTCGGAGCGGTGCTGGGCAAGCGCGCCGGCTAGGCAGCAGCGCCGCAGGCATGCGTCTTGTGCATCTCGGCTTCCTTCAACCAGTCCCAGCCGAAGGCATCCTCAGAGTCACCAAGACGGTCACGCAGCGCGAGCCGTTCCAGCGCCTCCTCAAGGCTGGGCTGATGACCGGCGGGCACCCACCACATGACGAAATGCATGCCGCCGAGCACCTCGAACCATTCCGCGCGGCGCTCATAGAACTGCTTGTGGACCGTGCCCCAGACAAACTTTTCAAGGCTGGCCACATCTTCCCAGACTGTGAGGTTGGACACGTATTGCGGGTCGCCGCCAATGCTTGTCTCCGTATTGCCGGTGCCAGGCTCGCCGGAGCCTTCCATCATCCAGACAAAGCCAGGCATGCGTTTGCCGAGCCCATTGATGAAATCCAGATTGTCCATGAAATCCTTTACTCGGGGATCGTCGGTGGGCGCGAGCAGGCGGCCCACATTCAGCTCGGCAAGGTGCATCGTCATGGTCGGTCTCCTTCTCGCCTTTCTTTGGCGTCACTTGCGCGGCAGGCTCGCACCACGCTAATCGCCAGCAGAGCGAATTTCCTCAGGACTGTATACCCATAATGAAAAATCCATCCCCCTTCGAACTTGGCCCTGCCCATATTGTGGGCATTGGCGGCATTGGCATGTCCGGTATTGCGGAGGTGATGCTGACCATGGGCTACGATGTGCAGGGCTCCGACATCAAGGATGGCCCGAACATCGAGCGCCTGCGGGAGAAGGGCGCGGTGGTTCACATCGGCCATAAAGGTGAGAATGTCGACGGCGCTAGCACGGTCATCATCTCTTCCGCGATCAAGGCTGGAAACCCGGAAGTGGACGCTGCGCGCGCCGCTGGCATTCCTGTCGTGCGCCGGGCGAACATGCTGGCCGAGATTGTCCGCCTGAAGTGGACGGTCGCGATCGCCGGCACCCATGGCAAGACGACGACCACGAGCATGGTGGCGGCGCTGCTGGATGGTGCCGGGATCGACCCGACCGTGATCAATGGCGGAATCGTCAACGCCTATGGCTCGAATGCGAAAGCCGGGGCCGGCGACTGGATGGTGGTCGAGGCGGATGAATCCGACGGCACCTTCACCAAGCTCTCGCCGACCGCCGCCATCGTGACCAATATCGATGCCGAGCATATGGAGCATTATGGCTCCATGGATGTTCTGCGGGCGGCGTTCGATACGTTCGTGGAGAACATTCCCTTCTACGGCTTCGCTGTTCTGTGTACGGATCACCCTGAAGTGCAGGCGCTGGCCGCGCGGGTCACCGACCGCCGCCGGATCACTTACGGGTTTAACCGGCAGGCGGACGTGCGGGCGGTGAATCTCTCCACCAATCTGGAGGGTGCGCGCTTCGATATCGCGGTGCGAGATAAGAGCTCCGACACACCGCGCCTGATCGAGCAGATCACCCTGCCCATGGCTGGCGACCACAACGTCCAGAACGCTTTGGCGGCAATCACAGTCGCCCTCGAGCTTGGCGCGAGCGATGAGCAGATCCGATCGAGCCTTGCTGGTTTTGGTGGGGTGAAACGGCGCTTCACCACGGCCGGGACCTGGAACGGAGTCAAGATCATCGACGATTACGGCCATCACCCGGTCGAGATTGGCGCGGTGCTGAAAGCGGCGCGAGCGATGGTTGGTTCGGGCCAGCTGATTGCGGTGGCTCAGCCGCATCGCTACTCCCGCCTTCAGGACCTGTTCGAGGATTTCTCCACCTGTTTTGACGCTGCAGATCATGTGTTTATCGCACCTGTCTTCGAGGCCGGTGAGAGCCCGATTGAAGGCATCACGCATGAAAGCCTTGTCGCTTCGATCCGCCGCCACGGGCACAAGCAGGTGACGGCCCTCAGCGGGCTGGACGAGCTGCCGGACGTTATCCGTGAGACGGCCAAGTCCGGCGGCATGGTGGTGTGCCTTGGGGCAGGCGACATCACCGCCCATGCCAATGCATTGGCCGACAAGCTGAACGGGTGAGGATAGGTTTTCCTGCGTAACTGAGCCTGCACCTTTACCCGGCCCGCGTTTCCGCGTCCGGTTAAGATGAAGAGCCAGTGCGACAGCGCCAGTGCGTGTCGGATGTTCTTGTTTAGAGCGCTGAAGATGACGCGCTCCGGTGCTGCCGCA
>JANQQC010000042.1 GCA_028285145.1 Hyphomonadaceae bacterium
CCATCACCTCGCTAATCCCGCATTGGAAACCCGGCACATAGCGCGCGGCAATCCGGTGCGCGACAGCGTTCGCGTCCGGCACCTCCATCGCATCGACATAAGCGACATGACAGGCGCTCATTTCGCCATCAGCACGCAGTGCCAGGACGACCAGTACATTACTGTTTGTGACGATCTCGCCGGTGAATTCGCCGATCTCATCATCATAGACCGGCGTCATTCCGCGATAGCGGATGATCCCGGCAAAGGGTTCGGCTTCACCACTGCGGAACCGCCAATCCATCACCGGGCCAATCGTCATGTTCAGCCCGCCGATCTCAGGCCGCTCATCGAACTGGGCTTCAATCCCGTTCGGGCCAATCGCCATGGCCGAGGAGTGTTCACTGTAGGGTAGCCAAACCTCATAGCCGAAAGGCGTTGAGCACACTTGCAGATAGGGTGCGAGATCTCCCGGGTCGCGGTCTTCACAGTCTTCAAAGCGCGTAAACTCGCTCCGGTCCTGTGCAACGGCAACCGACGCAACCAGCAACGCTGCCGCCAAGGCCATGATGACACGCATCAGACACTCCTTCTTTGTTGAAAAGAAAATGCCGCTTGATGTTCGTTGTGCCAAGATGACTCGCCTCATGCGTGAGGTATTCCATGAACTGACCTCAAAGCGATCTGGCGGCTATTAGTTTATCCAACTACCACTTGCCGAAGTTTGGCGAAGTGTTCATCCCAGCCGTCGTCGTGTGCGCACAGCATCTCAAAGGCCGAGACTGGTCCGCCCTCGAATCCGTCGTGTACCAAACTCAACCGCGTACCGCCCTCTATGGGCTCCAATCGCCAGGTCACGGTGGTTTCGTGTTGCTGTAGATAATTGTGCGTGAAGGTGTAGCGGAGCAAGCTCGGCTCTTTCGCCTCTATCACATGCCCCCAGCAGAGGCGATCGCCATCATCTCCAAAGAGGCAATAGTCCAGCCCTTCTTCGAGAACAACGTCGCTTCGATGGAACCACTTTTCCAACTCGTCGGGCTGAGTCAGAAACCGCCAGACCCGGTCGGGTGGCGCTTTCAGGAACACTGTCTTCTCAATTATCGCCGTCATCTTCCGCCTCCAATGCCTGTTTCAACTTGCCAAGCTTCTGATCCCAGTAGCGATCAAAGAAGGCCAGCCAGTCTGCGACGTCCTTCAACGGCGCCGCGTTCAATGTGTTGATCCGCTCTCTTCCCCGCGTTTCAACGCGAATGAGACCGCTTTCTTTCAGAATTTTCAGATGCTTCGCGACAGCAGGCCGGGTTGAGTCGAAATGTCCGGCGACTTCGCCGATTGTCATTTCCTTTGCAGCCAGTAGTCCCAGAATTTCACGCCGTGTTGGCTCTGCGATGGCTCTGAATACCGCTTGCATCTCTTCCTCATAAAACCAATTGGTTTCATTTTTATGATACCAAATGGTTTCATGTCAAGTCGGGTTGACCCACTCTGGCTTGAGCGTAGGTAGCGGGGATGGCTTCCGATGACGCAACTCCTTCGCAATGGGCGGTTTTTCGTCACCGGCCGTATCTCATTTATTG
>JANQQC010000019.1 GCA_028285145.1 Hyphomonadaceae bacterium
CTCAAGCATCCGCCGCGCGGCGCGCTCGGTGGCAGTGATGGTCAGCCGGGCCGTGCGTATTTGGCATCCGGTGGCGAACTCAAAGGTAAAGGCACGCAAGTCATCGCGGCTGATGACAAGCTCGTGCTTGAGATCTCCGGCGGTGGTGGACTTGGAGACCCGGCCGAGCGAGACGCGGACTTGGCGGCGGCGGATGAACGTGCGGGGCTCATCTTGTAATGAGCTGAGACTTCTCGCTCCTGCAGGACACAGCTTGTGGGTTGCTAATCTGCTTCACCCATCTGTGAGCGGCGTGCTTATGAGCGAAACAATATCTGAACGCGCCTAGTGACCATATCCACAAGCACGACATATTCCCTTCTCCCCATAGCCGAAAGCGTATGGGGAGAAGGTTAGGATGAGGGGCAGCATCTAGATCCATGCCATGTGGGTACAAACCGGGGAGATCCTTAACAGATTGGACCGGCAGCATTCCTGACAGGTCAAACTTGATTCTCTTCAACGGGGGGAATCAGCGATGCCTTTCAGGGAGTGCAATCGGATGGAAGAGCGTATAGCGTTGATGCGGGCTTATGATAGTAGCGTGTGTTCGGTGACGGAGCTGTCCGGCCAGTTTGGTATCAGTCGCGCAACATTCTACGCTTGGCGACGGCGACGTGATCACGGTGATGAGCGCTGGTTTGAAGACATGAGCCGTGCGCCTCGGCACTGCCCTCATGCCACGCCGCCTGAGATGGTTGCGAGGGTTGTCGCATTGCGCGAGAGGTTCCCGCATTTCGGGCCGAAGAAGATCAAGGCGCGGTTGGCGATGGAAGGCGCGGATTTGGTTGTCCCGTCGGCATCGACGATTGGTGATATTCTCAAGCGGCATGGCCTGATCCAATCGCGGCGGAGCCGCCGCCGGCCGCACGCGCAAGGCGAGATCGTGGCTGGAGCGCGCGTGCCCAACGGCGAATGGTCCATCGACTTCAAGGGTTGGTTCCGCGTCCGCGACGGCGCGCGCTGCGATCCGCTGACCGTTGCGGACACCGCCAGCCGCTATCTCGTCGAGGTGCGCATTTGCGATCCAACACACGATGGTGTCAAAGCCGTTCTGAGCCGGGTTTTCAATGATATCGGGCTGCCTGATGCGATGCGTTCAGACAACGGCTCACCGTTCGGTTCGATCGCCGGCGGGGGGCTTTCGAGATTGTCGGTCTGGCTGCTGAAGCTCGGGATTGAGCCGCGCTACATTCCGCCGTCGAGCCCGCAGGACAATGGCCGGCACGAACGCATGCACCGCACATTGAAGGCCGAGACAAGCCGACCACCGGCGACAACCAAACGTCAGCAGCAGGTGCGCTTTGATCAGTTCCGGCTGCGTTACAACGAGGAGCGCCCGCACGAGGCGCTTGGTCAGACGCCGCCGGCGCAGCACTGGCACGCACCGACACGCCGGATGCCGGCTGTGATCGAACCGCCCTGGTATGATGCAGATCACGAAGTCCGCATGGTGCGCCGCGACGGTTGCATCAAGTGGCGCGGGAAACTGATCTTTATCTCAGAGACGCTGGCCGGCGAGCCGGTCGGGCTTCTGG
>JANQQC010000026.1 GCA_028285145.1 Hyphomonadaceae bacterium
GTTCCGCTCTGGGCCGATGAAACAGCCCAACGACATGATGACTTCTTCGCGAATCGAGTCGATCGCCGGATTGGTAACCTGGGCGAAAAGCTGTTTGAAATAGTCATAGACGAGGCGCGGCTTGTCGCTCAGACACGCAAGCGTGGAATCGTTGCCCATGGATCCGACGGGATCTCGCAGTTCCGTTACTAGCGGAATGAGCATGAAGTGCATCGTTTCGGTCGTGAAACCAAACGCCTGCATTCGCGCCAGTAAGGTCTCAGGGTTGTAATGCTGGACCTCCTTCTCGGGCCGCAGATCCTTCAGCGTAATCACCTGGTCTTCGAGCCACTGGCCATAGGGCTTGCGGGCAGCGAATTCGCTCTTCAGCTCCGCGTCGGGAATGAGCCTGCCCTCGTTGAAGTCAACGAGGAACATCCGGCCAGGCTCGAGCCGGCCTTTGTACGCCACATCTTCTGGAGCTACCGGCAGTACCCCAACCTCGCTCGCCATGATGACGCGGTCGTCTTTGGTCAGGTAGTAGCGACTGGGACGAAGACCGTTCCGGTCCAGCACGGCGCCAATATAGTGACCATCCGTAAAGGCGATCGATGCCGGTCCGTCCCAGGGCTCCATGAGACAAGAGTGGTACTCATAGAAAGCCCGCTTGGCGGGGTCCATACGGTCCTGCTTCTGCCACGCTTCCGGCACCATCATCATGACTGCCGCTTGGAGCGAGCGCCCGTTCATGAGCATGAACTCGAGTACGTTGTCGAACGTGCCGGAATCCGAGCAGTCTGGTTCTACGACCGGGAAGAGGCGATTGACGTCCTCGCCGAAGAGGTCGCTGTCGACCATGCCTTCCCGAGCTCGCATCCAATTGACGTTGCCACGCAGCGTATTGATCTCACCGTTATGAGACATGAAGCGATTCGGCTGCGCCCGGTCCCAGCTCGGGAACGTATTCGTCGAAAACCGCGAGTGAACCATGGCCAGGTGCGAGGTATAGCGGGTATCGCGAAGGTCCGGATAGAACGCGAGCACCTGGGCGGGTGTCAGCATGCCCTTGTAGATCATTACCTTCGTGGACAGGCTACAGATGTAGAAAGCTTTGGCTTCCTTCAGTGACTCATCGACTCGCAGCTGGTTGCTGGCCTGCTTGCGAATCAGGTAGAGCTTGCGCTCAAACGCCTCGTCCTTGACGTCATCGCTTGCCGCGATGAAAAGCTGTTCGAAATGGGGTGCGGCCGCGCGGGCGGTCGCGCCCAAATCCGCGCCATCCGCATCCGTCGGCACGTCGCGCCAGCCCACTAGCGTCTGGCCTTCCCGCGCGCAGATGTCTTCAACCGCCTGCTTGCAACGCTGGCGCTCGTCCGGGTCGTTGGGCAAGAAGACGACGCCCGCCGCAAAACGTCCGGGCGGGGGTAGATCGACCCCAAAGGACTCGCGCGCGACGGCTGTCAGGAATTCGTGGGGTAGCGCCGTCAGGATGCCTGCACCGTCGCCGGTGTTGGGCTCTGCCCCGCGAGCGCC
>JANQQC010000050.1 GCA_028285145.1 Hyphomonadaceae bacterium
GGCGCTCGCCGTGGGGAAATGCGCGGGTGTAGCTCAGCTGGTTAGAGTGCCGGCCTGTCACGCCGGAGGTCGCGGGTTCGAGCCCCGTCACTCGCGCCATTTTTCTGATAGTGAAGCTGGTTCTGCTGCACCTAACGTCGCATCAATCATCAGTATAGTCTCCAAACGCCGGAGTGTTGGCCAATTGCCGGTGAGAGCCAGTAGTGCCTACGTCAAACCTTGTGAATCCCTGCGGCATCGCTATGGCCCACCCACATGGATCAGAAAGATAGAAATTTCGAGACGCAGCTCGCTGCGGCACTGGATTCGAAAACCAAGCCGGTCGGATCCCTGGGCCGGATGGAGTCGCTAGCCGCCACGGTTGCCCGTATTCAAGGTACCTTGCAGCCGCGGGCGGAGACTTGCAGCCTGACGATCTTCGCAGGCGATCATGGAATGGCGCGAGCCGGCGTATCGGCTTTTCCGCAGGCTGTAACGCGCCAAATGGTAATGAATTTCCTCTCAGGCGGTGCGGCGGCCAATGTCTTTGCACGCTCCATCGATGCAAATGTTCAGGTCGTCGACGCAGGCGTTGTGGGCGAGCCTATAGACCATGCTGAACTCGTTGACCGCCGCGTCGGTAGCGGGACCCGGAACGCGATCGAGCAGGCGGCCATGACCGACGCGGAACTCGAAGACGCGATCATGGCAGGTATCGAACTGGGTAGCGCGATAAAGTCCGATGCTGCTTGTTTCGGAGAAATGGGCATCGGCAATACGTCGTCGGCGGCGCTGTTGGCCGCGAAACTTCTTGAGCGGCCTGTTGGGGACCTTACCGGTCGCGGCACGGGCCTTGATGATGACGGGCTGAGCCGCAAAGTCATGCTTCTTGAGCAAGCCGCGAAGCGAACACCGGCAAAGCTGGATGTCCGCACCGCGCTCGCTGAATAT
Source organism: Hyphomonadaceae bacterium (assembly GCA_028285145.1). Classification (GTDB taxonomy): domain Bacteria; phylum Pseudomonadota; class Alphaproteobacteria; order Caulobacterales; family Hyphomonadaceae; genus JANQQC01. Next base: position 931 of record JANQQC010000050.1, read on the forward strand.
GGCGGGTTCGAGATTGCGATGATGGCCGGGGCAGTGCTGGGCGCAGCGAGGACTCAACGCGTTGTCATTGTCGATGGCTTCATCGCGACGGCGGCAGCACTGTGCGCGCGGGAGATGAGTGCAGAATGTGAAAAGGCCTTGGTGTTTGCTCACAGGTCAGCGGAGGCAGGTCATGGCCTGATCCTATCCGCCCTGAAGGCCGATCCACTGCTGGAACTCGACATGAGGCTGGGCGAGGGCACTGGCGCGCTACTCGCCTTTCCTTTGGTCAGAGCTGCCGCTGCAATGCTGAGAGACATGGCGAGTTTTGAGAGTGCTGGCGTGAGCGGTCCCGCATGAAGGATGAAGGGGCGTCTTTTCTGCTCGCCTTGCAGTTTCTGACGCGGCTGCCGGTGGGCTTGGAAGATCTTTACTCGCCGGAGCGGATGTCAGCCGCCGTTCGGTATTATCCGCTTGTCGGCGTGCTTATAGGCGGTCTATCAGCCGTCGTCTTTCTGGTCTCTGATCTGGTCTTTCCGGCAGTCATTGCCGTGCTCTTCGCAATGGGAGCAGCTCTGCTACTGACGGGTGCTTTTCATGAAGACGGTCTTGCCGACACGTTTGACGGGATTGGCGGCGGCCAGACTCGAGAAGAGGCCCTGAAGATCATGAGGGATTCCCGGCTTGGCACCTATGGCACGCTCGCTTTGGTCCTCGCATTGGCCTTGAAGGCTACGGCCCTGACCATGTTGGTCCCGCATCTTGTTGTTGCCGCACTGATCGCCGGCCATGGTCTGTCGCGCTTATCCAGCGTTCTCGTTATCGCAACCAGCCGCTATGTGCGTGATGAGGGCACAGGCAAGCCGGTTGCCGGAGGGGTGTCCGCGGCCAGTCTGGTGATCTCGCTGGCGACGGGAGCGATGATCATCGCCATATGGTGCATTTTTCAAGCACCAATGGCTCTGGTATGGGCGCTCTCAGGTATGATTATTGGCCAGTTCTTCATGCGGCTGTTCTTTGAGCCCAAGCTCGGCGGATACACCGGAGACACACTGGGTGCCGTGCAGCAAGCCAGCGAGATCGGCTTCTATCTGGGTTTGGTTGCTTGGCTCTGATCCTGCTCCGCCATACAACAGTCGATGTAGAGCCGGGTGTCTGTTACGGTCAGACGGATCTGGATTTAGCCGCGACGTTCGAGACTGAGGCTGAGGAAGTGCTCGCCGGCCTCCCATTCTTTGCCCGCATGGTGACCAGTCCGCTGAGGCGTTGTCGCCGACTTGCGGATGTCATCTCTGCACAGTTTCAGATCCCGGTCGAAGAGGATTCTCGCCTGATGGAAATGGATTTCGGATCCTGGGAGGGGCAGTCCTGGTCCACCATTCCAAGGGTACAGATCAATGCCTGGGCCGCAGATTTCTTTCACGCTCGTCCACATGGCGGTGAAAGTGTTGCGATGCTGCGGGCGCGTACCCAGCAAGCCGTGAAAGATTGCCGTAGAAGCGGTGAGCCCACGCTGATCGTCACACATGCCGGCGTGGTGCGCGCTGCGCTTTCAACCGGCGAGACAGCGGACGACTTTAACGCCGAGATCGACTTTGGTGGCTTCGTCACTATTTCGGACACCCAAGGAGCTCTACATGAGTGATGCCGACACGCATAAGGCCGAGATGCAAAAACTACAGGCCGAACAGAAGCGAAAAACCACGGAGGCCACTGATCCCGGTCGCGGCCTCGTCCTGATCCACACCGGTGATGGCAAGGGCAAGTCCAGTTCAGCATTTGGCGTCATTGTTCGTGCGCTTGGCTGGGGCCAGAAGGTTGGTGTGGTCCAGTTTATCAAGGGAAAATGGATCACGGGCGAGCGGCAGTTCTTCGACAAGCTCGGCGGTGTCGACTGGCACACGATGGGTGAGGGATTTACCTGGGACACGCAGGATAGGGACCGCGACATCGCTGCGGCCAGCACAGCTTTCGAGAAGGCGCGCGGGATGATGACGAGTGGCGAATACGATCTGGTCGTGCTGGACGAGATCAATATCGCGCTGCGCTATGAGTATCTGTCCGTCGATCACGTCCTTGATTCGCTGGAGGCTCGCTCGGCTCGCACAAGTGTTGTTCTCACAGGTCGGGATGCCAAGCCTGAGCTTTGTGATTATGCCGATCTCGTCAGCGAAATGCGCGAGGTGAAACACCCCTTCAAGGCAGGGATCAAGGCCCAACGCGGCCTCGATTTCTAGCGAAATCGGTACGCTTGAAACGTCCATCGCGATTGACAAAATTCTGACTGCGCAGCAATAGCGACCCCAGATGGTGCCCCTTTAGCGGGGGCTAAGAGGGAAGCCGGTGTGAATCCGGCGCTGTACCCGCAACTGTCAGCCGGAAGCTGATGGCCATGATGTCACTGGAACTGCTCGTTCTGGGAAGGCGGCCAGAAGCGTTGATCGGCAAGTCAGGAAACCTGCCATCGCGTCGTTCGTCCGGAGACCGGGAAGAGTTCTCAGCGGGCGGGAAGGCCGGGCTTATCAGTCTGAAACCTCTCCTTTGAAACGACATCACAAAGGTCTGGCCGCCCGCATGGTATCGCCCCATGGGGCCAGTCGTCGTTTTAGATAGCGCGCCTTTTCGGAACGGGCGGCGGGGCGCTTGAGGGGTTGTCCCATGTTTTACAAGAGTGCGCTTTTGAGCGTTGTATCTTTTTCGCTCGCCTTGCCGGTACTGGCGCAAGACGCGGATAGTGACCGAACCACACTTGATCCTGTGATTGTTGAAGGATCTCGTCTGAACCAGACAACGACGGAAGTGGGGTCCTCGGCGACCGTCATAACCGCCGAGGATATTGAACAACTGGGCTTTGACTTCGCGCTAGATGCCGTTGCAGCCGCGCCGGGCGTGACAATCAATTCTAACGGTGCCTTTGGCGGCCAAGCCAGCGTGCGCATTCGCGGTGCATCCAGTGAGCAGACCCTGGTCCTGATCGATGGTGTCGTCGTCAATGACCCGACCTCACCGGGCGGCGGTTTCAATTTTGCACGCTTGGACACAGAGAACATTGAGCGGATCGAGGTTCTGAAAGGTCCTCAGTCCACGCTTTGGGGCACCGATGCTATTGGCGGGGTTGTCTCGATCACGACGAAACGTCCCGATGAAGGTCTGGGGGGCAGTTTGTTTGGCGAATATGGCTCCTTCAACACCTTCCGCGGCGGAGCTTCGATCGAAAACGCCAATGACACGGGCGACTTCCGTCTCGCAATCGTTGGAACCTCATCAGACGGTATCTCAAAAGCCGATGAGGATGATGGCAACACCGAGGATGATCCTTATCAAGCCCTGACCCTGTCGGCGAAGGGTGGGCTCAATCTGGGCGGTGATGCACGTCTGTCGGCCGATGTGCTCTGGACCGATGCAGAATCTGATTTTGATGCATCCGGTGGACCAGATGGTGACGCCGACCGTATCAGCGAGACCGAGGAACTCTCAGCGAATGTCTCGCTGACTGGCTCGCTCTTTGATGGCCGCCTCGAGAACCTTGTGCTGATCGGCTATTCAGACATCACGCGCGAGAATTTCTCAAATGGCGTATCAAGCTTCAGCTCGGAAGGTGATCGTACGATCTACCGCTATCAGGGTACGCTAAGTATCAATGAGATGAACACGCTGGCCTTTGGAGCGGAGCGTGAAGAATCGAATGCCAATGACGATGACACCTCGATTGATGGTTTGTTCGCCCTCTATGAGTTCAAACCAACCGCACAAATCACGCTCACAGGCGGGCTGCGTGTCGATGATCATGAGCGTTTCGGTTCGGAGACGACGGGGCGTATGGCGGCGGCCTTCAACCCGAACGATCAACTCACCCTTCGCGCGAGCTGGGGCCAGGGCTTCAAGGCACCGACCATCTTCCAGACCACTTTCTTCTGCTGCGGTGCCACCGAGCCGAACGCTGACCTTCAGCCAGAAACCTCTGAAGCGGTTGATATAGGCCTGGACTGGCGATCTGCTGATGGCCGGGCCGAGGCCGGCATCACCTATTTCGATCAGGAAACGGAGAACCAGATCGACTTCTCCTTCGCCGTCGGTGGCTATCAGAACATTGATCTGGTCGACTCTCAGGGCGTTGAGCTCCACGGCGCTTATCAGCTGACCGATTGGCTGCGCGTGTCGGCGGATTATGCCTATATCGACGCCGAAGATGGTGCCGGCAACGCGGTTGTCCGTGTTCCCGAACACTCCGGCGACTTAACGTTTTCGATCGATCCGGAAGGACCGTTTTCCGGTGCCGTGCTTGTTCGCTACAATGGCGAGGAGCAAGACGACACTGATTTTGACGGGGCTCCAGACACGCCTGTTGACGCATGGACCCGCGTCGATCTTACGGGCAGCTATGATCTGAATGATCAGATCGAGCTTTTCGGCCGGGTGGAGAACTTGTTCGACGAGGACTACCAGCAAATCCTGGGCTTTGGCACACCAGGCATGTCTGGCTCCGTTGGCGTGCGCCTGCGGTACTGACGCAAATGTCGAGACTGGCGACCCTTGTCCTGAGCGTTTGGCTCTCGGCCTGCGTGGGCGAACAGCCGCCATCGCAGACCGCTGGCGACAAGCCGATGCGGATTGTCAGTCTCGACTATTGCGCCGACCAATACGTTCTCAAGCTTGCTGATGCCGACCAGATCCTCGCCATATCGCCGGATGCGACAAAGGAATTCTCCTATATGCGCGAGGAAGCCACCGGCATGCCGACTGTGCGCGCGGTAGCCGAAGATGTGCTGATCCTGAAACCCGATCTCGTCGTGCGTGCCTATGGTGGTGGCCCGAATGCGGCGGCCTTCTTCGAACGGGCCGGGGTTCCTGTTCTTCAGGTGGGATGGGCGTCCAATGTGGATGGCGAGGACATCGGTTCTATTCCATCTTTGATTCAGCATATGGCCGCTGGTCTGGGGCAGCCTGAGCGCGGCGAGGCTCTGGTCGCGGATTTCCGCAAGCGGCTCAGCACATTGGAGGCGCGTCGCAATGGCGGCTCGGCGCTTTACATGACACCTGCGGGGGTCACGACTGGTCCTGGCTCCCTCGTGCATGAAATGCTCGTTATCGCTGGCCTGGAGAACTTCGAGAAGACCCCTGGCTGGCGATCACTGCCGCTTGAGCGCCTTGTCTATGAGCAACCCGATGTTGTCGCGGCAGCCTTCTTCGAGGCGCTCACCAATCATCCAGATGCCTGGAGTGCTTCAAAGCATCCTGTGGCGCGTGCGCAACTCGATGGGCCTCAAACCGTGCCCCTGCAGGGCGCTTGGACCGCCTGCGGTGGCTGGTTCATTCTCGATGCCGTCGAGGCGCTTGCCGAAGGTGTAGAGCAGTGAGCGGCACGCGCTGGCTCGTGCCGGGACTGGCAGTCGCCAGTGTACTGACGATTTTTGCCGCCTGCCTGATCGGCTCAACACCGCTACCGGCGGACCGGGTCTTTGCTGCATTCTTCGGCAGCGGTGAAGTGGGCGATCGTCTGGTCGTCTGGTCCATCCGGTTGCCGCGGGCTCTGGCAGCGTTCCTCGTCGGTGCCGCGCTTGGTCTCAGTGGGGCGGCGTTGCAGGGCCTGTTGAGAAACCCGCTGGCCGAACCTGGAGTGCTTGGCGTCTCGGCGACCGCTTCGCTCGCCGCAACGTTTTCACTGTATTACGGGCTGGTCTCTTTGAGCCCCTGGATACTGCCCCTTGCCGCAATTCTGGGCGCGCTGGCAGCGACCTCGCTTCTGGCTCTGGCGGCTATTCGGACGCGCTCGGTTGTTACACTCATCCTGATCGGTGTTGGGCTTTCTAGCTTCGCTGGCGCGGTGATGAGCCTGCTGATGAATCTCGCGCCGAACCCTTTTTCGTTATCTGACATGATTAACTGGATGCTTGGATCGGTTGCCAATCGAAGCTTCGATGAGATCGGTTTTGCGCTTCCATTCCTCATCTCAGGCAGCATCATCCTGCTCGCTACGGGCCGTGGGCTCTCGGCGCTGACGCTTGGTGAGGAAGCGGCCAGCGGGATTGGGCTCAACCTTCGCAATCAGCGGATATTCACCGTGCTTGGTGCAGGCCTCGCCACAGGTGCATCGGTGGCGCTTGCTGGCGCGATCGGTTTTGTCGGGATTGTCGCTCCGCACCTCATCAGGCCGTTTGTCGGTTATGATCCAGCCCGCTCACTTGTTCCGTCGGCGTTGCTCGCGGGGCTCTTTCTGGTGGTCGCCGACATAGGTGTGCGCATTATTCCGGCGGACAATGAGCTGAAGCTCGGCGTGGTCGCGGCGCTGATCGGCGCACCGGTGTTCGTCTGGATCGCCACGAGGAGGCGGGCCGTGCATGACTGAGCTTGTCGCAAAGAATATCGGCCTGAAGTCGCAGGACGCCACGCTGATCGAGGCCGCAAGCTTCCGCCTTGCGCCCGGCGAATTTGTGGCGCTGCTCGGCCCGAACGGCGCGGGCAAGACCAGCCTCATCCGGGCAAGCCTCGGCCTTGAAAAGCCATCGGCAGGCACAGCCACCCTTGGCGGCGAAGATACGTGCCGCCTCGATCCGATGTCTCGCGCCCGGAGCGTTGCCTACCTGCCTCAGATCCGCCCGCTCGCCTGGCCCAATATTGTGCGCGATGTGGTGGCCCTCGGCCGGTTCAGCTCCGGCGCGGCACTGGGACGTCTTAAGGATGACGACGCCAGGGCCGTTGAGCGCGCGATCGAGGCTTGCGACCTTTCCGGTCTTGCCGCCCGCCGCGCCGATACGCTGTCCGGCGGCGAGCTTGCCCGTATGCACTGCGCCCGCGCCTTCGCCGCCGAAGCGCCATTGCTGATTGCCGATGAGCCGACCGCTGCCCTCGATCCGCGCCATCAATTCCGTATCCTTGATCTCCTTGCTGACTATGTGGCTCGGGGAGGTGGCGCGCTTGTCGTTCTTCACGATGTCCAACTCGCCGCGCGTTATGCCTCCCGCCTTATCTGGATGAAGGATGGTCGGATCTGCGCTGACGGATCACCGTCGGACACGCTTTCTGCCAAGCGGTTAGCCGACATTTATGGCGTGCGTGCCCAGATCGATGGCACGGTCATCTCGATGGAGGGACCGGTGTGACGGCTCGTGCGCTCATGCTGCAAGGCACAGGATCGGATGTGGGAAAATCTGTCCTGACCGCTGCGCTGTGTCGTATCGCCCACCGGCGCGGTCTCTCTGTCGTGCCCTTCAAGCCGCAAAACATGTCGAACAACGCCGCTGCCTGTCCCGCGGGCGGTGAAATCGGCCGGGCGCAGGCGTTGCAGGCAAAAGCCGCTGGCCTAGAATCGCATGTCGACATGAACCCGGTTCTGCTGAAGCCACAGACCGATCGCGACGCACAGGTCGTTGTGCATGGACAAGCTGTGGAGGTCATGGAGGCATCCGACTACATGGCGCGCCGCGACCGCCTGATGGGAGCCGTCCTGACGAGCTTCGAGCGTCTGACCGCAAAACATGATTTGATCCTTGTGGAGGGGGCAGGAAGCCCCGCCGAGATCAATCTGCGTGCACGCGATATCGCGAATATGGGTTTCGCCCGCCGTGCCGGCGTCCCGGTCTGCCTGATCGGCGATATTGAGAAAGGTGGCGTGATCGCCAGCCTTGTCGGGACAAAGGCTGTGCTTGAGCCTGATGATGCCGCGATGATCACGGGTTTTGTGGTGAACAAGTTTCGCGGTGATCCGCGGCTCTTCGATGATGGCGTTACAGAGATTACCGCGCGCACCGATTGGCCCTGCTTTGGGGTCATTCCTTGGCTATCAGCCACAGCGCGCCTGCCAGCCGAAGATGCTGTGGCGTTGACGCGGCCCGGCTTGTGCGAGGACGGCATATTCAGAATTGCTGCTCCCATGCTGAGCCGGATGGCAAACTTCGACGATGCCGACCCGCTAAAACTGGAACCGGGCGTTACCTTCGACTGGATTCCACCCGGCCGTGCCATTCCCAGAGACTGCGATCTCGTCATTCTGTTCGGAACCAAATCGACAATTGGCGATCTGGCCTTCTTTCGCGAGCAAGGCTGGGACCATGACATCATTGCCCATGCGCGGTCAGGTGGCCGCATCCTCGGCATATGCGGCGGCTATCAGATGCTTGGTCGCACGATCGTGGATCCTAAAGGAGTGGACGGGGCAGTCGGAGAGGCGGAAGGGCTCGGGCTGCTTGATGTCGATACCGTGATGAAGCCGGTAAAGCGCGTGGCTCCGGTAGAGGCCCGTTGCGCCATGACTGGTGAAGCCATCTCTGGTTATGAAATCCATATGGGGCAAACAGACGGGGGCGATACTGGCCGTCCTTTCGCTTTGATGGATGATGGTACCGACGGTGCTGCGAGCGCAGATGGCCGTATTCAGGGCACCTATCTCCATGGAGTGTTTGCAAACGATGATTTCCGCCGGGCCTGGCTGGCAATGGCAGGCGGGCAGGCGGACGCATCGCTTAGCTACGGTGCCGATGTCGAACGCGCACTTGATGCGCTTGCCGATGGAGTTGAGGCGAGTATTGATGTCGATGCGCTGCTGATGACCGCTCAGCCGCCTGGATGGAGACCTTCTGCCGAATGAGCGCCGCTGCGCTCATGCTGCTTGCCTGGACGTTCGAAATTGTCCTGAGCTGGCCCGGCTGGCTTTACAGGCGCATTGGTCATCCTGTGGGTTGGTTCGGTGCCCTTGTGTCAGTATGCGACGGCAAACTGAACCGGAAAGGCTGGTCGCATCAGGCGCGTTATGCAGCAGGTGTGGCCTGTACGCTGGCATGCATAGGTGTCGCGATCTCCATCGCGATCGGCCTTGTCTTCATTTTACCTCAAACCTGGTGGGGCTATGCCTTGGAGGGACTGATTGCATCAGCACTCATCGCGTCCCGTAGCCTTTATGCCCACGTCGATGCGGTCGCTCGACCATTGGCCGGCGGTGACCTTGAAGCCGCACGCAAGGCAGTTTCCATGATTGTTGGACGCAATCCGGACCAGTTGCATGAGACGGGCGTTGCCCGCGCAGGTCTTGAAAGCCTTGCGGAGAACACATCCGATGGCGTGATTGCGCCGCTTTTCTGGGGGGCGATCGCTGGCTTGCCGGGACTTGCCGGATACAAGGCGATCAACACGCTCGACTCTATGATTGGTCACAGGAATGCCGAATACGCCGCCTTTGGCGGGTTTGCTGCGCGTGTGGATGACATCGCCAATCTGGTCCCCGCGCGGCTGACCGGATTGTTGATCTCAGCAGCCAGTCTGAAACCTTCTGCCTTTGGGGTCATGCTCCGCGATGCCCGCCATCATCGATCACCAAATGCCGGCTGGCCCGAAGCGGCAGTGGCCGCTGGCCTCGGCGTACGCCTCTCTGGCCCGCGTTTCTATGGCAGTCATATGAGCGATGAGCCCTGGCTCAACAGGGATGCCCGCGATCCAGATCCAACGGACATGACCCGCGGTTTGGCGCTTTATCGGCGGGCGATGGCGCTGGCCGCGATTTCGCTCGCAATGGTCGTGGCGGGATCGGCGATATGAGCTCCGACCTTATCCATGGCGGGGCACTTGATATCATGCGGGCCGCATTCCCGGACGCAGCCGAGCCTTGGCATGACCTTTCTACTGGCATCAATCCTTGGCCATATCCGTACAGTGCCGTTTCGGACGGCGCACTGGCGCATCTGCCCACGCACGCCGCAGCTGAGGCATGTTCTGAAGCAATGGCCTCCGCCATTGGCGCATCGCCGCAATCGCTGTTGCTGGCTCCAGGTAGCGAACTTCTCATCCGTCTTCTTCCGGACGTGATCCGTCCTCGCAGAGTGGCGATCCTGTCGCCGACTTATGGTGATCATCTTGCCGTCTGGAGGCGCGCTGGAGCGGAGATCATCCAAACGCAGACTCCTCTGGACGCGGCCTCAGATGTCGATGCGATTGTCGTCACACACCCAAACAATCCCGATGGCCGGATCTTTGATGATGAAGCCCTTGAGACGGCCCGCCAAAAGCTTGCGGCGCGCGGCGGCTGGCTCATCGTGGATGAGGCCTATGCCGATCTCGTCCCGGAACATAGCCTTGCGCGGCATGGTGGTGTCGATGGCCTGATCATCCTGCGGTCGTTCGGCAAGTTCTTCGGGCTCGCTGGCGTTCGGCTTGGCACGTTGATCGCTCCGGCCGCTGTCCGGAAAGCGATGGCCGATCGTCTCGGTGTGTGGCCCGTATCGGGCACGGCGCTGGAAATCGGTATGCAAGCCTATGCAGACACGGCCTGGCAAAGCCACATGCGAGAAACGCTTTCCGATGCTGCAAAACGCCTCGACGACAGCCTGACAGGATGTGGCATGAAGCCGGTATCGGGGACGAGCCTCTACCGCTTCGTAGAGATTGCCGATGCCCATGCCACGTTTGAAAGACTCGCTCGATCAGGCGTCTATGTTCGCCGGTTCGATTGGTCGCAGACTCATCTGCGGATTGGCCTTCCAGCGAATGCCGAAGGCGAGATGCGCCTGCAGTCTGCGCTCAGTCCTTGAGTGTGATCGAGAGGCCGGCCGCAACGAACTCGACACGGTCACATGCGCGCGCCACGGTCTGGTTCAAGCGTCCCTGAGCATCTCTGAAGGCCCGGCCGAGTGGTGTGTCCGGGACTAGTCCGAGGCCGACCTCGTTGGAAACAAGAATGACCGGAATCTGCGGGTTCAGGAGAGCGTCGCAGAGTTTCGCCGTTTCAGCCTCGATGTCGCGGTCCTGATGCATCAGATTGGAAAGCCAGAGGGTAAGGCAGTCGATCAGACATACATCGCCTTGCCGGGCCGCCGCTCCAAGCGCAGGGACGAGATCAAGGGGTGCCTCTAAGGTGGACCACTCTGATCCTCTTTCAGCTTTGTGCCGGACGATACGCTCGGCCATCTCATTATCTTCGGCTTCGGCTGTTGCGACGAAAACCGGGCTGGATCCGGCATCGTTTGCGAGCGCAAGTGCACGGCGACTCTTGCCCGATCGGGCACCGCCCAGAATAAGTTGAGCCTTCAGCATGTCTGTTGGATAGCACGCCCAAATCGCTGCACACAGGGAAATGGCAAAGAACGAGTGGGGCAGCGGCCTTTCAGCTCACTGATTGATTTACTGGTGCTTTTTACGGCCATCGTGAGACCACCAATCGGTGGCCTCTCGCGGTTTCGGGCTTTGACTTCCGACATCTCTACAGGAGCAGGCGATTACCAGAGTCCGTGCTTCTGAACTTCCGCCCGGCCAACCACCATGTGATGCACTTCATCAGGTCCGTCAGCATAGCGCAGATGCCGCATATCGGCGTACATGCTGGCGAGTGGGAACCATTGAGACATCCCGGCCGCACCGTGCATCTGCATGGCTTGATCGATGATGGTGCACACTTTCTCGGGCACCATGGCCTTCACGGCGCTGACATAGACCCGCGCTTCCTTGTTGCCGAGCACGTCCATCGCCTTTGCGGCCTGAAGCACGGCGAGGCGCATCGCGTTGATCTCGATCCGGGCGCGCGAGATGACTTCCAGATTCTTTCCCAGCTTGGCGATCTTCTGGCCAAAAGCCGTTCGGGATCCGGCACGCTTTACCATCATTTCGAGCGCCATTTCAGCCTTGCCGATCGAGCGCATGCAATGATGAATACGGCCAGGGCCCAAACGTACCTGGGAGATCTCAAACCCGCGACCTTCGCCGAGCAGGACATTCTCCTTCGGGACACGTACGTCTGTGAATTTGAGATGCATGTGGCCGTAAGGCGCGTGATCCTCGCCCATCACTTCCATGGCTCCCAGTATCTCCACGCCGGGCGTGTCCATTGGAACAAGGATCTGGGATTGCTGCTTGCTCGGTGGTGCATCCGGGCTCGTCTTGACCATCACAATCATGATCTTGCAGCGCGGATTGCCAGCGCCGGAGATGTAGAACTTCTCGCCATTGATGACCCAGTCATCACCATCCAGCACAGCCGTCGTTGAGATGTTCTTCGCATCGGAGGACGCAACGTTGGGTTCTGTCATCGCATAGGCCGAGCGGATTTCACCGTTGAGGAGTGGCTTGAGCCATTTCTCTTTCTGCTCCGGCGTGCCAACGCGTTCCAGAACCTCCATGTTTCCGGTATCCGGCGCGTTGCAGTTCATTGTTTCCGAACCGAGCGGATACTTGCCAAGCTCGGCAGCGATGTACGCGTAGTCGAGATTGTTTAGCCCTTCGCCGGTTTCGGCATCCGGCAGAAAGAAGTTCCAGAGTCCGGCTTCTCTGGCTTTGGCCTTTGCCTCTTCCATCAATTCGAGCTGGCGGGGGTGCCAGGACCAGCGATCTTCCTTCTCGGCATTGAGGGCTTCATACTCCTCATACCAGGGCGCAACATTCTCTTCTAAGTGCCTGATCACGCGGCCCAGCAGAGGCTTGGCCTCCTCGGACATGCTCAGATCATACAGCTCTGCGTTGAGTTCGGTCATGGTGGGCCTCCTGAGGCGTCGATGTGGGTAATGCTTTGAGTGCTCCTGGCAACTCTGTAGCAAGCTAACTCCATCGACAAGCAAGCTGGAGCGCGACGTGGCGGCAACCTCGGCATCGCCTTCGCGGACTCAGCACGTCTTGATTGGCTGGCTTCAAGACCCTCGAAAACACGCAGAGCTTGCGTCACAAAAACTAAGCAAAAGCGTCATTCGCCTGTCACCCAATACAGGCACAGCACCCTCGCAGTCAGAGAGGGGAAATTCGATGACTTTTCGCAAAGCAAAGCTGATGACCGTGTCCTTGATCGGCCTCGGTCTCGCACATGGTGCGTTCGCAGACACCATTCAGGGCCAGGTTACGGATGCTTCCGGTGAAGCGCCGCTCGAAGGCGCGATCGTGACGATTGAGGAACTCAATCGCAGCACGAGCACGGGCCGGTTCGGCGACTATAGATTCGTCGGTGTTCCCGATGGCGAATACAGTATTAGTGTTTCTTATGTCGGGGCCGATGCCGTCTCTGATACGGTGATCGTGGCGGGCGCGCCGACCGAACTGGATTTCACGCTTGGCGCGGATGTCCGTTATCTCGACAACGTTCTTGTGGTTGGCTCCGCGGCGGCTGCCGCCGGTGCAATCAACCAGCAGCGCGCCGCCGACTCGATCATCTCGGTGATCGATAGCGACGGTTTAGGTGATTTTCCGGACACAACCGTTGCGGATTCGCTTCAGCGGGTGCCTGGCCTCTCCATTGTGACTGACCAGGGTGAGGGCCGCTACGTCTCCATTCGCGGCATCAACACTGACCTCATCGCCGCTTCGATCAATGGCGTGCGGACGCCGTCTCCTGAAGACCGCCGCGGCGTTCTGCTGGACGGTGTTCCGTCTGATCTGCTCGACGGGATTGAAGTTCAGAAATCCCTGACCCCTGATGTCGACGCCGACAGCCTCGGCGGCATCATCAACTTGAAAACGATCTCTGCGTTTGACCGCGATGGCCAGTTCATTCGCGCCAATATCGAAGGCCGTTGGAATGAGATTACCGAAGAAGTGACGCCGAAAGCGACGTTCACCTATTCGAACGTCTTCAATAACAATTTCGGTGTCGCATTCTCGCTGAATTATCAGGACCTTCGTATCGAAGCTCACAATAGCGAGTTTGGTGAGTTCGGATTTACCGATGATGGCGTCGCGTTCGCGAACGATGACTTCGAGAACCGCTGGTATGATTTGACCCGCGAGCGTCTTGGCTTCGTCGCCAACTTTGACTGGCGCGTAAATGAGAACACCGATCTCTATCTGCGTACGCTCTTCAATAATTATGTTGACGACGAAGTCCGCAACAAGTTCGAGTTCCGCGATCTAGGTGACGCGGAAGATGACGGCGTAGTGGCCGCTGACTCCTCCACTATTCCGTTAAACGAAATGGACACTGAAGTTCGCGTGCGTGAAGAGACGCGGAACATACAGACTATCGCCCTTGGTGGCGAATCCCAACTCGATCTCTGGACCGCTTCTTACGAAGTTTCCTATGCCTTCGCCGACGAGCAGGATGACAACAACCATGATGTCACTTTCCGGTTTGAGGATATTCAAGACAGCTTCCCCGGTTTCCTGACACTTGATTTGGCGAATCCGGAGGTTCCGCGGATTTCTGGCGATCAGACGCTCATTGATGCGATCTACGACCCGTCCAATTATGAACTAGATTCCCTGGAGAGGGAGTTCTCCGTCAATGAGGACACCGAGGTCTCGGCGCGTTTTGATCTGTCACGTGACTCCATCTTGAATGGAATGCCGGTCGTATGGAAGGGCGGGTTTAAGATCCGCGATCGCGAAAAGACACGCGACGAGAACTTCCTATTCTTTGAGCCGGACCTCAATCTCGCTGAATTCTCTCGGGATGCTCTTATTGAAAACTGGCGTCTAGGCGTTCCCCAGCCGACCTGGCCTGATCCGGAGCTTACCCGCAGCCTGCGCAGCTTCAATGATGCGTCTGATCCGGATTTCGAGGCAGCCGACAGTTTTGTTGATAGCGCGGTCGCTGATTACGAAATCAACGAACAGATCCTGGCTGCTTATGGCATGGGCACGTTTGACATCGGAGCGCTGACGATTGTGGCGGGTGTGCGTGTCGAACAAACTGACGTCGATCTCGAAGGTGTGTCCGTTAATGCTATCGACGAAGACAATCTGGCCTCCGAAGGGCGGTTCTTCTCTGACGACTACACAAACGTGTTGCCGAGCATCAACGCCAAGTACGAGTTTAACGACAAGCTCATAGGTCGCGCGGCTTACTATGCAGCAGTTGTCAGGCCAGCCTTCGGCGAAGTGGCGCCTGCTGCCGCGATCAATGATGACCTCGAAGTCGAAGCAGGCAATCCTAACCTTGATGCACTGGAAGCCGACAACTTCGACCTGACGCTGGAATACTATCCAACGGAGCTGTCAGTCATCTCGGTCGGTGTGTTCTACAAAGACATTGAAAACGCCATCTTCGGCGATCGTTATGACCGCGAAGAAATCGACGACATGGGTACGCTTGAGCCATTTGCTGACTTCCAGGCCCGTGTCCCGATTGACCTTGCCTTCCTTAACAATGAAGACATCACGCGCGTCGATACATTCGTGAATGTGGATAGTAGTGAAATCTGGGGCGCGGAGTTCAACTATGTCCAAAGCCTCGAAGACCTTGTTCCCGCTCTGGAAGGCTTTCTCGTCTCGGCAAACCTCACCCTGACGGACTCCGAGAGCACGCTACCTGACGGCCGGACAGTGCGTTTCCTGAACCAGGCCGATACGGTTTGGAACCTTGCGCTAGGCTACGACAAAGGACCATGGGACCTGCGCGTGTCGGCGAACTTCCGCGGCAACAATCTGGACGAGCTGATCGATGAGGATCTGGATCGCACGATTGATGACCGTCTGCTGATTGAGGCCTCCGCCAAATTCGACGTGAACGACAATCTGCAGATCTACGTCGAAGGCAAGAATCTCACGGACGAGCCCGAATACTACTTCTTCGGCAGCGAAAGCCGTCCGATGCAGTATGACGAATTCGGCACGTCTTGGATCTTCGGCGCACGGCTGACCTATTGAGCCGCCGCTGTGCTATGGGGGGCCGGAGGCGCAGAAAGCGCGTGCGGACCCCTTGTATATCTATGTTTGGAGCACAACCATGATGATCCGTTCGACGTTGCCTTTAACTGTCTTTCTCGCCGCTTGTGCGACCCAGCCGGCACCGACAACTTTTCCCGTTCTGCCGGTCGCCGCATCCGTTGAGACTGACCCCATGATTGGTGAGGGCGACCGCGCGGATGATCCAGCGATCTGGGTGAAGCCGGGTGATCCGGCCGGCTCGCTCATCTTGGGGACGAACAAGGATGAGGGGCTTCACATATACAATCTCAACGGCGAGGAGCTGCAAATGCTCCCTGCCGGACCCCTCAACAATGTCGATGTCTATGGACCCATCGCAGCCGCTTCCAATGACGGGATCAACGCGATCAGCTGGTTCGGGATCGACCCGGACACCGGTGTCGTGGAGCACGTCGTCGACACACCCGTGAACAGGGTTGAGCCCTACGGCTTCTGCATGGGTCGCTCTGGTGGCGCGCTGCTTGCGGCGGTCACCTACAAGGACGGCTTCGTGCAGATCTGGGCACCTGAAATGAATGCCGAGGGGATCAACGCCGCAAATATTGTACGCACCGCCCAGCTCGAAACCCAGCTAGAAGGTTGCGCCTTCGACGGTGCCCATGAGCGGCTTTTCATTGGCGAGGAGGCCTTCGGCGTCTGGTCGCTCGATCTGTCGGACGAGGCTTCGGAGCCCGTTCTGGTCGACACCATCGCCAATCACAACGGTCTTGTCGTTGACGTTGAGGGGCTCGACATCTGGGAAGATGAAGACGGCGGCGGCTATCTCGTTGTGTCTGCACAGGAAGCCGATAGGTTCGTGGTCTATGACCGCCTTCCGCCGCACACTCCGCTCGGCAATTTCACCGTGACGGCGAGCGGAAGCGGCGCTGTGGATGCGGTCAGCCACACAGATGGTCTTGATGTGAGTTCGGCGGCGCTTCCGGGCTATCCGAACGGGCTGCTCGTTGTGCAGGACGACGGCAATCCGGAGTCCGGCGTCGACCAGAACTTCAAGCTGGTAAGCTGGCAGGATGTCGAGAGCGTCCTCGGCCTGACAGAGGAGTAGCGGCTCAAACCGTTGAGGCTGCGGTCGGTGTAGAGTCTGCTTCGGCCTTCTCGGTTTCAGCTTCCAGCTTTCTGGCGACATCGCCGGGGGAGCCCGTGCGGCGTGCGAGCAAGCTGTAAGCCGTCGGCACGGCCAGCAACGTCACGAGAACAGCGGCCACGGCACCGAACAGGATTACGACACCAATCGCTTCGCGCGTTTCGGCCCCCGCACCGGATGACAGGATGAGCGGCAATGTACCTGCCGCCGTTGTCAGGCCTGTCATCAGGATCGGCCGGAAGCGCGCCAATGCGGCCTCGCGCAATGCCGCCTCGAATTCGCTTCCCTGATCACGCAACTGGTTGGCGAACTCGACAATCAGAATGCCATTCTTGGCCGCCAGACCAATCAGCATGATAAGGCCGATCTGGGTATAGATGTTAAGCGTCTCGCCAGTGATCCAGAGTCCAAGAAGGCCCCCGCCCACCGTGGCCGGAACGCATAGCATGATGACAATCGGGTGGATGTAGCTTTCAAACTGGGCGGCGAGCACAAGGAAGACGATAAGCATACCGATCGCAAAGACATAGATGATGGAACCGCCTGCTGTCTGATAGTCGAGAGACTGGCCTTTGTAGTCGATCGTCGCCTCGGTGGGTAAGACCTCTCGCGCGATACGCTGCATATCCTGCAGGGCCTCGCCGAGTGCCACGCCAGGCTCAAGACCTGCCTCAATCGTGATGGCGCGCACTCGGTTATAGCGGTTCAGCGTCGCGCTGTCGGCAATCGGCGTAATCTGAACGAGGTTGGCGAGCGGGATCAGCTCTCCGGAACGCACCGACCGCACGTAGATATTCTGCACATCAGTCGGTGTGTTTTGTTCTGAACGCAGCCCTTCAAGGATAACGTCATACTCTTCGCCATTCTCGATATAGGTCGTCACGCGCCGCGACCCGAGCATGGTCTGAAGCGTGTTGCCGACATCGGCGACGGTTACGCCGAGATCGGCAGCGCGGTCATAATCGATCTGCACACGGTATTGCGGCTGGGTTTCTTTGTAGTCCCAGTCGATATCGACGATGCCCGGATTGTTCTCTTCCAGTGCATCGACAAATGTATCGCGCCACTCAGTCAGCACTTCATAGGACGGCCCGCCTAGGACGAACTGGATAGGCTTGCCGGTCCCACCGCCCAGACCTTGCCGCATCAGGGCGAAGGCGCGGATGCCGGGCAGGTCCGAGAGTTTCCGGTTAATCTCGCCGATGATCACGTCAGCCGGCCGGCGCTGGCTCCAATCGGTCAGAACGACAATGATGAAACCCTGGTTGAAGGCCGAGCTGCCAAAGCCGGGTGCGCGCATCAGGAGGCGGTTAACTTCGCCACTCTCGGTGTACGGAAGGAGCCGCCGCTCGATCTCATCCATATACCTTTCCATGTACCGATAAGATGCGCCTTCCGGGCCCCTCACAGCCACGAAGAATGCGCCGCGATCTTCGGTCGGTACGTATTCCTGCTCGACATTCTGATAGAGCACGCCAGAGCCAAAGAGCACGCCAACGAGAAGGGCAGCCACGACAATGGGCCGCGCCACAAGTCGGTCGAACAGCCAGCCATAGCCCCGCTTCAGCACATGAAAGAGCTTATCAACCGTGCGTGGCAATGCCGTCAGAATGCTGTTGCGCTCATCGGCCGGTTGCAGGATTTTCGAAGCGATCATCGGGGCGAGCGTCAGCGCAACAAGGCTCGAAAAAGCCACCGCCGCCGCCATAGTGAACGCAAATTCAGTAAACAGTCTGCCGACATCGCCTTGCAGGAAGGTGATCGGCACGAATACGGCAATCAGGACGAGGGTGGTCGCAACGACAGCGAACCCGACCTGCCGCGATCCTCGATAGGCGGCGACGAGCGGTGTCTCGCCATATTCGTCCATACGCCGGTGAATGTTCTCCAGAACAACAATGGCGTCGTCGACCACGAGTCCAATCGCGAGTACCAAGGCCAGCAGGGTCAGCAGGTTCACAGACAGCCCTAGCGCAAAGAGCACGATGAAGGTTGCTGTGATGGAGATCGGAACTGTCACGGCAGGGATCAGCGTAGATCGCGCGCTGCCAAGGAACAGGAAGATCACGAGCGTTACGAGACCAACTGCGATGGCGAGTGTCTTGTAGACCTCGGCAATAGACGCTTCGATGAAGACAGAGCTGTCAAAGCTCCGATAGATGGCGAGGCCATCCGGGAGCGTCTCGTTGAGCCGCTCGGCGAGGTCGCGGGCACCAGCGGCAACGTCGACCGTATTCGCTGTGGATTGTTTGACGATGCCAAGGCCGACCATGGGGATGCCGTTCCCGCGGAACATGTTCCGGTCCTCGACAGTGCCGCGTTCCACGCGGGCCACATCGGCCAACCGGACGAGGTATCCGTCATCGCCTTCCGCAATCACGAGATCGGCGAAATCGTCCGGTGTCTGAAAGGGTCGATCAATCCGGACAGAGAAAACCCGCGCTGAAGATTCAAGGCTGCCGGCCGGGGCTTCGATGTTCTCGCTGCGTAACGCTGACTCGATGTCGGGCACGGTGAGGCCGCGTGCGGCCAGCGCTCTTCGGTCGATCCAGATCCGCATTGCATAGTTTCGAGAGCCGCCGACCCGGACGCGCGCAACTCCATCCAGTGCCGAGAACCGATCAACCAGATAGCGCTCGGCATAGTCGGAGAGCTCTGGCGTCGTCATCGTTTCGCTGGCGAGATTAAGCCAAAGGATCACGTCATCATTGGAATCCGCTTTCTCAATCTCGGGAGGGTCAGCTTCTGGCGGTAGGTTGTCGAGAACGCCCTGTACACGGTCGCGCAGATCGTTCGCGGCAGCGTCAATGTCCCGGTCGATGCGGAATTCAACGCTGATGCTCGAGCGTCCGTCAGACGAACTTGAGTCAATGAAACGCACGCCTTCGACACCCGCAATCCGATCCTCGATGACTTGCGTGATCCGTGTCTCCACAACGCTCGCAGACGCGCCCGGATAGCTCGTATCAATTGAGACGACCGGTGGATCGATATCCGGATATTCACGAAGGGGAAGACGATCAAATGATGCCATCCCGAACACGATCAAGAGCAGTGCGAGGACCGAAGCGAAGACGGGGCGTTTAACCGAGACGTCTGAGAGCAGCATTGTCGATCAACCCGGTGAGGCAGCTGTCCCGCCAGCAGCGGCAGCTGAAGCGGGTTGTTGCGATGGTCCATCGGGCAGGAGCAGGGTCTTCTCCTGAATCACGATCGGTGAGCCTTGCCGTACCCTTATGATGCCTTCAGTGATGACACGGTCGCCGCGCTCCAGCCCCGTCATGACTTGTACAACGCCGTCCTGTCTCAGACCCAGCGTGACTTCGTGGCGGCGGGCAACAAGTCCGTCCCCCTCGGGCTCCGCCGCAAAGACGTAGGAGCGCGGGCCGATGGGCTGAACGGCTTCTTCGGGAATGGCGAGACCGCGGCTTGGAGCCGCTTTCAAAATGACGCTCATAAAAGTCCCGGCGCGCAAAGCCTGATCTTCGTTCGGGATCTGCGCGCGAACGATAACCGAGCGTGTGATTGGATCGATCGCATTATCGACATGCTGAACTTCACCGACAAAGACCTCGCCCGGAAAGTCATCCGTTGTGGCCTCAATTCTGAGGCCGGGTGTGATCTCCCGGACAGCAATCGATGGCACCGCGAAATCGAGGTTCATCACGCTGTCATCAATGAGAGTCGTAACAAGATCACCCGGCCGAAGGAACGACCCGACGCTCACCCGGCGAAATCCGAGCACGCCATCAAACGGCGCAACGAGAACACGTTGTGACTGCTGGATTTGCACGGTTGTCAGATTGGCGCGGGCTACCTCCAGGTTTCGCCTGGCTTCGTCGAACTGAACCCGTGAAACGACCCCGTCTTCGATCAAGGGGCGCATCCGCTCTACAACCGAGCGTGCTTCATTCACTGTGGCCTGAGCCGCTTCTACCTGCGCAGCCTGCTCGCCTTGAACGAGCGAGAGCAGTGTGCGGCCCCTTTCGACGCGCTCGCTGTCTTCAAAGAAAACGCCTGTCACGCGGTCTGCGACATTCACCGTCAGATCGACGCGCTCATTTGCTTCAAGTGTCCCAAGCGCTTCAATCCGGTTGCTGAATTCCCGCTCGACTACAGGCTCAACGAACACGCTCGCCGGCCCGCCACGCTGCGCTACGGCGTTTTGCGCACTTAACGCCAGGGCAAATAACCCGATCATGAAAGCTGCAATTCGAGCCATATTCTCTCTGCTTGTTCAGTCGCGCGAGAACAGAGCCATCCGATACGGCACTGTGTACGACAAATGTAGATCGGAGCCAGCTTTTGCAAGCTAACTCGAGGAGTATAACTCCTATGCAGCGGCCAGTTGAAACCAGATACTTTGATCAGTCGTTTACATCGATGTGAGATGCCAAACGCCGCGCCATATTTGATACAACTGCCTTCGCATCAGGCACAGAAAGCCCACTATCTTCGCGTAAACGCCGCCAGGTCTGGAAACCGAGCGCCGTTTCGATGGCTGAGAACGCTATCTTGTCGCTCGCGATGTCCTCAGGCAGTAGCGCGACTAGCTCGTCGCGCTCCATCGCAAGATCGCGATTATACTGTTCCATCAGGAAATCCGATTGATAGCGCCTCAGGCTCATGCAGACGCGGATCGGGAACACGTCTTCGTAAATCTCGGCGCGGCGCTGAATGCACTCCATCAGACGGTCCTGCCAATGGCTGGATCTGTAGGGCGCACGGGCTTTTGGCAGGACTTCGCCCAGCATATGGGCTGTCATCTCATTGTAGATGCTGTCCATTTCTTCGAAGTGGCGGAACACCGTTCGCAGACCGACACCAGCGCGCTCAGCGACGCCTGCCGCGCTGGGAGACATGTTGCCTTCCTTCAGAAGGCTGAACAACGCATCGATGATTTTCTGGCGCGACCGGTCGCTGCGCCTGTGCCGACCATCTGTGTGCTCGGTCTTCGCTTCGTTCTTATTCGTGTCGCCCATCAATTCGGCCACCAAACATATTCCTGTTCCGCGCTCGCACGCTCCGCCACTGTAATGTCAATCGCGATCGGGCTTTCCAGAGTGTGCGGGTAAAGCGGCGGCACGGCATCACGATAATGTGTTTCGAGCAAATCTGCGAGTTCGTCCGCTTTTTCGGGGTGCGAGTCTGCAAGATTGATTTGTTCGGTCGGATCATCTGCAAGGTTGAACAGCCAGGTTTTCTTCTGCCGCCCGTCCACCTGCAGCTTCCAGTCGCCCGCTCGAACAACCCTATAATAGCCGCTCTGCCAGAACAGCGCATCATTCTCCCGCGTCACGCCGCCATTACGGGTTGCGGCTGGGAGCAGGTTTTTCCCGTCAATCGCAATATTTGCCGGAACAGACGCGCCACCCGCTGCGGCCAATGTCGGCATCACATCGATGTGGGCCACCGGGGTATCGATGACGGTGCCCGCTGGCACTCGCGCAGGCCACTTGATGAAGAGTGGAACGCGGATGCCGCCTTCAAAGAGCGTGATTTTCCAGCCGCGATAGGGTGCGTTCACATCGGACAGGCCAATATAGCCCGCTCCGCCATTGTCGCTCGAAAAAACGATAACGGTGTTTTCGGCCAGGCCTTCCTCTTCGAGTTTCTGGACGATTCGTCCAATGCTGCGGTCCAGCGCCCGAAGCATCGCTGCATAGACCCGCAGACGATGCAGTCCGACATCACCAACCGCCTCATAGTCCTCTTTCGTCGCCTGCAGTGGCGTGTGAACACCCCAATGGGCCAGATATAGGAAAAATGGCCGGTTCTTATTGGCCTCGATCACCTTCAGGCTCTCATCGGTCCAGTAATCGGTCAGGTAGCCGCCCGGCTCGAACCAGTCCTGCAAAAAGCCGTCAGAGTCGGACGTCTCACTGGAGCTGTAGGACGCGGCGAATTGCATGCGCGCCCAGAGGAACTTATCGATTGGATCAAAGTCGAGTTTTGCGTTCACGACGTCGGGTGAGTCTTCCGGCAGGAAGAGACCGCTCGCCATAAGAAGGCTTTCGTCAAAGCCCTGTGCCGTGGGCCGGGACTCCGCATTTCTTCCGAGGTGCCACTTGCCAATATGGACGGTGTGATAACCTTCATCCCGCAACAGTTCAGCGACGGTCACCTCGCTGCCTGGCAGGCCCATTTCATCGTAAGGAAGCGCGTCTTGGGCCGCCGAACGATTGTAATCGATGGGTGGAAGTGCACCGCGATCCATCCCGTTCGCGATACTGCTGACGACGCGGCCCATGCCGGGTGGCGTTGGGGTGAATTCGAACCCTGTCCGGGTGGGATAGCGCCCGGTCATCAGCATGGCGCGGGACGGTGCGCATGTCCCGCTGCCTGAATAGGCCTGGGTGAAAAGTGCGCCATCGGCTGCCAGTTTGTCGATGTTCGGGGTCGGGACCTGTCCGTCGGCAACGCCTCCGCCAAAGGTGGAAAGATCGTTGATCCCAAGATCATCGACCAGAATGAAAACGATATTGGGCGGGCGCTCCTCGCTTGAAAGACTGGAGGTTGCTGGTCCGGTTTTCCATTCGATCTCGCGGTGCTCAGCCACATCGACCTTCCCGCGATTGCTCACCATATGAAGGATAATGGCTTGCCGGTTCAGATAGAGGAGCGCTCCGCCCCCAAGAACAAGGACTAGCAGTCCGAGAATGATTTTCTTGAGCATGACAGGGATCCTTCGATGATCAGACGAATAGCGCTTCGCAGCCGGTGCCGCGCAGCATGTCATCGACGCGATCGCGGTCTCTATCCTCAAGACCGGCATAAGCTTCGCGTAGCCATCCGACACATTTGGCCTGGTAGGAGAAGGTCGGCTGCTCCCACTGTGCGCCGTCGACCTCTGTATGAAAGCCCTTCTCGCCCGCCATCACCGCCTTGGCGTTCGCCATCATGACAGGCGTGTAGGTCCGCCCGATTTCATTGAGGAGTTCAGCCGGAGCGGCCTCGTCGTGCGACCAGTCATCCTCAGTCGGTTGAAGCCCGCTCATATCATCCATCCGGTCCAGCCAGGCGCGCACGCGCTGGGAGACGCGGTTCGTGATCGCTGCGGATGTTGGTTCCACGATGGCGAGCTGTGTCATCTGCCCGAACAGCGCAAAGTCCGCCGATGAGGGCCGCGCGCCGAGCACGTATCCTGACCGCTGCAGCAAACGATCCAGAATCCCGACCAGCCGCTCATAGCTGTCTTCGATCGTTTTCGCGGTTAGCTCGTTCGACCCGACCACATAGAGACGATCAATCTGGCGTTTCGTGAATTCATTGATCCAGCCCTGCGCCTGCTTGGCATCCAGCGTCGGCCGGCCCCAGTAGACCAGTAGTGGTCCGGCATTCTTCCAGTCTGCTTTATGAGCCCAGCGGAAATGGAACATGGGCTTGGTGAGCCATTCGTCTGCGTAGTCTTCGATGAGATCATTGATGAAACCGAGCGCTGGATCGGTTGGAATGACCGAGCGTCCGTCATGCTCGCTCTCAAGGCGGCGGATGATTGGCGTGGAGTCGGTCACAGCGACTCGCTCGCCGTTCTCGCCATCTGGGAAGAAGAAGGTGGGCAGGAGGCCCACTTTCGGTTTGGGATAGCCTTCGGGCACGCCGCCTGTGCCCCAGTAAACAACGTACGGGATATGCCGATAGCGCAGCAGCGCGATCATTTTCCGCGTGTAGGGCGAGCCCGGCGCGCCTGTGAGTTCCAGTCTGTCGGTCTCTGTCATCGCGCATTCCATCTGGTCAGGTTCGTCTTGATCCCAGCCTGAGTAATGGCACTTGTTCTGTCAATAGTTTGAACGGCGTCACTCGGCCTTCATGTGAAAGATCAGGCAGGTCTCTGGCAGGGTCAGCGGCAGCTGCAGTCCAATCTGCATAAGCGCTTCACCCGTAAACATCGAACCATCGCCATGAAGATTGGCGGCCTCGATGATAGAGGGTTGCGTTGGCGAGATCTGACCTGTCGGCCAGATCAGGCGGACGCGATAGAGCGTCGATTCATCCAGCCCGACAGCGAACATCCGCCTCGGATGGGTCTCAACATGCCCCGTAAGATCGCACCACGAAAACAGGGCTTCTGAACCATCTGCCGCCACCACGGCAATGGCATTGGCATGGGCTGGCACCTCCAGCCGGTGAACCACGCCGCTGTGCAGCAGTGACCGGTGCTCCTTGTGAAGCGCCAAACCGGTTTTCAACGTGTCGATGTCCTTCGGGCGCTCTTTCAGGAGGTCCAATTCGAGACCCATATGGCCGAAGAACGCCGTCGCAACACGAAGCTGCATGCTGAGGCGGCGGCCTGTGATGTGGCATCTCGCTGGTCCGACATGCGCGCCAATCACATCAAGGGGAAAGAAATACGTGGCCCCGCGCTGAATCAGCTGCCGGTCCAGCGCGTCATTGCTGTCGGAGGTCCAGATGCGGTCCGTACGCGACAGCACGCCATAATCCGCCCGGCCGCCGCCGGATGCGCAGCTCTCAATTTCCAGATCCGGATACTTCGCGCGGATGCGATCCATCAGCGCGTAAACGGCGTGGGTCTGCCGGGAGGCGACTGCCCGGCCTCCGCTCCCGGGATGATGGATGTCCCGGTTCATGTCCCACTTGATGTAATCGATGTCGTGATCGGCAAGTACGGCATCGATCTGCCCGAAAAGATGGTCGGCGACCTCAGCGCGTGTCAGATCGAGCACGTATTGATGACGAGCAGGCGGCTGGTCGAGGCCCTCAGCTTTGAGGATCCAGTCGGGATGGGTGCGGAAGAGATCGGAGTCCGGGTTCACCATTTCCGGCTCGAACCAGAGACCAAACTCCATCCCACGGCTTTTGACATGATCTATCAGCGGCTTCAGTCCATCTGGATAGACTGCGTCCGAAGCCTGCCAGTCGCCGAGACCAGAGGTGTCATCGCGTCGGCTACCAAACCAGCCATCGTCCAGAATGAAACGCTCGACACCAACTTCGGCCGCCTTATCCGCTAGCGTTTTCAGCTTCTCAAGATCATGATCGAAGTACACCGCTTCCCACGTATTGTAGTGGACGGGTCTTGGTTTGCGGTCGATCCGGCCATCCATGACCTGGGTTTTGAGATGGGTATGAAACCGACTGGACAAGCCGTTCATCCCGTTAGGTGAGAAAGCGGCGTAGAGTGTCGGCGACTGATAAGTCTCGCCGGGAGCGAGTGTCATCTCACTGGGCAGAAAGCACTCGCCCATCTGAACGAAGGCGCGTCCGTCATTCAGCCGGTCAACGCGAAGGCGGTGGTTGCCGCTCCAACCAAGGTGAAACCCGAAGCAGTCGCCCTCCTGCTCAGTCGTGTTGTCCGCCGCTGCGATCAACCCTGGAAAACTGTCATGGCTCGTGCGCCCGCGCAGATTCTCGCGAACATAGCTGCCCGAAAAAGGCGGGATCTCCTCGCGTTGGAACTCCATCGCCCAGCGGCCCGTGAAACCGAACAGACGCGATGCACGTTCGTTCAAGGGCAGGTTCCCGGCAGCACAGGTGTCTATGCTCAGCTCGCTTTTGCCGGCGTTCTCGATGGCGGTGCTGAGCGTCATGACGCCGGTCTCGTCATCTAGAGAGATTGAGCTTGTCGCAACGATCTCCGAAGCGTCGTCGCGACACACAATCGAAACGGAGCCGGGTTTATTCTCGATAACATGCTCGACAACAAACTCCTGAGCCCAGTGTTGGCCGGCGCGGTGCGCGCTGAACCCGGAGAGCCCCGGTGGCGAAGCGCCGATCTCGTTGAAGAGCGAACTCTCGAGAAAGACATCCGGCCCGCCATGCACGTGCTGGCGCGTCGTCAGCTGCGAGATCATCTCGCCGGATGCATCCCGAAGTCTCGCACCCCAGTGCAGAATTCGGGGCCGGTCTCCAATCGCACAGGCGACGATAATCGTTGTGTCATCTGAGTTCAGAGAGATGAAGCCGTCATTGGCCATCATGCGGTTGCCCCTTGGAATATCTGCGAATTGAACTGAGAAGCGTTAAGCGGCAGGCCGCGGCCAAGCAATGCTAGATCGTGCAAGTGCTTTGCTGACTGCCAAAGGGCCGCTAGAACCCCTTCGAAATCGCGAGGCCTGTGCTAATGACGCGGCTTCCGCAATTCGCCACTGGCCGCCTGATCTATGACCCATGACGTATTCGACACGCTCGCTTCATCGGGTCAGAAAACCGTTCACCGCCGGACCCACTTGAAGGCCGATAGGCGAAAGCTGTTTCTTTATGGCTATGCGCCAGACAATCAGGCCGTCGTGCCCGGTGAGCCGCTCGACAGGACTGTTGGGTCGGAACTGCGCCGGCATCCATTGCGCGGCGACTGGTCGATCTATGCGGCAGGCCGTCAGAACCGGACCTTCAAGCCGTCATCGGCATCCAACCCGCTCGCGGCCAGCCGTCCCGGAGAGCCGCTGACCGAAATCCCCTTTGAGCGTTTTGATCTCGCCGTTTTCGAGAACCGCTTCCCCGGCTTATTCGAGGGCGCGGTTGATCCCGTCTATTCGATCGTCGAAACCGCACCGGCGCGAGGGTCCTGCGAAGTCGTCGTGTACTCTCCAAAGCCCGAGGGGTCTTTGGCAACGCTGGGTCAGGATCGTCGGCGGCTGCTATTGGAGGCGTGGATCGATCGCTACACCGCGCTCTTCGATCAGGGATGCGCCTTTGTGCTACCGTTTGAAAACCGCGGCGACGAGGTCGGCGTCACGCTGCACCATCCGCATGGCCAGATTTACGGGTTTCCGTTCGTGCCGGCACCGCAAGCCAACACCGCGCAGGCCTTCGAAGAGGGATACAATCTGGCAGCACAGTTGAGTGACTGGCGAGCGGAGTATGGCGTGGCGGAAGCGGGCGGGCTTGAGGCGTACTGTCCGCCGTTCGCCCGATTCCCATACGAGACATGGATTTCCGCACGCAGCGCCGCGTCTGGCCCATGGGCGTTCAGCGAGGAGGAACGTGACGGTTTCGCCTTCCTCCTCGGCGACGTAACAGCTCGCTACGATGCCTTCTTCGGTCGGCCCACACCGGTCATGCTCAGCCTGCATGCGGCCCCCTATGGTCGTGACGGCTCATTTCAGTTCACCGCGCAGTTCTATCCATTGCTGCGGGCACCGGACCGGATGAAGTATCTCGCAGCCGTCGAGCAGGCGACGGGCGTTTTCACGGTCGACATCATGCCGGAGCAGGCCGCAGCCAGCCTTCGAGACGTATCATGACCATCGAAAATGGCTTCGAGGCTGCTTTTGGAACACCACCAGACCAGTCCGGAGCCGCGCCCGGACGTGTAAATCTCATTGGCGAGCATATCGACTACAATGGCGGCCTCGTTCTCCCAACGGCGCTCAGAGAAACCGTGGAGGTGGCGATACGGTTTCATGAGCAGCCGACTGTCCGCATCAAGTCCGAACGCTTCGAGGGAGCAGTCGACCGGTCTGCCGGCGATCCGTCCAGCGGAGACTGGTCCGATTATGCGGTCGGAGCCATCGCCAAGGCGGCAGAGCTTGGATGGATCAGCGGTGGTGCAGACATCTTCATCCGCAGCGCCGTTCCGGACGGTGCGGGCGTCTCATCCTCAGCGGCATTGATCACGGCAATCCTGAGAGCCGTCTCCGATTTTGCGAATGCAGACACCAACCCCGTCGACTTAGCGCTCCACGCGCGCAGTGTGGAGAATGACTATATCGGTATGCCGTGCGGGATCATGGATCAGATGGCGGTTGGACTGGCCCGCCATGGCGAAGCGCTTGTCCTCGACACCGTCTCCCTCGCAACAGAGATCATTCCCATCCCGCGGGAATGGCGCTTCGTGACCATTCATTCTGGGATTCAGCGCAAATTGAGCGATGGTCGGTACAAACAACGGTTTGAAGAATGCGAGACCGCCCGCAAGGCCCTCAACGCAGAGCATCTCTGTCTGCTGAGTGAAGATCAGCGCCGCGCAGCCTCACAACTCCCAGACCCGCTAGGCGGACGCGTCCGGCACGTTGTCAGCGAACATGCACGTGTCCACAGCGCTGTTGCGTGCATGAAGTCGGTTGATGTGGCTGGGTTCGGGGCGCTCATGAACGAAAGCCACCAATCCTATTCTGAGGATTTTGAGGCTTCGACGCCTGAGATTGACACCATGCTGGAAGATGCAAGAGCGCGTGGAGCATTGGGAGGCCGCCTGACGGGCGGTGGCTTTGGCGGCTGCATTGTCTGTCTGCTTGAGACGAATGACGCCGCAGACTGGGCATCGGACTTTACCAGCAGATATCCAAAGTCCTGGATCGTCTCAGTCTAGCTTATCGCGATTGGTGCCGGAACGATTTCGGGTCAGGGGCGTTCTTTGAATAGAGCAACAAGGAGACCCGTCATGGACAAGGAACATATGAAATCGGCCAAGGATACCGTCGAAGGCAAAGCTAAGGAAGCTGCCGGCAAGGCTTTCGACGACAAGAGTCTCGAACTCAAAGGCAAGGCTCAGCAGGCAGAGGGCGACGTCCGCGAAAAAGTCGGTGACGCCAAAGACGCAATTTCAGGCGATAGCTGATCGCTGACCGATCAAGACACTCAGTGTCCGCTGTCGAGATTCAAAGAAGGTCTCTCCGCGTGAGAGGCCTTTTTGATTTGATTTCAAATAGAGGCTAACGCCTCAGTCGGACTGCGATTTTGCTTTCCGGTCCATCTTTTCAAGGAGTTCAATGAACTCTTGAGGGATGGGTTCGGACAAGATGTTCCCATATTGCCGACGAAGACTCTCACCGACCAATCGATGGCGCGTCCGCAGGAGCGCTGCATCTTCCATGCGGCGTTCTGGATGCCGTTTATCGTTGTCGGGGCGACGACTCATAGATCTCTACTCTTCGGCAAACTTCGCTACTATCTGCGCTTCGAAGCTTTCCCTGATGTTAAATTCTACTCATTCCCGGCATTTTGGCGGGTTTACCCCGAGTCGCGCATTTTTGCTCGGTATCCCGTGCTGGGGCGGTTCCGGAGTATCGAGTTAAGCCTGTGTTCTGTAGCAATGGTGGGCGGTAACGGGTTCGAACCGCTGACCCTCTCGGTGTAAACGAGATGCTCTACCAACTGAGCTAACCGCCCTTTGATGCCTTAGTGCGCGGGCTGCGCCCAAAAAGCAAGACGGCCAGTCCATAGGACCGGCCGTCTCTGCCATTTTGGGCGAATTGGCCTCAATGCGCCCGGATCGTATCCGAGCCCTGGCCTGATGAACCGCCACCAGACAACGATGCCTGCAGGGCCGCTTCGTCCTCTTCTGACCATTCGATGGGAGACAGCGGACGCGTCAGCGCGTGGGCGAGCACCTCGTTGATGTCAGACACCGGAATGATGGTCAGGTCTTCCTTCACATTCTCCGGAATCTCATCGAGATCCTTCTCATTCTCCGCAGGGATCAGCACCGTCTTGATGCCACCACGCAGCGCCGCCAGAAGCTTCTCCTTGAGGCCGCCAATTGGCAGGACCCGACCACGCAGTGTGACCTCGCCCGTCATGGCAACTTCCCGGCTGACGGGATTGTCCGTCAGAAGTGACACGATGGCGGTGGTCATGGCCGTACCGGCAGAAGGCCCGTCCTTCGGCGTTGCGCCTTCCGGCACGTGCACGTGAATGTCCGTCGTTGAGAACGCGCTTGGCTTGATGCCGAGCGAAACTGCTCGCGACCGGACCAGCGAGCTCGCCGCCTGAATCGACTCTTTCATGACGTCACGCAGATTACCGGTGACCTTCATCCCGCCGCGTCCGGGCATACGTACGGCTTCGATGGTGAGCAGGTCGCCGCCTGTTTCCGTCCAGGCAAGGCCGGTCACGGCCCCGATTTGGTCGGTCTCATCAGCAAGGCCGTAACGGAACTTCCGCACGCCCGCGAAATCGGACAGGTTCTCAGAGGTGATATGCACCGCCGTGACATCTTCCTGAGCGATCTTGCGAACCGACTTACGGGCCAGACGCGCAATTTCACGCTCCAGGCTGCGCACACCGGCTTCCCGCGTATAGTAGCGGATCAGATCGCGTACAGCGTCGTCGTGGACGTTCCATTCGCCGTCCTTGAGTCCATGATTCTTCTGGATCTTCGGCATCAGGTGACGCTTGGAAATCTCCAGCTTCTCATCCTCTGTGTAGCCGGCGATCCGGATAATCTCCATTCGGTCGAGCAATGGTTGAGGCATGTTGAAGGAGTTCGCCGTCGTCACGAACATCACGTCCGACAGGTCGTAGTCGACTTCCAGATAGTGATCGTTGAACGTCGAGTTCTGCTCCGGGTCCAGCACTTCGAGAAGGGCTGAGGCCGGATCGCCGCGATGGTCCATGCCCATCTTGTCGATCTCATCCAGAAGGAAGAGGGGATTGCCCGTCTTCGCTTTCTTAAGGGACTGGATAATCCGACCCGGCATGGAGCCGATATAGGTCCGTCGGTGTCCGCGAATTTCGCTTTCATCGCGCACGCCGCCAAGGGACACGCGTACAAAGTCGCGTCCCGTGGCTTCCGCGATCGATCGGCCAAGAGAGGTCTTGCCGACGCCGGGTGGACCAACAAGGCAGAGGATCGGGCCCCTCATCTTCTCAGTGCGTTGCTGCACAGCAAGATATTCGAGGATCCGCTCTTTCACTTTCTCCAGGCCGTAATGATCCTCGTCGAGCTGCTGCTCGGCTTTGGCAAGGTCGGTGGAGATGTCCTTGCGCTGGCCCCAGGGTAGGGAGATCAGCCAGTCGAGATAATTCCGCACGACCGTCGATTCGGCAGACATCGGGCTCATCTGACGTAGCTTTTTCAGCTCGGCATCGGCCTTGGTGCGGGCTTCTTCTGAGAGCTCCGTCTCGGCAATCTTGTCTTCGAGCTCTTTCAGCTCGTCGCGCTCGCCGCCATCCTGCTCGCCCAGCTCGCGCTGGATCGCCTTCATTTGCTCGTTCAGATAGTACTCGCGCTGAGTCTTCTCCATCTGACGCTTCACGCGGTTTTTGATCTTCCGCTCCATCTGGAGCATGCCCATTTCGCCTTCCATGAGGGCGAACACGCTCTCAAGGCGCGAGCGGGCATTGGTCTGCTCAAGCAATTCCTGCTTGTCGCTGAGCTTCACCGAAAGCTGCGAGGCGACGGCGTCCGCCAGTTTGCCGGCTTCGGGGATCTGGCTGACCGTCGCAACGGATTCCGGCGGAATCTTGCGGTTGAGTTTGACATAATTCTCAAACTGCTCGGTCACCGCGCGCACCAGCGCTTCGATGTCGTTGCCGTCTGAATCATCCTCGTCGAGATAGCCGACGGTCGCATCGAAATAGTCGCCGCGATCGTTGAGCTCCTGCAGGACGGCGCGCGACTGGCCCTCGACGAGCACTTTCACTGTGCCATCGGGCAGTTTCAGGAGCTGCAGGATCGTCGCGACGGTTCCGGTCGAATAAACGTCTTCGACGCCCGGATCATCGATGGAGGCGTCACGCTGGGCGACCAGCATGATTTCATTTTCGCCTTCCTCGACCATTTCGAGGGCGCGCACGGACTTGTCTCGGCCCACGAAAAGCGGCGCCACCATATCCGGAAAAACAACAATATCGCGCAAGGGTAGAACTGGGAGTGTCTTGCTGACAGGCATGAAAGCCTCCTTCTATGACCCGCGCCCCGCTCAGCGGCGGCACGGGCGAGCCGTCGCAGGTGATACGACGATCCAATATGTGTAGTCAGCTTATTTGGCGTCGGCGCGCGAGCGCTTCAACCCGAATATTTCAGCCGCTTGGCCCTTGAAATTCGGATTAGGACGCTTCGCTGGGCTGAGCCTTTGAATCCGGCTCCGCATGAACGTAGAGCGGGGCGGCATTGCCCTCGACCACTTCACCATTCACCACGACCTCAGCGACGCCCCGCAGATTGGGCAGTTCGAACATGGTGTCGAGCAGGATGCCCTCCATGATCGAGCGCAGGCCACGTGCACCGGTCTTGCGCTTGATGGCCTTGCGGGCAACAGCCGACAGAGCCTCCTCAGTGAAGGTCAGTTGGACCTCCTCCATGTCGAACAGGCGCTGATACTGCTTCAAAAGCGCATTCTTTGGCTGCGTCAGGATTTCGATCAGCGCGTCTTCGTCGAGGTCTTCAAGCGTCGCGATGACGGGCAGGCGGCCAATGAATTCCGGGATCAGGCCGTAGCGCTGAAGGTCTTCCGGCTCCACTTCGCGCAAAATCTCGCCAGTGCCACGCTCTTCGGGATCCTTCACATCGGCCCCAAAGCCCATGCGCGAGCCTTCGCCACGCGCTGAGATGATTTTGTCGAGGCCGGCAAAGGCTCCGCCGCAGATAAACAGGATATTGGTCGTGTCGACCTGGAGGAATTCCTGTTGCGGGTGCTTGCGTCCGCCCTGGGGGGGAACCGCGGCAACGGTGCCTTCCATGATTTTCAGGAGCGCCTGCTGCACACCTTCGCCGGAGACGTCGCGTGTGATCGACGGGTTGTCGGATTTCCGGCTGATCTTGTCGATCTCGTCGATATACACAATGCCGCGCTGCGCACGCTCGACATTGTAATCGGCCGACTGAAGCAGTTTTAGAACAATGTTTTCCACATCCTCGCCGACATAGCCGGCTTCCGTGAGCGTCGTCGCATCGGCCATCGTGAAAGGCACGTCGAGAATCCGCGCCAGTGTCTGGGCCAGCAGCGTCTTGCCGCAGCCGGTTGGGCCGACGAGCAGGATGTTCGATTTCGCCAGTTCCACCGCATCGGTCTTCGAGGCATGGGACAGGCGCTTATAGTGGTTGTGGACGGCAACCGACAGGATCCGCTTTGCATAGGCCTGGCCAATAACGTAGTCATCCAGCACATCGCAGATTTCCTGCGGGGTCGGCACACCTTCTCTTGAGCGGATCGCCGAGGATTTGTTTTCCTCGCGGATAATATCCATGCAGAGTTCGACACACTCATCGCAGATGAAGACGGTCGGGCCCGCGATCAGCTTCTTTACTTCATGCTGGCTTTTACCGCAGAAGGAACAATAGAGCGTATTCTTACTGTCGCCGGATGTCGTTTGCTTGGTCATGCCGTCCTCAATGCCCGCTAAGACTTAACGCAAGCCTTATGCTTACAAGCCTTTCGCGTTCGCCGATCATAGGGGCAGGCCCCTTGCAAGCAAGAGGCCGTGATTGCTGGCCGCCTATTCTTCGACTTCTTCTTTGCGGCCTTCGTAGACCTTGTCCACGATGCCAAATTCGACGGCTTCTTCCGCCGTCATGAAGGTATCGCGGTCGAGTTTCCGCTCGATCTCATCGTACTCCTGACCAGTATGTTTGACATAAATCTGGTTAAGTCGATGTTTTAGCTCGATAATTTCCTCGGCATGCCGTTCGATATCGGTTGCGACGCCGCTATACCCGCCGGATGGCTGGTGCACCATGATCCGGGAATTCGGCAGCGCTGTTCGCATGTCTTTTGCGCCTGCCGCCAGCAGAAGCGAGCCCATTGAAGCCGCCTGACCGATGCAAACCGTCGAAATCGGGCAGCGGATGTACTGCATTGTGTCATAGATCGCGAGCCCCGAAGAGACGTATCCGCCCGGGCTGTTGATGTACATGTCGATTCCCTTTTTCGGGTTTTCCGACTCAAGGAAGAGCAGTTGCGCGGTGATCAGTGCTGCCATGCCATCATCGACAGGGCCGGTGATGAACACGATGCGTTCGCGGAGCAGGCGGGAGAAGATGTCGAAGGCGCGTTCGCCGCGGCTCGACTGCTCGACAACCATTGGAACAAGATTCAGGGCGGTCGGGAGGGCGTCGCTCATGGGAGGGCTTTCAGCTTTGGCTTGGATACGAACAGGAATGCTGTTCGTGGCAGAGGTCGTTATATTTGTCCACGCCGCGCAGGCTGCAAGCCCCTAAAGGCATTCTCAGTCGGTTGGGAAGGGTCCACTGCACGGATGCCAGTCGCTCTCTTTCCGGTCGCCGTTCTTCTTGGAGTTGTCAGATCGGTCCCGGCTGAACAGGCTCGATAGCCGTCCTTTGAAGGGCTTCGTTTCCTTGACGGTTTTGGAGCGCTCTTGCTGCTTCATCCTGCTTTCCTCCCAGATGTCCCCGAAAGCAAACAATGGGCCATGCTGAGCTTGAGTGATTGCCAATAGATTAATCATGCTAGGATTCTCGTGATCGCGATTTGCGCGGTATCAATCAGTACCGAAGCGGAACCTCTACGAGATCGCTCTGACTGCCATCCTTGTATGTCAGCCGCACAAATGCTGATGCGGGGCGCTCATCCAGCTCAGCATAGATCTCCGCGTCGGATGTAATGGCACCGGGATTGAGCGGGTCGCAGGCGGGCAGTGGCCACTCTTTGTCGGGTGTGCCGCCGCTAAACGTATACTCGATCTTCTCCAAGCCGCAGGAATGGGTCAGCAGGTGCGTGAAGTAGACCAGCGTGCGTCCATCGTAATCGCGGCCTGCAATCCACGCGTTGCGCGTAATCGCCAGAATTTCCCGAGAGCTCTCGACGAACCGAATGGCCGGATCGAAGTCATAGGCAAACGGACCCTGCTCACCGCCATTCACATCGACGTACTTCACCTCGACCGTCTGCGCTTCGGCTCCGAGAGGAAGCTCGAAAAAAGTCATCGGGGCCGGCTTGCCGGTGCGCGGGTCCTGTCGTCCCCAAAAAGCTGTTTCCACGAATGTCCCGGTCGACGCGGTCTTGTAGCTCAGCGAGACCACAGCCTCAGTCGGCGTTGCATTTATGGTCCAGCCGGAATTGGAATACATTGCCGAAAACGTGACGGGTGAAACATCGGCCGCGGATGCATAAGCTGCCCAGCGACGGTCAGCATCCGCCCGCCAGTCGACCAGCAGGGAATCGTCCAGAAACCACTTCTGAAGATCGCCTGCCGCGTCCGCATCCCGGAAAGCAGACAACCATTTCTTCTCTGCTGTCTTGTCGGCATTCGTCTGCTGCCCGAGCCGATCGAGCGAATAGAGTCTTGCAAGTTCGAAGTAGACCGGCCCGAAATCAGCTGTCTCGCTCGCAATTGTCTCCAGCTTGGTGCGCCGCGCTTCGCCCGGCAGCACGGTTGCGTGCACAAGTTGCGCAGCCGCGGTGTTCGGATTTCGGCGTGCAAGATCGGCGTAGATTTCCCGCGCGCCGATCAGGCCTTCCTGCGCCTTCAGCGTCGCAACATAAGCCAGATGGATGTCGACCGCATCCGTACCTGCAGCAATGGCGCGCTCATACATTCTGCGCGCATTCAAGCTGTCACCGCGCCGCTCATAGACTTGCGCATTGTTATAGAAATCGGTCACGCTTTCCGGATTGTCGATCACGCCGCCAAGCCGGGCGAGCCCTTCCAGACTCGCTGTCAGCTCCTCAAGGGCTTGGAGCGTCCGGTCGATTGAGTCGCTGCCGGCATCGCCGCCGACCTGCCGTGCCGCCGCGCGCTCTTCTTTAGTGGGACGCAGCACGGCCATGGCGCGGGCTTCGCCGCCCAGGAATGTGTCAGGATACTTCTGCGCGAAGTCCAGATAGGCTTCCTTCGTGTCGGCCTGAACCGCAGCGCGCCAGTCTGCCAGTTCCTGATCGTTCGCCGAGCCCGGACCCTTGGTCTGAACCGATGCGTCTTCAGGGCAGGACACAAAGCAGAAATCTTCGGTCAGCCCCGGCGAGACAAAGGGTAGGGAGGAGTTCTCTCGCGTTTGGACCACATCTCGAAGCGCAAGCTCAAAGGCGCGGCTCGCGACCTGCCGAGGGGTCTGGATGTGCGTAGCGATGGCGCTCGCAAATGCGCCATCATCCGGGGCCGTTGCCCCATCCGCTGTTGCATAAGCGATGAACAGGCCGGGCCGCATCGGCACCGGGCTGAAGCCTTTGTCGCCCGCGCCGCCCAGCGCCTTGTTGCCGGACGTCAGCGGCAGCGTATTCCGGCAGGCATCGGAAATGATGAATATGCTGCGCGCCTCCACCGAGGAGAGGCTCTTGATCACACCCGTGAGTGGCACGCCTAAAAGCGGCAGCTGCTCGGCGCTTTCAACGGCGGCATCAGATGGGACGAGGTAATTTTCGCGCTGACCGGCCGATTCCGCCGAGGCTCCGTGACCGGAATAGTAGAAGAAACCGACACCTTCGCCGCCAGCCGATTTCAGCCGGGCGGTGAACTCGGCAAGCCCCTGCAACATGGCCTGTTGGGTGCCGTCCTTGACCACGATGATATCATCCGGCGCAAACCGGGCGCGTGTCAGCGCGACGGCGATACCATCCACATCCTCATGCGGATTGTCGAGCCGGCCCACCACATCCGGATAGGCTTCGTTGCCGATGAGCAGGGCGATACGCCGCTCCTCGGCATGGGCGGTGGAGACGAGCAGGGCGAGTGCGGCAGCCGCCAGAACAAGAAAACGCATTCTCGGTTGTCCTCTGCCGAAGCTTACGGGCGTATCGTGTAGGCTGTGCTCGAAAAGCCCCAGCCCGGTTTCACAACAATGCTCTCGCCTTCCTCAATCGCCCGGTCTTCCAACAGGTTGAGCAGGTTCAGCGCGAAGCCGTTTGAGTCCGCACGGGTCGTCAGGCCCTCGCTCTTGGGCGTCCGGAAGCCTTCCGGCATGTCCACGTCGGACGGTATGACGAAGGCCATCAGCCGGCCTTCTCCGGCTGGGTCCGCAGACGCGGGCAGAACGAAGTCGCCATGCTCGCGGCTCGGAATGGAGACCGTTTCTCCCGCCTCAACCAGACTATCGCCGGATGAGTAAGCGTTGGGGAAGATCTGGGTCACTTTCCCGCTTGCGCCGATGTCGAGCACCACGAGACGGCCCGCGATTGAAGACTCCAAATCAAACTCCAGCAATTCGCCTTCGGCAAAGTCGGGGCCCGTCTTGAGTTTCAGATCAATCCGGTCGGCGGCCGGTGCCATGTTGTCCATGAACTGGTCATGCATGGCGAGCATCATCTGGTGGTTGGTTTCCGGTGCAGCCTCGACAAATCGCGCATCGCTCACATAGCGGGTGATCCACTCTTCGAACGCTGAAACGCGCGTGTAGACGCCGTAGCTGTCTTCCTTGGCGCAGCCCCAGCCGTAGCTGACAACGCCGATCTGATAGGGCTGGTTGTTGCGGTCGAGCGCAACAAGAGGTCCGCCGCTATCGCCCTGACAGGAATCCTTGCCGCCGACCTTGTAGCCCGCGCAGATTTTCGTGTCCGGGTTGAACGCGCCCCATTGGTCCCTGCAGGTCTGCGAAGAGACCATCGGCACCACCGTCTGGAGAAGATAACGCGAACCAGCGAGTACGGATTGTCCATCGAGCGTGCGATTGAAGCGTTGACGGCCTGTTGCGCCCGCTTCTGTCGGGTCTTCCTGAACGCCAAAGCCGGAGACGAATGCCCGTCCAAGTGCTTCGTCAGCATCTGATTCTGCGCTGGCGGACAGGGTCGCGACCGGTCCCTCCCAGGCACGGTCCAGCTTGATCAGCGCGAGGTCGTTCAGTTCAGCTTCCTGAGTCTGCAGATTGTAGGGTTTGTATTCGGGGTGAACCTTGATGTCGGTCACTTCGTAGATCTGCTCAACCGGTTCATTCGCGAGGTCGTAGGCCCCGACAACAACTTCGATCTTGCCGGTCGGTTCGGCCCAGAAGCCGCGAGAGGAGCGGCGGGACTCGCGCACGCAGTGGGCAGCGGTCAGCACCCAGCGATCGCTTATGACCGTGCCGCCGCAATAATAGCCGATGTCAGAGGACTCCGGCCGGCGCAGCGCGACATTGTAAGGCCAGTCGCCTGGGCAGGCGCGATCTCCGCCGACAATCTTCTTGGATGTGCCTGAGAGCCTGCCAAGGCGTTCGATCCAGCTGTCGAAAATGCTCGCAGCCGCGCCCATGGCATCGCTAGCAGTGGTCTCGCCATCAGGTGCGGCTGTCCCTTCGGCGGCGGCTTCATTTGCCATCTCGTCGTTGACGGTGAACTGACAGTGCGCGGGTGGGTCAGCGTACGCTACAAGAGGGGCCAGCCCGAATCCTAAAACCACGAGTAGAAAACCGCGCATGCCACCCTCCGTCCGGTCCGCGTTTCGGTGAAAGCTGACGGTTAAGTAAGACGATAGCAAGGCGCGAAAGCGGCCTTACACGAAAGCGGCATGTTGTGTGTTGTCGAGGACGCAGGCTTCTATGCCACGCACAAATGTCATAAGCCCGAGCCAACAGAGAATGGCAGGCGAGTGATCGCCGCGAAAGGCTTCAGGGAGAACACGATGCGTGAGGTTCATCACTTCATCAATGGGACGGGCGTCAAAGGCGCATCAGATCGCTTCGGCGACATCTACAATCCCAACACCGGCGAGGTTCAGGCGCTGGTTTCGCTGGCGAGCGATGCTGAGCTCGCGAAAGCCGTGGACGCCGCCGAGGCTGCATTCCCAGCATGGGCCGCCACCAATCCCCAACGCCGCGCGCGGGTCA
>JANQQC010000055.1 GCA_028285145.1 Hyphomonadaceae bacterium
CACTACCGAAGCGATACTCGAATTGAGCCTGACCGGCGCAGTCGCCGCAGAAGGGGTAAGCGCGCGGATTGAGTTTTTCGATCCGAAAGCCACAGGCGAAGGCTTCGATACTCTAGCGTTCGTGATTCTTGAGGGAAGCGATACGATCTTTGATATCGAATTTGACAGCAGCTCTGATGCGCTGGCGTTTTTCGGTGGTGGTCTGGTCGATCTGGGGCTCTTGGATGGCGGGCCCGATGGCATTGTCGAGCTCCGCTACCTCATGAGCCTTAACGCATCCGGCAATGGCGATACATTCTCGTTCGGATTCAGCAGCGAAATCACGGCAATACCGTTACCGCCCGGATTGCTGCTGTTCGCATCGTCGATTCTCGCGATGATCCGAGTTAGATCCAGAAGGAGATAGTTGTCGCGAAGATTCTCCCGCGCTATCCAGCGCATCGACGCGGTGCGTTGGTTGATGCTGCGTTCTCGAATGTCAGTCTTCGGCCATTAGCGGCCGTTACTAGCGCCGTTTCTCTGGACAATCTACCGGCGCGATTGCAGCTGTTTGATTTCAGCAGTGGAGATCGAGGCGCCCAATATTAGGTTTCTTTCAATACGACGTGTCGAAAAGCTCGTACACCTTTCAAGTCGCCGGTTGATCCCGAAACTGCCGCCCGAAGCCACGGATCTCATGGGAAAAGGACAGTGGCCGGAACAGTATCTTATCTGTCTCGCCGCATTTGACCTGTTTGACCAACGCCGTCTCGCCGTGCAGTAGCCGTACTGACTAACGAACGCTCTGTCTTTCTGATGCGATCTTCGATCGCTCACTCAGAAACTGAGGGATGGGAACAGCATGCGGACTCGTTCTCGCGCGGCGATATCCCCGGTCACTTACCGCCGACACTACTCACGAATCCGGAAGTTCGATGAGTGAGCAACAGGGATTTCCGAATGGAGATTCGGAGGTGCTTCGTTCATTATTGGGTAAGTTTTACCCATATGTGATAGGAGTCCAAGCATGAATCAGAAGACCGGGGTCAGACGGATGGCTATGCTGTTGGCACTCACAACTGCGTTCTCGCTCCAGGGGTGTGCAAGCCTGGATCGCGGCGACCAGGGGCAGATCCTCGGCGGCCTAGTCGGCGGTGTTGTCGGCTCGCAAGTCGGTGGTGGAAGCGGTAGGACGACGGCCATCATCGTGGGTTCCGTCGCTGGCTCCATGATCGGTCGACAGATTGGCGAGAGCATGGATGAGCGGGACCGACTCAATACTGCGGCCGCGTTGAGCGATTCCCGGACTGGCCAGGGCACTACATGGGTCAATCCCGACAACGGCACCCGCTACACCGTAACCCCGACAGGTACCTTTGAAAGCAGCGGTGCGCCCTGTCGCGACTTCCGTGTTGATGCAAATGTAGGTGGCGCGCCGAATCAGCCTGTAACCGGTACAGCCTGCCTGCAGTCAGACGGATCTTGGATGATTGTCAGCTGAGCTGATCGTTTTACGCCGTGTCTGTTGAACTGCGGAAAGCCGCCGTGAGATCGGCGCAGATCGTGCTCCGGCCGCTGGCTGGTTTCATGCTCCGCGCCGGCATCAGTTTT
>JANQQC010000065.1 GCA_028285145.1 Hyphomonadaceae bacterium
GGCTTGTAGAACACAAGCACAGGCCAAGGCTGAGGCCCGGCGGGACAGCGCGAAACACTGCGGCGTGCGGGGACGGCTTGCGCCGAACATCGCATTCACTTCTTCAGCGAGGCGCAGCGTCGTCTCCGCACGGGCTCTTCATATCAACCGGACGCGGAAACGCGGGCCGGGCGGGGGTGTTGGCATGCCCTTGCGTTTCCGGGGGCAAGGGACTAGTACACGCGCTTTGGAATCACCGGGCCTCGCCCTGACCGATACGGAACGAAACAAATGGCTGTCCCAAAGCGGAAAACCACCCCGTCGAAACGCGGAATGCGCCGCGCCCACGACCGGCTGAAAAGCAACACATACATCGAAGACGCAGACTCTGGCGAGCTGCGCCGCCCGCACCATGTCGACCTGAAAAGCGGCATGTATCGTGGCAAACAGGTTCTTGAGCCCAAGGAAGACTTCTAGGCTCGAACTTGCGCGGCGACGCGCAACGGATTATCGCGCGCACAGCGCATTCGCGCCCTCGGTCTTCCGCCGGGGGCGTTTTACATAAAGAGGCCTGACATGGGTGAGATCGTCGACGTTTTCGCACGCGAAATTCTGGATAGCCGGGGCAATCCCACCGTCGAAGTGGACGTGACGCTGGACGATGGCGCGACGGGCCGGGCCGCCGTGCCTTCTGGAGCCTCGACCGGAGCCTATGAAGCGCACGAGCTGCGGGACGGC
Source organism: Hyphomonadaceae bacterium (assembly GCA_028285145.1). GTDB lineage: Bacteria > Pseudomonadota > Alphaproteobacteria > Caulobacterales > Hyphomonadaceae > JANQQC01. Next base: position 718 of record JANQQC010000065.1, read on the forward strand.
GACAAGACCCGTTATGGCGGCAAGGGCGTCCTGAAAGCCGTCGACTCCGTCAATGACGAGATCTTCCAGGCCATTGAAGGTCTCGATGCGTCCGAGCAGCGCCTGATCGACGATCTGATGCTGGAGTTGGACGGCACCGAGACCAAGTCCCGCCTTGGCGCGAACGCAATCCTTGGCGTGTCCATGGCCGTCGCAAAAGCCGCGGCCGAGAGCGCCGGACTGCCGCTCTACCGCTATGTCGGCGGATCGAATGCGCGTGTGCTGCCAACCCCGATGATGAACATCATCAATGGCGGTGAGCATGCCAACAACCCGATCGACATTCAGGAATTCATGATCATGCCGGTCTCCGCGCCAAGCATCGCCGAAGCGGTCCGCGTCGGATCGGAAGTCTTCCACACGCTGCGCAAACAGCTCGACGAGGCCGGGCACAGCACGGCTGTTGGCGACGAAGGCGGTTTCGCGCCAAACCTGAAATCCACGGATGACGCGATTGGCTTCATCATGAAGTCGATTGAGACCGCCGGTTACAAGCCGGGCGAAGACGTTGCGCTCGCCCTAGATGCGGCCTCCACCGAATTCTTCAAGGACGGCAAGTACGAGCTGAAAGGCGAGGGTAAGTCGCTCGATGGCGAAGGCATGTCGAAGTATCTGGCCGATCTCGTCGACCGCTACCCGATCATCTCCATCGAAGACGGCATGGCTGAAGATGATTGGGATGGCTGGAAAGCGCTGACCGATGAAGTCGGCGACCGCTGTCAGCTTGTGGGCGACGATCTCTTTGTGACCAACCCCGAACGTCTCTCGCTCGGCCTTGAGCGCGGCGCGGCCAATTCCATCCTTGTGAAGGTCAACCAGATCGGCACGCTGACCGAAACGTTGGATGCCGTCGAACTTGCCCAGCGTCACGCCTATACGGCTGTGATGTCCCACCGCTCCGGCGAGACCGAGGACGCCACGATTGCCGATCTCGCTGTCGCGGTGAACTGCGGGCAGATCAAAACCGGCTCGCTCGCGCGATCGGACCGGCTCGCCAAATACAACCAGCTCATCCGCATTGAGGAAGAGCTGGGCGGGCAGGGCATCTATGCTGGCCGGAGCCTCATCAACGCCTGAAGCAAGATTTTCTTAACCATTTTCGAGTCCTGTTGATTCGTATCGGCAGGACAATGAAATGAGCTCACGACTCGCTGGCTTCGGGCTTTCAGCGCTTCTTCTTTATTTCGCCTTTCACGCACTGGCGGGAGAGAAGGGCCTTGGCCAATGGACGGACATGCAACGCGACCTTGCGGCGAAGAAGGCCGAACTCTCCGCGCTGGAAGATGGTATTGATCGGCTGGAAAAAGACATTGTCCGCCTGACACCGGGCTCTGTCGATCCTGATTTCGTCGAGGCGCTGGCACGCGAGAAGCTCGGCTACACCTATCCGAACGAGATCATTATCATGACGGACACATCCCGCCCTGCATTTTGACATAGGTGTCCTGACTGGATTTCACCCGCGCACTGGCACAAAGTGGGCAAGAATCTTCAGGTCAGGATGTGTTGAATGGCAAACAAGTCCAAAACGGCCGGCAAATCGTCGGTGAAGACGTCCAAGAAAGAGCTGCTGCAATACTATCGCGATATGCTGCTGATCCGCCGCTTCGAAGAGAAGGCGGGACAGCTCTACGGAATGGGCGAAATCGCTGGCTTCTGTCACCTCTATATCGGTCAGGAAGCGGTCGTGACCGGCATGCAGGCCTGTCTCAAAGAGGGCGATCAGGTCATAACCGGATATCGGGATCACGGGCACATGCTGGCCTGTGGCATGGATCCGAAAGGTGTGATGGCAGAACTGACCGGCCGGGAAGGCGGCTATTCGCGTGGCAAGGGCGGCTCGATGCACATGTTCAGCCGCGAGAAGAACTTCTTCGGCGGCCACGGCATTGTCGGCGCGCAGGTGCCGATCGGGACCGGGCTCGCCTTCGCTAACAAGTATAAGGGCAACGACAATGTGTGCCTTGCCTATTTCGGCGATGGGGCCGCCAATCAGGGGCAGGTCTATGAAGCCTTCAACATGGCTTCGCTCTGGGATCTCCCCGTCGTCTACGTGATCGAGAACAACCAGTACGCCATGGGCACGAGCCTAGCCCGGGCCTCGGCAGAAGTGGAACTCTACAAACGCGGTATCTCCTTCGAGATCGAAGGGGAGGAAGTCGACGGCATGGACGTGAATGCCGTGCGTGCGGCTGGCGAGAAGGCCGTGAAGTATGCCCGCTCCGGAAAAGGGCCGTACATCCTTGAAATGGAGACCTATCGTTACCGCGGACACTCCATGTCCGACCCGGCCAAGTATCGAAAGCGCGAGGAGGTCGACGATGTCCGCTCCCACCGCGACCCGATTGAGGGCCTAAAGGGCGAACTCCTCGAAGCCGGTCACGCGACCGAAGATGAGCTGAAAGCCATAGACAAAGAAATCAGGGCCATCGTTCAGGAAGCCGTCGATTTCGCTAAGGAAAGCCCGGAGCCAGACCCGTCAGAGCTCTGGACCGACGTCCTCAAGGAAGTGGAGACGGCGTGATGCCAATCGAGTTGTCATACCTCTCCGCCAGCGTTGCGCTTTTCGGCATCTACCTTCTGGGCGAAGTCGTCACTGGAAACATCCAGTACTCGCCGAAACAGCTTCTCGGCGCGCGAGACGAACTGCCGCCCTACAACGCCGCGCTTGGTCGCGCGAAGCGGGCGACCCAGAACATGCTCGAAGCCATGATCATGTTCGCGCCGCTCATCCTGATTGCGCACGCAACCGATCGTTTCAACGACATGACCGAGCTAGGTGCGGGCCTGTTCCTCGGCGCGCGGATCCTTTACGCGCCGTGTTACTGGTTCGGTATTCCCGTCCTGCGCACGCTGGCCTGGTTTGCCGGCATGGTCGGTACGCTCATTGTGTTGTTCCAAGTCCTGCCGTTCACGGGAGCCTGATTGTAAATGTCAGTTGATATTCTGATGCCGGCGCTGTCGCCCACCATGGAAGAGGGCACGCTTGCCAAGTGGCTGAAATCGGAAGGCGATGCGATTGCGTCAGGTGACGTGATCGCCGAGATCGAAACCGATAAGGCGACGATGGAAGTCGAAGCGGTCGATGAAGGTGTGCTCGCCAAGATTCTCGTTCCTGAAGGAACCGAGAATGTTCAGGTCAACGCCGTGATCGCGGTGCTCGCCGAAGACGGAGAGGATGCGTCATCTGTCGAGGCCGGCGCAGCCCCTGAGCCCGAAGCAGCAGCTTCTGAAGACACCGCTGAAGAGGATGACGCGCCAGACGTCGAGGTTGCCTCGCAACCGGAAGCGGCCGTTCTCACCGATCCGGCTATCCCGGAAGGCACCAGCTTCACTGAGACCACCATCCGCGATGCATTGAGAGACGCCATGGCGGAAGAGATGCGCGCGGATGACCGCGTCTTCGTGATGGGCGAAGAGGTCGCCGAGTATCAGGGGGCCTACAAGGTCACCCGGGAACTGTTGCAGGAATTCGGCGCGCGCCGCGTGGTCGATACGCCGATTACTGAGCACGGCTTTGCGGGCCTTGGTGTTGGCGCGGCGTTCGGCGGATTGCGGCCGATTGTGGAATTCATGACCTTCAACTTCGCGATGCAGGCCATTGACCAGGTCATCAACTCGGCCGCGAAAACGCTCTATATGTCCGGTGGGCAGATGGGTTGCCCCATCGTGTTCCGCGGCCCGAACGGGGCGGCCTCGCGCGTTGCCGCTCAGCACAGTCAGGACTATGCGGCCTGGTACGGCCATGTGCCGGGGCTAAAGGTCGTCGCGCCTTATGATGCGGCTGACGCCAAAGCGCTCCTGAAGGCGGCGATCCGCGATCCCAATCCGGTTGTCTTCCTTGAACACGAGTTGCTCTATGGCGAGAGCTTCCCGGTGCCGGACCTCGACGATTACGTCCTGCCCATCGGTAAGGCGGCGGTGAAGCGCGAAGGGTCGGACGTCACGCTGGTTGCGCATTCGCGAATGGTTGGCTTTGCGCTCGAAGCGGCGGAGCAACTTGCAGGCGAGGGGATCAGTGCCGAAGTGATCGATCTGCGCACGATCCGCCCGCTCGATACCGCGACCGTGATAGAGAGTGTGCAGAAGACGAACCGCGTCGTCTGCTGTGAGGAAGGCTGGGGCCGTTTCGGCGTCGGCGCGGAAGTCGCGGCTGTGGTCACGCAGGATGCGTTCGACTATCTCGACGCCCCGCCGGCGCGTGTCCATCAGAAAGACGTCCCGCTGCCTTATGCAGCAAATCTGGAGGCGCTCAGCCTGCCGGGAACAGAAGACATCATCGAGGCGGCGAAGGCTGTCTGCGTGGGCCTCTAGGAGAACCCGATGCCAATCAACATCACCATGCCTGCGCTGTCGCCCACCATGGAGGAGGGCACGCTCGCTAAGTGGCTCGTCAAACCCGGCGACGAAGTGAACTCCGGCGATGTCATCGCAGAGATCGAGACTGACAAGGCGACAATGGAAGTCGAAGCGGTTGATGAAGGCACCGTTGCGCAGATCCTTGTCGATGAAGGAACAGAGGGCGTGCAGGTCAACGCGGTCATTGCGGTGCTCGCTGAAGAGGGTGAGGATGCCGGTGACATCAAAATGTCGGACACACCCAAAGCGACCACCAAGGCAGAGAAAGCACCTGAGGAGCCCGCTACTGAAGCGTCGAACGGCGCGGGCGGTTCTGATGGCGGTGCGGCAAAGAAATCCGAAGGGAAAGTTGCTTCAACGCCTGTAAAACTTCAGGGCGTTGGCGAAGGGGATGACCGGATCAAGGCATCGCCACTGGCGCGTCGGATCGCGGCGCTGAAAGGCATTGATCTGTCTTCGCTCAAAGGCTCCGGCCCGCACGGGCGGATCGTGAAGAAGGATGTTGAAGGCGCACAGCCCGGACAGGGCGCGAATGCCCCATCGGGCGCGCCGGCCTCACCAGATGGCCTGATCCTGCCGCAAGTCCTGGATGACCGCGTCTACGATCCAGACTCCTACGAACTGAAGCCGCTGGACGGCATGCGCAAGACGGTCGCGCGCCGGCTCACCGAGAGCTTCATGCAGGTGCCGCACTTCCCGCTGACGGTGGACATCGAACTGGATCACCTGCTCGCTGCGCGATCCGGCATCAACAAGGCGGCACCCGAAGGCGTGAAAGTCTCGGTCAATGATATGCTGATCAAGGCGTCGGCGATGGCGCTGCTCGAAGTGCCGGAGTGTAATGCGAGCTATACCGACAAAGGCATCGCTTATCACAAGTCTGCGCATGTCTCTGTCGCGGTTGCAGTCGATGGTGGGTTGATTACGCCGGTGATTTTCAGCGCTGGAAAGAAGGGTCTCCATCAGATCTCGGATGAGATGAAGGACCTTGCGGCCCGCGCACGTGACCGAAAACTGAAACCGCAGGAATATATGGGCGGGACCTTCTCGCTCTCGAACCTCGGTATGTTCGGCATTAAGAATTTCGCCTCCATCATCAACCCACCAGAGGGCATGATCATGTCGGTGGGTACAGGTGAAAAACGGCCGGTCGCACGCGAGGACGGTACGCTCGGCATCGCCACGGTGATGAGCGTGACGCTGACCTGCGACCACCGCGTCATCGGCGGCGCAGAAGGCGCGAAATGGCTGCAGGCCTTCAAGCGCTATGTTGAAACACCAGAAGCGATGCTGCTTTAGAGACTGGAGGCCGGAATGGCTGATTTTGACCTGATCGTTATCGGTTCGGGCCCCGGCGGCTACGTTGCGGCGATCCGCGCGAGCCAACTCGGCATGAAGACGGCAGTTGTTGAGAAGGAGTCGCTTGGCGGCGTCTGTCTCAACTGGGGCTGCATCCCCACCAAGGCGCTATTGCGGTCGGCTGAGGTGCTGCATCTCGCGAAGACCGCAGAAGCCTATGGACTGAAGAAGCTGGAACCGGAAGTTGATCTCCCAGCCGTGGTGAAGCGCTCGCGCGATGTCGCCAAGCAACTTTCAGGTGGCGTGAAGCACCTGATGAAGAAGAACAAGATCACCGTGATCGAGGGCACGGCACGGCTGGAGAAAGCGACGCCAGCCCCGAAAGTGATCGTCGAAGACGCGTCTGGAAAGCACACGACCCACATAGCCAAGCACGTGATCCTCGCCACGGGCGCGCGGGCGCGGGCGATCCCGCAGGCGGGACTTGAGCCGGACGGCGATCTGATCTGGACGTACCGCGAGGCGATGGTGCCGAAGGAGCTGCCGAAGCGGCTGCTCGTGATCGGCTCCGGCGCGATCGGGATCGAGTTTGCAAGCTTCTACAATGAGCTCGGCTCGGACGTGACCGTTGTTGAAATGGTCGACCGGATTCTGCCTGTGGAAGATGCAGATATCTCAGACATGGCCCGCAAGCAGTTTGAGAAGCAGGGCATCGCGATTCATACCAAGGCGCAGGTCAAAGGCCTGAAAAAGGGCAAGGGCAAAGTCACCGCCGATATTGAGGCGGGCGGGAAGACGGAGAAAGGCGAGTTCGACAAGGTCATTCTCGCTGTTGGCATTGTTGGCAATGTTGAGGATATGGGCCTCGACAAGCTCGGTGTGAAAGTTGAGAAGACGCACGTCGTTGTGGACGGGTTCGGCCGGACGGGCGTGCAGGGCCTCTATGCGATCGGCGATCTGACAGGGCCACCATGGCTGGCGCACAAGGCATCTCATGAAGGCGTAATCTGCGTGGAGGGCATTGCCGGATCGAACAAGACGCATCCATTCGATGCGTCCAACGTGCCGGGCTGCACCTACTCACATCCCCAGGTGGCGAGCGTCGGCCTGACCGAAGCGAAGGCGAAGGAAGAGGGCCGGAAGGTGAAGGTCGGCAAGTTCCCATTCATTGGGAACGGCAAGGCTATCGCGCTGGGCGCGGCGGAGGGCATGGTGAAGACGATCTTCGATGCGGAGACGGGCGAACTGCTCGGCGCGCACATGATCGGCGCGGAGGTGACAGAGCTCATCCAGGGCTACGTCATTGCCCGGGAAGGGGAGCTGACAGAAGCCGAGTTGATGGAAACCATCTTCCCGCATCCGACGCTATCCGAGATGATGCATGAGAGCGTCCTCGACGCCTATGGTCGCGCACTGCATATGTAGTTCATTGAAAAAGTGAAGGAAAAATTCTCTAGACAGTCTGTCGGCATAAACATAACATGTTATGTATAAAGGAGATCGCGATGCCGGACATACTTGAAGACCTTGGCTATCTCGCACTCGGCAGCCGGTTGAAGCGATTGGCGGAGCGGTTGCAGTCCGACGCAGCGGCGCTTCACTCGGCACACGGCTATCCGACCCAGCCGAGCCAGTTCCCGCTCATCGCGGCGCTGGATCGATACGGCGATCTGTCAGTAAACGATGCCGTAGAGGCGCTGGGTGTCAGCCAGCCAGCGGTGACACGTGCGATGTCGAGTCTGATCGAAATGGGCCTGGTTGAAACCCGTCAGTCGGAAGAGGACAGGCGCAGCAAAACCCTGTCACTTAGTCAAAACGGAAAGGCTCTTGTGACCGACATGAAGGCGCAGTTCTGGCCGGCGGTGGAGTCGGGAGCGCATGATCTTTGCGAAGGTCTCGATGCCGACTTTGTCGAGCAGATCAGCGGTCTTGAGAGAGCCATGGAGAAGAGATCGCTGCTGCAACGTGTCTCCGTGCCGGAGCAAGGCGATCTTTCAGTTGTTCTGTACTCAGCCGATCTCGCGCAGGACTTCTATGACATCACAGCGGCATGGGTCGAAACCATGTTCAGCCTGGAGCAGGAAGACATCGACATTATCTCCAATCCCCAGGAGAGAGTGATCGAGCCTGGCGGTGAGATTGTTTTCGTTCATTCGAAGGAAGCCGGGATCATTGGTACCTGCGCTTTGATGAAAATAGAGGAGGGGTGTTTCGAGCTGACGAAAATGGGCGTCCTTGAAGCCGCCCGGGGCCGGAAGGCGGGTGATTTCCTAATGCAGGCCATCCTCAACCGCGCGAAGGACATGGACATCGACACGCTGTTCCTGCTGACGAACAAGAAGTGCGAGGCCGCGATCCATCTCTATGAAAAGTTCGGCTTTGAGCATGACGAGGATATCATGCGCCGTTTTGGTGCGCGTTATGAGCGGTGCGATGTGGCGATGCTCTATCGGGGTTAATCCGATGCGTCAGCCAAGGTTCCGATCTGAAAGGGTTCGAGCGGCTGACCGCGCCAGTTGGCTTTCGCCATAGCGACACGCGCAATGGGATCGTCCGGAATGCTGTCGAGGGCGTGGATGGGCTCCAGAAGCGGCACAAGGCCTCTGAGATTGGCAGTCTGGATGGCAATGCCTGGTCTCGCATTCAACTCCAGCAGGGTTGGCCCTTTGACTTCATCGATCACGATGTCCACACCGACATAACCGAGGCCGATATGGGCACCCAGCCGTGCGGAGAGTTCCAGGATCTCATCCCAACCCGGCACTTCAAATCCGGTTACTTCCGTTTCGAAATCAGGATGGTGTTCAACCAGCTCATTGTGCTGCACACCGCGTGTGGTCACACCCGTAGCCAGATCGATCCCGGCACCGATGCCACCCATATGAAGGTTGGCCTTGCCGTCGGACTCTGCGGTGGGCAGCCGAAGCATCGCCATGACCGGGACACCGCGAAAGACGATGACACGGACGTCCGGAACGCCGCCAAAGGCAAGATCTTTGAAGATGGAGTGAGGCTTCAGCCGCTCTTCGATGAGCACGCTGTCGGAACTCCCGCCCATTGAGTACATGCCGGACAGGAGATTGTTCAGCTGGAAGCGGACATCCTGCCAGGGGATAATGGCACCGCTCATCTTGCGAAGCCCGCCCTTTGCAACGCCGCCAATCACCATAATGCCACCGCCGCCGGAGCCCTTGGCCGGCTTCGCAACAAAGCTCTGACGCTTATTTGCAATATCGACGAATTGTTCCCACTGGCCTGTAAACTCGATGACCCCATACAGCTCGGGTACGGTTACGCCCGCTTCAATGGCGAGTTCCTTGGTGGTGATCTTGTCGTCCACAAGCGGATAAAGGGCTCGCTTGTTGTACTCTGCAATGAAATCGAGGTTGCGCGCGTTCATTCCGAGAACGCCAGCGCGGCCGAGGGATGTGATGCCGCGCATCTTCACCTTAGCCGGCCGTCGCCGCGAGTTTCCGGAAGCGGCGATACTCGGTCAGCTTGTAGCCGTTGTAGCGGCCCAGCATGATCACCACAGCCAACACGATGAGTAGCAGCTCTGGATAAACGAACACCATCTCCTCGATGAAGTCGTTGGTGATGATGAAGTATCCAATAGCGGCACCGACGAGCGATCCGCCAGCCTTCTGCAGGGCATCCTTCGCGCCGGCTTCTTCCCAGACGGTGGACATCCGTTCGATGGTCATCGTCAGGATGACGATTGGGAAGAGTGAGATTGAGAGGCCCAGCTGGAAGTTGAAGGCTTGGCCGAACAGGGCGATGGCCATCATCAAGAAGGTCACCACAATCAGGATCGCGGCGAGCCTTGGAACGAGGAGCAGCTTCAACTGCGCAAAATAGATGCGCAGGACGAGGCCGGCTCCAACAATGAAGGTGAACAGGATCATACCGGTGAGAAGCTGTGTCTCGCGAAAGGCCAAGGCGATGAGGACCGGCATGAACGTCCCGAAGGCCGGGATCCCGACAACCTGTTTGAGGAGCACGATCAGGAGTGCAGCGATGGGGATTAGAAACAAAACGCGGAAGACAAGCTGCATGTCGATGGGTAGGTTGAGCAAAGACACAGCGGCAAGGAACGGTGCGGCCTCCGCCCCCCGGCTCATGGCGCGAGAGAGCGCCGTTTCGAGGTTCCTCTGAATGGCGAAGGACACGGCAAGCCGGCGAAAGCCCTCGCCATCGACGAGGGGCGCACCGCCATAGGTGATCGGTACGATCCGAGACTTGTCCAGAGGTTCGGATGTTATGGGGTCAGCAGGCACCCAGGCCCCGTCAATCCAAAACTCGATCCAGCGTTCCAAAGGAACTGAACGCGTTTCCGTTGTCAGGCGAATACCGGAGACCACGCGGGAAGGTGTACCAGCGGCATTGAGCAGGAACACCATTCGATCTGCGGCCTGATTCAGGCCCGGCGGGCCACCATCGATCAGACTTTCGACCCGCTCGTCCGTCGTATCCGAGGAAAGCTTGGCGAGTTGGCTGATAAAGCTGTCCTCATCGGCGGAGCGCTCAAGTGCATCTGTGAGAATTGAGTCGAGCGCCAGAAGAAGCGGCGTGGCGTTTTCCTGTATCGCGCGGCGGCGGTCGCGGCGGCGGTAGTCGGAAATCGCCTCCGGCACCTCGCCATTGCTTCCGGCGCGGCGCGACAGATCGAGTTGATAGAGCGACGCACGGTAAAACAGGACGGCTCGGCCGGTCTGTGACCGGCGCTGAAACACCGCGTGACGCAACTCTCCATCGCCTTCCGTCTCAATGCCGAAACCAGATGCAATAAAGTCTTCGTCGACAATCCGCGCGCCGCTGGAGGAGGAGGGCAGGGCGAGTCTCAGAGAAACCGGCCGATCCTGGCCCTCGAAACTCACTTTGGCCTCGATGGTCCAACTGTCCGCATCCCGGTCTGGCGTCAGCGGAAAATCAAGCGCAACGATTTTGAACAGGAAAATGCCGAGGCCGATCGCTACGAGACCACCCACCAGAAACAGTAACTGAAAGCGTTGCATGGTGGTCCCGACCTCCTGAAGCGCGCGAGCCGCGCCTCGTCACGTGCAGCGTGACTTGTCGGTATATATCTCAGACGGATCGACCAAGATCTGTCCCGCCTCGAGCATGTTCCGTCCGACGAGGACTTCATAGTTGAAATGTCCGCGGTCGGCCAGTGTTACCTCACCGCTGAGGAGGTTGCCGCCGATACAAAAATCCATCGTAACAACAGGGCGATAGAGGACGCCGCCACTTTTCTTCTTGATGGCGGCCCAGCGGACGAGCTCGGATTCGATGGTCCGCTCGTCGCCTTTTTCATTGTTGATTCTGAAGACGATGACGTGATCGCCTTCGCCATCGCTACTCGAGCGGCGGTCGGGTGCTGATAGGATTTCCGCGTGGATGGAAGATGTCTTCGCACCAGTGTCTAGCTTGGCGTCCATGCGTAGGTCAGCGCCTTGTACGCGAACGAATTCAAGCCATCCGAGGGTGACTTTTCCCTGGGCGACGGCCTGGCCGCCAAACAGCGCAACAGCAAGAGCGGATACGCATAATGTGATGAGTCGGGTCATTACTTGCTCCTGAAAATTCGCGCGCGTTAAAGCGCTGGCAATGCGGCTATTTCAAGTCGCATTTAGTACTCAATTCGATTCGATGCATGCTCAAGCCTCGGTTAGTTTGACAGCAAGCTTCTGGATCGCTCCATAGTCCAGTTTCCCAGTGCCAAGCACGGGGATTTCGTTCACGTGGATAATCTTTCGCGGAACAGATAGTTCCGAGACGCCGTGGTTTTGCGCCCAGGCCAGTATGTCACTGCGATTGCAGTCCTCGGCATCGCTCAAAAGCACAATCTGTTCGCCCTTGCGGGCATCCGGCAGCGTGGCGGCCGCATGCATGTTGTCCGGCCAGATCGCGCTCGCGCAGTTCTCGACCACTGCAAGGGAGACCATCTCACCGCCAATTTTTGCGAAGCGCTTCACGCGGCCTTTGATCCGGATGCAATTGTCCTCGTCGATCGCAACGATGTCGCCGGTGTCGTGCCAGCCATCGATTGGTCGCTCCAGAACCCCTGGATTGGTCGCGTGCAGATAGCCCATCATGATGTTGGGACCGCGAACCCTTAGGCGCCCGCCCTCAGCGATTCCTTCGACTGGGACGAGTTCATATTCCATGTCCGGCATGAGGACGCCGACGGTGCCTGGCTTGTTGAGATCCATCGAGTTTGCAGCAACCACGGGAGAGGCTTCCGTCGCACCGTAACCCTCAAGGATTTCGATATTGAACTTCTTGCGAACCAACTGGCGCGTTTCGTCCCGGACCCGCTCGGCCCCGCAAACGGCGAGCCGGATGGAACTCATATCACCCTGATCGCCGGCACGAGCGTACTGGGAAATGAAGGTGTCTGTTGCGAGCAGAATGGTCGATTGCGTCGTGCGTATGCGCTTTGCGATCTCTCTGGGTTGAAGCGGTGTTGGATGGAAAACCGCCTTGATCCCCGCGACAAGCGGGAGGATGGCCCCGACTGTCAGGCCAAAACAGTGAAACGTCGGAAGCGGATTGAAGACAGAGTCGGTTTCATCGCTCAGACCGATATGAGCACGGACCTGCTCAACATTGGCAATGACGTTCTGATGGGAAAGCACGACACCTTTCGGGTCGCCCTCGGTGCCTGACGTGAAGAGTATGACGCCCGGCGACGCATGGCTCGCGCCTCGGCGAAACAACCACGGAGTGACAGGCCCGAGCGCGCCGGCCGCCTTGTCCAGCAGTCCAAGATTCTCGCGCACATCCTCAAGATAGATGATCTCAGCATCCTGCTCGAGCTCTGCGATGAGGGGCTCAAGATTGCCGAGTTCAACAAACCTATGGGCGGTGACGATGCGCTTCACTTCGCTCGACTTCATCGCTGAGCGCAGATTCCGTGAGCCCGCCGTGAAGTTCAGCATGGCCGGGATTCGGCCATATGCCTGCAACGCATAGAAAGCGATGACGGCACCCGCGCCTGTCGGCAGCAAGACGCCAACGGCCTCTTTCGACGATGTGTGCTTCTTCAGAGCGGACCCAAGCGCGAACGCTGCGCGTGTCACTTCAGTGTAGCTCAATTCGCGCTCATCGCCGTCAACGATTGCGATGCGTGCACCTCCAAACTCCCGCTTGGCGCGCATCAGCGCGCTGAAGAGGTCCGTTTTTGTGCGGGCCGGACGCCACGGGAGTGGCTGGGGCAGGGCGGCAGTCGCGGTCATGAGAGGCTCCGTGCGCCTTTACGTTATGACAGATCGGTCACAAAACGTAGTACGGGCGTAAACCCTTGCAAAGCCGCAGCATCAGCCATGCGCAACATCTACCTTGCTGCGGGAACGCATCCGGCCCATTTATCTTGTATGGCGACGCTTATTGACTCGACAGCCCGACAGCACCGGCACCCGGAAAAGCGGAATCGGCCGGACACGCCGATTCTACGAAAACCCGACTGGATTCGCGTCAAAGCGCCGACCAGCCGCGGATACGCAGAAACACGTGAGATCGTGAAGTCCAAGGGACTGGTCACGGTTTGCGAGGAAGCAGGCTGCCCGAACATCGGAGAGTGCTGGGAGCAGAAACACGCGACCATGATGATCATGGGCGAGATCTGCACGCGGGCCTGCTCCTTCTGTAATGTGTCGACCGGCAAACCCAGCCCGCTTGATCTGGATGAACCGAGACGCGTGGGAGATGCCGTTGCCGAAATGGGCCTCGCCCATGTCGTCATCACATCTGTCGACCGGGACGACCTGGAAGATGGTGGGGCAATGCATTTTGTCCGAACCATCGAAGCCATCCGCAGCGCAGCCCCGAAGACAACAATCGAGATTCTGACGCCAGACTTCCTGCGCAAGGATGGGTGGGAAGCGAAGGTGATCGACGCGCGTCCCGACGTTTTCAACCACAATCTCGAAACGGTTCCTCGGCTCTATCTCTCGATCCGCCCCGGCGCGCGGTACTTCCATTCGCTGCGCCTGCTTGAGCGAGTGAAGGAGCGCGATCCGAGCCAGTTCACCAAGTCCGGCCTGATGGTGGGGCTCGGTGAAACGAAGGAAGAAGTGATGCAGGTGATGGATGACATGCGATCCGCTGGCATCGATTTCCTGACGATTGGCCAGTATCTCCAACCGACGCGCAAGCATGCCGCGATTGATCGCTACGTGTCGCCGGAAGAGTTCGCATCCTACGAGGAGATAGCGAGGTCGAAGGGCTTCCTGATGGTGTCCGCATCGCCGCTCACCCGGTCCAGCTATCACGCAGGCGATGACTTTGAGCAGTTGCGCCGTGCCCGCGAGGCGAGCCTGGCGGCGGCGAGCTAAGGGTGCCGAGACACCTTGAAACACTGATCATCGGGCATAGGCCGGATCAGCTCTTTAATCTCGTCAGCGACGTCCAGACCTATCCGTACTTTATCAAATGGGTCCGGGGACTGCGCGTAAAGAACGAGCAGATCTCAGGAGCAGAGCGTCGCTGCGATGCGGAGGTCGTGGTGGGCTTCAAGGGGTTTGTTGAGCGGTTTTCAACAACCGTTATTGCAAATGCCGGGGATAACTCCGTGAAGGTCGATCTTCTGCGCGGCCCCTTCAGGCGCCTAGCGAATACCTGGAGGATGGATGCCTACGGCGAAGGCTCATCGCGCGTCGAGTTCATGATCGATTATGAGTTCAGGAACCCGATTCTCAGCGCGCTGGCATCGACCAATACCGATGTTGCAATCAGCAAGATCATGAAGTCGTACATGGATGAAGCCAGACGCCGCTATGGCGAGCCCCAATCGGTCTAGGCGATCTGTTCCCGGATCATTTCGAGCGCTTTCTCGACACTTGCCATTCGCACTTCAGACCGGCCGATCGGACCGAACTGCACCATCTCGTGCACAAGTGCGCGATTCTCTCGCAGGCAGGCGAAATGGACTGTACCGACAGGTTTCATTGGCGTACCGCCTTCCGGGCCTGCGATGCCGGTAATCGCAACGGCGATATTGGCCCTGCCAACCTCCAATGCGCCTTCCGCCATCATACGGGCAGCTGGTTCCGATACAGCCCCATAATCGGCAAGAAGGTCGCCGGGGACGCCAAGGACCTCTTCCTTGGCCCGGTTCGAATAGGTCACGAACCCCCGGTCGAAGACTTTGGAAGATCCGGAAATCTCGGTGAAGAGGGCGGCGACCAGTCCGCCTGTGCAGCTCTCCGCTGTCGTTACGCGTAGACGCCGCTCTCGGAGCTCATCCGAGACCAACAGGGCGAGGTTGTATATTCGTTCTGGAAACATCGGCAGACCTTATCTGCCCCCATTGATCCGCTGCAACAGAACAATCGCTTCAGCTGCAATGCCTTCTGCGCGCCCCGTAAAACCGAGACCTTCTGTTGTTGTCGCTTTGACGCTGACGGCATCAAGGGGCAGGCCGATGGCATGAGCGGTGGCCTCCCGCATCGCTTCGCGATGAGGCTTGATCTTCGGCGCTTCGCAAATGATCGTCAGGTCGCAGTTTCCAATCGACCAGCCTGACGCTTTTGCTAGCTCGACGGCATGGACGAGGAATTGGCGCGAATCCGCATCTTTCCAGCGATCATCGCTGGGCGAGAAGTGATCTCCGATATCGCCAAGCGCCGCTGCACCGAGAATCGCGTCGGTCAATGCGTGCCAGCCGACATCCGCATCAGAATGCCCGGCCAGCCCGCGATCATGCGGGATCTTGAGGCCGCACAGGACCACATGATCTCCTTCGCAGAAAGCATGGACATCAAAACCCTTTCCAATGCGGTTTGAGACGGTTTGCGCTGTCATCATTTGCTCCACGCGTTCCAGGTCGCCGGAAAATGTGATCTTGGCCAGTTTCTCATCGCCTTGCACGAGGACCACCGGCTCTCCAGCTGATTCAACCGCTTGCAGGTCATCGACGAGCGCGTCCCGTGTGCCGGAAAGGGCAGCATGAATTGTGTCGAAGTGAAAGGCTTGCGGGGTCTGGACGCGGTAAAGACTCTGGCGGTCAATCGTCTCTAGTTTCGAGTCCTGATCGCGCTTGAGCGCATCTGCGACCGGAAGTGCGGGTGCGGCGGCTTTTGCCTCGCTTAGTCCCTTGAAAAGGGCATCCAAAACCGTCGGGGAGATGCCGGGCCGAGCCGCGTCGTGGATGAAGATGTACTCTGGCGACTCTTCAAGAGACGCCAGAGCGTTTTGTACGGACGCTGTTCGTGTGGATCCACCTTGGATGATTTGGACGCCGGATGACCCGTAACGCTCCTGCGCCCAGTCGACTTTGTCTGCACTCACCACGAGCACCGTGCCAACGAACCGTTGATCGCGCTCAAATGCTTGAATCGACCAGTCAACAACCAGTTGATGGCCTAGCGAACGAAACTGCTTCGGCGTATCACCGCCTGCGCGTGATCCGGAACCGGCGGCAACAATGAGCGCGATTGCTTTCATGTCGGACCCATAGGCGTGTTTCAGCAGGTGTGCCAATAGCGTCACACTGTGGCATTCCGAGTACCGCCTATCTTTTGTGCGAGTGCGAAGTGTGTATTCTGTTGTCGATGACAATTCTGACTGATTTCAAGGCACCTGAAGCTTGGTTGGCTCCGATGTCCGGTTCGACGGATGCCGCGTTCCGTAGGCAGGCCATGCGATTCGGGGCCGATGCAGTCGTTTCGGAAATGGTTGCCGGGGAAGGGCTTGCTGCAGCGCGGCAAGACATTGTTCGGCGGACATGCCGCCACGAGGGCGGTGGTTTATGGATCGTGCAGCTGGCTGCGCGCCGCCCTGAGGATATGCGTCTTGGCGCGGAAATCCTCTCGGATGCGGGTGTCGACGTTATTGACATCAACATGGGCTGCCCGTCGCGACAGGTAACCGGCGGTAATTCGGGTTCAGCGCTCATGCGCGAACCAGAGCTGGCCGCACAGATCATGCAGGCGGCGATGGATGGTGCTGGCGGCCGTCCCGTTACCGTCAAGATGCGCCTCGGCTGGGATGATGACCTTCTGAATGCGTCACAACTGGCGCGCGTGGCCGAGGATATCGGACTTCAGTTGATTACCGTGCATGGGCGAACACGCTGCCAGTTCTACAAGGGCACGGCGAATTGGATGCAAGTCCGCGAAACCGTGGAGAGCGTGAACCTACCCGTGCTGGTCAATGGCGATATCTGCGACGTTGAGACCGCGCGCCTTGCCCTGAACCAGTCCGGAGCGAAAGGCGTCATGATAGGCCGCGCCGCGATGGGTCGGCCCTGGCTGGTCGGTCAGATATCATCGGCTCTTGGCGGGTGTGCGTGGGTAGAGCCGACGCTTGCCGAGCAGCACGACAGCCTGATCGAGATGATTGAAGACGCTGCCGAATTGTACGGTGCCCGCCTTGGCGTCCGGATTGTAAGGAAACATGTCTCAGCGTCGATCGATCAGGCTCCGCTGCATCTTTCCGACGGAGAACGCAGGCGGCGACGCGCTGACCTTTGCCGCATTGAAGATGTCGGCACCCTGATCACCGCTCTGAAGCGGACCTACGAAAACGCGTATCAAGAGGAGGCGGCCTGATGTCCGTCGCGGATGTAAATAGTTCCATGGACGCCCTGTCCGATGCAGTCCCGATAGCCTTGCTGGCGGTGGATAATCGACGCCACATTCGCGCGGCGAACATGGAGGCCGAGGTGCTTCTTGGTTTGTCGCGTCGCGCGATGACAGGCAAAGCGCTCAGCGAAGTCCTCTACTTTGACACCCCGATCTTCGAACTGATCGATAAGGCTGAGAGCCTTAGCGGGGATATGACGGCCCATGGTGTCCCGATGTCAGGGCCGACACTGGCGTCTGGTTCTGTTCACGATATTCGTATCCGCCAAGATGATCTTGGCGGTTTCTTGATCGCGTTTTCCCGCTCGCTTGGGCGCGAGGTTGCGGACGCTGGCCCTGGGGTGTCCGCGTTCGGGAGAATTCTGGGGCACGAAGTAAAGAACCCGCTGGCGGGTATCTCGGGTGCCGCCCAACTCCTCATGCGAAAAGCCCGCGAGGACCAGTCAGAACTCCTTACCGTTGTTCTCGATGAGACCCGCCGGATTGAGCGACTGGTGCAGCGTCTGTCGGCTTTTGAACTGTTCTCCGCGCCCCGCATGGCTCCGTTGAACATCCACTCCCTGATTGACCGCGTGTTGAGCGCCGAACGGGCTGCCTTTGATGGACGGGTCACTTACAAGCGCAGCTACGACCCGTCTTTGCCGGATATCCTTGGTGACGAGGATCATATCCACGAGGCGCTGCAGAACATCGTCAGGAACGCATCTGAAGCTGCCGCAGCGAGTGGCGGGGATGGAACGGTGATCGTGCAGACCGCCTACGAGGCCGGCTTCAGCATCCTTCTGCGGCGCGGGCCAAAGACGATGCTGCGAGCGTTGCGCGTCACCATTCAGGACAATGGCCCAGGTATTCCCAGCGATCGTCAGAACGCGATTTTCGAGATGTTTCAGAGCTCTAAGTCGGGCGGACGAGGGCTCGGCCTTTCAATTGTCAGCGAGATCATTGCGGCACATGGCGGGCAGGTGAAAGTCGAGAGCAAGCCCGGGCGCACCAAGTTTACCATCTTCCTACCGTTGGCGGGGGCCTGATATGTCCGGAAAAACAGTCCTTCTGGCTGAAGACGATGCTAGCATCCGGCTTGTGGTTAGCCAGACGCTTGTCTCTGCTGGTCATCAGGTGCGCGCGACAAGCTCGCTGCAGGCGCTGGAGCGCTGGATCGGCAATGGGGAAGGGGATGTCGTCGTAACGGACGTGTACCTCGGCGATACGGCAGTCTTCGAAGCGTTGCCGTCCATGCGTCTGCAGCGTCCGGATCTGCCGATCATTGTGATGAGTGGCCAGAACACGATCCTGACAGCCGCGTCTGCGGCCGAGCATGGAGCCTTTGACTATCTTCCCAAGCCGTTCGACATCGACACGCTAACCAGCCTTGTCGACCGTGCGCTCAAGTCTCCGCCGAGCAAGAAGGCGCGCGTGGACCGTCAGACGCAACAGTCCATCTCCGATGCCAGGCTTCCGCTCATTGGCCGATCCGCTCCAATGCAGGAAGTCTATCGGATTATCACCCGTGTGATGAAGACCGATCTCACTGTTCTGATCGAAGGCGAGTCCGGGACCGGGAAAGAGCTTGCGGCGCGAGCGATTCACCAACTTGGCGACAATAGCGATGCGCCTTTCCTGGCGCTTGATCTGAGCGCGATGGGCCAGTCAGAGGTCAATGCTCAGCTGTTCGGCGATGGCGACCGGACGGGTGCCGTCCATCAAGTAGGAGGAACACTCTACCTTGATGAGATTGGCGACCTTCCGGCCGACGCGCAAACCCAGCTTGTGAAGCTGATGCGTGAAACGGAAGGCGCGCGAATCATCGCTTCGTCCCGCAAGAATCTCGGGCGTCTCGTCGATGATGGCGTGTTTCGCGAGGATCTCTATTATCGATTGAACGTCGTCCGGCTCACCATGCCGCCCCTGAGAATGCGCAAGGATGACATTCCTGAACTCGCCAAGGCATTTCTTGTACGGGCACAGGCCAAGGGGCTGCCGGCAAAGACCCTTGAAGGGGCCGCCCTCGATCTGCTGGCGGCCTACGACTGGCCGGGCAATGTTCGCGAGCTTGAGAATCTCATTCTTCGACTCGCAGCGCTCAGCCCTGATCCTGCCATTGGGGTACGCCAGATCGAACGCGAACTGCGCTCCAGCGCCATGCGCGATGAAGGAAGTGCGCCCGGCCTGGAGCAGGAAATACAATCGCTACTGCATCGCTATGTCCTTGCCGACCTGATGCGCGCGGAGAGTGACGAAGAGACTAAGGTTCATCAGTCCGTGATTGAGAAGGTCGAACGGCCTCTTATTAAGCTCGCCCTCGAGGTAACGTCTGGTAACAAGGTCAGGGCGGCTGGCCTGCTTGGACTGAACCGAAACACGCTACGTGCGAAGATTACGTCGCTGGGTATTGCAGAAGGCTAATTGACCCAGGCGTAAAGTGTTGCTCTAACACATCAGTGTTGCCGTTTGGCGACAGGGCTGGGTGGCCTGATGAGAGTGTTGCGTGCCGCGTCTGTTGAATACCAATCAGGCTAAAACGAGCTGGGCGCTCTTCCAGGGGCTGTTCATCGTTGCAGCCTTGCTGGCGGCCTCAGCCACATTCGTAGCTGTATCCGGCGTCAGCCCAGCCAATCCGACAGATGGTGGGATGCTTTGGTTGCTCGGGGTCAACATGATCCTGATCGCCGTGCTCGCACGCATCGTGCTGCGCCGGTATCTCGACATGCGGCGTTCCGACGAGGGCAGGGCATCGGGTCGTCTTGTCCAGCGCTTTCTCTTGCTCTTCAGCCTATCCGCGATCGTACCCGCAGGCATTGTCGCGATCTTTCTAGGTGCAACGATCACGGCTGGCCTCGACAACTGGTTTGGTGAACGCGTCGATACGATTGTCGAGGAAACTGCGAGCGTTGCGCGCGATACCGTAGACACATACATCCAGTCTCTAGAGACGGATTCGCTGCAGGCCATGGCCGACTTTGACGAGACGGTTGAAGGTGGATTGGAAACCGAGTTCCTGACGGCACAGGTCGCAATCGGCACCTTTTTCGCGGCCTATCTGGTCGATGATCAAGGGCGTTTTGTGAATGAAGCGCGTGCCCAGGACCCATTGCTGTTTCGCGCGCCGTCAGAAGCAGATCTGGCGGAAGCGAAAGAGGGAGCGGTAGCCCAGACGCTCTATGAGAGGGTTGGACTTGCGACCGCGCTCGTGAAGTCAAACGCTGCACCGGACCGCTATCTCTACTTCTATCGCGAGTTCGATCCGCAACAGATTGCGCAACTACGCCGCGCTGAGCAGGCGCTGATTGACCTGCGCGAGGCGCAGGGGCGAAGTGACCGCCTTCAATGGTTGTTCGCTGTTGGCTATGCGCAGATCGCAGCGCTCATTCTGCTCTTGTCCGGCCGGTTTGGGCTTGAAGCCGCAGGGCAGATTACCGGGCCAATCGGCCGGCTCGCAACGGCAGCCCACTCCGTTCGTGATGGTGACCTTACCGTGCGCGTCGCGCTGCCCGGCGGCCGCGATGAACTCTACGCACTGACGCAGTCTTTCAATGGAATGACGGAGCAACTTGCCGAACAGCGAAATGCGCTCATCACGGCACGCGAGGACGCCGAGGACCGCAGGCAGTTTGTCGAAACGCTGCTGGCTGAAGTTAGCGCAGGCGTGATCAGGACCGATGCTGGACTGGTCGTCAGCCTTGCGAACCGCTCCGCGGAACGGTTGCTTAACACAGAGTTTTCTCCGGGTCAGAACCTCGCTGACATCGCACCGGACTTCGCGCCTTATGCCAGCAACGCGCTTAGGAGCCGTGCCTCTGTCGATACGTCTCTCGAAATCGAACACGACGGCAATGTTCGGCATTTCCGGCTTAAGACCGCGCTTGACCCTGCGGGCGGCTGTGTTCTGACATTTGACGAGACCACGGGCCTCGTGAACGCACAGCGGCAGCTGGCCTGGCGCGATGTCGCGCGGCGGATCGCCCATGAGATCAGGAATCCACTAACACCCATCCAGCTTTCCACGGAGCGCCTACGCCGCAGGTATCTGAAGCAGGTTGCCGATGATGATGGTGTTTTTGAGCGCTGTCTGGACACGATCCTCCGACAGGTGTCGGACATCGGCCGCATGGTGGAAGAGTTCTCCAATTTCGCCCGCATGCCCAAGCCGACAGTTGCGCCTTTCCATCTTGGGGCGCTTCTTGAGCGGACCGGATTTGCGCAGGGAATGGTGTCACCTGATCTAAAAATTGAGGTGACGGGGGTAGATGAGGCACCGCACTACCAGGGCGACGAGAGACTACTCGGTCAGGCCTTTGGAAATCTGATCAAGAACGCTGTCCAAGCCATTGAGAGCCAGCCGGAAGATGACGAACGTGGTGGCCACATCCGCGTTGATGTCAGCCGTCGCGCAGGCGGCGTTGAAATCGTGATCGAGGACAACGGCCCGGGCTTTCCGCAGGAGGCGCGGGACAAGCTGTTGGAACCGTATGTCACCACGAAGGAAAAAGGGGCAGGCCTCGGTCTGGCGATCGTGAACCGAATCATCATGGATCACGGTGGTTCGATTTCACTTCAGAACCGGACGGATGGGCTGAGGGGAGCGCGAGTCGGCATCTTGTTGCCGGATAATCCATCAGGGGAAGTTGCGATCCCCATCGAAAACGCTTCAGGCGAACGCCTTGAAGATGCGCATGTGTAGAGGAGCCGCCCATGGCGAATGACATTCTTGTTGTTGATGACGAACCCGATATCCGGGAGTTGATCGCTGGTGTCCTTGAGGATGAGGGTTATGGGGTCCGCACAGCCGCTACTGCAGAGACAGCGCTCGATGAGGTTCGTCGCCGCGCGCCGGGGCTCGTGGTGCTTGATGTCTGGCTTCAGGGCAGTGGCATGGATGGCCTTTCGCTGCTGAAGTATCTCAAATCCATTGATCCTCTACTGCCCGTCATCGTCATCAGTGGGCACGGCAATATCGAGACGGCGGTGGCCGCCATCCGCCGTGGGGCCTACGACTTCATCGAAAAGCCGTTCAAGACAGACCGCTTACTTCATCTCGTTGAGCGGGCGCTTGAGTCTGCCGCGCTCAAGCGAGAGAATGAGTCTTTGCGGACCAAGGCCGTCGCAAGCGAGAGTTGGATTGGCGAAAGCCATGCGACCTCGCTGCTTCGCGCCTCCCTCGAAAAAGTCGCGCCGACGAATTCGCGGGTCCTGATTACTGGCCCTGCGGGCGTTGGAAAGGAACTCGCCGCTCGGCTTGTCCATCAACAGTCACAGCGACGGGAAGGGCCGTTCGTCGTCGTGAACGCGGCGAGTATCGCGCCGGACCAGATGGAACACGCCTTGTTTGGCGCAGAAGACAATGAGGGTAAGCCGACCCGGATCGGTTTCTTTGAGCAGGCGCATAATGGAACGCTTCTGCTTGATGAGATAGCCGACATGCCGCTTGGCACGCAGAACAAGATCCTGCGGGTTCTTACCGAGCAGAGTTTCCAGAGAGTCGGTGGCTCTGCGGACGTGAAGGTCGATGTGCGGGTCATGTCCGCGACGACGAAGGATCTGATGGCGCAGATCGCGGAGAACCAGTTCCGCGAGGATCTGTACTATCGGCTCAGCGTTGTCCCTCTTGAAGTCCCATCACTCGCCGAGCGCCGCGATGATATTCCGGCGCTGGTTGAGCATTTCTCTGCTCGGATCGCCGATTCCTCCGGCCTGGCCCCGCGTGCCTTCTCGCAGGAGGCCGTCGCTGTGCTTCAGTCCATGGAATGGCCGGGAAACATTCGCCAGCTGCGCAACGTCGTCGAGCGGATCATGATCCTGTCGCCGGCTGACACCGATCGCCCAATCAGCGTCGATGAACTGCCCAAGGACACAGCGAGTGCTGGAACGGCTGCGCAAGTAGGTTCCGCCGATCTGGTCGGTCTGTCGCTGCGGGAGGCACGCGAACAGTTCGAACGGGAATATTTGTCGCTTCAGATCACCCGGTTTAACGGAAATATTTCGCGAACGGCGCAATTCATTGGAATGGAGCGGTCTGCTCTGCACCGAAAATTAAAGGCTCTTGGGGTTCAATCAGCACAAGCTCGCCAGGACAGCTAACATGCGCGTACTCATTTGCGGTGCCGGCCGGGTCGGGCAGGGGATTGCCCGCCGACTTGCCCAGGAAAAGCACGACGTCACCATTGTCGATGCTGATTCTGAGCTGGTGGACCGCGTGTCGACAGAATTAGACGTTCGCGGCCTTGCCGGGCACGCTGCTCATCCTGACGTGCTGAAGAGTGCTGGTGCGGCTGATGCCGAGATGATCATCGCGGTCACGTACTACGATGAAATCAACATGGTGATCTGCCAGATCGCGCACACGCTTTTTGCAGTTCCCACCAAGATCGCGCGTGTACGGGCTCAGGCCTATCTCGACGCGAGCTGGAAAAACCTCTTTTCGCGGGAAGGCCTGCCCATTGATGTCGTGATCTCGCCTGAGATTGCCGTCGGTGACGCCATCCTGCAGCGTTTCCTTACGCCCGGCGCAGTCATGAGCGCGACCTTTGGCAAAGGCAAAGTCCAGGTGCTGGGTATGGAGATTGGGGATCAGAGCCCGCTCGTGGAGACGGCTCTGGATCAGGTTGCAGACCTGTTCCCGGATCTCTCAGCCCGTGTGATCGGGATCGGTCGTGGGGAGGTTGTGCATGCGCCGAGATCAAACGATCGACTCTCTGTCGGAGATCGCGCCTACGTCGCCGTTAACGAGGCCCACATCTCTCGCGTGACGGAGATATTCAGCCCGGACCAGAAAGAGCTGAAGCACGTCGTCATCGTTGGCGGCGGCAATGTCGGTGTCTACGTGGCCGAGATGCTCGAAAAGCGCAGTTCGCTGCGTGTGAGGCTGATTGAGCTGGACCCGGACCAGGCCGAGAAAGCCGTTCGGCGGCTGAAACGTACAATCGTTATCAGCGGAGACGGGCTCGATCCGAACATCCTCGAAGAGGCTGGCGCGGCAAATGCCGACTTTGTCATTAGCATCACCGATGATGACAAGACCAACCTGCTCATTTCGAGCTTGTCCAAGCGGATTGGAGCCTCCCGCACATTGGCGCTGGTCAATTCAGTCGAACTGGCGGCCCTCAGTCGCGAGATGAGCGTAGACGCCGTGCTTGATCCGCGCGCGCTCACCGTCTCGCAAATCCTGCTACGGATGCGTCGGGGTCGGATTCTTTCGCTGCAGTCGCTTGAAGACGGAGCCGCCGAGATTGCTGAGGGCGTGATCTTGGATGCGTCACCGTTGAAGGGCGAGCATTTGGGTTACGATGATCTGCCGGAGGGGATAACGGCCGCCGCCATCGTTAGGGGAGAGGCGGTGATATTCCCGAAGCAGGATACCGTTGTCCGGACCGATGATCGGGTGATCGTCTTCTTCGAGAAGAACCAAACTCGCAAAGTGGAGCAGTTCTTCCGCGTCAGTCCGGACTTCTTCTAGCGCGGCCACGCTGCTAGTTCCTGACAATGAACTATCCGTCTGTCTTCCGGGTTCTTTCGGCGCTTTACGGCGGGTTTGCAGCGCTCTTGGTCCTGCCCCTGATCGTTGCCATAGGGTTTGGCGAAAGACCTCAGATCGCTTCTCTGTCGATCACCCTGCTCATCACCAGCGTCGTGGCTGCTTCGGTGTTCCTGCTCACTGGAAAGCCGCGCCGTCATGCACGCCCAACGGATGGGCTCGGCGTGGCTATTCTTTGGTGGATCGCCGCTCCGATTGCTGCGGCCCCGCCATTCGTGCTTGGTGCCGCCGGAACATCTGTTATCAGCGCGATCCACGAGGCGGCCTCGTGCCTGACGACTGCGGGCCATTCTGTCGTGGAAATCGGTGATGGTGGCTGGCCGAGATCTTTGATTGTCTATCGCGGTATCCTCCATCTCATCGGTGCCTGGATGACGGTAACGATCGCCGCTAGTGTGTTCGCCGCAATCAATCTCGGCGGCCCCGGCATCCACCGCACCGACCTGTTCACGATCCCCGATGACAACTTTTTTGGTGCCGTGCCACGTGTTGGGTCGGCGGTCGCCTGGATGCTTTCGCTGCTGATACTCGGCACCTTCTCCGCGCTTATCCTCACCGGTGTTCCGGGTACGACCGCGCTGACGACCGCGATCAGCATCGCGACCACAGGGTCCGTCGATCCTGGCATGGCTTTCGTATCGCTGACGCCATTGGCTGAATTCGTTGTCTTCGTTGGCCTTATGTCGTCGGCACTCGGCCTTGGCGTACTACTCGACGTTCGCAAAGGCCGCTTTTTGACGGCGTTGCGAGATCCTGAAACGCTAATGCTCGGGCTTATCGTCGGGCTCGTGTCCGCAGCTTGCATCGCTGTTGGTGTGTCGGTTTGGCCGGCCATATCGTGGGCGGCATCTGCGGTCGCGACCGCCAGTCCCACGGCAGCCGGAGCGGCTTTGCAGGCCGACCTGCCAATCAGCTTCGTGCTCGTTCCGGCCATGATCGGCGGTGCGGCGCTCTCGACCGCAGGCGGCGTAACGCTCGCGCGTGTTTTCGTGCTCTCAAGACGTGCCGGGCTGGAGTTTTCGAGGCTGGGATACCCGCAATCGATGATGTCATTCGTGTTTCGGGGGCGAAAACAGCCTCAGAGCGCGGTAATCGGCGTTTGGGTCTACCTCGTTGGCTACATCGCGGCGGCGTTTTTGGCGATCTTGGGCTTTGCGTTCCTGAATGTGCCATTCGAGAGCTCAACACTTGCCGCTATTGGTGCATTGTCGAACTCCGGTGCGCTTGTGGAACAGGCCACGCTGTTGTTCGACTTCCCGATGCATGCGCTCGCAATTGCTTGTCTCATCGTTGGCCGATTGGAGATTCTGGCGCTTTTGCCTGCCCTGAACCGGTCATTCTGGCGCGGCTAATGTTGGGATTGCAATGACGGGTTGCCATATCGGCCCAATACTATTAGCCGAACTAGAAAATATAAAAGGGCCAGACAAAATGTCGTCCGAAAAGAAACAACACCTTCAAGACGCGTTTTTGAATGCGGTTCGTAAGTCGAAAACGCCGCTCACAATATTCCTCGTCAACGGCGTGAAGCTGCAAGGCGTCGTCACCTGGTTTGACAATTTTTGTGTTCTCTTGCGCGGCGATGGCCGCCCCCCACAACTCGTTTACAAGCATGCGATCTCGACGATCGCGCCGAACGCTCATGTTCAGCTGTTCGACGAAGAGAGCGCCGGATCGGGCGACGCTGATTGAACGATCTGCAGGCGACTGACGCACAGGCTTCTGACACCGTTGGCGTCGTTATCCCATGGTTTGATGGTGAACCGTCAATAACCGACGAGCGGATCGCTGAGACACGCGGTCTGGTGGACGCGCTCGGCAGCCCGCTCGCGTTTATTGAGGATGTCCGCGTCCGCAAGAGAACGCCGTCCCATCTTTTCACCGGCGGTTTGGTTGAGCGCTTCGCGGAACAGCTGAAAGCGGCATCTGCCGGGCTTCTTGTTGTCGACAGCGCGCTGACGCCCATCCAGCAACGCAACCTTGAGCGAGATCTTCAGGTAAAGGTGATCGACCGGACGGGTCTTATTCTCGAGATCTTTGGATTGAGAGCGCAAACCAAGGAAGGTGTCATTCAGGTCGAACTGGCGCGCCTTCTCTATGAGCGCTCCCGGCTGGTGCGCACGTGGACCCACCTTGAGCGCCAACGTGGTGGGCGAGGCTTCCTGGCGGGTCCCGGTGAGTCTCAGCTGGAAGCCGACAGGCGTATGCTCGACCGTCGACTAAAGAGCTTGAGAGCCGATCTCGATGCAGTGAAGAAAACCCGTCAGCTGCAGCGCGCTGGAAGGCGGCGTTCCGGCACGCCGACCGTAGCGCTCGTCGGATACACCAATGCTGGCAAGTCGACGCTCTTCAACGCGTTGACGAGTGCGGACGCGTTCGCTCAGGACATGCCATTTGCGACGCTTGATCCAATCATCCGTCGGATAGAGCTGCCGTCTATCGGCGAAGCGGCACTGGTCGACACAGTGGGCTTCATCACAGACCTGCCAACGCACTTGATCGACAGCTTCCAGGCGACGCTTGAAGAAGCGCTTGATGCGGATCTGATTGTACACGTCCGCGACCGCTCGTCTGATGTGGATCACGAGCAGCGAGATGATGTCATGCACGTTCTCACGCAATTGGAAGAGTCCAGCGGGCGTCCGCTGCCTACTATGATTGAGGCATGGAACAAGTCCGATTTACTCCCGCCTGACAAAGCCACGGCGCTTCAGATCGCAGCGAAGGAGTCGGATCCGCCAGCCTGCCTCCTGTCAGCCGAGACCGGTACTGGCGTACGAGAGCTTGTTCGGATGATCGAGCGCGAGTTGACCCGTGGGTCGGACGTACGACAGTACCGGATGACGACTTCTGACGGTGAAGCGCGCGCCTGGCTCTATCAGAATGCTGAAGTGCTTGAGGATGAGGTGGAGAGAGACACCGATTTGCTTTTGACGGTGCGGATTGAGCGCGAACGCGATGTGCAGTTTCTGAAGCGATTTCCGTCGGCAGAGGTCATCTAGGCCTGCTCACGAGATTTCACGAGTGTCCAGAGAGCCTCCTGCGCGTCGAGGTCGAGGTCAGCAAAAGCTTCTCCGCGTTCAGTTGCAGCAGATTCCATTTCTCTGAAGCGTCGGCTGAACTTGTCATTGGCGCGTCGAAGCGCCTGTTCCGGATCGACATCCAACCGTCGTGCAAGGTTCGCAGCGACAAACAGCAAGTCTCCGATCTCATCCTCGATCTTCTCACGATCGCCGTCGGCGATCGCCTCCCGCACTTCATCTGTCTCCTCGGACAGCTTACCAAAGATCTGATCGGGTTCAGTCCAGTCAAAACCGGTACGGGCGGCGCGCTTCTGGAGTTTTTCGGCGCGCAGAAGGGCTGGCAGGGCGAGGGCGACGCCGTCGAGGGCGCTGGTGGCTTCCTGGCGGGCATTGGTGGCTTTCTGTTGGCGTTCGGCCGCCTTGACCTGCTCCCAAGCATCCGTCTGTTCCTCAGCCGATCTCTGGTCAGCTTCTCCGAAGACGTGCGGATGACGCCTCGTCATTTTCTCGCAGATGCCGGCGACGACGTCTTCGACAGAGAACGCCTGCTGCTCCGATGCCATCTGGCTGTGGAACACGACTTGGAACAGAAGGTCGCCCAACTCGTCGCGAAGATCGGTCATGTCGCCACGGTCGATGGCGTCGCTGACCTCGTAGGCTTCCTCGATCGTGTACGGCGCGATCGTCTTGAAGGTTTGCTCGACGTCCCAAGGACATCCATTCTCGGGATCGCGCAGCCGCCTCATGATGTTAACGAGCTCTGAAAACCGGTCGCTGGCGAGGGGGGAAGGGGTATTATCTGGCACGCGCGTGCTACTCATTGTTCGGGCTTCCTGTGGTTCGGTGCATCGGCCGAATTCGGCGCGCGGCTTTGATGCTGGTGTGGATAACTGGGACATCATCGAGACCCTCAATACACAATTCGCATAATCATCATTATGGGAAATCGGGTTTCGCTTCGATCTGAATGGTCATACCGTCATAACCGGGCCTGACATGATCCGGCAGCTCCTTGCAGAGCGTCGCATAATCCATGTCGATATGGAGATTCGTCAGAATCGCCGATTTCGGCTCCAGCATCGAAATCCACTCCAACGCCTGGTCCAGATGTGCATGCGTCGGGTGTGGCGTGCGTCGCAGCGCATCGATGACGAGGACCTCTACCCCCTTCAGATGATCCTTCGTTTGATCCGGTAGCGCGCTCACATCATTGCAGTAAGCGAGTCCGCCAATGCGAAAACCAAGCGACTGGATTGGGCCGTGCTCCTGCAGGAGCGGCATCAACGAGATCTCGCCGGCGGCTCCGTTAATCGAGAACGGCTCATAGGCGTTGATCCGGTTCAACTCTTTCAGAATTGCCGGATAGCCCGCCTCGCCCTCGAAGCAGTATCTGAACTTCGGGATCAGCGTCCGTGCTGTCGCATCATCCATATGCACGCGAACCTGCTGGCGCATGTTGATTGCGATGACACGCAAGTCGTCGAGCCCGTGGGTCTGATCTGCATGATCATGCGTGAAGACGACTGCATCCAGACGTCCAACCTGTGCATCAAGAAGCTGCTCGCGAAGATCGGGCGAAGTGTCGATGAGGACGCGTGTGGCATCCCGAGTGGCTGGATCAACCTTCTCGACAAGAGCCGAGCATCGCCTGCGGCGGTTCTTTGGCTGGTTCGGGTCGCAGTCACCCCAATCATTTCCGATGCGCGGGACACCACCTGACGAGCCCGTCCCCAAAAGCGTGAATTGCAGGCTGGAGCTCATGACGGGTTTTGGACCTTCTGGAACAGCTGCAGAGCGTTCTCCTGCGTCACCTGTTTGATATCCTCGACATCCTGTCCGTGGAGGTTCGCAAGCGCCTCTGCAACGTGCTGGAGGTAAGCTGGTTCGTTCCTGCGTCCACGGAACGGCGTCGGTGCCAGATATGGGCAGTCTGTCTCAAGAATTATGCGTTCCAGCGGAATTCCCTGAATGACATCGCGAACATCATCCGCTCGCTTGAACGAGAGGATACCAGATACCGAGAAGTAAGCGTTGAGCTTCAGTGCACGCCGGGCGAGTTCGTGTCCGCCCGTGTAGCAGTGCAGCAGCGGCTGAAACACGCCAGCCTCGTATTCCTCTTCGAGGATGCCTGCCATCAGTTCGTCAGCCTCACGCGTATGAAGGATCAAAGGCAGGTCCGTCCGACGCGCCGCTTCAATGTGGAGCCGCAGGCTTGTGACCTGCGCGTCCTCAGCGCTGTACCCGTAATGGAAGTCGAGACCTGTCTCACCGATCGCCACGACGCGGCTTTGCGTGGCCCGGCTCGTCAGATCCTCAACGGTGAGATCTGGGAAGTCCTTTGTATGGTGGGGATGAACGCCGACAGAGCACCAGATATCCTGATTGTCCTTCGCGATGGCAAGAACGCTCTCGAAATTGTCGAGGCGGTCACAGATCGCAAGGAACTTCTGGACGCCAGCCTCACGGGCGCGAGTTAGCACGTCCTGCAGGTCGTACTCGTAGGCTTCTCCGTGAAGGTTTACATGCGTGTCGAACATCGTCCCTGCGCTTACCTCGACTGAGCCGAGGATTGAAGCGCATGAACCAGTTTCGATGCGGTCTGGACGCTGTCCATATTCAACGCAGCCGAGTCTCCGACGATACGAGACAATTCCAGCCACACATCCGACATCTGAGGTGTGTCGTCGCTGGCGCTCGCTGCGAGGTTCAGAAGCTGAGACGCACCGGCCCGCAAAGGGTCAGCACCGGAACCGGCCTTCTTGATGAACTCAGCCGCTGTTGCGTCGCTTCGAGAGCGAAACACGGCCTTCGCCGCGCTCGCGGCCGCCATGCATGCAGGTGTTGCGAGCTGCAGGCCAATTCCGGGCCGTCCGTGCGCGAGCGACGTTGCAGCCGCTATGTCGGTGCTATCCGTGGCGGCAGCCTCTATGGCGCTCCTCGTATCGTCATCGGAAAGCGTGTTGAGCCTCAGCGTGCGGCACCGCGAGCGAATTGTCGGAAGCAAAGGCTGTGTGCGGTGATTGATGAGGATCAGCAGGCAATTGGCGGGCGGCTCCTCGAGCGTCTTGAGGAGCGCGTTTGCGCCAGACCGGTTGAGATCATCCATCGCGTCGATGACGCCGACGCGCCATCCACCCAGCGCCGGTCTCAGGGCGAAGAAGCCGTTCAGCGCCCGGATGTCCGCAACGGGTATGTCCTGTTTGAGCTTACCCTTGTCGTCAGGCCGGCGTGTCAGCCAGTGAAAATCCGGATGCGAGTCTGCAAGGATCTTCTGGACGACTGGATCGTCGACCGACTCGTCGGTGATCTCTACATCCGCGCCGAGCATTCGTGCCGCCATCCGACGCGCAACAATGGATTTGCCAATGCCGGATGGCCCTTCAAGCAGCCAGGCATGATGAAGGCGTCCGCTCATGCGCGCGGTCTCGAATACGCCATAGGCGTCATGATGCCCGAATAATGACCAGCCTGATGTGGTCATGTTCCCGAGCCAGCTCTGTCGAGGATGAGTTGCCATGCCGCGTCGGCCAGCGATTCAGCAGGCATCAGTGCATCGAGCACAATGCATCTGTTTGGCTCTTGCTCTGCGATGTCCAGGAACCCTGTACGGACACGTTCGTGAAACGCGAGATCGCGCGCTTCGAACGCATCAGGGGCGGTCGCGCCGTCGCGGGATTGCCGGCGCTCAAGAAGCGTTGCTGGCGCAGCATCGAGGATGAGTGTGAGAGCAGGGTGTTTGCTATCGAATGAAATCCGCTCAAGCGCCGAGATGTCTTCGCTCGACATACCACCGCCAACGCCCTGATAGACTCGGGTCGAGTCGGCAAACCGATCGCAGATGACAAGTTCACCGCGTTGAAGCGCGGGCGTAATGACTTTCTCGAAATGGTCGGCGCGGGCTGCGTTCATGAGCAGGGCTTGTGAAGCTGGGGACAACGGATCGGTGTCAGGCACGCGAAGCACGACATCGCGGATATGTTCGGCGGCTGGCGTTCCACCGGGCTCGCGGGTGAGATAAACCGTGAAGCCAGCCGTACCCGCGCGGGCCTTCAGATTGGCCGCCAGAGTTGACTTGCCGACGCCCTCGCCTCCTTCAAGTGTTACGAAGAGACCCTGCTTCGGCAACGATCAGCCTTCACCGCCGGAAATACGAAGGCTTAGTCCTTCAATCGCCCGCCCGATAAAGCCGAGCTTGGCCGAGCTTTCTTCTGCGATGACCGGCGCGCTTTCCTGTTCCACACCGTCAATGGACACGATCAGGCGGCCGACCTCGTCGCCAGCCGTCACAGGGGCATTCAATGGGGCATTGTAGGCAAGCTCGACTGTTGCACCGTCAAAGGCCCGTCGGTGAGCACTGAAGGTAATCGGTTCCGCGAGCGACACCGCAATGCTGCGCTTCTCACCAAGCCAGACCGGGACTTCCGGGAGCTCAAGAAGTTTTGGCGAAATCGTGCGCGTCTCGAAGCTGGTAAAAGCCATGCGCATCAGCCGTTCAGCTTCGGCGCGGCGCGCGCTCATTGTTTCCAGCCCATTGATGACAATCGTCCGACGCGTGCCGTCTCGGATTGCGGAGGCGACAAGCCCGTACCCGGAGACTTCGAGGTGGCCCGTTTTCAGCCCATCGACTCCGTCCATCCGGCCGAGCAGCGGGTTGCGGTTGGGCTGGCTGATGCCGCGCCATTCATAGGAGCTCTCATCGTAGAGGGCGTAGAGGTCTGGAAAACGGTCGATTGTAAGTCGCGCAAGTTCTGCAAGTTCCTCAGCGGTCATGCGCTGATCGGGACCATCCAGGCCTGTGGAATTCTCGAAGGTTGCGGAGTCGAGCCCGAGCTCCCGGGCGAGGGCTGTCATTTCCATCGCGAAGGCCGCTTCGCTGCCGGAGATGCCTTCGGCGAGGACGATGCAGGCATCATTGCCTGAAAGCACGATGACGCCGCGAAGAAGTTCCTCGACAGTCGGCTGGTCGCCAACGGCAAGTCCCATGGTCGATCCGCCGGACGCCCAGCCGCCGCGCTGCCAAGCATTCTCGCTGACCGTGAACTTATCGGTGAGGGCGATTTCGCCGCGCTCCAAACGGTCAAAAACAAGGTAGGCGGTCATGACTTTCGTCATTGAGGCCGGAATCATCGGGACATCGCCCTGTTTGGAAAACAGGATCGCGCCCGTCTCATGGTCCATGATGACGGCATAGTCGGCATCTGTCGGAATGAGCGGTGTGGATTGAGCCAGCGCGGTGGTTGCGGAGAGTGCGCTAACTGCAAGGGATATCAGGGTATTACGGATCATCTCGCGTCTCTCTAGCGGAGATCGCGCTTGGTCGCATCCCCTTCATGTCGCAGTGACACGAAAAAGGGACAGCTTTGAGGCCGACGTCAAGAACCCCTCGCCCGCTTTAGCGCGAGACGACAACCCCCTGTTGGAATCCATCGCGGACCAGACCATCGCGCTTCGCGTTGGCAGCGGCGCGGCTACTGACGGGACCGACAAATACGCGGAAGAAATCAGCACCACGAATACGGGCGGTTTCGATTTCGACCGGATAGCGGCCACCAAGGGATGATTGCAGGCTCTGTGCGTTGGAAATGTCGCTGAATGCGCCAACCTGAACAAAGAACCGGCCATCTGAAGCATTGACTGACCCTGGCACCACCGGATCTGGCACCGGAAGTCGGGGTTCGGCAACAACCTCTTGTTCGAACGAAACGAACGATTTCTCCGGTTCAGGTGTCTGAGGTTTCGGCGCAGGTGCAGCCGAACCAAGATAACGGATGCGGACATTCGCCTGCTCAGCACCCACAAAACCAAGCTTGTCTGCCGCCGCCTTCGACAAGTCGATGGCGCGTCCGTCTACGAAAGGCCCCCTATCGTTCACGCGCACAACAACCTCGCGGTTATT
Source organism: Hyphomonadaceae bacterium (assembly GCA_028285145.1). GTDB lineage: Bacteria > Pseudomonadota > Alphaproteobacteria > Caulobacterales > Hyphomonadaceae > JANQQC01. Next base: position 34,447 of record JANQQC010000065.1, read on the forward strand.
ATCGGTGTTCACAATCTGCACGAGGCTTGGCAGTGGCAGCGTCGGGTGTGCCGCCGTCAGGGCATTCATATCGAAGATTTCTCCATTGGCGGTTGGTGCGCCGTGGAAGGATTCGCCATACCAGGAGGCGATTCCGAACTCGTCAGCGCTGACAGTGTCGGCACGCGGTGACATGAAGGGTTCTGCGGGCAGCACTGCGGCCGGAGCCACTGCCCTACTCTCTTCAAAATCGTTGAAAGCGGGCGGGGTTATCGCAGGCACTGGGGCCGTCGCTGGTGGTTTCGTACTTGGCACAGGCGCTGTCAGGGCGGCCATCTGAACAGGTTCCCGAACGACGGGCGCAGCTGGTGGTGTTGCCCGAGCAGCTGCGGGTTCTGGAGAGGACGGATAACGAAACTGAATGCGCGCGCCGCCTGTTGAACTCGTTATTGTCGTCGCGCGAGGCGTAACCGGAGCTGTACGGACAGGCGCTGGAGCGACTGTTTCAGCGGTGGTCGCGGCCGGCGCGCCCTTCCCTGCGTATACGATCGGTGCAGGCTGATTGCGCGATCCCGCCGCGGCAGGCAGCGCGCAAACGAGTGTTGCGCCAGCTGCGATAAGGGTCGTCTTCAGTAATTGGGCGTGTACGTGGCCAAAAGCCATTCTTGCGTCCTCGTTCTGCGGTCCGGTCCATCCATTTTGGATGAACATCAGCGGGTTCTCCCACCTACAGATCGATGTTTAGCAGACATGCCTGCATATACGGTGAACAAGCGCCGTGAATTTGAAAGACTGTGTAAACGCTTTGCAAAGACAAAGGACCCTTGCAATTTCATCACTGGCGCGCGAAAGAGCGTCGCCCGGAGGAGTGGCAGAGTGGTTGAATGCGGCGGTCTTGAAAACCGTTGAGCGTGCAAGCGTTCCGGGGGTTCGAATCCCTCCTCCTCCGCCACTCGCCGCCGACTGCACGAAGTTATGCTCCGCCGGTTTGCGGGATGTTTGAGATATTGCGCTCGTCCGGATTGGATGGGTCAGTTGGACAGAACGATCGAATGCGGGCCGTGCGGTGTTTCGATGGAGGTGCGCAGCTTGACAAGTGAGGCCGCATCACCGTCGATCAGCTTCCAGAAATCGATCGAGCCGCCTTCGCGATTTCGATCGAAATGGTCGTAGTTTACGACTGCGACATAGCTGCTCGACGCATCCCAAACAGCCGCTTCGGGAAGGATGCCGTCAAAGGCGTAGGTTCCAACGGTATGGAGCCGCCCGGTATCCCGATCGATGTCGATCAGTGTGAGAGATGAATATGGCGTGTGCCGCGGATCGTCAGCCGGGGCATAGGATACTTCCAGATTTGTGGTCACCGCCCATTCGCCGTCCGGTGATATGGCAATGCCCTCCGGGGAGGTACCAGTTTCGGCGCGCCCGATCAGAAAATGCTGGGGTCCATTCTCACCAGCTTCCGATGCGAAACGGATCGACGTGACATCCCCTGCCGGCGCTTCCGTCCAAACGCCCACGACATCGCCACCCCAATAAAGATTGCCCGTCAGAAAATAGCTTCCATCCGGTGTGAACCGCCCCATGAAGGGGTATTTCGAGACCAGAACCGGGTTGCCCCATTCTTCAAGCGAAACGCCTTCCTCACCACGTACGACTTGCGCAAATCGGATGATCGCCCGGTTGACGTCGGTGATCGCGACAAAGTCCCCCGATGGATGCCACTCGACATGGCTCAGCCTGTCGGTCGGTTCGGTTCCGGGCACGGATGCATAGCTCGGTTCCCCCAACGCGCCGTCGACCAGCGGAACAAATGCGACGCCGCGCCCATCGGCCGGATGCATGGCGATCGCCGCCATGTCGCCGGACGGGCTGAGCGATAAGCCCTCCGGCCGTGAGCCGACATCGAGCTGTTGGACGACGCGCGGTTCATTCGCGTCAGAAACATCAACGAGTGTCAGAAGCGAGCCGACCGGGAGGTCGCCGAAAGACTGCGCGTCGGTGCCGCGTTCTCCGAATGACTCCGAGACGACGGCAAAGCGGCCATCCGGCGTGACGGCGACGGCGGTCGGCGCGCCGGCGACCGAGTTTGAGACTTTAACTGTCGCCACAGTTACATCGGTAAGGTCCGGGCTCATGGTTGCGACGATGAGGGCGTCGTCGCTTTCCTTGGTCCCGAGTTGTCCATTCACGTAAGCTGAAGCGAGCATGTCGCCATCGCTGATTGCGACAAGCTTGCCACCCTGAAAGTTCATATAGGGCGCTTCCGCGAACGCAGCGCAGTTCGTAATCGCAAAAGCCGATAAAGCGATTGCTGTTGTGGCGGTTAGTTTCATTGGTTTCATCCGATCATATGGGCCAGAATTAAAAGGCAACCGGCGATATGGCGCACGTTCAGCACATGAGAAATTCTGATATCATCTCACCTGATCGGTTATTGCGATTACTGAGTGAGGGCGTCCCCTATGGACACGAAACGGCTGCGATTGTTCGTCATTCTGGCGGAGGATCTCCATTTCGGGCGCGCGGCAAAACGGGCAGGCGTCGCCCAGTCGGTCTTGTCGGTTCACATCAAACGGCTCGAGGATGAGTTGGGACTTGACCTATTTGCCCGTACGAAAAGAGAAGTCCGCCTGACACCATCCGGCCAGCACTTTCTTTATGAAGCGCGCGCCATTCTGGATCGGATCGAGCGTGGCCGTCGTGTTGCAGCCTCGTTGGCGCATGGAAATACGCAGGTCCTACGGGTCGCCATGACCACGGTCGCAATGCTCGGTATTGCACCGCAATGGATTGGCGGTTTTAAGGACGCATTTCCTAAGGTCGACATTCAACTGCTCGAACTGGGAACTGTGGAACAGGAAATAGCCTTGGCCGATGGGGAAATCGACATAGGCTTCCTGCATCCCCCACTCGATCGGGAAGACTTGCGACTCTGCCTCTTGGTGCCTTCAGCGTTCTTTGCCCTGCGGCGCAGAAGTGACGCGCCAAGCGATGAGCCCGTGGCTTGGGAAACTGTCCTCAATGAACCGCTCGTCTTCTATGGTCGTCGGCGGGCCCCGCGGCTCTACGATGCAATCATCAGCTCAGCCGTGGATCACGAGATCACGATCAGGATCGTTTCAGAAGCCCCGTCCTTCCTGTCCGCTGCAAGTGCTGCATCCGCAGGTATCGGAACAGCATTGCTGCCCGAAGAATTGCGATCACGTATTCCGGAGAACAGCGTCCCGGCCAGCATCGAGAGTTGTCCCTTAGTGCTGGAGAATGCAGTCGCCTATCGAGCTAACCACAGCAATCCAGCGGTGGATTGGTTCATGCAACACATTCAGCGCCGCGTTAGACTGTAGGTGCCTCTAGGTTTCATCAAACATCCAACAAGTGATTGAAGAGTTCGTGCTGTGAGAAGAGCTCTTGAAAGCGGTCGTCCGCAGCGGGTCATGGGAAGGCGTACTGCTCCGCAAAATTGATCAATACAGCACGCCGCGCAGCCATGTCATCGTAGCCTATGGCGAAGCAATAGGTTGGCTTCCATGGTCATTCTCCATATGAGTGAGCTTCTGAAACGTGCGCCGAGCGCTGACCTGAGAGATGTCGAAACTCGCAAAACCCGCGGCAACGATGCTTTGCTGAACTGAATGATGGTGTCGACGCCCTGTTCAAGGAACGTAAGCTGCGGCGCTCACCAGACGCCTGACGTCTCTCAAGCCGACTTTGCCTTTGTAGAACTTCGCCCCTTGGTTGGCCTTTGCGATCGCCTCGAAAAGCGCTTCGGGATCGGCCTTGGCCACTGCCGCCGCACTCGAGACGCCAGCGGCGACCAGAGTTCTCGCAAAGGTCGGGCTGACCCATTGGACGCGACTTAGATCGGAGAGTTCAAAGACTTCCTCCAGCTTCTTCGGATTCGCGCCGGTCTTCTTAGCGAATGCGCTCACGTCTCTAGAAGCCGCCTCAAATAGCTGTCGCGTGTTCTTTATGCCCGCACTTTCGAGGCGCTCGATCAAACTGCTTTTGAGCCACTCGAATTCACGGAGCGCCCTTGGCTTGGGAAAGAAGCCGTTGACGGTTCGTCTGAGCAATTGAAGATAATTCAGATCGATGCCGGATGTTTTCGACAGAGTCGCCAGAGACTTTTTGGATTTCAGCGCAGCGCGCAAATCGGCAACAGACGCTATCCCTGCCCTTTGCAGCGCGGTCATCTTATCTTCGATCCCATCCAGCAGAGGCTTCTGGCTAGGTATGAGGTCGGTGGCTTCCAGACGCTCCCGCAACGCGTCCAGTCCCGTCGCCTCATCATCTAGATAGTAGCCCGTCACGAGTTTTCCTCTCGTTTGAGCATCCTTGCCTGCAGAGACACCCACCAGATGACTCCTGCACCGATCAGAAACAGGCCGAGACCACCAAGAAACAGGCAGACAAACAGCATCGGAGGCATGGTCATGGTGAGTTCTCTATTGAGCGGCTAGGCTTTGCGTCAGGGGCTCAATAGCTGGATTGTTCGAAAGGCCGATTGATACGTGTCAGTCGCCTCAGATTATGCCGGCGTGCTTGCGACCGGCTTCGGACTCATCTTGCATCAGACAGAAAAAGGGCCGACGCGAAGGCCGGCCAAGTTAGCAAGAAGGACGTTGGCTCGCACAAGTGAGGTTCACACAGCGCACGACCCAACGGTCATGTTTATAGATGATTCAAGCTGAACGAGCGGATGGGGATCGCGTTATCTTTCGTTCAGTGTGAGTGGGAAACCAGAACAAGATGAATGCATGTTCAGTCTGTGGCCTCCGCGCGGGTGAAAATGGCCTCAAGACTGCGAAGATTCATCCCGTTCTTGAGATAATTGGCCGGCGTCAAGTTCACGGCCTTAATGACAGCACGCTCGATTCGCACGCGATGATCCTGTTCTGCAGGCACAAGATCGAAATCCACGATGTTGACGCATCCTGTGTCCTGCTCGAAGCCTGCACAGGCCCCCAGAGGCGCGCCTAGGACCCACGCCAGTGCGAGGCGATTGACGCCCTCATGCGCCACGACGAGTGCGCTGGACCAGGATGGACGCGCCAGAAGCGCGTGAAAGCCCGCTTCAATCCGGTCCATTGCGTCTGAGAAGAGCTCTCCGCCCTCAAGGAAGGTAGCGCCCGGTTCTCCGGCCTGCTCGAATTGAAAGGTCATCGTCGCAGCGAGTTGTTCCGCGCTGGCGAAGTTGATGTAGTGGCCTGAATGCAGTTCTCCGAAACGGGCATCGTCTTCCAGTGGAGGTGGGTTCGGGTGGCCGTGTAGAACGATCTCGGCCGTTTCGCGGGTCCGCGCGAGGCCTGAACTGATCGCGACATCGAAGTGTATCTCCGACAACGCTGCACCTGCTGCCGCAGCTTCCTCGCGGCCGACGGGTGTAAGCCGCGCCAATGTCGGGTCCTGCGACTCCCGGACGAGCTTCGATGTGTAGTCAACGAAGCCGTGGCGCATCAGGTAGATACGCCGTCGGCCCGTTGTCCCCGGAAGTGCGCTCATGCGTTCAGAAGATCGGCGCTCACGCCCCAGTCACTAAGAATGGCGTCTGTGTGCTCACCCCGTCCGGGTGCCCGGCCCTGTATCTCGCCCGGTGTCTTGGAGAAGCGCGGTGCGGGCGCGGGCTGCACAACCCCTTCAAGCTCCACAAAGGTTTCCCGCGCGCGATTGTGAGGATGGTCTGGTGCTTCCGCCATTGAAAGGACGGGTGCGAAACAGACATCTGTGCCTTCCATCAGTTCACACCATTCGTCCCGCGTCTTGGTCTTGATCACGTCTATCAGTTTCGCCTTTAATGATGGCCACTGAGACCTGTCCATCTGTGCCTGAAATGCGGGATCTGTGAGCCCGGCCTTTTCCAGCAGCAGCGCGTAAAACTGAGGTTCAATGGATCCTATGGAGACCCACTTTCCATCTGAGCATTCGTAGGTGTCGTAGAAGTGCGCGCCGCCATCCAGCAGGTTGGCTTCGCGTTCATCGGTCCAGATGCCCATGGCGCGCATGCCGAAGAACATCGCTGCCAGTGACGCGGCGCCATCCGTCATGGCGCAGTCGATCACCTGCCCCTGCCCGGTCTCTCGCGCACTGATGATCCCTGCGCAAAGACCAAAGGCGAGGTACAGCGCGCCACCGCCATAGTCCCCAACCAGGTTCAAGGGTGGGCTTGGACGTTGGTCTTTGCGGCCCATGGCATGGAGCGCACCTGTGAGCGCGATATAGTTCAGATCGTGGCCGGCGGCGTGAGACAGCGTGCCGGTCTGTCCCCAGCCTGTCATCCGGCCGTAAACAAGCTTTGGATTACGTGCGAGCGCCTCATCCGGGCCAAGACCCAGCCGCTCCATGACTCCGGGCCGGAAACCTTCGATCAGCCCGTCCGCTTTCTCGATCAGGGCCAGCGCGGCTTCGGTGTGTTTCGGATTCTTGAGGTCGAGGCCAATTGACCGACGTCCTCGTCCGCTCACATCTGCCGCGTTGCCCGGTTTTCCGTCGCCCGGACGGTCAATCCGAACGACATCGGCTCCAAGGTCTGAAAGCAGCATTCCGCAGAACGGTCCCGGTCCGATCCCGGCAAACTCAACAATGCGAACACCTGACAATGGTCCTGACGCCATCTCGCTTCTCCCTATGTTATCAACCGCCGGTTCGGCGAGGTCTGGCAGTGACCTTAAGACGGGCACGCGTAATGAAAAGAGGTTCCCCGGCGGCGCCGGTTTGCTCAGGCGTCTTCGCTCTCGGTCTGAGCCGCGAAACTACTCAGCTCGGTGAGGAATTTCCGGGCCTGCAGCATGCGCTGCGCAGGTGTTTGCTGCGCCGGCGACAGCACGAGCTTCGAGTCGGGGCGAAGGCGCAGATTGTTGGGACGCGAGCGAACGATCGTCATAAGCGCCTGCGGCTCCAGCGGCGTGTCATCCCGGAAAGCGAAGACGATCCCCTTCGGTCCACCGTCCAGCTTCTCAATGCCCAATCGCTTGCATGCCGCCTTGATCGCCATGATGTCGAGCAATTGGCTGGTTTCCTCAGGAAGCGGACCGAAGCGATCGATGAGTTCGGCTGCAAATGACTCCCGTTCGGAGTCATCGTCGATAGAGGCGAGACGACGATAGAGCGCGAGCCGTTCGCCGAGATCCTGAACGTAGTCTTCCGGGATGAGGACCGAGACGCCGAGATTAATCTGGGGCGACCACTCATCGACGACTTCATCGACCTCGTGAGCCCCCGCCTTCAAAGCACTGACGGCCTCTTCCAGCATGGTCTGGTAAAGCTCCACGCCCACTTCGCGGATGTGTCCGGACTGCGCGTCGCCCAGCAGGTTTCCGCCACCTCGGATGTCAAGGTCGTGGCTGGCAAGTTGGAAACCGGCTCCCAGGCTATCCAGTGATTGCAGAACCCTCAAGCGGCGCTCGGCATTAGTCGTGATCACCTGATCCTGCGGCGAGGTGAAATAGGCATAAGCCCGAAGCTTGGAACGCCCGACCCGGCCCCGCAGCTGATAGAGCTGGGCAAGGCCGAAAAGATCGGCGCGGTGGATGATCAGCGTATTGGCGCGCGGGATATCGAGTCCGCTTTCAACAATCGTTGTTGATAGCAGGACATCGTACTTTCCGTCGTAGAACGCGGTCATGATGTCTTCGAGTTCGGTCGCGCCCATCTGACCGTGCGCCACGACGAAGCTGACTTCGGGGACGTTGTCGCGCAGAAATGCCTCGAGCTTGTCGAGATCGGTTATCCGGGGCGCGACGTAGAAGGCCTGACCACCGCGATACTTCTCCCTGAGCAGCGCTTCACGAATGGTCAGCGTGTCGAACTCCGTCACATAGGTTCGCACGGACAAGCGGTCGACCGGGGGTGTTGCGATGATCGAAAGGTCGCGAATGCCGGTCAGCGCCATTTGCAGTGTACGCGGGATCGGCGTGGCCGACAGAGTCAGCACGTGCACGTCCGCCTTGAACTCCTTCAGCCGCTCCTTGTGCTTTACGCCGAAGCGTTGTTCCTCATCGACCACGACAAGGCCGAGGCGCTTGAACGCCACGCTGTCTGACAGCAGTGCATGTGTGCCGATTACGACATCGATCGTGCCATTCTCTAATCCCCTGCGGACATCAGCTGCTTCCTTCGCACTGACCAGTCTCGACAGCTGGCGTACGTTCAGCGGCCAGCCTGAGAAGCGGTCCTTGAAGGTCTGGAAGTGTTGCCGGGCGAGAAGGGTCGTTGGCGCAATCACTGCGACCTGCATACCGCTCATCGCGGCGACGAACGCGCCTCGCAGCGCGACTTCGGTCTTGCCGAAGCCGACATCGCCACAGACGAGCCGATCCATTGGTTTGCCGGAGGAGAGATCCGACAAGACGTCCTGAATGGCGTTGAGCTGATCGTCGGTCTCTTCGTAGGGGAAGCGCGCCGCGAACTCCTGATACAGGCCCTCCCCTGTCCCCGTCGTTTCGGCTTTCTTGAGCTCTCGCGCGGCAGCGATCTGCAGCAGTTCCGCCGCCATTTCGAGGATACGTTTCTTGGCTTTGGCTTTCCGGGTCTGCCACCCGGCCCCGCCAAGGCGGTCGACCGCCGTTTCTGCTTCATCGGACCCATAGCGGCTGATCAGGTCAATGTTTTCTACCGGGAGAAAGATTCGGTCTCCGCCCGCATATTCGAGCTCAAGGCAGTCATGGGCCGCGCCCGTTAGCTCAAGCATCCGAAGACCGCCGTATCGTCCAACGCCGTGATCGACGTGGACGATCAAGTCTCCAATAGACAATGAACCGGCCTCGGTGATGAAATTCGCCGCCTTGCGCTTGCGGCGCGGAGCGGCAAGCCGGTCGCCGAGGATATCCGGTTCGGCGATGATTGCGAGATCATCGAACACCAGACCCTGCTCCAGTGGCAGTACGCAGATGCTAAGACCGGCTGCATTTGCGGCTTCTTCGGAGTGGCTGCGCAATGGTTCTGAAAGGCCGTGGTCTTCGAGGACGTTAGCGAGCCTGTCAGCAGAGCCTTCGCTCCATGCTGCAAAGCAGACTGCTTTACCGGCCTTACGATGAGCGGCGGCATGTTCGGCGGCGGCTTCGAATACGTTGGTGTCAGGCCGCGAGCGTTCTGGCGCAAAGTTCCGCTCGTTGCGAGCCCCCAAATCGATACCGGCTTCATCCGCAGTTGCGCTGCTGAACCGAGCCACCGCGGTGATCGCGATGTATCGGTCCAGTTCGTCAGATGCGAGGTAAAGGGCTTCAGGTTGAAGGACTTTCGCCTGTGTCCCCTCCCCGGCGGCCTCGACACGCGCGTCGTGATAGTCGCGGGCCTGCGACAGACGCTCAGCCATGGCTTCACCGGCAAGGGCGCCCAGACCGAAGAGCGCGTTTTCGCCGGCATAGTCGAAAAGCGTGTCGAGGCGTTCGTGAAACAGTGGCAGCCAGTTCTCCAGCCCCTGTCGACGGATTTGTGCGCGAGCCGCTTCGTACATCGTGTCGCCAGCGGGAGGACCGAGGCTCTCCAGATACTTCTCGCGGAATAGCGAAAGCACGTCCGGCGAGAAGATGATTTCGCTGACAGGCGCGAAATCGACTCGTTTCAGCTGACCGGTTGAACGCTGTGTCTCAGGATCAAAGGATTTAATAGTGTCGAGTTCATCGCCAAAAAGGTCGAGGCGAATGGGGTCTGGCTCTGTTGGCGGGAAAATGTCGATGATCCCGCCTCTGATCGCAAACTCGCCGCGTTCTCGAACGGTGCTCACGCGAACATACCCGTTCACGCTCAGATACTCGGTGAGATCCTTTTCGGAGACGGTGTCCCCTTTTGCGAGCGAAAGGCTCGACTGCCGCATGGTCTCAACCGGTGGCACCCGCTGTACAAGTGAGGCCGCTGTCGTAACGCAAAGCAGTGGTGGGCTGTCCGTTTTTCGTTGAGCGAGGCGCGCAAGGCCAGCGCATCTACGAGATGCTACAGCTGGCGCTGGGCTGACCCGATCATACGGCAACGTGTCCCATGCCGGAATCAGCACGGTTTCGAGGTTTGGCTCGACGAACTGGCTGAGCGCGATGGCACCGGCGGCCGCCTTGTCATCCCGCGCGACATAGATCGAGACACCGCCACGTTGGATGGCGGTCTTCGCCATCACGCGTACATCAGCTCCAAACGGCGCACCAAAAAACTTGGCCGGGCCCGAGAGCGTTTTCAGGACGGAGAGAGCTTGCATGTTGATAGACGGTGGTTGGCGGCGTTAGCCCGGCATCGCCTCGTAGCGAAACGCGATCATCTGGTCCAGCACTGGCCCTGCATGATTGTCAGGAACAGGCTTCTGGCCGACGAGCCAAGCGTAAACTTCCCAGTCGGGTGTCGCCAGCAGTCGCTCGAACTCGTCCAAGCCTGCTTCATCGAGTTCTCCGATGTGTCGTTCCGCGAAAGACCCCATGAGCAGGTCCATTTCCCGGAATCCTCGTCGCCAGGCCCGGAACTTCAGTTTTCTGCGACGTTCATCCATCTCAATCTCCTGTCCGGTGACTAGATAGGACGAACTCCAGAAGAAGCACATGTGATTGCGCAGGAAGACCTCGCTCCATAGTGTCGCGGTATGCGTGACTCGCGCCTGTTCCCCCTGTTCGAACCATTGGACGCCCTCCCCGGCATTGGTCCAAAACTCAAGCCTGTGCTTGAGCATTTGGTAGGAGGAGAGCGAGTCTGGGATCTGTTGCTCCATCTTCCCAATGCATGGATCGACCGGCGGACGAAAGCTTCATTCGAGGAAACGGTACCAGGGGAGGTTTCAACCGTTGAAGGCACTGTGTCGGCCGTCATAGCGCCTTACAACGCCACGGCCCCGCACCGAGTTCGGCTGGTCGACGATACGGGTTTCCTGACGCTGGTGTTCTTCCGGGCGAATGGACAGTGGCTTAAGGGCCAGTTCCCGCTCAATGCAAAGCGCATCGTTTCGGGCAAGGTGGAGGAATTTCAGGGCGAACGGCAGATCGCGCACCCTGACTACGTTCTTGACCCTGTAAAGGATGAACGCCCGCCACTGGTGGAACCGGTTTATCCGTTGTCTGCCGGGCTAACGAACAAACGCGTTCATAGCGCTCAGATAGCTGCGCTTGATCTCATTCCTGACGATCTGCCGGAGTGGTCTGACCCCAGCCAGATAAGCAAGCAAAGCTGGGCGTCTATGAAGACTGCGCTGCGCGCGCTGCACAATCCTGATGTCTATGATGAAGGGGCATTTGAGCAGGCTCGCGCGCGTCTTGCCTATGACGAGGCGCTCGCGCGTGAAATCGTCTTTGCACAGGCGCGGGCGGCCCGCTCCGACCGACAGAGCCGCCCGCTCCCTGCAGCGAAGGAGCGCCATGCTGAACTTCTGAAAAGCCTGCCCTACAAACCGACCGGCGCACAGATCAACGCGTTTCGAGATATCTCCCAGGATTTGAAGCAATCCTACCCGATGCGCCGCATGCTTCAGGGAGATGTGGGATCCGGCAAGACACTCGTGGGCGGAATGGCCGTGGTTCAGGCGGTGGCGGCCGGGGCGCAAACGGCGTTCATGGCACCGACGGAGGTGCTTGCCACGCAGCAACACCGCGCATTCTTGCAGCTATTGTCGCCACTCGGTTATCAGGTCGAGCTTTTGACCGGAGGCATGAGCGCTTCGGCGCGAGAAGGTGTGCTGCTCGGGCTGGCGGACGGGACGGTACAGGTCTGTGTCGGAACACAGGCCCTGTTTCAGGAGGCTGTGACGTTCCGCAATCTCGGCCTCGTCATTGTCGACGAGCAGCACCGCTTTGGCGTGATGGATCGTGCCCGGCTCGCCGATAAGGCCACGAGCCCGCATATGCTGGTCATGAGTGCGACGCCGATCCCGCGCACGCTGTCGATGGCGGTGGCTGGTGACCTCGACTTATCAATCCTTGACGAGAAGCCAGCCGGCCGGCAGCCGATCGAGACACGCGCAATGCCTGACACCCGGATCGAAGATGTTGTCGCCGCCGTTGGACGCGCGATTGGGCGCGGCGAGCGAGCGTTCTGGGTTTGCCCTAAGGTTGATGTTGACGATGATGACAGCACAGCCGTCGGGCGGCACGCCGCTCTGTCGCGATCCCTCAACGCACCTGTGGGCCTTGTCCACGGACGAATGAAAGCCAGCGAAAAGGACGCGAACCTTGAAGCCTTCCGGACCGGGCGGACGTCCGTGCTTGTGGCGACCACGGTTATTGAGGTGGGCGTCGATGTGCCAGAGGCCACGATCATGGTGATCGAGCGGGCTGAAGGTTTCGGTCTGGCCCAGCTTCATCAGTTGCGAGGCCGCGTCGGTCGAGGAGATAAACCGAGCTTCTGCCTTTTGCTCTACCGGCCTCCGTTGACCGAAATGGCGCATGAGCGACTCGAAACGCTGCGCCGCACCGATGATGGATTCGAGATTGCCGAAGCCGATTACAAGCTGCGTGGGCCCGGCGACATCCTGGGAACACGCCAGTCCGGGCTAGCATCATTCCGGCTGCTCGATCTTTCAAAGCATAGTGACCTGATAGAGGTCGCGCGTCAGGATGCCCGAATGATCGTGGAACGTGGAGAAGAGCTGGACTCGAGCCGCGTCGAAGCAATTAGACTGCTTAAGACCCTTCTCGCACCTCAGTTTCAGAAGCCGGAAGAGACTTAGCCTCGAACAGCTCACCAGACTCATCTGTCTTGGCCTCTGGAACGACTAGGCCAGCTGACAGGATGAGTTTAGCGCCCTCTTCGACAGTCATGTCGAGTTCCTTCACTTCCGCGCGCGTCACATAGACAAGAAAGCCCGAGGTCGGGTTCGGCGTGGTCGGCACGAAAACACCGATATGATCGTCCGTCAGCCGCGCTTTGACTTCGCCCTTCGCCCCCGACGCTACAAAGCCGATGCACCATGACCCACGCCTTGGATACTCAACAAGGACGACCGAGTCGAAACTGGCCGTCTGATTGTTTCCCAGCACCTCGAAGAGTTGTTTAAAGGCGGAGTAAACGTTCCGGACGATTGGAATGCGACTGAGTAACCGGTCGCTGCTGTTGATAAGAGAGCGCCCGATGAGGTTCGTTGCGACAGCCCCGAGAATGGTCAGGGCAATCACAGTCACCAGGACGCCAACACCCGGGATCGCATAATTGGTGTAGGTTTCCGGCTTCAGAACAGGTGGGAGCAGCGGTTTAACGCGATTATCGATGAAAGTGATCAGGAACTGGATCACCCAGAATGTGATCGCTATCGGTGCCGCAATGACCATTCCGGCAAAGAACCGCGCGCGTAGCCATGCAAAAAGGCTCTGCTTCCGCGGCGGCTCGAGCGCATCCGACGGTATTAGCGGCGACTGAGGTTCCTTCGTCTTCTTTGCCATTCCCACCATACTCCTGACGTTGAGGAACTCTTGGCTTTAATCCTCGTTCCGCGCAATTGTGTCGAAGATGGGTACGACACAAGAACTTGAAAATGCGCTTAACGCACTCGGGTCGAAATTAGGCGACCCGGCCGGTAAGGTTTCTGATCTGAAAAGGTTATCCGGCGGTGCCAGCCAGGAGACATGGGCTTTCGATTTCGGCCCGAGCGGCGGCGCGGTTGAGGATCTGATCCTGCGCCGTGCTCCCGGAGGTGTCTCCGCAGCTCGGTCGCAGGCGGCCATTGGTCTGGAAAATGAGGCAGCGCTTATCGACCGCGCGGTCGCGGCGGGGGTTCCAGCTCCACGCGTGGTTCACAGTTGCAAGCCGGAGGACGGGCTTGGCCAAGCCTTCATCATGAACCGGATCGCTGGTGAGACGATAGCTCGGAAGATCCTTCGAGACGATCAGTACGCGACGGCGCGTGAGAAGCTCGCGGCGCAATGTGGCAGCGCGGCTGCTCTGATCCATTCGATTGATATTGCCGACGTTCCCGATCTCCCGAAAAGCATGGGAGAGGACCAACTCGCCCAGTACGAAGAGATTTACCGGGGTTTCGACACGCCCCGACCTGTCTTTGAACTAGCGATCCAGTGGCTCAAGGCGTCTGTTCCAGACGCCGTCGAACCTTCGCTGGTTCATGGAGACTTCCGGCTTGGAAACTTGATTGTGGATGAAACCGGGCTTGTGGCCGTTCTTGATTGGGAACTGGCTCATCTGGGAGACCGGCGCGAGGACCTTGCCTGGATTTGCATCAACTCCTGGCGTTTCGGGAACTCTCAAAACCGCGTTGGCGGTTTTGGCGACCTTGGTGAGTTTCTTGACGCCTATGCGGCGGCAGGCGGTGTCGAGGTCACGCCTGCAGAGATTGACTGGTGGGAAACGCTTGGCAGCTTCAAATGGGGCGTCATGTGCATGATCATGTACGAAGCCTTCCGATCTGGCGCTGATCCAAGTGTCGAGCGCGCGGCGATCGGTCGGCGCGTATCGGAAACCGAGATCGACCTCATCAATCTGTTGGAGCGTGTTCGCGATGCATGATCAACCTTCTGTTTCAGAACTCGTCACTGCGGTGCGCGGGTTCATCTCCGACACCGCCGCGCCACAGCTTACGGGCCACGCCGCTTTTCACGCGCGGGTCGCTGTAAATGTGCTCGACATCGTGTTGAGGGATCTTGAGGCGAGAGACGCGAATGATCTCAGAGAAGCCGCCTCCCTCGCAGCGCTTCTGAATATCTCTCCTGAAGCCCACAGCCACTCGGAAATGGTCCAGATGCTCTGCGAAAAGCTCCGCAACTCAGAGCTGACGTTGAGTACGCCCGGCCTGCTGGAACATCTTAAAACCACCGCAATTGCTCAGTTAGAAGTCGACCAACCGAAGTATTCTGGTCTCAGAGAGGCCCGTGGGAGACCCTGATGCGTCGCGCAATCGTGGTTGTCGCTGTGGCAGCCATTCTATGGATGGGCCTGAAAGACTGGGCCTATCGCACCTTCTACATGCAGAAAGACCCCATCGAGACCAGTGAACCTGTTTATGGGGCACTGGAAAACTGGGCGTTGCGACCTGTCGAGGCTCCCCCAGGCGCATGGGAATCGCCTTGGGGTGTAGATCTGTTTGTGCTGCCGCCAATTCGCCGTGCGCCCCATCCTCCGGGGGTGGTCAGCTTCGACCATGAGAGATCACGCGGCGAGACCGAAGCGTTCCTTGGACGGTTGTTGGATGTGCTTGGCGATGCGCCCGTTTACGCACCATATCTGCGGCATGGCTCGCCGGTCCATAAGGAAAGCGCGGACTTCGCGGAGATGACAGAAACCGATGCTGTAGCTGCATTCCGTTCCTATCTTGAGGAAGACAATCTTAAGCGTGGTTTCGTCCTGATCGCGCCGCCGTCCATGACTGAACCGGTGCAGAGCGTTTTGGCGTCGTTTGCTGGCGATGATGATGTGCGACAGCGATTTGGCGGCGTGGTCTGGCTAGGACCTGAAACCGCAGGACTGGAGGACCTGGAGTGCTCTGACGGGTTGGTCGGTCAGTGTTTGATCGAAGTACCGATGAAGTCAGGTGTTCCGTTCCTTCAGCGGCTGATGCCAAACCTGCCACGACCACGTCTGAAACATCACCTGACCGATCCCGAAGCAGCTCAGGTCAGTATCGCCAACCGTGTAGCGTTTCTATCGACGTGGCTGGATGAGAACGCGCCCAAGCCCGCCGAACCCCTTGGCGGGCTTGAGGAGATGGAATCTGTCGATGTCGCGCCCATACGCCGCCCGGGCGACGACATCGGAAAAGGCAACTAGTTGAGCGGTCCGTTCTCAACACCCTTTTCGAGATAGGCGATAACGTCATCCCAGTGCTGGAGCGCGTCTGCATCGCCCAGCGCGGCGACCTCGGCGGCTCGCAACGTGGCGATAACGACGGCATCTTCTCCATATTGGGCGAAGAGTTGGGTCGCGGTGGTTCGAACGGCAGAGTCGGTCATGCGTCGCCTTTCGCACGTTCGATGGCGGATGTCGTCGATTCACCCTGCACCAGCGGAACGATGTGGACGGCCCCTCCCCGCTGCAGCACGCTCCGCGCACCGACGATGTCTTCAAGCGCATAGTCTCCGCCTTTGACCAGCAGGTCAGGTTTGATTGCGTCGATGAGATTGGCTGGGGTGTCCTCTTCGAAGACAATTACGTCGTCCACGACGGACAATGCTGAAAGAACGCGCGCCCTCGACGTTTCGCTGTTCACAGGTCGACTTGCCCCCTTGAGCCGACGAACAGACGCATCTGAGTTGAGCCCGACGATTAGTCGTCCGCAGCGTTCACGCGCTTCCTCCAGCACCTTGAGGTGCCCGGGATGAAGGATATCGAAGCAGCCATTGGTAAAGCCGATTGTCAGCCCGGCATCGCGCCAGACGTCAATGCGCGCCTGCAGGGCGGTAAGCGGTGTGTGTCCGCTCCCCACACGTGCCATGCCCAATTTGAGCGACTCGTTCAGCTCGGCGGCCGTCACCGCAGCGGTTCCAGCTTTGCCAACAGCGATACCAGATGCTCGGATGGCGAGCGCGACCGCCTGCTCCAGTGTGCCGCCTACTGCCAGCCCGATCCCGAGCGCTGCAAGGCTCGTGTCGCCTGCGCCGGACACATCATAAACTTCCCGCGCTTCGCCCTGGACGTGAACGATCCGGCCGTTTTCATCCACATAAGACATGCCTTTGGCGGCTCTTGTGGCGACAATGGCTTTGGCCATCGAGCCCTGCTTGGCAGCATTTAGGGCAGCGGCCGTTTCCTGATCTGAACCGCTGGGAAGCTCCGTTGCGGCTGCGAGTTCTGCAGCATTCGGTTTGATGAGTGCGACAGGGCCGTACTTGTTGAAGTCTCGTCCTTTCGGATCAACGATAACAGGGAGGTCAAACTCCGCTGCGACGCGTGTGACTACGTCCAGAATGCCCGGGGTGGCGACGCCTTTGGCATAATCCGAGAACAGGATCGCATCGGCGGATTTCGCTTCGTAAGTGAGAGAGTCGATGACCGCTTGCTCCGTGGCTCGATCAATGGCGGATGTCTCTTCGCTGTCTACGCGAAGCATCTGCTGCGATGTGGCGACATACCGTGTCTTCAAGGTCGTAGGACGGCCGCGCTCCGCGATCAGGTCGCCAGTGACGCCATCCATGTCACCTATTGCACGGACGAGACGGCGGGCCTCATCATCATCACCAACGACGCCGATCAGTACGGCTTCAGCGTCGAGCGCCGCCACATTTCGCGCAACATTGCCTGCCCCGCCCGGCATCTCCGTGACGCGCGTCTGCCTGAAGACCGGAACCGGTGCCTCAGGTGAAATGCGGTCAACACTGCCGTAGACAAAGCGATCCAGCATCGTGTCGCCAACGCAAATGATCTTCTTCGTCGATGATGTGTCGATCAGGGCAGATAGGTTTTGCTCGGTCACGTCGATTTCCCAACAAGGTCTCGTCTGGTCGTATGATAGGCAGTTATCGCCGGTTAAGGCAGGCGAACGGCAATTCGTGTTGATCCACAATGCTTTGCGGCGCGTATCTACAACAAACGCCGCATCAAGGGGACCCATCCGTTGCCGGATAGTGAATCGACACCAGCACTGGTCTGGTTCCGAAATGATTTAAGGCTGGAGGATAACCCCGCGCTGAATGCTGCGGTGAATACCGGGCGACCAGTTCTTTGCCTCTATATCCTCGAACAAGACAGTGATCTTCGAGATCGCGGCGGCGCATCCAGATGGTGGCTGCACAAGTCACTCGAGTCGCTTTCGGCGGATATCGAAAGCGCCGGCGGTCGCCTGATCCTGCGTGCAGGGGATGCTCAGAAGGCTTTGATTGCTGCCGTTGAGGATACCGAGGCGGACGCCGTTTTCTGGAACCGCCGATACGGCGCGGCGGAGCGCGAAGTCGACTCGGCGATAAAGAGTGCATTGAAGGACAAAGGCCTGAGAGCTGA
Organism: Hyphomonadaceae bacterium; assembly: GCA_028285145.1. GTDB lineage: Bacteria > Pseudomonadota > Alphaproteobacteria > Caulobacterales > Hyphomonadaceae > JANQQC01. The sequence goes on from JANQQC010000065.1 coordinate 52,270, forward strand.
GAGCTTCAACGGATCTCTACTCACAGAGCCATGGACGATCGAGACCCAATCTGGCGGTCATTACCGTGTTTTCTCTCCATACTGGAGGGCGGTTCAGGCCTGCTACAGCGCGCCGTCACCCGCAAAGAAACCCAAGGAATTGGCGAAACTGGACGTGGCGTCAGACGACCTGGCTGATTGGGAGCTGCTCCCGACATCACCAAACTGGGCCGATGGTTTCGAGGATGTCTGGGCACCCGGCGAAGCCGGAGCGCAAGAGCGCCTGAAGTCTTTTCTCGAAAGCCCGGTCAACCAATACAAGATTGATCGGAACCGACCAGATCTGAAGAACGGTACATCCGGCCTTTCACCGCACCTGCATTTTGGGGAAATCGGCCCGGCGCAGATCTGGCGCGCGACCCAATCTCGGATCGACTCCGGCGAGGTCAATGAGAAGTCGGCTCGCGTATTCCTCTCCGAAATAGGCTGGCGAGAGTTCTCCTACGTCCAACTGTTTCAGAATCCCGATTTGGCGACCGAGAACTACAACGACGACTTCGACAATATGCCATGGCGCGACGACGAGGATGGATATGTCGCTTGGACAAAGGGGCGTACCGGATATCCCATAGTTGATGCGGGCATGCGCCAGCTCTGGCACACGGGCTGGATGCATAATCGTGTCCGGATGATTGTTGCGTCCTTCCTGACAAAGCATCTGCTGGTGCACTGGCAACGTGGAGAAGACTGGTTCTGGGACACCCTTGTGGACGCCGATCCGGCGTCTAACAGCGCAAGCTGGCAATGGACAGCCGGTTCCGGTGCCGATGCGGCCCCCTATTTCCGTGTTTTCAATCCGATCACGCAGGGCCAGAAGTTTGACGAGACCGGCGATTACGTCCGCCAATGGGTCCCAGAGCTCGCAGATCTTCCGACCAAACACATTCATGCCCCGTGGGAGGCGTATGATGACCTGCTCTCAAAGGCCGGCGTGACGCTTGGCGAGACGTACCCTTATCCGATCATCGAACACAAAAAGGGGCGAGAGCGCGCGCTCGACGCCTATGAAACCCTTAAGAATCAGCGGGACGCAGCATGAAGAGAATAGCCATTGTTGGATCTGGTATCTCGGGACTGAGCGCCGCGTGGGCGCTGAAGGATACCGCCGACGTTACCCTGTTTGAGAAGCGCGAACGCATTGGTGGCCACTCCAACACCAAGACCATCGATTATCCGGGTGTCGGTCCAATCAACGTCGATGTCGGATTCATTGTCTATAATGCTCACAATTATCCGAACCTGATCGCGCTCTTCGACGCACTGAATGTAGAGACACAGCCGAGCGATATGAGTTTCGCCGTGTCGGACCCCGACGGTTATGAGTGGGCCTCAACGCTAAAGGGGTTCTTCGCCCAGAAACGCAATCTTCTAAGCCCTAGTTTTCATCGGTTCTGGCAAACCATTCTGCGTTTCAATGATGTCGCGCGAGAGGAACTCGACGCCGGCACTGTCGGGGAGGTATCTCTAGGAGCGTGGCTGGACCGGCATGGTTTCGATGAAACGTTTCGCCGAAACTATATTCTCCCGATGGGGGCGGCGATCTGGTCAACGCCGGAAGATCGCCTCCTCGACTACCCCGCCCTCAGCTTCTTCAAGTTCTTTGAAAACCATCGCTTGATGCATAAGGAACGGCCGAAATGGCGGACTGTAAAGAACGGTAGTCAGTCCTATGTGGCCGCGCTGAAAGCCGACCTGCGAGACAGGCTCAAATCAGGCATGGGCGTGGAAACAGTCTCCAGATTTGGCGACAAGGTGCGTCTGACGTTCGAAACCGGAAAGCATGAGGTCTTCGACGATGTGGTGCTGGCCGTGCACTCAGATCAGGCCGCCGCAATGCTTGACGATAGTTTTTCAGATCGAAAGTTCGCGCTCGGCTCCGCGCAGTACCGGCCCAATCAGATCTATCTCCACCGCGATCCCGCATTGATGCCGCGCAAGAAGGCGGCGTGGGCTTCATGGAATGTTCTGAAACAGGAAAGCGGAGATATCTGTCTGTCGTACTGGATGAACAAGCTGCAGTCGATTGATGACCGGGCACCGCTCTTCGTGACGTTGAACCCGGACAACCCGCCTGCTGACGAACTGACCTTTAGCTCTTTCGTTTTTGATCACCCGCAGTTTGACGGCGCGGCCGAAGCAGCCGTGCGAACGCTAAAGCGCGTACAGGGCGAAGACGGCCTCTGGTTAGCCGGGGCCTGGATGGGGAGCGGCTTCCATGAAGATGGTTTGAAGTCGGGACTATCGGCAGCGCTGTCGCTCGGTGGTGCAGTGCCATGGACACCGCAAGGGATCGAGTTGGTCACTCCAAAAGGCCGCGAGATCGAAGTCGGTGTCGTACAGGCGCAGGCGACCAGCTAATGCGCGAAGCGCCCCTCACCCTTCTCACCGGCGAAACCACGCATAAGCGGTTCGTGCCATTCGAGCAGCGCTTTAGATACAAGCTCTTCATGATCGATATCGACATCGATCGGTTAGACGATGCTCACCAAGTATCCCCGTTCTTCTCTGTGAACCGTCCGGGCGTGTTCTCGTTCTCCGAGAAAGATCATGGCTCCCGCGGGGCATGCTCCCTGCGCGAATGGGCCGACGCGAAATTCAGGGAAGCCGGCGTGGAACTCGCTGGTGGCGCAGTCCGTCTCACCACGTTCCCGCGCCATCTCTTTTACAAGTTCGCACCCATCTCGCTCTGGTTCGGCTACGACGCGGACGGCGATGTGAAGGGCGTCATCTACGAGGTGAACAACACGTTTGGCGAGACGCACTGTTACGTTGCTGCGACGGCTTCAGACTCCGTCAGCCTTCATGAAGCGGACAAGGTTTTCCACGTCTCACCCTTCTTTGACATCTCTGGCCAGTATCGCTTCACGCTCCGCCCACCGGAGAAAGGCGTCAATCTCATCGTTGATAGCGTGGGCAGTGAAACGCGAACCCATATGGCGACCATTCAGACGCGCAGAATGCCTGCAACCAGTGCTAATCTTCTGAAAACAGCGGTATCTCGGCCTTTATCCTCCATTGGCGTGACTTTGGGAATTCACTGGGAGGCGCTAAAGTTGTGGTTGAAGGGCGCGAAATATCACTCAAAACCGACGCCGCCATCGAGAGAGGCGACTGTGGCAATGGGCAAGACCAAGGAACCAGCGGCATGACCACTATCAAAGCGACTGCCAAGACAATCCGCCAGCTGGACGATGTTCCCGCGAGCTTCAAACTGGCTGCGCTCGCCCTACTGCGCGCGCGCCGAGGATCGCTGGAAGTGACGTTGCCGGATCAGCGCGTGATCCTGTTCGACCACGGCATCGACGGCCCGCATGCAAAGGTGACATTCCTCGACTATGCCGTGGCGAAGCGCGCCATGGCCGGGGGCGATGTCGGCTTTGCTGAGTCCTACATGGATGGCGAGTGGGAGACACCGGACCTCACCAATGTCCTCCGGTTCTTCTCTGCAAACTTCGAAGCAGCCGGTCAACTAGCGGTTGGTGGAGCCGTCGTTCGGGCCGTAAACCTTCTGCGCCACATGTTCAATCGGAACAGCAAAAGCGGCGCGCGGCGAAACATCACTGCACACTACGATCTTGGAAACGAATTCTATGGTCTTTGGCTGGACCCGAGCATGACCTATTCATCGGCTCGGTTTGACAGCCCGAACCAGTCGCTTGAGCAAGGTCAGCACACCAAGTATGCGAGCATCTGCGATGGTCTGTCAGCGGGACCGGACAGCAACCTCCTTGAGATCGGATGCGGCTGGGGCGGTTTTGCAGAGTATGCCGCAAAAGAGCGAGGGTCCAAGGTAACCTGCCTGACGATTTCGCCCTCTCAGCGAGAGTACGCCCAGAAGAGAATGTTTGATCGGGGCCTGAATGATCGCGTCGAAATCCGACTTGAGGACTACCGCGATCATACCGGATCCTATGACGGCGTTGCCTCGATTGAGATGTTTGAAGCCGTCGGAGAGCGCTACTGGCCGAGCTATTTTGCCAAAGTTGCAGAGGTTTTGAAGGATGGCGGACGCGCGGCGCTGCAGATCATCACAATCGACGACAAGCTGTTCCCTCGCTATCGCAAGCGCGCCGATTTCATCCAGCGCTACATTTTTCCAGGCGGTATGCTACCAAGCGAAGCGGTGCTGAAGGATAAGGTCGCAACGGCCGGCCTGCGCTATGACGGCGCAAGCCTCTTCGGTCAGGATTATGCGCGTACATGCGCAGAGTGGCGGCGGTCATTCAATGATGCGTGGGACCGTGTTGAAGGCCTCGGCTTCGACTTTGCGTTCAAGCAGATGTGGAACTTCTATCTCAGCTATTGCGAAGCCGGGTTCCTCGATGGGCGCATCAATGTCGGCCAGTTCCAGTTGGCAAAGGCCTAGATCCCTATCGACTTGAGGTAGCCCTCAGCGTTTTCCTTGATCGCCTCGAGCTCTTCGTCGCTCTTCTTCTCCAGATTGGCATAAATCAGGCCCATGCGTCCATTAGAGCGTAGCTGGTCCGCGTTGCGGGCAATGAAGTCCCAGTAGAGATAGTTGAACGGGCATGCACCCTCGCCGGTCTTCTTGCGTACGTCATAAGCGCAGTTCGAGCAGTAATCGGACATCCGATTGATGTAAGCTCCGCTGGAGGCATAAGGCTTGGAGGCCACGACGCCGCCATCGGCATAGATGGCCATTCCATGCGTGTTTGGCAGCTCGACCCACTCATAGGCATCGGCATAAACGGCCATGTACCATTCGTTTACGTGGTCTGGATGTATGCCGGCGATCAGGGCGAAATTGCCGGTGATCATCAATCTCTGAATGTGGTGGGCGTAAGCGTTTTCCTTGGTCTGCCGAACGGCCTGAGAGAGGCAGGTCATGTCAGTGTCGCCCGTCCAGTAGAAGTCCGGCAGGTCGCGAGACGCGTTGAGCGCATTCATGTCTTTATAGTCAGGCATTTTGAGCCAGTAGACGCCGCGGACATACTCTCGCCAGCCGATGATCTGCCGAATGAAACCTTCTACCGCATTCAGTGGCGCGCGATCATTCTTCCACTCTTCCTCCGCGCGCTCGCACAGGTCGAGTGGCTCTAGCAGACCGCAATTGAGGTACATCGACAGGATAGAGTGCCACATCCACGGCTCATCCATGGCCATGGCGTCCTGATAGTCTCCAAAGCCCGGAAGGATGTTCTCCATGAAGTGATCCCGGGCTTCCTCTGCCCCCGCGCGTTTCGTGGCGAACGAAAAAGAGTCCAGATCACCGAAATGATTGTCGAACCGCTCGGCGACATCTTCGATGGCTCCCTTGTCGATTTCGTCGGGACTGGTGAACCACCGCGCGGGTGTCGATTTCGATTTAGGGAGCTTTTTCCGGTTGTCCTGATCGTAGTTCCATTCGCCGCCCGCAGGATCGTCCCCTTCCATGAGGAGCCCGGTCTTGCGGCGCATCTCGCGATAGAAGTACTCCATACGGAGTTCCTTCCGCCCGTCAGCCCATTCGCGGAATGTCTCTTCTGAACATAGGAAGCGGTTGTCATCCCGAAGCTCGACGTCGCAACCGAACGCATCGCTCCAGGTCTGCATGTCCTCCAGCAGCCGCCATTCACCGGGCTTCGTGACAACGACGCGGTCAATGTCGGAGTTGTCAGACAGGTATGCTCGCACAACGGCTTTCAGGCTATCGGCGTCCATATCGTCGCTGATCTTCCGATAGCGAACACTATATCCTTCACCTCGCAGCGCCTCAGCGTGTTGGCGCATGGCGGCAAAGAGAAATGCAATCTTCTTCTTGTGATGCCGGACGTATGTTGCCTCGTCATGGACCTCCGCCATGACGATCAGATCATTGTCCTTGTCGGCATCCGACAGGCTGGAGATATTCAGTGACAGCTGGTCTCCAAGGACCAGTCGGATCGTGGCCATCTAGTAGAGCTGACGGAGCCGATATTCGATGGCCTGTCCGCGAGCCTCAAAGGCCAGCTTCACCCACCGGCCGGCATCGTCGTACCATAGGTCAACGGTAATATCCGACGTCAGACGGTAGTGGTCTGCAGGCACGCTTTGGCCCCCGATCATGACATTGTCGCGACCAATCTGTTCAACCTTAATATCCAGCAGCTCGCCGTCTTCTGTCGACAGCATCACATCACTGTACATCTGTTTGATATTCCAATGGCTGGACGGAATGATGTCGGCAGGAGCTTCGCCCGTATAGGCCGTCCCATCGATTGTCAGTGTATCCCCTTCTCGATCCGCATCGACACTAGTCCTGTCGCCATCGTCATTGGTCTGGCCGGACAGGGAAACCAGTTTTCCGTCCTGCCATTTCTCTGTGCTGTCGAGCGAATAGCGAAACACCGTGATCGGACCGAGGCCGGCTTTCAGATCAACATCAGTCGTCACCTGCAGGGTGCCGTCCTCAGCCTTGTCAAAGCTGAGGATATGATCACCGAAAGGTTTTCCTTTTCGCAGCACCTCGAAGGAGATTTGATCGCCTGCGCTCGGGGTCCATGGGTCCGGCGCGGGGACATTATCGGCCAGTGCGGTCTGGGCAACAGCGGCTGCAAGTACGATCGATGCGAGATGCCTCATCAACTCAATCTCCAAAATGGTTTCCTGTCTTGTGCAACAAAGCAGACACAGGTTTCGTTCCCCACAGCCATGGGTTTGTGTTCTTCGCCGGGCACGCCGAAGGCAATTTCACCCACCTGATAGGTATGCTCGCCGTCAGATAGCGCACCTTGAAGCACCAGCGTCGCCTCTAGTGCGCTGTGGCGATGTTTCGGTGCGGATTTGCCGGCTTTCAGGCGCATAAACTTCGTGTGAGGCGTATGTCCACGCGCATACTCCACACCGGAGAACCCGGTTTTCCATGGAAGTCGTTCAAGATCCGCCTCCAGTATGGAGGTGCTGGTTTCCTTCGTCCGATAAGGCATTGCTCGCCGTTGGAAGTGCGTTGGGCGGGTGGCCTCGTCGACGTTTTCAAGCAGCACACCGCCAATCGCCGCCCAGATGTCGTTCCGGTCACGGCCTGCGGCATTCAGATTCAAATGCGCGTCGGCAAGGAGAGTCATTCCCTGCGAAAGAGATCCTGACGCATGATCGAGCATGAATGCGTCGTATGTAGGGTCTTTAAACACGTTTTTCCGGCCTTGTTACTGTCAGTTTTTCTTACGTAAGCTCTGATAAATCGGATCACTTCGGGTGGTTGTGTTTCACAGCAGCGGTCCCTAGCTTTGGCCCGGTAAAAACAGGTGATCCATGCAGATTCTCCCGTCCGTTGTGGACGCCATAGGCAACACGCCGCTTATTCGGTTGAACAAACTCTCCGAACTGACGGGCTGTGAGATCCTCGGAAAGGCCGAATTCCTGAATCCGGGTCAATCCGTGAAGGATCGTGCGGCGCTGGGTATCATTCGCAGCGCAGAGGCTGACGGCAGCCTGAAACCGGGCGGAACAATTGTCGAAGGAACGGCTGGCAATACCGGGATCGGGCTCGCGCTTGTCGGCAACGCGCTCGGCTACAAAACGGTAATCGTCTTTCCGCGGACCCAGTCTCAGGAGAAGAAGGATGCGATCAGGATACTGGGCGCGAAGCTGATTGAGGTGGATGCGGTCCCTTACTCCAATCCCAATCACTATGCCCGCTATTCGGGCACCCTTGCCGAAGAGCTGGCGAGCAGTGAGCCAAATGGTGCGATCTGGGCAAACCAGTTCGACAACACCGCGAACCGGGATGCGCATGGCGCTTCGACCGGGCCGGAAATCTTCGCCCAGACGGATGGAAAGGTGGATGGCTTTATCTGTGCCGTCGGTTCCGGAGGGACATTGGCAGGCGTTGCCATGGCGCTCAGGGAGCGGAACAAGGACATCAAGATCGGCATCGCTGATCCCGGTGGAGCGGCGCTCTACGGCTACTATGCCGAAGGTGAACTGAAGGCGGAAGGAACCTCAATCACGGAGGGGATCGGTCAGTCGCGGATCACCGCCAATCTCGAAGGTCTTACCGTCGACTATGCCTATCGTTGCAGTGACGACGAAGCGCTGCATATCCTTTACGATCTCGTGCTGGACGAAGGTCTCTGCTTGGGCGGATCAGCCGGCATCAATCTCGCCGGAGCAGTTCGAATGGCAAAAGAGATGGGCCCCGGTCATACGATTGTGACAATGCTCTGCGACTACGGAAACCGATATCAATCCAAGCTCTACAATCCCGATTTCTTGAGGAGCAAAGATTTACCGACACCCCCATGGATGGAGAACTAGGCATGGAAACTGGAGATCCCCTGGTCTCGGCATCCTGGCTGCTTGAGAACATTAGTGCCCCTGATGCTCGTATCCTCGACGCGACATGGATCCCTTCTTTTGCGAACGCTGATCGGACGGGTCGCAGCTCATATGAGTCGGGACATATCCCCGGTGCCGTCTTTTTCGACATTGATGAGATTGCGGACAAAGAGTCGGACCTTCCGCACATGATGCCGAACTCCGTTGTCTTCGCCTCTCGGGCGCGTAAGCTTGGAATTGGCGACGGCAATCGGATCGTCGTCTACGACTCCAATAATTTCTTCGCCTCTGCGCGCGCCTGGTGGATGCTGCGGGCGATGGGGCATTCCGATGTAAAGGTTCTGGACGGCGGCCTAACGGCTTGGACGGATGCTGGTGGTGAGCTTGAGGACCTGCCCCCGGTGTCGGCGGAGCGTCATTTCACACCTCGTGTGCGGGCTGACCTTCTCAAAACGGCTGATCAGGTGCTGGACGCCAATGGAATGCCTATTCTGGATGCGCGCCCTGCTGATCGTTTCTTCGGACGTGCGCCTGAACCTCGCGCTGATCTCCGTTCAGGCCATATCCCCGGTAGCAGCAACGTGCCGTCAGACTCCCTGATTGGGCCGGACGGGAAGATGAAGTCTGCGAAAGAGCTGAAAGACTTGCTTCCTGGGGGTGAGGAACCCGTGATCTGCACGTGCGGCTCCGGTGTGTCGGCCGCTGTGATTGCGCTCGCGCTCGCGCGGATCGGTAATTACAATGCGGCTGTCTATGACGGATCGTGGTCTGAGTGGGGCGCGAACGCAGAGCTGCCGATCGCGACTGAAACGGTGTGACCGACCGAAAGCTGCCCACCTCCCTTATCCATCTGCCGGGCGCGCCTGATAGGCGGACGGTGAACCCTCCCATCGAACGGGCATCGACCCTCCTCTTCGAGACAGAGGAAACGCTTTATGGGCCAAAGCCGACCTATGGACGGCTTGGCCTGCAGGTTCATCGTGAGCTTGAAGAGGCCCTTTGCCTTGTCGAGGGCGCTGATTTCGCCCAGCTGGCTCCCTCCGGGCTTACGGCTTGTGCAATGTCCATCGCGAGTATTGTCCGGTCGGGCGATCACATCCTGATATCGGACAGCCTATACGGGCCGACGCGCCGCTTCTGCGAGCGGCGTCTGGCAAGCATGGGCGTTACGTCCACTCGTTTCGCCCCTCGCGCAACGGACGCGCTGGAGGGGCTGGTCAAGGAGAACACCACGGCAATCTTCCTCGAAGTCCCAGGATCGCTGACCTTCGAGGTTTCCGATACGCCAGCGATTGTCCGTTTGGCGAAGGAGCGCGGGCTGAAGACCGTTCTCGACAACACATGGGGAGCCGGTATCCACTACCGCCCGCTGGATTTCGGCGTCGATATCTCGGTGCAGGCGCTGACAAAGTATCCTGTCGGACACGCCGATGCGTTTGGCGGTGCCGTTCTGACCAGAGACAAGGCGCTTGCCGGTAGAATAGGTGCAACGGCCGAAGACTGGGGCCTCTCACTCGGACCGGAAGATGCCTACGCAGCGCTTCGCGGCATGCGAACGTTGCCGACACGGCTGCAGGCCCATGAGCGCGCAGGCCTCATCGTCTCTGAATGGCTTCAGACGCATGAAAAAGTGTATCAGGTCCTGAACCCTGCCCTGCCGTCGCACCCCGACCACGCCATCTGGCAACGCGACTTCTCCGGATCGAATGGTTTGTTCGGCGTCATCCTCAAGCCTTGCAGCAAAACGTCCCTGGACAAGATGATTGGATCACTCTCGCTTTTCCGGCTGGGCTTTTCATGGGGTGGGTTCGAGAGCCTTCTGATCCCCTGCGGTGAGCAACTAAATCGAATGGACTCTGATTGGACAGCGCAGATGCCCGGACCGCTCCTGCGGCTTCATATCGGCCTTGAGGATACAGATGACCTGATTGCGGAACTGGATCGCGCACTGGCGCATCTGACAGAGTAAGCGGCTGCTGGCGACCCCTGCAGGACTTGAACCTGCAACCGTCGGATTAGAAGTCCGGTGCTCTATCCAGTTGAGCTAAGGGGCCCCATGTCACGCCGCCTTCGTGGCGTAATCAGTGCGTCCAGGGCTGCTTCCGATCCGCGGCGAAGTTCTCACTGTACGACTTCACCAAGCGCTTGGTTTCTCGCGCCTCTTCGACCGTGAAGGTCAGTCCCTCGCGCTTGGCGTAGGCGATAGCGGCATCGCGCGTATCGAATGCCATGCGGACCTGCGAGTTTGTATCGGAAATACTGGTCCAGCCCATGAGAGGGTCAGACGTTCTGCGCCCTTGATCGAGGAGTTCCAGAACCCAGTCACCCGTTTTCGCGCGCCCCGCCTGCATGGCGCTTTTTCGAGGGCGGTAGATGCGTGCGTCCATGGTCGCCTCGTGAAAATGGTCGGAGCGATAGGATTCGAACCTACGACCCTCTGGTCCCAAACCAGATGCGCTACCAGGCTGCGCCACGCTCCGGACTCCCGTACTAATGGCGAACGCAGCCATGACAACCCCTTTTTCAGCTTGTCTGCAGCGACAATTCGTTCTGCGACGCCTACTTCGGCTTTCGCCGGATCAGTCGGAACACGGCATCGGCCCGTCCGCAGGGGCGTCGGCCGTCTCGAACCATGTCGGCGCTGACATGCACGACATCGTCGAGGGCAGCTGAAACCCTCGGTCTGGCCTCAAGCCACGAGCCTTCAGGAACGATATCCAGAAAGCTCATTGTCAGTTTCAGCGTGACCGACACTGATCGCGCTTCGTGCCAGACGGCCCATGCAAGCGCGCCATCGGCAAAAGCCGAGGCCATCCCTCCATGGAGGAAACCCATGCTGTTACAATGCCGATCAAGGACGATCAGGCCAGATCGCAAATCATCTTTGCCCGTCGCGCGATAGACTGGGCCATTGTGACGTGTGAACGGCCCTCGAGATGACGATAGCTCAAATCCGGCTGGCGGCGCAGCCTCTGCGCTATTCGTCATTCGAAGCCGCAAATATCCGGTGATCGACCGTAGCACCCGGCTCAATGCCGAGTTCTGCCGACCGCCCGCCATTCAGCTCCAATACGCCTTTGACGGGCACCCCCGGATTGATCCGTCGTTCAGACCCCGGAACGGCGTTTCGGGCAATCGCAACAACGACCCCATCGGTGCCGATGAAAAGCATATCGAGGGGCAGCGTCACATTGCGCATCCACATATTGGCTTCGCGCGGCGTGCCGAAGTCGAACAGCATCCCTGCGTCGGCCTCCAGTGTTTCGCGAAACATCAGGCCCGTTGTGATTTCATCGGGTTCATCTGCGAGCTCAACAGTAAACTCATGCGTTACATCGCCAGACTGAACGATCACGATTTCCGTTTCCTGGGCGAAAGCTTGCCCAGCCACCAATACCAAAAGGCTCAAAAGTGCGGTTTTCATAACCGTCGTCTAGTCGAGCGTTCTGGCGCTCGCAAGGCTGTTGATCAATCAGTCAGCGGGCTGCACTGCGCCAACATACTTGCCCTTCGCCCCGGACTGGATCGAAACCATCAATTCATCGCCGGGTTCTAGGCCTTCATAGCCGGCGTCACGCGCGACAACAGCATGTATGAAGATGTCCTCATCGGAGCCTGACATCTGAACGAAACCGTACCCCTTGGTGCGATTGAACCACTTTACAGTGACTGGCGTTTGTTCGGTGCCTGCATCGTCAGTAGTCGCCTTTGCGCGAGGTGGGTCCATCTCTATGATGTTGACGGCCTGCCAGCCCTTGTCGCCGCGAATGGCGTCGCAAACGATGTTGGCCCCTTCATCAGCGAAGCTTTCGCCGTACTGGCGCAGCGCGCTGATATGAAGAAGGACATCGCCGCCAAAGGATGCTGCTGATGCGCTGCTGGGCACAACAAACCCGTAACCCTTGGCTGTATCGAACCATTTCACCGTTCCGATCACGCGAACGGCTTCCGGTTCCAGTCCCGCGTCTTCTTGCTTTGCCGCTTGTGACATTACCCAAAATCCCCTGAAGGATGAGGCTATGCGTCTGTCACGGGAATGTCACCCGTCCAAGACATCGCCGACACGAAAAAATGCAGTCGTGTCGAAAAAGTGGCACTCCCTAGGGGAATCGAACCCCTCTTTCCAGGTTGAAAACCTGGCGTCCTAACCGATAGACGAAGGGAGCGCTCGGTTAGAGAGAGCGGATATAACGGTGCTCGGATGAACACGCAAGCGGTGTTGTGTATCATGTCGCCGCAGCGTCGATGACCTCCATTTGGACCCGCCGGCGTCCATTCCACTCATCGGCCTTCAGCCGGCCCACAATATGGAGCTTTGCACCATTGACCACGGCATCGCCGAGGGGAGTATCTTTGGTTCGCCAGGCAATGCATTCGAGCCGGCCAGAGGCGTCTTCTGCAACAAACTTGGTGTGATTGGCACCGACCGTGCGGGCACCGGTGACCATAATGTCGGCCATCGCAAATACGGGCTGCGGCGCACCAACGCCGAAAGGGCTGAGCGCGTCGATCTGGTCGACGAAGTCGGTCGTGGCGGCACCAGGCGATGCGACAGCATCAATGAACAGCTCCCGCGCTGCGGCCCGTGCATCGGAAAATGCCGCCATGTGACCGGTCATCCAGGCATCAAAACCCTCCAATTGTTCCGGTTCGAGGCTCAATCCACCGGCCATGGCGTGTCCGCCGCCTGAGAGGATCACACCCTCTTTTGCTGCGGCGGCAATCGCATCGCCAATGTTCACACCGCGCACGGATCGCGCGGAGCCTTTCGCGACTGGCCCGAGGCCCTCTCCCCAGCCGATCACGATGCTTGGCAGGTGAAACCTGTCCTTCAGGCGTCCGGCAACAATGCCAATCACACCGGGGTGCCACCCTTCCCCGCTGGCAATCAGAATGCCTCTGTCGGGATCGTGCTCAAGCGCTTTTGTCGCTTGGGTTGAGGCTTCATCCAGAATGGCAGCCTCAACCGCCTTTCGCTCATCGTTCAACGCATGGAGACGTTCCGCCAGCGCGATCGCTTCGGCGCGATCATCGGTTGCCAACAGCTTCGCTGCCAGCCAGGGGTCGCCAACGCGTCCACCCGCATTCAGGCGCGGCCCGAGAACGAAGGTTGCGTGATAGACCGTTTCGATCGCGCCAATACCGGAAACGTCTGCCAAAGCTCTCAAACCGGGATTGGCGTTGCGGCTCATGACCTTGAGGCCCTGTCTGACGAAGGCCCTGTTGATCCCTTCCAGAGGTGACATGTCGCAAAGTGTGCCGAGCGCGCAGAGATCCAGCCATTGGAGCGGGTCCGGCAGGCCACCCTCCGGCTCGATCCCTCGAGCACGCGCCACCTTGTTGATGGCTGCGAGAAAGACAAACACGACCCCGGCCGCGGCAAGGTGCCCACAGCCTGAGGTATCATCCGCCCGGTTCGGATTAACGAGCGCGGCGCTAGGTGGCGGCGCACCCTGCATAAGGTGGTGGTCGAGCACGATGACAGGCAGGCCAATCTCGTCCGCAGTCTCGAGCGCCTGAACTGCAGCGGCACCGCAATCTACAGTAATAACGAGTTCAGCCCCCTCCTGCTGCAGCGCTCTGAAGGCTTCCGGAGACGGCCCATAACCCTCTTTAAGGCGATCGGGCACGTAGAGCCCCAGATCTCTCCCCCAGACCCGGAAATACCGACTGAGAAGCGCAGAGGATGTTCCGCCATCCACATCATAGTCCGCGAAGACCGTGACGGAGCTGCCATCCTGAATCGCATCGAGCACAAGTTCAGCCGCCTTTTCCATATCCGCAAAGCTGAACGGATCCGGAAAAAGCGTACGCAAAGTCGGGTTGAGGTATGTATCTACGCCATCTGCATCGACGCCGCGAAGCGCCAGCAGGCGAGCAAGCGTGTCATTACCCTCGAGCCGTGCTGACAGCGCGCGGACATCACCTTCCGACGTTGAAGCGAGGTTCCAGAAGCGTCCCGTGAAAGAGTCAGAGACGCCGAACAGATTGTCTTGGGCTGGCGCGTTGCTCGCCATCCGGTCAGGCAGGCCGCTTGGACCGGATCATTCGAACAGCGCCGTCTTCCGAGGACATCACCAGCGTATGTGTTTGGACCTGCCCCCCATCTGTTCGGACGCCCTCCAGAAGATCGCCATTCGTCACGCCCGTAGCGCAGAAAACGGTCTCATCGGAGGCAAGTTCGGACAGATCATAGGTTCGGTCGAAGTCCGTGATGCCAACCCGGCTGGCGCGCGCGCGCTCATCGTCATTCCGGAAAATCAGGCGGCCCTTCATTTGCCCGCCAACGCATTTGAGCGCGGCAGCCGCCAATACACCCTCCGGGGCACCGCCGGAGCCGACATAGAGATCAATGCCGGTTGCCGGGTCTGTCGTGTAGATTACGCCAGCGACGTCGCCATCCGTAATGAGGCGAATGCGAGCTCCTGCTGAGCGCAGGCTTTCAATCGTTTCTGCGTGACGCGGGCGATCGAGTACACAGGCGGTCATTGCGCCGACCTCAACGCCCTTGGCCTTGGCAAGCTCAGCAATCACTTCAGCAGGTGTCGCATCAAGGCTGACAATGTCATCCGGATAACCGGGGCCAATGGCGATTTTTTCCATGTAGGTGTCGGGCGCATGTAGCAGTCCGCCACGTGGGGCGATGGCGAGAACCGCCAGCGCATTGGCCATGGCCTTTGCTGTGAGTGTCGTGCCTTCCAGCGGGTCGAGCGCGATATCGATCTCAGGCCCTGTCCCAGTGCCGACTTCCTCGCCGATGTAGAGCATCGGTGCTTCGTCGCGTTCGCCTTCACCGATGACGATCCGGCCTCTGAAGTCGATATCGTTGAAGGCCGTACGCATGGCATCAACAGCGGCTTGATCGGCAGCCTTTTCGTCGCCGCGCCCAACAAGGGTTGAGGCCGCGACAGCGGCCTTCTCGGTGACACGAACCATTGCGTCGGCAAGGTCAGGCGTAAGGATACTCGTCATGGCATTGCACTCCTGCGGCGAGGTTTGCCGCTTGTGTTTTTTGTTAAGCGGCCGCTTCGATACGAATGAGAAGCGGCGCGTCAATGGGGCTGGAAAGCCCGCTCAGCCTTTTACGGGCTGCGTTGATTTCCGCGTTTGAGCAAACATGTGTGACAATCGCAATCGGCGCGGCCCCGTTTTCGTCGGCAGAATCCTGCATCAGCTTATCGACCGAAACGCCCTCTGCCGCGAGCGCCTCGGTTAGTTCGGCCAACGCGCCCGAACGATCCTCCAGCCGCACTCGCAAGAAGTATGCCGAGCGCTCATCATTGATTTCGGTTGTGAATGGGCGGCCTGAATGGTGGTCAGCGCGACCGAAAGCCGGTCTCGCGGACGGTGTGAACAGTTTGGCGATGTCTCCCATGACTGCACTTGCAGTCGGACCTGCCCCCGCTCCAGGGCCAGTGAGTACCACAGCCCCCAGCGGCTCGCCTTCAACCCGCACTGTGTTGAGGCTCCCGTTGACGCGGGCCAGAGGGTGCTCATGCGGCAGGGCTTTGGGGGCGACGCGGCAGACAACGCCATCCTCGGTCAAGACGCCTTCGGCGATCAGTTTGATGCGATAGCCAAGCCGGTCCGCGAAGGTCAGATCGAGAAGCTCGACACCCTCTACACCCTCAACGGCCACTTTGGAGAAATCGAGATCAGCGGAAAACGCGATAGCGGAAAGAATGGCCGCCTTATGCGCGGCATCCATGCCTGACACATCGAGAGTCGGATCGGCTTCAGCGTAACCGAGCTTCTGCGCTTCAGCCAGAACCTCTTCATAGGAGCGGCCGGTCTTCAGCATTTCGGTCGTCAGGAAGTTACAGGTCCCATTCAAAATGCCGGACACGCGGCTGACTTCGACAGCCGAGAGAGAGTCCCGCAGGGCCCGGACAACCGGAACGCCGCCTGCGACGGCTGCCTCAAACAGAAGATCGACATTGTTCTCGCTGGCAAGATCGGCAAGCGCCGCACCGTGCAGCGCGATCAGGGCCTTGTTTGCCGTGACAACCGGTTTCCCGGCCTTCAGAGCCGTTTCTACTGCGAATTTCGCTGGACCATCGGATCCGCCCACCAGTTCAACGAAGACGTCAATATCATCGTCTCCGGCAAGCGTCGCTGCATCGTCGAACCACCGATAGCTGGAAATGTCAGCATTGCGGTTTCGGCCGCGGCTGCGTGCGGACACGCCCGTGACTTCCACAGGGCCGGGCAGACGCAGCTTGTCCTGCTTCTCAACAAGTTCAATGAGGCCACAGCCGACATGGCCGAGGCCGGCGATTCCAAGACGCAATGGCTTCAAAGCCGGTTCCTTCCCTGCCCCGGCGGATCAGGCCGCAGCGATTTCGTTGATGCCGCGCGACTCCAGAAACTTCCTGATATTACGCGCTGCCTGGCGAATCCGCTGTTCGTTCTCAACAAGGCCAATACGGACATAACCTTCGCCGTGCTCGCCGAACGCAGCGCCCGGAGAAACAGCGACGTGCGCCTCTTCAATCAGTTGGAGGGAAAATTCAAGGCTTCCTAGCGCGCGCAGAGCCGGAGGGATCGGAGCCCAGGCGAACATGGAGGCGCGCGGGCTGGGAATTCGCCAGCCGGCACGGGTGAAGCTTTCAACCAGTGCATCGCGCCGGGAACGATAAATCTCGCGCATTTCCTCGACACAATCATCCGGTCCGTCGAGCGCGGCACACGCGGCAACCTGAATAGGCGTATAGGCACCATAGTCGAGATAAGACTTCACGCGCGCTAGCGCGCTAATCAGACGTTCGTTGCCGGCAACGAACCCGACACGCCAACCGGCCATGGAATAAGTCTTCGAAAGCGTTGTTGTTTCGACGGCGATGTCCCGTGCGCCGTCGATTTGTAGGATCGAAGGCGGCTGCTCGTCGAAATAGATCTCGTTGTAGGCAAGATCCGACAAGATCCAGAGGTCGTGCTTCTTAGCGAAGCGAACGGCCTCGCGATAAAAATCGAGATCGACGACTTCGGCGGTCGGGTTTGACGGATAGCAAAGCACCATCGCCGTGGGTGGCGGAACAGAATGGTTCACCGCCTTTCCAAGGCTCGACAGATACTGCTCAGGCGTCAGCGCTGGCACATTGCGGATAGATGCCCCAGCCATGATAAAACCAAAGGAATGGATTGGATAAGACGGATCCGGCGCAAGGATCACGTCTCCTGGAGCGGTCATGGCCTGTGCGAGATTGGCGAAACCTTCTTTAGACCCGAGGGTCACGATGACTTCCCGGTCCATATCCAGCGTCACGTCGAACCGACGTTTGTAGTAGCCCGCCAGGGCGCGGCGGAGGCCGGGAATCCCTCGCGAGGCAGAATAGCGGTTCGTGCCGGGCTTCTGAGCGGTCTCGATTAGTTTGTCGATGATATGCTGCGGCGTCGGCAAGTCTGGATTGCCCATGCCGAGATTGATGATATCGGCACCTTCCGCTCGAAGATTAGCCGCTTTGCGGTTCACCTGTTCGAACACATAAGGCGGCAACCGCCTGATTTTATGGAACTCGCCGTTCATAACCGTCTCCTTGACGGGCGTTTTCAACCGCCTGCGGTGTGTTTGTCAAAGACTGATCGAAGTGCCTGGATTTCTTCGTCTGTCAGGATGTCTGGTGGCGTTGAGACTGGATCGAAACGTGCCATGAGTTCAGCCTGCAGCTGGAGGATGTCTTGGGTTGCCGTCGGCGTGGCTGGTTCTGCCCGTGGATGCGCCAGAAAAGCGACCTCGGCGGCACCAAGATCATCTTCTTCAACGTTGAGATTCTTGCCGGGACGCGTGTTTTCATCAAGACGCGGGATCGCTGCGATGTTCGGATAGCCTTCGCCGCGGATTTCGACGCGGCGCTCAGTGTACCATTCCGGCGCGTCGGCCACGAGCCCGCGCACCCGATCAACCGACCCGGCGCAGCCGCCCAAAAGCGCAACAAGGGCTAAAGTCCTAACAAACATCAGATAATTTCGTCCTGAGACTCACTAATTCCAAATACCCTGCTAGTATACGAGTTGTCGCACAGAAGGGCGAGATTAAGGCTAATGGCAGGTAAACAGACCAGCGGCGAAGACCGTACTCCTTCCCTCTCGGAACTCTTGGCCAGCCGTCCCCCTGAACAATTGCAAGCACTTTCATCCACCATGGCCGAGGCCATGTCGGAGAGCCAGTCCCTGATTTCAGATGTTATCGGGTTCGGTTCAACGGGCACGCAAAACCCAGCAAACGACCCCGTTGCGGCGTCAAAAGCGCTGTCCAAGGTTGGCCAGTCCCTGCTCGCCCATCCTGATCGCCTCGCTACTGCGAACGCAGAGCTGATGCGGGGTTGGTTCGAACTTTTCCAGGGTTTCATGACAGGCAATCTCGGCGAAGCGGAGCGTGACCGCCGGTTTTCCGACCCCGAATGGTCTGAGAACCCGATGTTCGACTTCATGCGCCGCGCCTACAAGCTGAACTCGGATTGGATGATGGCGCTCGTCGACAGCGCAACAGAGCTCGACGAGGCCGACAAGCGAAAAGCGAAGTATTACGGCCAGCTGACAGTCGATGCTTTCGCCCCGACGAATTTCTTCGCCAGCAACCCGACGGCGCTGAAGACCATGCTGGAGAGCGGTGGATCGAGCGTTGTCGAGGGCCTTCGTCAGGCGCGCGCAGATATCAAACGCGGCGGTGGCAAGCTCTCCATCAGCCAGACCGATGAAACGCCCTTCGAGGTCGGCAAGAATATCGCGACCGCCCCTGGCAAGGTGGTGTTCAGGAACGATCTCATCGAATTGATCCAGTACGCGCCGACAAAGAAGAAGACACGGGAGCGCCCGCTTCTGATCTTCCCGCCGTGGATCAACAAGTTCTACATTCTCGATCTACGCGAAGAAAATTCGATGATCCGTTGGCTCGTAAGCAAGGGCCTGACGGTTCTGGTTGTGTCGTGGCGCTCTGCCGACGACGTGACCAAGGACTACACTTGGGACGATTATGCTGAAAAGGGCATTCACGCGGCCGTCGACGCGGCGCTAGAGGCGACGGGGGCCGATGACCTCAACGCTGTTGGATACTGCATTGGCGGGTCCCTGCTCTCCGGCACGCTGGCACGCATGGCCCAGACCGGTGACGATCGCATTGCCTCTGCCACCTTCTTTGCCTCCCAATCGGACTTCGAGAAAGCAGGCGAGCTGCTGATCTTCACCGACGGGGAAGCACAACAAACGATTTCGAAAATCATCGACGAGCATGACGGCATCATGCCCGGCGAATACATGGCCGAGACTTTCAACTGGCTCCGGCCGGTCGATCTCGTCTGGCGCTATGTCGTCGACAACTACATGATGGGAAAGAAGCCGCGCCCGTTCGACTTGCTCTACTGGAATGCCGACCAGACAAACATCCCCGGTCCCACGCATCGCACCTACATCGAACGCTTCTACGGCGAAAATGCTCTCGCAAAAAGCGAGTTCGAAATCCTTGGCGAGCGCGTCGATCTTTCAGACGTTGAGATTCCGGTCTTCGTTCAGTGCAGTCGGGATGATCACATTTGCCCCTATGAGTCCGTCTATCGGACAGCGAAGAAATTCAGCGGTGACACAACGTTTGTGATGGCCGGGTCCGGCCACATTGCGGGCGTGGTCAACCACCCGGATGCCAACAAGTATCAGCACTGGGTGCGAGGCGATCTCCCGGGCGATGCGAATGAGTGGCTGGACGGGGCCGAGGAAATCCCCGGCTCCTGGTGGCCGACCTGGTGGAAGTGGCTGAAAAAGAACTCGGGCGAGAAAATCCCCGCGATCGCGCCCGAGGATTGCGGTCTTGGGGATGCGCCCGGCACCTATGTGAAATCCCGCCTCGAAGACATCGCCAAGGAACGGAAGAAGGCCCGCAAGGCAGCTAAGACGAAAACGAAGAAGTCTTCTAAGAAGCCGTCAGCAAGCAAGCGCCGGAAAACCGCCGTCAAAGCCTGATCCTTCTGGCAAACCGAGCGCGATGTTCAGATTCTGGACCGCAGCGCCGGACGCGCCCTTCCCCAGATTGTCCAGAATCGCGACCAGCCGTGCCTGACGCATCTCATCATTGCCGAGCACGAAAAGGCGAAGGCCGTTCGTGCCGTTGAGTGATTGCGGATCAAGCGCTTCGACAATGCCGGCGGCTCCCTTTCTCTGCTGTTGGACCGCAGCAGTCGGCTCGCTACCGACAACATCGACAAAGGCCTCGCTCTCATAGGCGATAGCCAGCGTCGACCGAAGATCCGCAGTGGTGACGATCTCCGGTAATGCCCAAAGTTGAAGAGGGATATCGACGATCATGCCCTGCTCGAACGCGCCGACCGATGGTGCGAAAAGTGGCGGGTGCGTGAGACCGGAATACTGCATCATCTCGGGGATGTGCTTGTGTGCGAGAGTCGCGCCATATGTCCGGAAGGGATCGCCTTTCCCGCCCTGATATTCGGCAATTAGTCCCTTCCCGCCGCCGCTATAGCCAGACACCGCATTCACGGTGATTGGAAAATCCGCCGGCACCAGCCCTCCAGCAACCAGCGGCGCGAGCAAAGCTATCGTGCCCGTCGGATAGCAGCCGGGGTTCGATATGCGCTTGGATGCAGCGATCGCGGGGCGCTGATGCGGCGCAAGCTCCGGGAAACCATAAGTCCACTCAGGCGAAACCCGGTGAGCGGTCGAGGCATCAATGATGACCGTATCTGGATTACTCACCAGTGTGACGGCTTCACGAGCCGCATCGTCAGGCAGGCACAGGATAACTGCATCTGCGTCATTCATGAGCGATGAGCGCGCATCAGCATCCTTACGCAGGTCAGGACTGATCGAGAGCACTTCCAGATCGTCACGGCCTTTCAGCCGATCGGCAATCTGCAGGCCAGTGGTGCCGGCTTCGCCATCAATGAAAACCTTTGGGAGAGACATCTTCTTGCTCCGAATAGAAAACGGGCGCTTCGTCTCCGAAGCGCCCGCTGAACAAACCCGAGTTCGCTCGTTGATCTAACGCTTCGAGAACTGGAAGCTGCGGCGTGCTTTCGCACGACCGTATTTCTTGCGCTCCACGGTACGTGGATCACGTGTGAGGAAACCGTGTGGCTTGAGCACCGAGCGCAGGCCTGGCTCATAAGCAACAAGGGCGCGCGTGATGCCGTGACGGATCGCCCCGGCCTGACCGGACAGGCCGGAGCCCTTTACCGTGCAGACGATGTCGAACTGCGTGCGGCGATCAGCTTCGATCAGCGGCTGCTCGATAACCATCCGCAGAACCGGACGAGCAAAGTACTGCTCCTGGTCCTTACCGTTGATCGTGATCTTGCCTGAGCCTGGCTTTACCCAGACACGGGCAACGGCAGACTTCCGGCGGCCGGTGCCGTAGGCGCGGCCGAATTCGTCGATCTTTGGCTCTGCTGGGGGCGCAACAGGTTCTGCGCTGGCAGGTGCGCCTTCCAGCGTGCCGAGCTCTTCGAGGGATTGTGCAGTATCAGACATGAATTAGGCCGATCTCGTATTCTTCGAATTCATCGACTTGAAGTCGACGCTTTCAGGATTCTGGGCTTCGTGCGGATGGTCTGTGCCAGCATAAACCCGCAGTTTCGACAGCTGGCGGCGTGCCAGGCTGGATTCGCGTGGCATCATCCGGCGAACGGCAAGCTGCAGCGCGCGCTCAGGGAAACGTCCGTCGAGGATCTTCTCTGGCGTCGTTGCCTTGATGCCGCCGGGATGGCCGGTGTGGCGATAGTAGACTTTATCGGTCCGCTTGTTGCCGGTGAACACGATCTTGTCGGCATTGATCACGACAACATGGTCACCGGTATCGATGTGCGGCGTAAAGTCCGCACGGTGTTTCCCGCGCAGGCGCTTGGCAATGTATGACGCGAGACGGCCAGCCACGACGCCTTCAGCGTCAATGACGACCCACTTGTTCTCGACGTCGGCAGGTGCGTTATAGGTTTTCATCGCTCCTCTGGGAGCCTCTCAGTTCGGAGTTTCAAATGAAGTTCAAGCGCTGGCGTGTAAGCGCCCCCATTCGCGATGTCAACGTGGGGTGCGCGCTCTGTCTGTCTTTCGTGCTCGCGGCCTGTGGCGGCGGGACGGATGAGGCCGAAATCAGCACGCCTTCTACGCCGGAACAAGCCGCGCCAGCAAACGAGTTACCGGCTGTATGGTCGACTCGCTCGCTGGAGGGCCCGGTCGTCGATATGGCGGCCTCTCAGGGCGCAGCACCGGTGCTTGCTATCGCCTATGAGCGCGACGGGCTTCAGTTTTTCAATTTCAACGCCGAACGAATCGCCGAGGCGGCTCCGTACGACGTTAAAGCGCTTGCCGATGGGCATCCGGCCACGGTCGCCGGCGCGAATATGACGATTTTCCCGGGTCTAGGGGCCGATAACACGCTGAAGGCCTATCTGTTTGGTGACGGACTGCTCGCGCCAGTGGAGGTCGCCCTGCCCCTTGAGGCCACCGGTATTGCCGGAC
Source organism: Hyphomonadaceae bacterium (assembly GCA_028285145.1). Classification (GTDB taxonomy): domain Bacteria; phylum Pseudomonadota; class Alphaproteobacteria; order Caulobacterales; family Hyphomonadaceae; genus JANQQC01. Next base: position 75,025 of record JANQQC010000065.1, read on the forward strand.
TGTGCAGCGGATCGACGGGATTCGGTGCCGATGATCTGTTTCAGGTGGCCTATTGGACGCGCAGCGCGTCCAGCGAGCTTAAAATCGGACGAGTTTCGGTGGTCGATGAGGAGTTTATCTGGACCGACACCGGATCGGAGAGGTCTCAGGCTCCTATTGGAACCTGCCGTTTTGAGGCGGGTGGCGTCTCAACAACTAGCGATTCAGTCGTGGATGCGGCCATGCTTCGCCGGGGTGACTACGAGGCGCGCGTGACCATTGGGTCGGAGGGAGGGCTTTTCGTTACTGAAGCCGATGAAGAGCCTGTTCGCTATAGCGTCCGCGACGGCCTGTCGGTACGTGCACCCGAAGCGCCGACCGCCATTGTGGCCGTTGGCCAGCCCCTTGGTGGCGGCTATCCGGGTGGTGTGATCATTGTGTCGGGTGAAGTGGCCCCGAACGACTATCAGGCTGTTTTCATCGACCCATCAGTGCTGACGCTGGCCGAAGACTGAGCGCGACCCGCGCGGACAGCGAGGCGGACGCTCGCCAGAAAGACGATGACGCCAAGCCCTTGATGGGTCAGTGCCATCATGAGCGGTGCCGCATTCACGAGGGTAAGAATGCCCCAGACGCTTTGCAGCGAGAGAAAAACAGCCACGATCAGGAAGTCTCGGCGTAGCACACCGTGCCGGTTGAGCCAGAAAGCGAGCCATCCGCCGACGAACAGCGCATAGGCCAGGAAACGATGATTGAACTGGGTGGCCTCCCGTCCCTCAAACAGACTTCGGACACCCAAGTCGGCGTCGACATAGCCCGCAGGAAACAACTCACCCGCCATAAGTGGCCAGTCTGTGTAGGTGCGCCCGGCATCAAGACCGGCAACAAGTGCGCCGCTCGCCATCTGGACAGTGATCCCGATTAGCAGGCCAGAGGCCCATATCTTGGCAGGTTTCGGGACCGCACCAGTCGGTATTGGCCGTAACCCCATCCAGAGCGCGACAATCACACCAATAATCAGCAGCGCGAGCGTGAAGTGCGTCGCAAGTCTGTAAGGTGCCACATCGACACGAGTGGTCTCGCCGATCCCGCTCGCCACCATCCACCAGCCAATCGCGCCCTGAAGACCACCAAGCGCAATTAATCCTGCATAAGTCGCAATGCGGCTGCCTTTCAGCCAGCCCTTTGCGAGGAAGATAACAAACCCGACAATCGCCACCAGCCCGATCAGGCGGCCAAACAGGCGGTGCCCCCATTCCCACCAGAAAATGTACTGAAACTCACTAAGGGACATGCCGCGGTTCTGCAGCTGATATTCGGCTGTCTGGCGGTACTTGTCGAACTCAACGGCCCAGGCCGCATCTGAAAGCGGTGGTAACGTTCCGCTGATGGGATCCCACTCCGTTATGGACAGGCCTGAATCCGTTAGCCGCGTCGCCCCACCGATCAGGATCATGGCGTAGACCATGATGCCAAGCAGCAGGAGCCAGATACGAATCCAGCGAACAGCCGGGTCGGAGATGGCGTTTTCTGTCATTGGCCCTAAATGCTCGTCTGACAGCGGACGGCAAGCGCCAAAGCGCCGCATATGTGTTTGGAAGGGCCGAAAATGCGCAAACCCATCGCCATGCTTATAACGGTTCTGTTTCTGGCTGTTTGGGCTACAATTGCCGCTACGATCGGCTCCGCCATTACGGAGTGGCCACAGCTTGTCCAGTTTGTCTTCTACGTTGTCGCCGGAATTGGCTGGGTGTTCCCGCTCAAACCGCTGATGGCGTGGATGAATTCGGCACCAAATCCCGACTAATCGTTGGAAGACGCCTTTTCGGCCTCTCTGCGAAGACGCGCGAACATCTCAGATGGATCGTCCTCGTCGTCATTGTCAGTCTTGGACGTCGCCTCAGTCTCTGGCTCTGGCTCAGTATCTGTTTCCGCCGCTTTTTCCGGCTCCGGTTCGGCGACCTTTTCTTCTGGCTTGATGCGTTCAGGTTCGGGGGCGTCCTCTTCTTGAACCGTTTCGGGCTCAACGGCGACATCCTCAAGTGCAACCGGCACGGCTGACACGGTTTGCTGTTCATCGCTCCAGGTGCCCAGCGAGGTCTCGCCACCTACAAGCGTCATGCCGGGTACGAGTGTCGTCCTGAAACCGTCCGGCAGGTAGATGTCGCACCAGCCTCCGAGCCGCCGCTTGCCCAACCGACGACCTGCGCGGAGCGCGTCTCCGGCTTCAACATCGATATCGATCCGTGGCCCCAGACCAGCCGCTGCGACCCGCAAGCCAGCATCCTTGTCACCGCTGGAAATAGAGACGAAGGCGACATTCAGTCCGAGCGCATCAGCGCTGAGGGCAACGATACGCGATGGATCGCCCTCCTCTTGCACAACAGCCTCCACGCCGCCAGCCATGGGGGCATAAAGACCGGTGGTGGACGCGGGCGAGGACGAAACCCGTATTCTTGTCCGCGGCATATCCTTCATCCGAAGCTCTGTTGGCGCGCTGACCGTGGAAACCTCAGTGATAACGCCATCGCAAGGCGCGACGACGGCATCGGCAATCTCAGGCATCGTGCGTCCCGCCCGGCGCGTGGCCAGAAGGCAAACGATCGCCGCAAGGAAACCGAGCCAGAAGAGCGGCCCCCAGATCATCCCGAGGAGCACACCGATCAACCAACAGGCGAGCGCCCCGGCAATGCCTTCCAGATCGAACCCGGTTCTGGCCCAGGGAAAGGTTGTGTTCGAGAACTCGTTATTGGCGTCTGCCATGTCCCGCTCCTATTCAGCCGCCTGAAGCTGGTCCTGTGCGGCCTGTCTGGCCCACATATCGGCATATTCACCGTCTTTGGCCAAGAGCGCGCTATGTGAACCGCGCTCGACCACCCGGCCATCCTGCAAAACGATGATTTCGTCGGCATTCCTGACTGTCGACAACCTGTGAGCTACCATCAACGTCGTTCGTCCGCGCGAGGCTTCTTCCAGCGCGTCCTGAACGGCAGCTTCCGTGGCGCTGTCCAGTGCAGATGTCGCTTCATCCAGTACGAGGATCGCGGGATTGTTCAGGATCACGCGGGCAATGCCAACGCGCTGTTTTTCGCCGCCGGACAGTTTCAGGCCGCGTTCTCCAACTCGGGTTTCCCAGCCATCCGGGAGCTTCTCAATGAACTCCAGCAATTGCGCCCGCCGCGCGGCATCGCGGATCTCATCATCGCTCGCATCGGGTTTGCCGTAAGCGATGTTGGCCCGCAGCGTATCATTGAAGAGGACGACATCCTGCGGAACAAGACCGAGCGCCGCTCGAAGGCTGGCCTGTTCGAGATCCCGCACATCCTTACCGTCGACTGTAACGCGCCCGCTCTGGACGTCGTAGAAACGGAACAGAAGTTTCAACAGGGTCGACTTGCCCGCTCCGGATGTCCCGACAAACGCCATCTTCTTCCCTGGCTCGACCTCAAAGGACACATCTTCTACGCCGCGAACGCGGCCATCATGCGAGAAAGCGACGCTCTCGAACGCGACATGTCCTTTTGGTGAGGTCAGTTGCTGAGCGTTCGGTGCGTCGGCAACGTCCGGCTCCATGGCCAGCAGGCCATAAAGCTTCTCAAGATCGACGGCCCCCTGCTTAATCTCCCGCCATGCCCAACCAAGAATGTTGAGCGGTGCGTATAGAGACAGGAGCACGAGCATCACGGCGGTCAGGTCGCCGATCTGCATAGTCCCTTCCTTGAAGTTCCAGGCTGAGAGCGCAAGGACGGCGAGCAAACCGCCGTTCATGATCAGTGCCTGAACGATGTTGAGCAGGTACATGGAGCGGACGGCATCCACGTAGCGATCATTGTAGACGCTCATGGCGTGGTCGTAGCGGCTGGTTTCCCGTCGCTCAGCGGCGAACGCTTTCACCGTCTCGAAATTGGTGAGAGTGTCGACGGACACCGCGCGCCATTCGGTGTCAGCTACATTCATGCGACGGCGCTGCCGCACCCGCCATTCAGTGATAATCACCGTTGCAACAATGTAGAGGACGACAGCGGCAATCGCGATGAAGGCGAGCCGAATATCGAAGGCGACCCCGAGCGCGATTGAGGCCAGCACCAGCCGAACAAGGGTCGGACCGATATTGAAGGCGAGAAACCGGATCAGATAATCGATTGCGCTCGCCCCGCGCTCGATGATGCGGTTGAGTGCGCCGGTTCGCCGGGTCTGGTGGAAGTTCAGCGACAGGTTCTGCGCATGACCGAAGGCGTCGACGCAGGCAACGCGCTGCGCATGCTGGCTAACGGGGGCAAACAGCATGTCCCGCACTTGCGGAAGCCCGGCGGCTGCGAACCGAATGCCGACGCCGAGCATCAGATACAGGGCTGCTGTTGCATAGGGTGCGCCCTCCTCGCCGGCTATGTCGTTCACGCGATTGATGGCATCGCCGATGATGAGCGGCGATATCACCTCAAGGACAGACGCTGCCAGCGTAATCAGGACTGCCAGGACCATGACCGGGCGCGACCGGGCAAGCTCCGGCCGGGCCAGCAGCTTGAGAATGCGCGTAATGGAGACGCCAATCCCGCCATCAGCGCTTTCAATACGGTCGGGGTCTGCGGTTGCGTGCGGGTTAGCCATTAAGTCGATGTAAGCTGATCCTCAGGGTTTCGCCACCATGAGCTGTGCAGGTCTGGTTCTGTTCATCGATTGCGCATAAGGGAGTCGGTGGAAAATTCGAGAGACAACCATGGCGAAGCTCAAGTCAATTTGCGTGTATTGCGGCTCATCAAACGATGTGAAGCCCGCCTATCTGCGCCTTGCGCAGGACCTCGGACGCACGCTGGCAAGTCAGGATATCCGTCTCGTTTATGGCGGCGGCGGCGTTGGCCTCATGGGAGCTTGCGCAAAGGCGGCGCATGGGGCCGGCGGCGATGTCCTTGGCGTCATGCCGCGGTTTTTGCTCGAGAAGGAGCGCATCTTCGACGAGGTGCCCCATGAAATCGTTGAGGACATGCATACGCGAAAGCAACGCATGTTCGACGAGTCCGACGCCTTTATCGTGCTCCCCGGCGGTATCGGAACGCTCGAAGAGGCCGTGGAAATGCTGTCATGGGCGCGGCTTGGCCTCCACGCCAAACCGATGGCCTTCCTCGACGAAGATGGCTTCTGGGACCCGTTCTTCGTGCTGATGGATCACATCATCGAAGGTAAGTTTACGCCCGAGGACTTCAGGGCAAGCCTCGTGCATACCGACACGCCCGAAGTCAGCATCACAGCGCTTGAAGATCGCTGCATCGTTCTGGATATCTAGCCAGCCAAGCGTTTGACGGCTTTTTCACGGCCAATCAGTTTCAGCATGCTCGCCATATCCGGTCCGTGAGCCATGCCAGTCAGCGCCTTGCGGAGTGGCATGAACAGGCCCCGGCCTTTCCGGCCGGTGTCAGCCTTCAGCGCTGATGTCCAGGTGCCCCATGTCTCGTCCGTGATGTCCCCATCGGGCAGGCTCGCGGCGGCAGCGGAGATGAAGTCGCGATCTTCGTCATCGATCTCGGGCGTAATCTCGCCAAACGCCACCTCGAGGAATTCGCGAACGTCGGGCAGCACCGAGCAGTTCTCCCGCACGACCATCCAGAACGCCTCGTTAGCTGCCCTTGGATCGATTGCCGACAGCCGGTCCTTCACATCCTCGAACTGAAGTCCATGCAGGATCGAGGCGTTGACGCTTTTCAGCTCCGCCTCGTCAAAGCGCGCCGGCGCGCGTCCGATCTTGTCGAAGCCAAAGGCCCTTGCTAGCTGATCGAGACCATCTGCCGCTTCCACGTTTTCACTTGTGCCGATCCTCGCCAGCAGCGAAGCAATGGCCAGAGGCTCAAAGCCATCCTCGGCGAGCTGGGCAATCGACAATGATCCAAGCCGCTTGGACAGCCCCTGCCCATCAGCGCCGATCAGCAACGGCGTGTGCGCCATGTTCGGCGCTGCGCCACCCAACGCCTGAAAAATCTCGATCTGGGCCCCGGAATTGGTGACATGGTCCTCGCCACGCACGACATGGGTGATGTCGTAATCAATGTCGTCGACAACGCTCGGCAGTGTGTAGAGATACGATCCGTCTTCGCGGATCAGGATCGGATCGGAGATAGATGACGTATCAATCGACTGATCACCGCGCACGAGGTCGGTCCACTCGCATCGACCACCAGATAACTTGAACCGCCAGTGAGGTTTCCGGCCCTCCGCTTCGAGGGCCGCCTTCTCATCATCGGTCAGGTTCAACGCCGCTCTGTCATAAACGGGCGGCCGTCCGCGTGAGAGCGCAATCTTGCGCTTCCGGTCGAGCTCATCAGCCGTCTCGTAGCAGGCGTAAAGCAGGCCCTTCTCCTTCAAAGAGGCCGCCGCCGCATCATACTTCTCGAACCTTTTGGACTGATTGAACGTGTCATCCCAGGTCAGGCCGAGCCAGGTGAGGTCATCCTTGATACCCTGCTCGTACACCTCAGTGGAGCGTTCAGTGTCTGTATCGTCGATCCTCAGCACAAACTGACCGCCAGCGCCGTTGGCGAACAGCCAGTTGATCAACGCTGTACGGACATTGCCGACATGGAGCCGGCCTGTGGGCGACGGCGCAAAGCGGACAATTGGTGTGGTCATGATTTCGGCCTCAAACAGACTATCGCGCGTTCGACATCAAAACGCAGCAAAAGCCAAGGCGCATCTGACAGGATGTGACGCGGAGAACGCCGCAGCTAGCGCGAAGCGATCCGCCAGCCGGCAGCGCTTGCCTCGTCTCTTGAGCAAAACCAGCGCTCGCCATTCTGGGTGTTAATCCGCGTTCGCGAATAGTCGGCCTGCCCTGGCATGTGGAAGATCCGCTCACCTGAGCGGGAGATGTTGCCCTTGATCTTGCAGTGCGGATCGGGTGCAGCCTGCTCAGGCCTGTTGGCTGCTTCCTGCCGCAACCGCGCGCGATAAACATGTGGACGCTCGAATTCGCTCCGCCAAAGCGCGCGCTTGGCCTGACGGGCCTCCAGTTCTGCGCCAACATAACGCATTGAGTACTGCGTATAAGCGACAGCCCAGCCGCGCCGGGCCATGTGATCGCTGAGATCACCCTCGGGCGTCATGCAGATAGAGACGTAACGATCACGGTCCATGTCCCTGACCTCACAGCGTACGGTTTGTCCTTTGGTCGCGCGCTCAAGCGCCCGCCGGGATGCACGTCCGCAGGCCCACTCATCGCCGTTCTCGAACTGGCATTTCTGCGCACTCTCCGGCGCATCGATGCCAAAAAGGCGGATGCGTTTATCTCCCATGCGGAGGCTGTCGCCATCGGTGGGACGAACCTCGCCAATCAGGACATTTGGCTCTGAGACCGGCGAGACGTCAGTCAGCGCAAGAGCAGAAAAAATGAGCGGTGCGAAGATGATCGATTGCATGCCGCCAAGGTTAGGCGGACACGGTTAATCACAGGTTTGCGAACGCTCAGTCGTCCCGAAAGCGATTGGTGATTGGGTAACGGCGGTCACGGCCGAAATTCTTCCCGCCAACCTTCACGCCGGGTGGAGCCTGACGGCGCTTATACTCAGCAATGTAAAGCAGGTGTTCGATCCGACGCACGGTCGCTTCGTCGTGTCCGCGCGCCAGGATTTTATCCACGTCTTCTTCATCATCGACGAGGCCGCGAAGGATATCGTCGAGCACGTCATAGGGCGGAAGAGAGTCCTGGTCCTTTTGGTCGTCTCTTAGCTCGGCTGAAGGCGGTTTGGTGATGATCCGCTGGGGGATCACTTCCCCTTTTGGCCCGAGAAGCCCGTCGGGACGGTTTTCATTTCGCCAGTTCGACAAGGCAAACACTTCGGTCTTGTAGAAATCCTTCAGTGCATTGTAGCCGCCGCACATGTCGCCATAGAGCGTCGCATAGCCGACGGCCATCTCGCTCTTATTACCTGTGGTGACGACCATGTGTCCGAACTTGTTCGACAGAGCCATCAGGGTCAGCCCGCGCAGCCGGGACTGAATGTTCTCTTCGGTCGTATCGGGCTGGGTTTCGGCAAATGCTTCATCCAGCATTTCGTCGAGTGCACCGACGCCCGGCGCGATATTTATGGTGTCATAGCGAACGCCGAGCGCTTCGGCGCAGGCCTTGGCGTCTTCAAGGCTCTCGGTCGAAGTATAGCGGGATGGCATCATCACACACCAGACACGGTCGGCCCCAAGCGCATCGACCGCAATCGCTGCGGTTAGCGCTGAATCGATTCCGCCGGAAAGGCCCAGAACGACGCCGGGAAACCGATTCTTGTTGACGTAATCGCCAAGTGCCAGCGTCGCCGCGCGATACTCCGCGGCCCAGCCGACGGAAAGCTCGGTTTCGGATTCCGACGAGATACGACCCTGCTCCGCATCGAAGGACACGACCGCATGTCCCGTCACGAAGTCACCAAGAACCTGATGCTCTTTCCCGTCCACATCGACCGCATAGCTGGAACCGTCGAAAACGAGCTCGTCCTGTCCACCGACCTGATTGACGAACAGGTACGGCACGCCGTTCTTCTGCCAGCTGGAAAAGGTCGTGTGGCGTTCGGTCTGGATCGTCCGCCGCCAGGGTGAGGCATTCGGCACGATCAGAATCTCGGCACCATCCTCAGCGAGTTCGCGCGGCACGCGCTCGAACCAGATGTCTTCGCAGATGGCGATGCCAATGCGAACGCCACGATAGTCGATGCAGTGCGCCGCGCCCTCCCCGGCATCGAACACGCGCTTCTCATCAAAGACACCGTAATTGGGCAGTTCTCTCTTATCGTAGCGATACGAGATGGCCCCATCAGACAAGAGGAATGCACTGTTGAACCGTTTGCCGCCCTCGCTCCATGGTCCGCCAATCAAGAGGCCAGGTCCGCCTGCTTCAGTAAGCTTCGCGAGGCGCTGAACCGCTGCCATCGCGATTTCGACCGCGCTCGGCTTCAGGACGAGGTCTTCGGGTGGGTAGCCGAGGATGAAAAACTCCGACAGCACAACGAGATCGATACCCTGCTCGGCCCCGGCCCTCAGGGCCTCAGCCGCCAGATCGAAATTGCCGTCAATATCCCCGACGATCGGGTTTAGCTGCGACACAAAGAGCTTCAGAGTTTTGCTCATATCGAGCACATAAGCGCGGTTTGCGGGCGCGGCTAGCCCTGCATCACCAGCATGGCGGCCTTTTCCGCAGCCTCCGCCATGGCGACAGCGCCAACGGCACCATGCCCCGGCACAGGGCTGTCGGCCTCGTGGAGGCAGGCGGCATAAAAGCTCTCATCAGCCGCACCGAGCGGGTCCGGCAGTTCAGCCGAGATATCGACGGTAATCTCATACGGCGTCGTATTGCTCACCCGGCGCGTCAAGAAGTCGACACTGATCTCTCCGGATTCATAGACCAGCCGCATGGAGCGCTCACGGGCATCGGCGGCACGGCTTGCGCGTAGTTTGGCAGACGCCCCATTCACGTATTTGAAGACGGCTTCGGCTTCATCGATATGGTGGGTGCTGACCGAGCGCCCCTGCGCTTCCACGCTTTCGAACTTCGTCGCGATCAGACACGCCGCAAGATCGAGATCATGAATCATCAGGTCCCAGATGACCGAGACATCGCCGGCCCGGCCGTTCGCCGGCGCAGGCCCCGCCCGAACCGACTCCATGAAAATCGGTTTTTCCTCGATGGCGAGCACCCCCATGGCGCGAGCCACAAACCGTTCCTGATGGCCCACCTGCAGGATGAGGTCATTGGTGATGGCATGGCCGGCAAGCGCGCGCGCCGCTTTCTCCGTCAGGGCTAGCGGCTTCTCCACGAGTACATGTTTTCCGGCCTCAAGCGCGGCCCGGACAAGTGCCTCATGGTGTGTGGCCGGAACCGCAACAACAATCGCGTCGCTGTTGTCTAGGAGTTGGTCAATACTTTCGAATCCGGACGCGCCATACATCCCGGCAATCTGCGCTGCTTTGGGCTGGTCCAGATCGAATACGCCGGCCAGTTTCGCCCGGCCGGACGCAGCAGCCTTTTGCGCATGATAGCCGCCGAACACACCTGCCCCAGCGACACCTACTCTCAACTTGCTCACACGACTCTCCCTAGACGGCCTTCCGTGCGCCAATTGACAGGCTTATCGCAAGCCCTCTTTTCAGCTTTGCAGATCACGCTCTCTTTCGATTTCTTTCCGTCAGCCCTTCACAGCGCGGTCATCGCCCGCCAAATGAGGCCCACGCAAAGGAGGAACACATGAGCGTTTTCACATCCCGGGGCTGGGCCCTGGCATCCCGTCCCGTCGGTGAACCAAAGGCCAGCGATTTCGGAATTCACACAGAAGAAGTCCCTGAACCGGGCAATGGTGAGATTCAGGTTCGCAATCACTGGATGTCGGTCGATCCTTACATGCGCGGACGTATGTATGACCGCGAGAGTTATGTGCCCCCCTTCCAGATCGGCGAGATTCTTCAAGGTGGCGCTGTTGGTGAAGTCACCGCATCGGGTCACCCTGATTATGCGGTCGGCGATCTCGTTCAGAGCATGGCCGGCTGGCGCGAAGGGTTCACCGCTGCACCCGAAGCCGTGATGGCGCAGAAACTGCCGTCCGACACCGGCCTCCCCACCAGCGCCTTCCTCGGTATCGCGGGTATGCCAGGTCTGACGGCCTATGCTGGTATCCTTCGGGTCGCAGAATTGAAAGAAGGCGATACCGTTTTCGTGTCCGGTGCCGCAGGTGCTGTTGGATCGGCCGTCGTCCAGATCGCAAAGATCAAGGGCTGCACCGTTATCGGCTCAGCCGGTGGCGAAGAGAAGGTCGCGCTCGTCAAATCGCTTGGAGCAGATGAGTGCATCGATTACCGGGCTGCTGGAGACTATGATGGCCTGCTCGCTGCGCTTCGCGCCGCCGCGCCTAAAGGCATCGACGTCTACTTCGACAATGTCGGTGGTGACCATTTCCAGGCCGCGATCGAAATGGCTCGGCCATTCGCGCGCATGGCCATTTGCGGGATGATCTCGCAATACAACGACACCGAGCCGCGCCCCGGCCCGAACAATGTCATCCAGATCGTCGGCAAGCAGCTGCAGATCCGCGGCTTCATCGTCTCGACCCATGCCGACATGCAGGCCGATTTCATCAACGACATGTCCGAGTGGATCGGCTCCGGTAAGCTGAAGTTCGAAGAGACTGTCATGGAGGGCATCGAGGAAGCGCCAAACGCTTTCATGGGCCTCTTCCAGGGCGCGAACACCGGCAAGATGCTGGTGAAGCTCAGCTAGTCACGCAATGGAGGCATCGCGATGCCGCGCCTTTTCGACGCCTATCTCATGGTCGATTGGAGCGCGGCCGCGAAACCTGTCACCGGTCCGAACTCGATCTGGATCGGTGTGCTCGCCAAGGATGCCCGCCTGAAATTTCAGTTTCAGGCGGTCAATCCGGACACGCGCCTTAAAGCGCGGGACTTCCTGAAAGACATGATTGCCCGGCTGACCAAGCGTGGCGACCGCGTCCTGCTCGGCTTTGATTTCAGCCTCGGCTATCCTGCAGGGACCGCGGCTGGCCTCGGGCTTGAGACAGACACACTTTCGCCGTGGGCGGCTACGCACGCCCATCTTGCGGCAAAGCTCAAGGACAAGCCGGACAATTCAAATGCGCGCTTCGCCATCGCTGCGGGCCTGAACTATTCTATTAGCAAGGGACCGTTTCCCTTCTGGGGCGCTCCGGCGAAGGATCAGGTGAACACCCTCGCGGGCAAACGCCCTGAGTTTGGAGCTGATCGCCCCGTCGCCGAGTATCGGACCGCCGAGCTTCACCTGAGAGATACCAAACGCGCCCAGCCGAAATCGTGCTGGCAACTCGCCTACACAGGCAGCGTCGGCAGCCAGAGCCTTCTCGGCATCCCCCATATCGATCATATGCGCCACGAGATTGAGGGACTGCGCATTTGGCCCTTCGAAACGGGCCTGGCGGCCCAGACAGAAGACAGTCTTTCCGAGACGCAGGTTCTTGTCGCCGAGATCTATCCCTCCCTCCTCGACGTGAAGGCTGCCGCTGGCTCACCTATGGATCGCGCCCAGGTTGAGGCCGTTGCCCGTCACTATTGCGATCTGGACGGCAAAGGCCGTCTCGGCCCCCTTTTCGGGCCGCCGGAAGCGCTCGATATGACAAAAATTCCACAAATCGAATGCGAAGAGGGGTGGATTCTGGGTGTATAGCCCGTGTTTATTGGGTTTTCGGCGTATTCACTCTCGTCGAATCATGTCTGTACTCCGTCCCAACGGCGGCATACGCCGTTCAACATAAGGAGAAACCCTATGAATAAGGGCGAACTGACCAAAGCGGTTGCTGAAGAAACCGGACTGTCACAAAGCGACGCCGGCAAGGCCGTCGATGCTGTGTTCGACACGATCGGCGGTGCCGTGAAGAGTCGCGACCAGGTTGCGATTGCCGGCTTCGGGACCTTCGTTGCCAAGACCCGGAACGCCCGTGAGGGCCGGAATCCTGCGACTGGCGAAAAGATCCAGATTCCTGAGAAGACCTCAGCGGCGTTCAAGCCTGCTTCGGCTCTCAAAGACCTCTAAGTCTCTAACGAGATCAGAGTTCAGACGGCGCGTCGGTCATCCGGCGCGCCGTTTTGTATTCCAGGTAACTTGCCTGCAGGAACCCCGCGACCAGCGTCGAGGCAATCACAGCTTCCATGACGCCCTGCCCGCCCCGGCCTTCGACAATGCCAAGCCAGTAAGCCCCCGGCAGCATGATCAGATAGTAGCTGCCGACATGGAAGATGCCCGGTGCCCAGACGATTTCTTGCGCGCGCAGTGCATAGGCCCCGATCACCTGCAGCCCATCGAAGAGAATAACGAACGCGGCATAGGCCAGCAGTACGGCCAACAAAGCGCGTGCCGTGTCGTCGCCCGTGGCCGGATCGACCGCTACTGTGAGAGCTGCCAGCCCGTCATTGAACAGGATCATGATGATCGTCAGCCCAATACCGAGCAAAACCCCTGCAACAAGGCCAAGCCGCGAGCTCTCACGCACGCCAAGCCAGTTCCTGCGGCCGAACTGCTCCGCCACCCGAACACTCGTCGCTGTGGCAAGCCCGAGAAACATCATGAAAGTCACCCCGATGAACTGGATCGCCATGCCATAAGCGGTCGCCGCTTCAAGGCTGATCCATGTCGCAATCACAAAGGTGAAATTGAACGCGCTGAACTCGGCCACATTGCTGATCGTTGCGCCAAGACCGACGCTTGCCTGTCGCGTGAACTCCTTCGCAGGCGACGGCGATGATGCACTGAATCCGGGTGTGACGCGCCATATGACGATGATGAGGGCAACCGTCAGTACATACCGCGTAATGGTCGTCGCCCACGCTACGCCCTCATAACCGAGTTCCGGCCCGCCCATGTATCCGCCGACAAGGTACAGGTCGAGAAACAGGTTCACGACCACCGCGCCCAGCATGACGGTCGTTACGAGGTTCGGCTTCCGGAGCGCTTCGAGGTAAAGCATGCACCCGACCGACACCATGTGCCCGACCAGCCCGATGGACAGGATACGCGTTGCATGAGCCGCACCGGCCGCCGTTTCTTCATCGAACTGAAGCGCCCTGAACAGACCATCGGACACCGCGACGCAGATGATCGTCGTAACCACACCGAGCGCGACGGCCATCCACATACCGCGCCGCCAGATGCGCCCCGTATCGTCGGCCAGGCCTACTCCCAGAAGCTCTGACGAGATCACCTGAACACCTTGCAGAATGCCCATGCCAATCGCGAGCGCGATGCCAATCGGCAGCCAGGCGTTCAGGATCAGAGGGAGTTCATTGGTCGTATTCAGGCCGAGCACGACCGCGTCCGTAAAGGACATCAGCATGACCGACATGCGCGAGATCGCAATCGGCCCTGAGAGCCGCAGAAGATCGAGAATGTCAGAGGCCCGCGCCCAGGCGGGCCAAGCCGCCTGTGCCATGGCCTATAACCCCTATCCGGCTTTGCGAGCCGACTCCGCAGCGCCCGGCGCGGCGGACTGAAGCTTCTCTGCGATCAGGAACGCCAACTCAAGCGCTTGTTCGCCATTTAGGCGAGGATCGCAGTGAGTGTGGTATCGCGATGACAGGTCATGCTCAGAGATAGCCTGCGCCCCACCAATGCATTCGGTGACGTTCTGACCGGTCATTTCAAAGTGCACACCACCGGGATAGGCACCCTCGGCAGACACGATATCGATGAACTGGCGAACCTCGGATAGGATGCGGTCGACAGGACGCGTCTTGTAGCCCGTTTCCGTCTTTAGCGTGTTCCCGTGCATCGGATCGCAGGACCACACCACCGTGCGGCCGCTATCCTGAACGGCGCGGACCATCCGTGGCAGCCCTTCGGCCACGCCTTCAGATCCGAAGCGGGAGATCAGCACGATCCGGCCGGCTTCGTCCTGCGGGTTCAGCGTTTCGATCAGGCGAACAAGATCGTCCGGCTCAAAGCCCGGGCCGGTCTTGATGCCAATCGGATTTTTGATGCCTTTGCAGAACTCGACATGGGCATGATCGAGGTCTTTCGTGCGATGTCCGATCCAGACCATGTGAGCGGAGGTGTCATACCAGTCGCCACTTGTAGAATCGACGCGCGTCATGGCTTCTTCATAACCAAGGAGCAGCGCTTCATGGCTGGTGTAGAATTCGACTTGCGACATCTGCGGCACGCTTTGCGCATTAATGCCGCAGGCCTCCATGAAGCGAAGCGAGGTTGAAATCTGATCAGCCAGCGCGCGGTACTGATCGGCTTGCGGCGAACGATCGACAAAACCCAGCATCCACTGATGGACGTTCTGGAGGTTCGCGTAACCGCCCTGGCTGAAGGCGCGCAGCAGGTTTAGCGTTGATGCCGACTGTGAGTAAGCCTGCAGCAGGCGTTCCGGGTTTGGCGTCCGGCTTTCCGGCGTGAAGTCCATGCCGTTGATGTTGTCGCCGCGATAAGATGGCAGCTCGACACCATCGATAACCTCAACCGGCGAAGACCGGGGCTTACCGAACTGACCGGCAATCCGGCCCACCTTCACGACAGGCTTTGCCGCAGCGAATGTCAGCACAACGGCCATTTGCAGGATCACGCGAAACGTGTCGCGGATGTTGTCCGGATTGAATTCCTTGAAGCTCTCCGCACAATCGCCGCCCTGAAGCAGGAACGCATTACCAGCGGCCACGTCAGCGAGACGTGTCTTTAACCGGCGCGCCTCACCTGCAAAAACCAGCGGTGGATAGCCCCGAAGTTGCTGCTCGACAGCGGCAAGCGCGTCAGTGTCCGGGTAGTCTTCCGGGATGTGCTTGGCGGGCTTATTCCGCCAGCTCGAAGGGGTCCACGTCATAATCGGCTCCAAGTAAGCGCGCGAAACAAGCACAGGCGGCGACGCGGCTCAAGATTACCTGCAATTTAGCTTCATTTGCTTGGCGAAGCTGGTCGACGCCCGCTATGGCATGTTCGGCCCATGAGCGGGAGTTCGTATGTCTCATTTGTATATTGCTCACAGCGCGTCCGATACGGACTCGCTGCTGGAACTTCATGAAGCGCTGCGCAGCGAAGGCGTGCCTGTCTGGTATGACGCCAAGGCCAGTGGTGAGGCGGCGGATCGGGAGACAATCGAGTCCAAGATTGAGAGCGCTTTTGCGGTTCTCGTCCTGATCTCCCAGAACGGCGTGCGGTCGAAGGCCGTCCGTCATGATGTCGAGCATGCCCGAGTTCGTGGGATCCCGGTCATTGGATACCGCATCGATAAGGCGCGTCTTGGTGGTTATTTCAAATCCGCTCTTGTTCGTGCTGAAGTCTTCCACAGCAGCGAGGAAGATGGGCTCCTGCGCCTCATCGAGGCAACCAAGTCGGCTTACAAACGGCGCTGCCCCGTAGTTGCGATCATGAATCTCAAAGGGGGGATCGGCAAGACGACCGTATCCGGACAGGTTTTCGGTGCATATCAGGCCGAACGCGCTAATCGTGTTCTGCTTGTTGACCTCGATCCACAGTACAATCTCTCACAGACTTTCTTTGATATGGAGAAAGCTGACGAGAGCGCAGCCATTGATCGCTCGGTTATCTCACTGTTTGAGCTCAGCCGCATTCACAGCGCGATGGCACCCTCCCCGGCAGAGGATTGGAATCGCCTGTCCAGCGAACCTTTCAGCCCGGCCCCTCGCACCGAGCTTGCGCATCGCCTCCTTCCGGAAGCCGTGCTCCCGGGCCGTTTCGATCTCATCTCCGGCCAGTTCGAGATTTCAAAATATGCCTTCGCCACTGATGCCGCGGCCCTTGGCGCGATAAAGACGAACTTCCTGCGTGTGCTCGACCATTATCGCAGCGAATATGATCTGATCGTTTTCGACACCAACCCGAACGCGACCTTCCTGACGCGCTGCGCGCTCGCGGCCGCCGACCGGATCATCGCGCCAATGCATCCCGATGTATATTCATTGCGCGGAGTCCGGCTACTCAATCAGGTGATGCATACACAGGTCGCCGAAGCTGAACGTCCAAAGCTCTCTGTCCTCTTCAACGGTGTTAGCCGAAGCGAACAATCGACATTCGAAGCCGACGTTCGCACCGGCGTGCTGAACTCAAAGGCCGGCTTTGCCTTGTCAGACGTCGTGCTGGAGCGCGCGGTGCCGCGAAGTGGGCATCTCGTCGTGAAGACCCCCGAACCCGGCGCGCAGGCTTGGGAGCAACTGGTTGTCCATCGTGGACGCGGCGGCGGCCTGCGTCAGGTGCGCGACACCCTGAAGAACGTCGCACTCGAAATCGATCAGGTGCTTGCCGCCTGAGCGCCTATTCGGCCGCCTGCAGGCCGTCCGGAATGAACTTCTCACGCATCGTCACCAGTTCCTCGGCAATTGAGGGGTGCACAGCGCACGTGCGGTCAAAGTCTGGTTTTGTTGCGCCTATCTTCACCGCAATGCCCAGCGCCTGAATCATCTCAGCCGCGTCAGGCCCAACGATATGGATGCCGACAATGCGTTCGTCGTCGGCCTTTACGACCAGTTTCATCATCACGCGCTCGGTGCTGCCCGACAGCATATTCTTCATCGGCCGGAAGCGGGTCTTGTAGATATCGACCCTCCCGTATTTGCGGCGCGCTTCGGTCTCGGAAACGCCTACGGTACCGACTTCCGGCTGGCTGAAGACCGCGGTTGCGATGTCGTCATGATCAAACGTGCGTGGATTGTCGTAGAATTCGGTGTCGGCGAAAGCATGCCCTTCCCGGATGGCGACTGGGGTCAGCGCGACACGATCGGTCACGTCACCCACAGCCCAGATATTATCGACATTCGTCTTCGAATACTCGTCGACCGGCACGGCACCCTTGTCGTCGAGCTCCACGCCAGCAGCGTCGCAGCCCAGCCCGTCCGTGTTCGCCCGCCGGCCAACGGCCATCATGATGACATCGGCGTCTAGCGTCACACCATTGGTGAGCGACACCCTGTAGGGCCGCTCGTTGTCGCCGGTATCTTCGATCTTGTCGAAGACAGTCTGCGTGATGACGCGGACACCGGCTTCCTTCAGCCCTTCATGCACTTGCGTACGAACATCATCATCAAAGCCCCGCAGCACGCTTTCACCGCGATAAACAAGGCAGGTCTCCACGCCGAGCCCCGCGAACACATGCGCGAACTCGACGGCGATATAGCCGCCGCCGGCGATGATCATGTGCTTGGGCAGTTCCGTCAGATGGAACACCTCATTGGAGGAAATCGTGTACTCGACACCCGGCAGCTCATCCTCATCCGGTTTCCAGGGCCGTCCGCCAACCGCGATGAGAATCTTCTCAGCGGTGATGGTCTTGCCAGAGTTGGCGAGCTTCAACGTGTGCCGGTCAACGAATTCGGCCCGTTCCTCGAAGAGTTCCACACCTGCATTGTGCAGGTTGCGCGTATAGATGCCCGACAGTCGATCGACTTCCGCTGACATCGCCGCGACGAATTTTCCGTGGTCATAGGAGATGTCACCAACGGACCAACCATAGCCTTCCGCCTCCTTGAATTTCTTGGCATAGTCGCTGGCATAGACCATGAACTTTTTCGGTACACAGCCGCGGATCACGCAGGTCCCGCCCATCCGGTACTCTTCAGCAAGCCCGACTTTCGCGCCTGAAAGCGCGGCCAGACGTGCGGCGCGGACACCGCCGGAGCCGCCTCCGATAACGAAAAGATCGAAGTCGTAGCCATCAGACATTAGGGAGTTCCTTGTTTTTCACCCGCGCCATATGAGGCGGCACAGATCAGTATTCAAACACGGTCGCGCCGTTTTCATTTCCGATCACAATTGTGCGCGCAATGCCGATGAACAGTCCGTGCTCAACAATACCGGGCACGGATGACAGGCGCGCGGACAATGCCTCGGAGTCAGGAATGCGCTTGCAGTGGCAGTCGAGGATGTAGTGTCCACCATCGGTCACAAGCGGCTTGCCATCTTCGCCTTCGCGCAGCTTCACAACCGGCTTTTCAACGCCGGATGCGCATAAGGCGTCGTAGACTTTCTTCGCCGTAATCGTGAAGCCAAATGGGTTGACCTCGACCGGTAGCGGAAACGCCCCAAGCCGGTCGACCTGTTTCGACGGGTCTGCGATCACCACCATATGATCGCTCGCATCCGCGATGATTTTCTCGCGTAACAGTGCGGCTCCGCCGCCTTTGATCAAGTTCCCGGTCTCATCGACTTCGTCCGCGCCATCTACGGTGAGATGTATCTGCTGCACCTGATCGACCGGCACCAGCGGCACACCGAGCGACTCCGCCAACTCCCGCGTCTGCTCGCTCGTCGGCACGCAGCGCACAACAAGACCGTCGGCAACCTCTTCAGCCAACGCTTCAACAAAATACTTGGCGGTCGAGCCCGTGCCGAGGCCAATGGTCATGCCATCCTCGACATACTCCATGGCGGCAAGTGCGGCATTCTCCTTCTCGTGCTCAACGCTCATGACACTTCCCCGGCCGCTTTCTTTGCGCTCATCCTTGTGCGGAAAGACAGCGCCCAGCCATCCTTCTCAATCTTCTGCCCTCGTGCGATGACCAGTGCATCCGCCGTAACATCATCGGTGATCACGCTGCCAGACCCGATATAGGCCCCCTCGCCAATAGCGACGGGTGCAACGAGAGAAGAGTTCGATCCAACAAAGGCTCCGCTTCCAATCGTCGTGTGGTATTTGAAGAAGCCGTCATAGTTACAGAAAATCGTCCCGGCCCCGATATTCGCGCGCGCACCGACATCTCCGTCGCCGAGATAAGACAGATGATTGGCCTTCGCGCCTTCACGCATATGCGTATTCTTCACCTCAACAAAGTTCCCGACGCGAACGCCCTCCTCCAGCAGGGTTCCCGGCCTCAGGCGTGCAAAAGGGCCCACAATCGCTCCCGCTCGGACTTCCGCGCCTTCGAGATAAGAGAATGCGCGGATCGTTGCGCCCGATTTCACGGAGACTCCCGGCCCGAACACAATGTTCGGTTCCAGCGTTACATCATTCTCGAGCACGGTATCGTAGCTGAAAAAGACCGTATCCGGCGCGGCCATTGTGACACCTTCGTCCAGCGCCCTCTCCCGGCGGCGCGTCTGGAAGGCATGCCCGACCGCGGCAAGTTCCGCGCGGCTGTTCACACCCATCACATCCGCCTCATCGCATGTCAGCGCATGCGCATTCAGGCCTTTTGCTTTGGCCAGGCCGACAATGTCGGTCAGATAGTACTCGCCCTTGGCGTTCTCATTTGTCACGTCACCGAGCAGGGAAAACAGATCGCTCTGGCCGGCCGCCATGACGCCGGAATTGCAGAACGCAACTGCCAACTCCTCCGGCGTTGCATCCTTGGCTTCCACAATTCGGTCGAGCGCTTCGCCACTGGTGATCAGGCGTCCATAGGCTCCAGGAACCTCCGCCTCGAAACCAAGCACACCAACTCCGCCCTTGTCCTCCGCTCGGCCAAGGAGCGTCTCAATCGTTTCGGTTTGGATCAAAGGCGTGTCTGCATAGAGAACGACTACGACGCCGCTATGATCCTTGAGCGCCTTTTGAGCGGCGCGCACGGCGTGGCCGGTCCCCAGCGGCTCGTCCTGTATCGCGGTCGAGCCGGGGCCAAGTTTCGCCTCGACAGCTGCCTTGAGTTCGCTCTGGCTGGGGCTCACGACAACGACAATCGGATCGCAGCCAACTGAGCGCGCAAGTTCGATTGACCAGTCGATCATCGGCCGCCCCGCCACTTCGTGCAGGACTTTCGGCTTGGCGGACTTCATACGTGTGCCCTTGCCGGCCGCTAGGATAATGGCAGCTCGTCCGCCCATCGCGCTCCTCGAATCTTTTGTCATCCTGTAGACGTCGCGTAGCGCAAAGGCCATGTGATGGCGAGAGCAAGGAAAGCCCTGACCTGTGACACGTCTTGAGAACTGGACGGTCGTCTTCGACCTCGACGGCACTCTCGTGGAGACCGCGCCGGACCTGCTTTGCGCGCTCAACCACACTTTGGCGCATGCCGGAATCCCGGGTGTCGCCCTGCCCGATATCCGCGAGATGATCGGTCACGGGGCGAAGGCCATGATTGCCAGAGGCTTCGAGTTGCACGGCTCAGAGCTGCGCGATGACGACCTCGAAGCCCATTGGGAAAGGTTTCTCGACTTCTACCGCGCCAACATCGCCGTGGACAGCTATCCCTATGAAGGGGTCATAGACGCGCTCGACGCACTCAGGCTCAGCGGGGCAACGCTGGCCGTCTGCACAAACAAGACTCAGGCCCTCGCGGAAACCTTGCTCGACACGCTCTCCATGAGCCCGCATTTCGCAGCCATTGTGGGGGCCGACAGCGTCCCCCAGAAGAAGCCGCATGGCGATCACATCATTCAGGCGGTGTTGCGCGCTGGCGGCGAGCCCGAGCGAGCCATCATGATTGGTGACAGCCGGACAGACGAAACGGCAGCCCGCAATGCGGGACTGCCGTTCCTGTTCGTGCCGTTTGGCTACGAGTCTGCCTCAGCTGACGACATCAGGGCCGCAGCCATCGTTCCACACTACTCCCAGCTCCATGAACTGGTTATAGCCGCGGCGCATTAGGCAGCGTTTGTTTGCTCAGCCAGCGCCGATGGGCTGAAGGCCTGACGCGCAGCACCGGACTCCACGACCCGCCGACGAGGCATGCCGTTCACCATATTGCTGCGAACATCTGTCCGTGCCGACCGCATGGCCGCCACAAATCCCGAGTCAATCAGGTCGACGTCGACTTCATAGCCGCGCTCTTCCCAGTATTCCCGGATTTTTGCTTTTAGACGCGTTGCGCCTTCGTTTGTGCACCAGTCTTTCATTCGCTCTCTCCCAGGCTCAATACACTTGCGCAAGATGCCCTTGCGCGGGCCTGTCCTTCTAATTGAGACCGCTGACCGGCCTCTTTATGTGACCGTTAAATGACAGCCCGCACGGAGGCTTGCAAGCGCATCGGAACGATCATTTTTTAGCCGTATTGAAGATGAATGAACATTCAGAATGAATGAATATTCATCCTGTATTAGGCATGAATGAGGGAGAGGCAGACGGATGATTCTTCTCGATTTCAACAGTCCGAAAAGCATAAACACTGCATATGCTTGCGATCGGAGAAAATAGTCCCTCTTTGTTGGTTAAGGTGTTTATGCACTCACGTGTGCAACCCATGCTTTGCTGCATAGTTTGTTTCCGCCTCACTCGGAGCCATCCGGCTGTGTTGACGAGTCGCCGGTGCCGGACTACGAGCGTGGCTCCGATGGTATCGGGCGATTAGCTCAGCGGGAGAGCACTGCCTTCACACGGCAGGGGTCACTGGTTCAATCCCAGTATCGCCCACCATCGAGATCGTCTCCTGCTGATTGTCCAGTTAAGCTAAAGACTGCGTTCGAACGGCCCGGAAACGCTTGGCCTCAAACCTGCGTAAGCCTATCTGACCGGCTCATTCCCAGACAGCAGGATTCACCCTTGCCTACTCAAACTCATCTCGATCGCCTGGAGGCGGAAAGCATCCACATTATGCGAGAGGTCGCGGCGGAGGCGGAGAACCCCGTCATGCTGTACTCTGTCGGCAAGGACTCAGCCGTCATGCTGCACCTCGCCGAGAAGGCGTTCTTCCCGTCGCGCCTCCCCTTCCCGCTCATGCATGTCGATACGACATGGAAGTTCCGCGAGATGATCGAGTTCCGGGATCGCAAAGCAAAGGAGATCGGCGCAGAGTTGATCGTCCACACCAACCAGGAAGGCGTCAAGCAGGGCGTCAGTCCCTTCACGCACGGCTCCAGCGATCACACACACATCATGAAGACGCTCGCGCTCAAGCAGGCCCTCGACAAATACAAGTTCGACGCGGCCTTCGGTGGAGCCCGGCGCGACGAGGAGAAGTCCCGCGCAAAGGAGCGCGTCTTCTCTTTCCGCTCAGCCGATCACCGCTGGGATCCGAAGAACCAGCGCCCAGAACTCTGGAATCTCTACAATGCCCGCATCAAGCCGGATGAGAGCATCCGGGTGTTCCCGCTGTCCAACTGGACTGAACTCGACATCTGGCAGTACATCCGCCGCGAAAAGATCGAAATCGTCCCGCTCTACTTCGCCGCCAGGCGGCCGGTCATCAACTGGAATGGCGTCGACATCATGGTCGATGATGACCGCGTGCCGGAGGAACTGCGCGCCAATCCGGTCATGAAATCGGTCCGCTTCCGCACGCTCGGCTGTTATCCGCTCACCGGGGCAGTCGAGAGCGAAGCCGACACGCTCGAAGACATCATTCAGGAAATGCTGCTGACCACATCGTCAGAACGGCAGGGCCGCACGATTGACCATGATCAGTCCGCGTCCATGGAGAAGAAAAAGCAAGAGGGCTACTTCTAATGAGCCATCAGGATGCCCTCATCGAGACGGATATCGCCGCCTATCTCGAACGCCACGAACACAAATCCCTGCTCCGCTTCATCACCTGCGGATCGGTTGATGATGGCAAGTCGACCCTGATCGGCCGCCTGCTCTACGATTCCAAGATGATCTTTGAGGACCAGCTCGCGTCGCTGGAGGCGGACTCGAAAAAGTCCGGTACGCAGGGCGAAAACATAGACTTTGCCCTCCTCGTTGATGGCCTTGCCGCCGAACGCGAGCAAGGCATCACGATCGATGTCGCTTACCGCTTCTTCTCTACCGAAAAGCGCAAGTTCATCGTCGCCGACACACCCGGCCATGAACAGTATACCCGCAACATGGCGACCGGTGCCTCAACCGCCGATCTTGCCATCCTGCTCATCGACGCCCGCCGCGGAATTCTGACCCAGACCCGACGCCACGCTTTCATCACGACCTCCGTCGGTATTCGCCGTATCGTCCTGGCTGTGAACAAGATGGATCTGGTCGATTATCATCAGGGCGTCTTCAACGAGATCGTTCGCGAATTCACAGAATTCGCAGAAGAGCTCGCAACCGACATTGAAATTCAGGCGATCCCGATGTCCGCCCTCGCTGGCGACAACATCACCGGCGCGCAGGGCAACACTGACTGGTATGATGGCCCATCCCTGATGGAGTATCTGGAGACCGTTCCGGTCGATAGCGTGAACCCCGACGCGCCCTTCCGCATGCCGATCCAGTGGGTGAACCGTCCAAATCTCGATTTCCGCGGTTTTTCCGGTCAGATCGCCGCCGGCACCATCAGGCCCGGCGACCGCATCAAGACACTGCCATCCGCACGGGAGTCCGTTGTTTCCCGGATTGTCACTATGAATGGCGACCTTGAGGAGGCGAGCGCGGGTCAGTCCGTGACGCTGACGCTCGAAGACGAAGTCGATACTTCTCGCGGAGACGTGCTCGTTTCTGCCGAGGAACCGGCCGAGGTCTCCGACCAGTTTCAGGCGCGCATTCTCTGGATGTCCGACACGGACATGCTGCCCGGCCGCCGTTATCTAATGAAGATTGGGGCCAAGACCGTTACCGCGACGGTGAACGCCCCGAAATACCGGATCGACGTCAACGATCTGCAGGACCGCCCGGCCAAGACGCTCTCGCTGAACGAGGTCGGCGTCTGCACCCTGTCGCTGGACCAGTCGATCGCGTTTGATCCCTATGACTCGGTCCGCGAGATGGGCGGTTTCATCCTGATTGACCGGCTGTCCAATGACACGGTCGGCATGGGTCTGATCGACTTTGCGCTTCGCCGCGCATCGAACATCCATTGGCAGGCGCTCGATATCGACCGCGAGTCTCTAGCGGACCAGAAAGGCCAGAAACCTGCGGTGCTCTGGTTCACCGGCCTGTCGGGCTCGGGCAAGTCTACCATCGCCAATGCGCTCCAGAAGCGCCTCTTCGCGCTCGGAAAGCACACCTATACGTTGGATGGCGACAATGTCCGCCACGGACTCAACCGGGATCTTGGCTTCACGGATGCAGACCGCGTGGAGAACATTCGCCGCGTGTCGAACGTCGCCAAGCTCATGACAAATGCCGGCCTCATCACACTCGTCTCCTTCATCTCCCCTTTCCGGTCCGAACGCCGGATGGCCCGGAACATGATGGAAGACGGCGAGTTCGTGGAAATCTTCGTCGATACGCCGCTCAGTGTGGCGGAAGAGCGCGACGTGAAAGGGCTCTACAAGAAAGCCCGTGCCGGCGAGATCAAGAACTTCACCGGGATCGACAGCCCGTATGAACCCCCGACCGAGCCGGAGATCACAATCAACACCGTTGAGAAAACGCCCGAGGAAGCCGCTGAGGATATCCTTCACTGGCTGACCGAAAACGGCTTCCTGAACGGATCATAGGATCGCGGGGATAACGGAGGGTACCTATCCCCGCTTTTCATCCGCTCATCCCGGACGTGATCCAGGATCTGGTGCCGCGTGTTCAGTAGTGGTTGCCGGAGATCCCAGCCTGCGCCGGGGGGCGCGGGGTGAGAAATCAGCCAAAACTTATCCCCCTCCTGTGTGCCACAGCTATGATCCTCTCATCGCTCCCCTGAAGAGCCGGGTCGGCCGTCTGGCTTTGGGGGGCGAGGTCGCGGTCTGGCGGCCCGGCACCGGCGGTGTGCCGGTCTCCGTCTAGCAG
>JANQQC010000007.1 GCA_028285145.1 Hyphomonadaceae bacterium
GTTCACCTTGTTCTCGGCCTTCTATTCGCCGCTGATCTCCACCATGTCCGGCGGGTTCCTCAAAGAAGAGGGGCTTGATCCGGAGTGGTCGGTGTCGCCTCCCGGAGTTTCGGCCATTGCCGCGCTCGTCGCGGGTGAGGTGGATGTCATACAGTCCGCACTCAGCCAGGGATTCAATTCGCTGGCCAAGGGCGAGACGCCCGCAGCGGTCCATTTCGCGCAGATTAACGAGATGGACGGGTTCTTCCTGACCGCGCGAGAGCCTGACCCGGACTTCACCTGGGACAAACTCGAGGGCGCCGAGGTCGTGATGTTCAAGGGCGGCCAGCCGAACGCCATGTTCAAGTATGCCTGCTTCAAGGCGGGCATCGACTATGACAAGCTGGTGCCCATCACACCCGGCGGTGCTGCCGATATCGACAAGGCCTTCCGTGAGGGCCAAGGCCAGTATGTGCAGCAGCAGGGCCCGTTCCCGCAGCAACTGGAGAAAGATGGCGTCGGCCATGTGGTGGCCCAGGTCGGCAAGCAGATCGGGCCGTGCGGCTTCTCATCGCTGGCCGCGACGCGCGAATGGCTCGACACTGACATGGCGAAGGCCTTCATGCGGGCCTACAAGAAGACCCGGGTCTATATGAACGAGACGCCGGCCGCGGAGATCGCCCGCGCGGAGAAGTCTTATTTTCCGGACATCGACGAGGACGTGCTGGCCGACTGCATCGCGACCTACCAGAAGCTCGGCTGCTGGACGCCCCATGTGGAGATCACCAAGCCGGCCTATGAGGTGATCCTCGACGTGTTCGAGCACTATGGCACGCTCAAGGAACGTTACCCCTACGAGATGGTCTGTGCGGAGCCGCCGAAAACGGACTAAAGGCTCTTCTTCAGTCTTTCCCGCAGGTCCACTTGAGGGATGGTGCGTTCGGGCGCCGGTCTGCTGGCCGACACGTCATAGTAGCGGTAGCGGAGCAGCTCGATCTGCCCCCGCACCGTGATGTGGTAGCGGTCAGCCGTTTCCTGCAGCAGTCCCAGAGAGATAAGGCTCTGCGCGCGCTTGCGCGGGATCGTGCGCCGCTCGCACGTTCCGTTGTGCCGCACCACTTTGCGCAGAGCTCGCCGCTCTGCGTAGCCCAGTCGAATCGCCGTCATGGACCCAGAGTCGCCCGTGGCGGGTTAACAACTCATTAACCATGATTGTGAAGATCCCGTTTCAAACGTCCTTCGCCATCTCGCGCAGTTTGAATTTCTGGATCTTGCCAGTCGATGTCTTGGGCAGCTCTGTGAAGACCACATAGCGGGGACACTTGAAGTTGGCGAGGTTCTCCCGGCACCAGGCGATGAGGTCGTCCTCCGTCACCTCCACCCCGTCGTTGGTCTCGACAAACGCGCAAGGCGTCTCGCCCCATTTCTCATCCGGCTTCGCGACCACGGCGGCGGCCGAAACGGCGGGGTGCTGGTAGAGCGTGTCCTCGACCTCGATGGAGGAGATGTTCTCGCCGCCTGAAATGATCACATCCTTGGAGCGGTCCTTGAGCTGGATGTAGCCGTCTCCATGCAGCACGCCGAGATCGCCGGAATGGAACCAGCCGCCGGCGAAGGCCTCCTCGGTCGCCTCCTTGTTTTTCAGATACCCCTTCATGACGATGTTGCCGCGGAACATGACTTCACCCAGCGTTTCACCGTCGGCCTCGACGCGCTGCATCGTCTGCGGGT
>JANQQC010000010.1 GCA_028285145.1 Hyphomonadaceae bacterium
ACGGCTTGCGCCGAATATCGCATTCATTCTTTCAGCGAGGCGCAGCGTCGTCTCCGCACGGGCTCTTCATACTAACCGGACGCGGAAACGCGGGCCGGGTAAGCGCACATGCTCAATTGCAAAGGAGAAAACACCCTGAGCCACGAGCGGCAGAAGGTAGATACCGAAGCAGAGTCTAAGCCGCGCGAACCTTCACGGTCGTGCTATCAGTCCCATCAACGATCACGGCATCGCCAGCGTTGAAGTTCGCGCCATCAACGCCTTCCGCGCTCCATTCGGTATCGCCGATACGCACCCGCCCCATGCCGGCCGAGAAGTCTGCCGCGACTTCACCACGACGACCGATCAGGCTGTCCATGCGCTTGTTCAACGTTGGGTGCTCGTTTGCCACGTGCCGTAGGCCCGCAAAAACCGTTCGTCCCAGCGCGACAAGCGCGACTGACACGGCAAAGAACAGAACGAGCTGGATCTGCCAGTCTTCGGAAAGCCCCGGAACGAAGGCAGAGAAAGCCGCCGTGACGAAGGCCGCAACTGAGACCCAGAGCAGGTCAAACGTGCCGACTGCCATCTCGAAGCCAAGAAGGATGAGAGCAATCGCAAGCCAGTGCCACGCTGAAAGCGGGGTCAGCAGATCAACAAGCACACCCATGACGGTCTCCTATTCGCGGCTCTTCTTGGCGGCATCTGTAAGGCCCTTCACGCCTTCAATGGTGCCGATGATAGAAGAGAATTCCGCCGGGATGATGACGGTTTTCTGCTGGTCAGACATGGCCAGCTTTTCAAAGGCCGTCACATATTGCTGACCAAGGAAGTAGTTGATCGCGTTGACATCCCCACGGGCAATCGCTTCGGAGACCATCGCGGTGGCTTTCGCTTCTGCTTCCGCCTCACGTTCCCGCGCCTCAGCATCGCGGAAAGCGGCCTCGCGGCGGCCCTCAGCTTCAAGAATCTGGGACTGCTTCAAGCCTTCCGCCTTGAGGATGGCGGACTGCTTGTCACCTTCTGCCGTCAGGATTTCGGCCCGTTTCAGGCGCTCCGCCTTCATTTGCCGGGCCATCGCCTCGGTGATGTCGGCCGGCGGAGACAGGTCGGCGATCTCGATCCGGGTGACCTTCACGCCCCACGGATTGGTGGCCGCATCAATCACGGCGAGCAGCCGGGCGTTGATGTCGTCACGATTGGACAGGACCTCGTCGAGATCCATGGAGCCGACCACGGTCCGGATATTGGTCAGGGAAAGATTCTGAATGGCGTGATGAAGATTGTTTACCTCATAGGCGGCGGCCACAGGGTCGATCACCTGAATGAACACCACCGCGTCACACGACACCATGGCGTTGTCTTTTGTGATGACTTCCTGCTGGGGAACGTCGAGGACGGTCTCCATCATGTTCATTTTCCGCCCGATGCGGTCGAAAACAGGAATGATGACGCTCATGCCAGGGTTTAGCGTGCGCGTGTAACGCCCAAAGCGCTCGACCGTCCAGGAAAAGCCCTGCGGCACGAACTTGAACGACGAAAACAGGAAGACAAGCGCGACGACAAAGATGACAATCGCAACAAAAGCTGCATCCAAAACGGGTTCCTCCTCAAACTGATATACAGTTCACGTGGGAAGCGATTTGCCGTTTTTCAATAAAAAACGACGCGCCGAAACCCGACGCGTCGTTGTTTACCGTAATCATCCTTACGGGTGGTGAAGATAAAAGGAGAGAGGTGCTTAAAGCTGATTAAGCATATAATCGGCGCTGGACACCTCGAAATTTCCGCCCTCTTCGACGTTCAATTCCTTAACCACCTTGTCCTCGACAATCATGGAGTAACGCTGGGACCGCTTGCCCATTCCGAAGCCACTGGCATCCATTTCAAGTCCAATCGCAGCAGCGAAGGTGCCATTGCCATCGGCCAGCATGCGGACTTTGTCACCAGCGCCGCTCGAGCCGCCCCAGGCGTCCATGACAAAGACATCGTTGACGGAGGTGCAAACGATATCCTCGACGCCCTTGGCCTGCAGCTCATCCTTCTTATCGACAAAGCCAGGCAGGTGCTTCGCAGAACATGTCGGCGTGTAGGCACCAGGAACTGCAAAAAGCGCAACCTTCTTCCCGGCGAAAACATCATCGGTCGAGCGCGGGGCCGGCCCATCGCCCGTCATTTCCATGAAAGTCGCCTCTGGAAGCGTGTCACCCACTTTGATTGTCATTGTCAGTCTCCTATTGCTGATGCGCACATAGGACACGGTTTCGGCACGATCAACTTCCATGACAAGGCTTGCGCCCGGCGCGCGCTTGGCCAAGTCTCTTTTTGAAGGAACCAGACCGATGACAACCGACCTCACAGGAAAGCTGCTAATCGCGATGCCGAGCATCGGTGACACGCGCTTTTGCCGTTCGGTGATCCTCGTCTGCGCGCATGCCGAAGAGTATGCGATGGGGCTCGTGCTGAATAAGCCGATCGAAGATCTCTCCCTCGCCCGCCTGATGAGCCAGCTCGATGTGCCGATGGAGCAGAACCGGGCCGACGACATGTTTGTCCTAGATGGCGGTCCTGTCGGCGAGGATCGCGGTTTCGTCCTGCACAGCGACGATTTCCTGTGCGATGGGGCCACAATGGATGTCACAGATGGCGTCTGCATGACCGCAACCCGCGATGCCCTGCATGCCGTGGCCTCAGATACCCCGCCCAATCAGGCAGTCATGGCGCTCGGCTATTCCGGCTGGGGCCCGGGCCAGCTTGAACTCGAGCTTGCGGAGAATGCCTGGATTGTCGGCGCGCCGGATCATTCCATCCTGTTCGGCGACGGGCATGAAGAAAAGTGGGGCCGCGCGCTCCAGATTATCGGCGTCGATTCCGGTCGGCTTCAGGCGATGTCGGGCCGGGCCTGACCTTTGAGAAAAGTAGACGCCGCATCACGCTTCATCGGGCGGGCAAACGCGAAGCCTTGCGCATAGTCGAAGCCCAGCGCCCGCAGCTTTGCAGCGTCGGCCCGTGACTCAACCCCTTCCGCCGTTGACGTCATGCCGAGCCGGCGCGCAAGCAGCGTGATCGCCTCAAGGATCGTGTCGGTTCTCGTCTCGCCGAGCCGGCGGGTCAGATCGGGATCGATTTTCAGGCCATCAGCGGGAATATCCGCGAGCCAGGCAAAAGAGGAGTGCCCAGAGCCAAAGTCGTCCAGAATAACGCCAGCGCCAGCCGCCTTGATCTGCAGCGCAACCTCTCGGGCGGCACTTGCATCGCGAAGCGCAGCTTGTTCGGTCAGCTCGATCTTCAGCACGCCATGCGGCAGCCTGTGTCCCTGAACAAGGGCCTCCACCAGATCAGGCACGCCCCCTTGCGCAAGATCGCGCCCGGTCAGGTTCACCTGCACGAACAAACGCGAATGGGCAGGATCGCGATGCCAGTCCGATAGCGTCTCTGCCGCCTGGATCAGCATGTTCGAGGCAAGCGCGGCATCTTCCAGCCTGTCGCCATGCGCGACACCCTCTCCCGACCACCGGGCAAGCGCTTCGAACCCGACCACCCGGCCGTCGGACAGATCAATGATCGGCTGGTAGACGGGCTCCAGATCCGGGCCCGGCTCATTCCGGTCCGCCTCGTCGGCTTCATCCTGTACGAGGAAACCTGCCGCCTGTCCGGGTTCGGTGAACGTACCGACCAGTTTCACCCGGCGGCCATTGGATAAGGTCAGCTGGCAGTTCACGCGGCCCGCATCGGCTTCGAGCGCGCGGGACAGGCGCCCGCGGCTGATGCCTTCCAGAAGCACGGAGACGCCGCTGAGCGACCAGTCGCCCGCCAGATCACGATAGGCCGCGTCTTTCGTATTGATGCGCAAACGACCTCCCTGGGCGTCCCAACGCCAGGTCGCATCAAGGGAGTCTGTGGAGGAACGACTAGTCATCTCAGTGACCTAGCTTGGCAAATCGGCCCTGACGAGCCCCAAGATCACATGATCGCGTCGCCGGCCTCCAATCTCAAGAAAAGACCGGGCAAAGCCTTCCTGCTGAAAGCCGACCCGCTGAAGTACCGCGAGCGACTTGTCATTTTCCGGCAAAACACCCGCTTCGAGTCGCTGAAGGTTCAGGTCCTCAAACGCCCATTGGCAGAGCTTTCCCAGCGCTTCGGTCATCAGGCCCTGACCAATATGCGACGCGCCCAACCAGTATCCGACACTGGCGGACCGGACCGATCCGTAGCGGACGCCGTTCAGCGCAACACCGCCGACAAGCTGCCCGCCGCGACGGGCCCAGGCGAGAAAGACATGGGCCGTCCCAGCGCGCTGGGTTTCCCTCCACGCCTTCAGGCGTCGTCGCCAGTCCTCGCGGCTGAGCGCATCAACCGGCCAGGCCGGCTCAAACGGCTCGAGATGGTCACGGCTATCCTGTCGCAAACGGGACCAGGCGGCGTAGTCTCGCGACCGGGGATATCGCAAGATCAACCGGTCCGTCTCCAGGGTCATGTCGAAGAACGGCGCTCCAATCACCGGGCGGACGCGGCAAGCGTCGCAATCGCCTCACGAACAGCCAGCGGTTCTGCCGGGATTGTGTGGAAGACTTCCGCGTTGCCATCAATGTCAGCGACCCGGCGCGGCAGATCCGGCGCGAAGCCGACCGCCTGCTCGATGATTTCGGGGAACTTGGCAGCGTGGGCGGTGGCCAGCACAACTGTCGCAGCGTCAGTCTCCGGGGCCTCGCGCGCAGCAAAAGTCCCAACAGCCGTATGCGGACAGATCAGCCAGCCTGTCTCGTCCTGGAAGCGGGCGATCTCTGCCAGAATGTCATCGCTCGTTACTGAAGCCGCGGAGAAGCCCATACAGCCGAGCGGCCCACGCGCGGTCTCTGGCAGGGTCGTCTCCCCGGCCTGCGCAAAGGCGGCGTAAACGTCTCGGACCACGCTATCGTTTCGGCCCGCGGCCTCGAACAGCAGCCGCTCAAAGTTACTCGGGACCGTGATGTCCATGGCCGGGCTCGGCGTTGCGACGGCTGGTGTGCGCCGCATGACGCCGTCAGCCAGCAGCTCCGCGAGTGCCTTGTTCTGGTTCACTGCGCACAGGACTTCAAATCCGCCGCCCAACAGGCCGCAGCGCGCCGCGACATAGCCGGCAAACGCGTCGCCCATATTACCACTCGGCACGACAAAGCGGATCGGCGTCGACGGGCCCAGCGCGGCCTGCGCCGTAGCGTAGTAGACAGATTGCGCAGCAATCCGCATCCAGTTGATCGAGTTGACGCCCGACAGGCCGACTTCAGCGGTGAAGCCCTTGTCGGCGAACATGTCCTTCACGATGGCCTGACAGTCATCGAAATCGCCATGCAAAGCGAGATTCTGAACGTTACTGGCCCCTGTCGTGGTCATGAAGAGACGCTGCACCGGCGCGATGCGCTCATGCGGGTGCAGGATTGTCATTGAGACACTGGACAACCCTGCAAACGCCGCTGCTGCTGCTCCGCCGGTATCGCCACTCGTTGCACAGACCACGCTGAGATGCGCATTTTTGGCCGTCAGCGCATGATCGTAGAGCTGGCCGATCAACTGCATCGCCACGTCCTTGAAGGCCAGCGTGGGGCCGTGATGCAGCTCCATCAGCCATGCATTCGTGCCCGTCTGCACAAGCGGCGCGACAGCCGGATGCGAAAAGCTGGCATAGGCGCGCTCGCACATGGCGCGGACATCGTCCGCCCCAATCGAGGCGCCCGCCATGGCGGAGATGACGCGAGTGGCGACATCGACATAGGGCTCGTTCGGCACAGCCGGCGCAATCTGAGGCCACTCCTCTGGCACATAGAGGCCGCCATCCGGCGCGAGGCCGTTCAGGCATGCGGTTACGAAATCGACCGGGTCCGCCTGACCCCGTGTTGAGACGTATTTCACGCGCGTCTCCCGAAACTGAGCCGTCCACGCGAGGCGTGGAAAACGAGATAGACCCCGAGCAGTGCCACCGCGAGGCCCCACCAGGTCAGCGCATAACCAAAGTGGCGCTGAGGGGGCAGCGGATCGATGGGCTTTGGAGACGCGTAAGGATTGGTTGCCTGACGCGTCTGGCTGACATCCTCACCGTTCGTCACCGTCAGCGTTACCGGCTCCACAACACGGACACGCTCCACCTGATACCCGAAAGCCGCCAGAAGCGCGGGCCCGTCCCAAGCATACCAAATGCCGTCTTCGGGCCGGTTTTTCTGTCCGAAGCGCGGCGCATGGGATGGCCGCTCGAAGACAGCGCTTTCACGCTCTACCGTCCCAAGGCCCGCGATGGGCAGATCGATGGGTTGCGGGCCACCGACGGCGTCCCAGAGCAGGAGAACAGGCTCCCCCTGCCCGTTGATGCGGCCCGGCACATATCGCCGCCAAAGGCCTTCACCATCCATCAGGCCGTAAACATTCTGCGCGGTGGACGGCTTTGCGGCCTCAACTGAAACGCTGACCAACTGCGTCTCGATCAGCGGCACACCTTCCTGCCCCAGCTTCTCAGAATACCGATCGTACTGCCAGTTGCCGAGCCATATCAGGATCACGAGCGACGCCAGCGTGAAGACCGACATCACCGGATAAGGACGAAAGCTCATGACATGGCCGGTGCCGTTGGAGGCGTCAGTGACCCAGGATCAGGTGCGGCGCCACATAAACGAAGGCGAACAGGAACAACCAGACGACATCCACGAAGTGCCAATACCAGGCCGCGAATTCAAAGCCGAGATGCTTCTCCGCCGACATGCCGCCCGCCATCAGACGGATCAGGCAAACGATGAGGAAGATTGTCCCGATGACCACGTGCGCACCATGGAAGCCAGTCGCCATGAAGAAGGCCGAGCCATAAAGCGTGCCGTCATACGAGAAACCGGCAATCGTGTATTCGTAGGCCTGAACCATGCTGAAGAGCAGGCCAAGGACGATGGTACAGGCAAGCATGAAGGTCGCTTCGCCGCGCTTGTTATGCTGGAGCGCGTGGTGCGCTGCGGTCACGGTCGTCCCGGATAGAAGCAGGATCAGCGTGTTTACCAGCGGCAGATGGAAGGGATCGAATGTCTCAACGCCCGTCGGCGGCCAGTCCTGGAAACGCGCGAGGCTATCTGCGAAAATTGGGTTTGCTGCATCCCACGTGCCGCCAACGCGCGCATCGGAGAAGATGGCGAATTCAAAGAAGCCCCAGAACCACGCCACGAAGAACATGACTTCCGAGACAATAAACAGGATCATCCCGTAGCGCAGACCAATCGAGACGACAGGTGTGTGATCACCGATCTTGCCTTCGCGGATGACTTCACGCCACCAGCCGACCATCGTCCAGATGACCATTCCGAAGCCAACGGCCATCAACCACCAGGTTCCTTCGGGCATTCCGAAGAGGCCCTTCATGTAGGTGACGCCGCCAATTGCCAGCGTGGTGATCGCCAGGGAACCGATCAACGGCCACGGCGATGGGTTCACCAGATGATAGTCGTGTCTCACTTCGCCGTGCGCCATGGCGGGAATCCCTCGTGAAAAATCTTTGCCGCTGTTTAGCGTGCGGCGTTACTGAACTGCAACCACTGGATTAAGCGCAGCTGAATTCGCCGCACCTTTCCAATCCGCGCTTTGGAAGAACGTGTAGGAGAGCGTGATGGTCGAAAGGCTATTCAGACCACGCTTTTCGTCGAGGTCCGGAGACACGAAGAACACTACTGGGAGCTTCTTGGTTTCACCTGCGCCGATGATGCGCTCTTCAAAGCAAAAGCACTCCAACTTGTTAAAGTAGATCCCGGCTTCATGCGGGGTCACATTGTAGCTGGCGATCACGTTGACCGGCTCGTCGGACGTGTTCGTCACCTCGTAGAATGCCAGGCCATGCTCTCCGAGCCGGATCGGATGTTGCGGCTGAAGCGGGCGGAAAAGAAGCGGCGCTTCCGCCACGTTAGCGTCAAAGCGAATGTCCACTTCACGCTCCAGAACATGGCTTGGGGCTTCCGTCGCCACGCGGGTCGTCCCGCCAAAGCCAGTCACACGGCAGAACGTGTCGTAGATCGGGTCGGCCGCAAAGGCGAGCCCGAGCATGCTCATCGTGAAGGCCACAAGAACGGCGGCTAATTGTCGGCGTGCCAATAGAACTCCTGCCCCGGACCCATTCCGGTCTGACTTAAACGAACAACGGTTGTCGCACCCACCAGGAACACGAAGCCGAAAAGCGCGAGCGCGAGCCAGAGGTTGCGGCGTTTGCGGGCCGCCAGCTCTTCGGGCGTCATCTGCTGACCTGGAGTAGGCTTGCTCATATGACCAGTGCCTCGATTGGAACATGCAGCCCGAAACCATGCTCAACAATCAGCGCGGCGAACAGCACGAAAAGGTACAGAATCGAGAATACGAACAGGCCCTTGGGGCGCTTCATATCCGGCCCCGATGCATCGGCATCGCCTGCCCGCGTGCGGCTGAGCGCATAAGCCAGCCACAGGAAGGTCGCGCTCAATGCAGCGGCGACAATCCCATAGATCCAGCCACCAAGGCCGGTTGCAACTGGCGCGAGACCTATTGGGGTCAGCAGGACGGTGTAAGCAAGAATATGCCGACGCGTGGATTTGGCACCATTCGTCACCGGCAGCATCGGAACACCAGCCTTGGCATACTCGCCATGGGCCAGCAGAGAGAGCGCCCAAAAGTGCGGCGGCGTCCAGAAGAAGATGATCGCGAAAAGGATCCAGGCGTCGAGCGGAGTCGCACCTGTGACAGCCGCCCAGCCGATCACGGGCGGAAAGGCCCCTGCTCCGCCGCCGATCACAATGTTCTGGGGCGTCGAACGCTTCAACCACATCGTGTAAATCACGCCGTAATAGAAGATTGAGAAAGCCAGCAAGGCGGCCGCGATCCAGTTACTGGCGAGCCACATCAGCAGAACGGACACGCCTGACATGATGAGGCCCATCGCAATGGCCTCGTCCTTTGGAACAGCGCCTGATGGAATTGGGCGGGTCGATGTCCGGCTCATGATCGAGTCGATGTCGGCATCGTACCACATATTGATCGCGCCAGCGGCTCCCGACCCCAGCGCGACAGCAAGCAGGACGATGACAGCCATCACCGGATGAATGCTGGCCGGTGCCGCGACAAGCCCAGCTGCAGCCGTGAACACGACCAGCATCATGATGCGCGGCTTCATCAGCTGCACATAGTCGCCAGCGGTGGCGTGGCGGACTTGGTTGGCGGTCTCTGCGGTCTGCGCCGTCATGTCAGGTCTCAGTCTCCGATAACCGAACGGCCCGGCGCATTACTTGCACAGGGCCGCCCGGCATGTCTGCTTCGCCGGGCTGCCTAGTGGCCACCCTCATTCTTCACCACGGGAAGGGTGTTGAACTGGTGGAATGGCGGCGGGCTCGGCAACGTCCACTCGAGCGTCGTTGCGCCTTCGCCCCATGGATTGGCTTCGGCTTTCCGGCGGCGAACAAAGGCTTCGATCAGGCCAACGAAGAACACCACGGTTGCCACAAGCGTGATCGCGTAACCGATCGACGACCAGAAGTGCCAAGTGTGGAAGCCGTCTGCATAGTCGATGTAGCGGCGCGGCATGCCGTTCATTCCGAGGAAGTGCTGCGGGAAGAACAGAACGTTCGAGCCGATGAACATCAGCCAGAAATGCAGGCCACCGAGCATGCCGTTATACTTCACGCCGAACATTTTCTCGAACCAGTAGTACCAGCCCGCAAAGAGGCCAAACACGGCACCAAGCGACAGTACGTAGTGGAAGTGCGCGACCACATAATACGTGTCGTGCAGCAGGTGATCGACACCAGCATTGGCCAGCACAACGCCCGTCACGCCGCCAAGCGTGAACAGGAAGATGAAGCCGATGGCCCAGAGCATCGGGACCTTGAAGTCGATGGAGCCGCCCCACATCGTCGCGATCCACGAGAAGATCTTGATGCCGGTCGGCACCGCGATCACCATTGTCGCCGCCACGAAATAGGCCTTCAGGTCCACATTCATGCCGACCGTGTACATGTGGTGCGCCCACACGATGAAGCCAATCACGCCAATCGAGACCATGGCGTAGGCCATCCCCAGATATCCGAAGATCGGCTTCTTGGAGAAGGTCGAAACGATATGGCTGATAATGCCGAAGGCCGGCAGGATCATGATGTAGACTTCAGGGTGCCCGAAGAACCAGAACAGGTGCTGGAACATAATCGGGTCGCCGCCACCTTCCGGCACGAAGAATTGTGAGCCGAAGTTACGGTCCGTCAGAAGCATGGTGAGTGCGCCGGCCAGCACAGGCAGAGCGAGCAGCAGCAGCGCAGCCGTGATCAGCACTGACCAGGCAAAGAGCGGCATCTTGTGCAGCGTCATGCCCGGCGCACGCATATTCAGGATTGTCACGATGAAGTTGATGGCACCCAGAATGGACGCGATACCTGCTGTATGCAGCGAGAGAATGACGAGATCCATGGCCGGGCCGGGATGTCCCTTGAGCCCTGACAGCGGTGGATAGAGCACCCAGCCCCCACCAAAGCCATTGCCTTGCGGACCGCCAGGAACAAACATTGAAACCATCAGCAGGATGAACGCAGCAGCGGTCAGCCAGAGCGAGATATTGTTCATCCGCGGGAAGGCCATGTCCGGCGCGCCGATCATCAGCGGCACGAACCAGTTCCCAAAGCCGCCGATCAGCGCCGGCATCACCATGAAGAAGATCATGATGAGACCGTGATACGTGATCACGACGTTATAGAAATGCTTAGCTGCGGCGATCGCTTCATCGCCCTGATAGCCGTAGAAAAACTCCATCAGGCCGGTCAGCGGGCCAATGCCCGGGGCTGCGAGTTCGTAACGGATCAGACCCGACAGCGAATACCCGATGATGCCCGCGACCAGCGCGAACAAGAGGTACATCGTGCCGATGTCCTTGTGGTTAGTTGAGAAAAACCAGCGAACAAAGAAGCCGGGCTTGTGATCGGCTTCAGCGTGATCAAGGGCGATTTCATCCATAGGCATCAGACGTGGCCCTCCTAATTGACCGACGCGAGTTGTGTCTCGCGGTTCAGCGGTTCGATTTCTGCGACGACAGCGCGACCGCCATCAAAGTCGCCGGCTTTCATAAGCTCCAGCCAGCGATTGTACTGATCTTCCGGAACGACGCGCACCTCGATCGGCATGTAAGCGTGGTTCACGCCGCACAGCTCCGAGCACTGGCCGTAATAGACGCCGGGCTCCTCAACGAGGAACCAGCCTTGGTTCAGGCGACCGGGAACAGCGTCCGTCTTGATGCCGAAGCTCGGCACCGTCCAGGAATGAATAACGTCAGACGCTGCGGTGTAGTAGCGAATGTAGCGTCCAGCCGGGACCACCATCGGATAGTCGACCGCCAGAAGGCGCGGCGCATCTTCCGTTGTCACCGGATCAGTCGACAGGCCGACATGGATCGGGTTGGAGACGAATTCGATCGGGAAGCCTGCCCCATCCAGTTCGTCGGGATAGGAGTAAGTCCAGTTCCACTGATTGCCCTGGGCCTTGATATTTATCCAGCCCTTGGCTGCGGCTTCTGGATAGTTGTTCTTCAGGAAGCGCTCTAGCGCGGCCTCGTCACCAGAATCGCGAAGCTCACCACCCGTTGCAACGACCTGCTCAAGATTCGGCGCGCGATCCTGATAGTAGAGGTTGGTGAAAGACGGGCCGGCAATCGCCACCAGAATCAGCACGGGCACGACCGTCCAGACGATCTCGACTGTTGTGTTGTGACTGAATTTACGCGGCACAGGATGCGACTTCGCATTGTACTTGAACATCACCCACAATAGCAGGGCCAGAACGAAGATTGTAATGATCGTGATAATTGGAAGAAGGTATCCGTTATGGAACCACTCCACCCGCTCCATGATGCGGGTTGCGGCCGGCTGCGTACCTAGCGCGCCTTCTGTCGGACGCGCTGCATAAGCTGCGCCCGCTGTAAGAATTGCCGCGGAAAATGCGAAAATGGATTTCAACGCCCGACTCCCGTGATTTGTCGCGTACGCCTTACCTATACCGCCGCCCCTCGTCCACCCAGCGGTTTTCGCGCTCAAAATTGTCGCAGTCATTCGCCAGCGAAGCGAAATCGGGCTATGTTGCCGGTAACACACCAAAAGGAGGATGAATCATGCCTCGTACAATCGTTTCTGCCATCATCACTGCACTACTCGGCCCTGCTGCCTTCGCGCAGGTCTTCGTCGTCGGCGGGGGTATGGCTGCTGACTGCTACGACGCAGCAAAAACCGGCTCAACACGGCTGAGTGCTGAGACTATCTGCACCCAGGCGCTTCGCTCAGAAGTCCTGTCCCGCAGCAATCGCGCCGCCACCTACACAAATCGCGGTGTCATTCGCATGCGTGACGGCGACTATGATGGGGCCCTTGATGACTATGCGAAGGCCGAAGAAATCGATGGCGATCAGGGTGCGATCTATCTCAATCGCGGTGCTGCGCTCATTTACATGAAACAGTTCGGCGAAGCGCTCGCTCCGCTTAATCGGGCAATCGAGCTTGAAACCCAGGATCTCTACGCCGCCCATTACAACAGGGCGATCGCCAAGGAGAACACCGGGGACATTGCGGGCGCTTATGAAGACTTCAGGACCGCGCTGGAGCTGAAGCCGGAATGGGAAATCGCTGAGCGTCAGCTATCCCGGTTCTCGGTGAACTAGGCGACAAAGCCTAGAAAGATTTTATAAGGGCGGCAGGATAGCCGCCCTTTTCTATTGCAGTGCACGGGCACGACGATCATGTAAGGAGCATGACCGATACACCTCTTCCCTTCGACGCCCGCCGCGCAGCGGATATTCTCTCAGACGCTGCCGCTGGCGCAGATGATGCCGACATCTTTGTCGAGCGTTCGCGCTCCGAAAGCTTCGTCTTTGATGATGGCCGTCTGAAATCGGCCGCCTACGACACCGAACAGGGTTTCGGACTGCGGGTGGTGGCAGGCGAAGCGACCGGAATGGCCCATGCTGCCGAGCTCTCCGAGGCCGCCCTTTCGCGCGCCGCAGAAACAGCGGCGCAGGCCAAGCGGGGCTATTCCGGCACACTCGATACCGGCCCGACCCCAACCAATCGCCGACTTTACGCGCAGATCGATCCGACTGAGACACCGGATTTCGGTACAAAGACCAACTTGCTCGCGAAAATCGATGCCTGGGCCCGGGCAAAAGACCCGCGCGTCGTTCAGGTCTCGGTCTCACTTGCGGGCTCCCACCGCGAGATCGACATTATCCGTCCGGGTGGAGAACGTTTTCATGAGATCCGCCCCCTCGTCCGCCTGAACGTGTCGGTCACGCTCGAAAAGGACGGACGGCGGGAATCAGCCAGCGCCGGGGCTGGCGGACGGGCAGCTTACGATGAGTGGCTCGAGCCGTCCCGCTGGCAGGGTCTTGTCGAACGCGCGCTCAAAAAGGCCTCGACCAACCTTGAAAGCATCCCCGCCCCTGTGGGCGAAATGGAAGTCGTGCTTGGACCGGGCTGGCCAGCGGTGCTGTTGCACGAAGCTGTCGGCCACGGCCTTGAAGGCGACTTCAACCGCAAGGGCACGAGTGTCTATTCCGGCCGAATCGGTGAGCAGGTCGCCGCCAAGGGCGTTACCGTCATTGATGATGGCACCATCTCGGATCGGCGCGGCTCGCTATCTTTCGATGATGAAGGCACTCCCACCAACCGCACCGTGCTGATCGAGGACGGTATCCTCAAGGGCTACATGCAGGACCGGCACAATGCCCGTCTGATGGGCGTCGCCCCGACCGGCAATGGCCGCCGCGAAAGCTATGACGCCCCCACCATGCCGCGCATGACGAACACCGTGATGCTCGGCGGCGACAAGGACCCGGAAGAGATCGTGAAAACGATCAAGAAAGGCGTCTGGGCGGTCGATTTCGGCGGCGGACAGGTGGACATCACGTCCGGCAACTTCGTGTTCCAGTGCACAGAGGCCTATCTCGTTGAGAACGGCGAAATCGTCGCGCCCGTGAAAAACGCCACACTGATCGGCCACGGGCCGACCGCCCTCGAACAGATCTCCATGATCGGAAACGATTTCGCCATGGATGACGGCGTCGGCACATGCGGCAAGGCTGGCCAGTCCGTTCCCGTTGGCGTTGGCCAGCCCACTGTTAAGGTCGATGCGCTCACGGTTGGCGGCGCAGGTTAAGCGACGCAGGCAAGTCCGCCTGAGAACTCAGTCTGCTTCGCGCCGCAGTAACGCGTCCATGAAGCGTACGCCCCACCCCGCATGACCGATCGGCGCAGTCGGCGTGGGCTCGTCGCGCCAGTCAACGCCGGCAATGTCCAGATGCACCCAAGGGAGTTC
This sequence comes from Hyphomonadaceae bacterium, assembly GCA_028285145.1. GTDB lineage: Bacteria > Pseudomonadota > Alphaproteobacteria > Caulobacterales > Hyphomonadaceae > JANQQC01. The sequence continues at coordinate 14,287 of JANQQC010000010.1, forward strand.
CTCGGCGACAAAGGTCCCGATCACGGCGGCACCAATAGATGCGCCGGGCGTACCGCCAATGTTCTTGATGTCAGCCACCAGACTCTCAATCTGCACGTAATGGTTTGGATGCAACGGCAGCGGCCACACATCTTCGCCAGACGTCTGGCCGATCTCCATCATTTGCATGCTGAGGTCCATGTCGCGGGTGATAACAGCGGCATACTCGTCGCCAGTGGCGCGGGCGGCTGAGCCCGTAAGCGTCGCGATGTTCACCAGCATGCGCGGCTCATACTCCACCTGGGCATAATGTACCGCATCGAGCAGTAACAGGCGTCCTTCAGCATCGGTGTTCAAGACTTCAACCGTCTTGCCGGACATGGAGGTCAGCACATCGCCGGGGCGGATCGCATCCTGTGAGGGCATATTCTCGGCCAGGGGCATGACGCCCACGACGTTGATGTCTTCACCACGCTTGGCAGCTGCAAGTACCGTCCCCGCGACGGCAGCGGCTCCGGACATGTCGGATTTCATGTACCACATGTTCTCGCTTGGCTTGATCGAGATACCACCGGTATCGAACGTGACGCCTTTACCGACGAGCGCCACCGGCGCTTCGTTTCGACCACCGCCCCTATACTCAACCACCAGAAGGCGCGGATCATGGATAGACCCCTCGCCCACGCCCATAAGAGCGCCCATGCCGCGCGCGCGGATGGCGTCCGCATCAAGAACCGTGAAGGTCACATTGTTCACGCCTTCGAAAGCCGTCTGCACGTGATCGACGAATTTCTGCGGCCACAGCGTGTTACCAGGCTCGGTGCCCAGATTGCGTGCGAGCGTCACCCCCTCAGCCAGGTGCGTCAGGTCTCTTTCAAAGGCGCGGCGATCTGAACGGTTAGAACCGATCAACGCCACCTCGCCGTCGGCAGGGATCTCTTCGACTGTCTTATAGGCCGTGAAATGATAATCGCCGAGCGCATAGCCAAGCGCCAGATGGGCTGCCGCGTCATCAACATCGCCAAGGTCATCGGCGAGCAGCGCTAACCCCTCATCATCGTCTATGGAAAAGGCCGCAAAGCCCCCAAGATCATGAACGCGGCGCGCCGTGAGCGGCTGGTCGCCTTTGCTGATAACCAACACTTGCTTGTAAGGCGCGAGCCCCGGCAGGGAGAGCGTCTCGCCAAACTCACCTTCGAAATTCATCGCCGCTATTGCACCGGAGACACGCCCGCCGGTGGCTTCATCGAGGTTCCGGCCCAGACGCCCGAGTTCGCCGTCTGGCCCGACATATACAACGACCCTGCCATCATCCGGGAGTTGACTGCTACCGAAGCTGAAGTCCGGCATCGCAGCGGCTGAGTGCGCCAATGCGCCGAACACGAGCCCTGCGTTAAGGAAACGAAAAAGAGACATGGGTAGTGCTCCGTGAATGTGTGCGCCTAAAGCGCATTTAGATAGTGCGCGCTCGCATATCCACTGCGAGGGCGAATTTCCGGATTGAAAGCGAGGTTTAACTCTCGGAGTCTGCGACTGTCAGGCCCCGGTTCTTGAGGAGAGGCCCCGTGCTCGGTTCGCGGCCGCGGAAGCCGACATAGGCGTCCATTGCAGGGCGGCTGTTGCCCGAGGAGAACACGTAGTCGTAGAGCTTCTTCGCCAGCTCGGGGTCGAATGGATCACCGGCTTCCTCGAACGCCGCATAGCCATCATTATCGAGCACGCCGGCCCACATGTAGGTGTAGTACCCACCGGCATAGAGTTCGCCCGCAAAGGAATGCAGGAAGTGGGGCGAACGGTGGCGCATCTCGATTTCATGCGGCATGCCGACTTGCGCAAGGACGCCATCCTCAAAGGAATTGATATCCAGATTCGCAATCAGCTCCGGATCGCTGAGCCGGTGAAAGGCGAGATCTACAAAGCCAGAGGCGATGAACTCGACATTGTCAAAACCCGACTTGGCATTGCCTGCGGAACGCACACTTTCCAGAAGCGCCGTCGGCATGGGCTCGCCCGTTTCATAGTGAAGCGCAAACTCCTGAATCACCGCCGGCTCGCGCATCCAGTGCTCATAAATCTGGGCTGGGAACTCGACAAAGTCGAAGTCCACAGCCGTGCCCGAAATGGAGGGGTGGGTCACATTGGACAACAGCCCGTGCAGGGCGTGGCCAAATTCGTGGAAGACAACTTCAGCCTCACGCATGCTGATCAGCGCAGGTTCGCCGGGAGCGGGCTTGTTATAGTTGCAGTTGTTGAGAATGAGCGGCGTGACGGCACCATCCAGCTGGTGCTGGACTCTCAGCGCGCCCATCCAAGCCCCTGACCGCTTTCCGGGCCGGGCGAAGTAGTCGCCATAGAACAAGCCAAGAGGCTCACCTTCAGCGGAACTCATCTCCCAGACGCGCACGTCGGGATGGTAGACCGGAACGTCGGAGCGCTCCTCGAATGTAACGCCGAAAAGGCGTTCAGCGACGGCGAACTGGGCATTCAGCACATTATCGAGGGACAAGTGCGCTTTCACAGTGTCTTCATCGAGATCGTAAAACTGCACACGTGCCTTTTCGGAATAGTACCACCAGTCCCAGGGCTCGAGTGCGTGATCGGTGCCCATATCAGCCATGACTTCACGGATCTGGGCTTCTTCAATCTCAGCCTTGGCGCGGGCACCTTCCCAGACTTCGCTCAACAGATCGTGAGCGGCTTCCGGCGTTCCGGCCATAGTGTTGGCTGTACGGAAGGCGGCGAAGTTCTCAAAACCAAGCAGGTTGGCGCGTTCCAAGCGCAACTGGAGAATTTCTCGGATATTGTCGGCGTTGGCGTACTCATTGTCGTTGTCGCCGCGATTGGTCCAAGCCTGGAACAATTGCTCGCGCAGATCCCGACGGGTTGAAAAGGTCATGAATGGTTCAAAGGAGGAGCGCGCCAGAGTGACAACGTGCTGGCCCTCCATGTCACGATCGGAAGCGGCCTGCGCTGCAGCGCTAATCGCAAAATCGGGAAGCCCGGCCATGTCCTCTTCAGAGGCCAGAACGAGCGCAAAGGACTCTGCATCTCGCTGAACGTTCTGGCTGAAAGCCGTGTAGAGAGACGCCAGCTGTTCCGTAATCTCGGCAAGCCGAACCCGGTCATCACCTTCCAACTTGGCACCTGCACGGACAAACCCGGTATGGATCCGTTCCAGTACACGTGCCTGCTCAGCGTCCAGGTTCAACACACCGGCCGATCGCTGAAGGGCATCGATGCGGGGGAACAGGTCGTCGTTCAGGGAAATGGCGCTGTAGTGAGCCGCAAGGCGCGGTGACATCTCGCTTTGGATTGCGCGGATATCGTCATTAGTGGCAGACGAGGCAAGCACCGAGAAGGTGCGCTGAATCCTCTCCAGATCATTACCAGCGTTTTCCAGCGCGATGATTGTATTCTCGAATGTCGGGGCTTCCTGGCTACTGGCGATGGCATCGATTTCTGCGTTGTGCCGAGCCATCGCTTCTTCCATGGCCGGGATGAAATGGTCAGCCTCAATCAGGTGGAACGGCGGAGCGCCGTAGGGTGCGGTCCAATCCTGAAAGAACGGGTTTTCGGTCACGGCCGCCTCGGCTGCCTCACCGGGTTGAGTTTGAGCCAGCACGGCCGGCGATGCCAACAGGAAGGCAGCTGAGGCCGACAGTAAATGGGCGCGCAGCGTCTTGCGAAAAGGTGTGGTCATTCCTCGTCTCCGTTGAATTCAAACCCGTTCTGGGTCCAGGTTTCCTCGATTAGAACATGTGTGCTCTGCGGCAGGGTTCAATTACTAATCGGAAACCGTTCGCCACGAGGGGTCGCGACAACCCTCCGTCTGACCCCGCACAGCCTCTGCAAACGTGCGAACGCCAGCTTTTATCCAGCGCCCTGCCCATTTCCGTTCAGGTGATGTGGTCAGTCGTCGCTGCGAAGACTGAACAGGCAAAGCGCCAGGAGTAGAGTGGCTAGAACTCCAGAACCTCCAGCGACCGGCGAAGGCAGGAAGCCCTCTAGGCCGAACATCATCACCAGAGTGTTGGCGACAAAGGCGACCGCGCCGACCAACACTGTCGCGCCGCCAAGGACCCTCCCTCCATCGTTCATATTGGCCATGCCGAAAACGACGGCTGCCAGACCCAGTAGAATTTTGGCCGCGTTGTAGCCGAAGAAAGAAAATGCAACGACTGAGAAGGCGACACCACTAAGGTCAGCATTTGCTTCGGCGGCCGCGCGAAATGGCCCGAACTGGGTTAGTCCGACGCCCACTTGCACCACATTGAGTGCCGCGCTGAAGGCAACCGCCGAGAAGCCCAGAGTGTAGCGCTTGGCCATGACCAGAGCGGAGCCCGCAAAGGCCGCCAACAGCACAAATATGAGGGCCTCCAGCCCCCAGAGGAACTGGCGGTCGATTTCCGGTGCACCAAGATAGAGAGCCGTATAGATCGGTTGCGAAATAGCCGTAAGCAGCAGCAATACGGCAACGGTCTTCACCGTGCGACTTTGCGTAAGTTCCATAGTGGTTTCCCGTGATGAAGGTGAGCCCCTTGCGCACACTCTCTGGCGCAAACGTCGAGGCTAAAGCCGGATGCGCGACAGCTCAACGAAAACCACGCAAGCTTATTTCCGCCAAGAGATCCTGAAACCACAAATGCTGAGCGGCGCTAAATCAGCCCAGCCAGTGGAGATGACGGATCGGCATAGCGCTTCTTGCCCATACGCCCGGCGAGATATGCTTCGCGGCCGGCGATCACGGCATGCTTCATGGCCCGCGCCATGCGGATTGGGTCCCTCGCCTCGGCGATGGCCGTATTCATCAGGACACCGTCGCAGCCAAGCTCCATGGCCATCGCCGCATCCGACGCCGTGCCGACACCCGCATCCACGATCACCGGAACGCGCGACTGTTCAACAATCAGGCGGATATTCACCGGGTTCTGGATACCGAGACCAGAGCCGATCAGGCTGCCCAGAGGCATGATTGCGCAACACCCGGCATCTTCCAGTTTGCGTGCGTAGACGGGGTCATCAGAGCAGTAGACCATGACCTCGAACCCATCCGCGATCAGATCCTTAGCTGCCTGCAGCGTCTGCTCCATCTCCGGGTACAGCGTCTTCTGGTCGGCCAGAACTTCCAGTTTCACCAGATCCCAGCCGCCCGCCTCCCGCGCCAGACGCAGTGTCCGCACGGCATCCTCCGCGGTGAAACAGCCAGCCGTGTTCGGCAAATAGGTATAGGTGTCCGGTGAGACGTGATCAGTCAGCCGGTCTTCGTCAGGATTGGACAGGTTCACCCGCCGCAGCGCCACCGTCACGATATCAACGCCCGCAGCCTCGGCCGCTTGCGCGTTCTGAGCGTACGTCTCGTACTTGCCCGTGCCAATAATCAGGCGGGACTGAAAGGTCCGCCCCGCAATCTCGAGCGTGTCGGCCACGGGGCCCAAATCATCGGCCATCAGCCGCCTCCAACAAACTGCACAACTTCAAGGCGGTCGCCGTCCTGCAGCAAGGTCGAGCCGTGCTCGCCCTTCGGCACGATTTCGAGATTGCGCTCAATCGCGATTCCGCGCGGATCATCCGCTAGTCGCTCGACGAGTTCTTTGAGGGTCAACCCGTCCTCAACTGACATTTCCTCGCCGTTCAAAACGATTTTCATTCCTGCGCTCCTGACCGCGAATGGTCTGTTTCCGGGCTTGCCTTGCCTGACATTACAGCGCAAGACGCTCCCCGTCATGGCGAAACCCATCTACGTTCTCAGCGGGCCGAACCTCAACCTGCTCGGTCAACGCGAACCAGACATATACGGCTCGTCCACTCTGGACGACATCCACAAGCGCATGGCTGGCAGGCATGAAGGCGTAACGCTCAAAACGCGGCAAACCAATCATGAGGGCGAACTCGTCGACTGGATACAAGAATCCAACCGCGAGGGCGCTGCACTCATCCTCAATGCTGGCGCATATACGCATACCTCCGTTGCTGTTCACGACGCGCTGCGGGCATGCGATGTTCCGATTATCGAAGTGCACCTTTCAAACCCGGCGGCTCGGGAAGAATTCCGCCAGGTGAACTTCGTATCGCCTGCTGCGAACGCAACGATTGCGGGAATCGGCGGCTATGGATACGAACTGGCGCTGGACGCTGCGTTACATTTGATCGCCTCGGGAGAGCGGTAAAACATGAGCAACTCGAAATCCACGCTGGACACCGGCCTTGTCCGCGAACTTTCGGAGATCCTGCGGGACGCCGATCTCGGCGAAATCGAGGTGGAGCATGACGGTCTGAGAATTCGGGTCAGCAAACCAACGCTCTCCGCCCAGCATGCGGTCGCCGTTGCGCCGCCTCAGATTGCTGCGCCGGCAGCCGCACCTGCACCGGCGGCGATGACGACAGAAACCGCCCCGCCAGCGGCCGCTCCATCAGAAGCACCTGCCAATGCGGTCAAGTCTCCAATGGTTGGAACCGTCTATCTGTCTCCGGAGCCGGGCGCAGACGTCTTCGTCACCGTTGGATCGAAGGTGAATGCCGGTGACACCGTTATGCTCGTCGAAGCCATGAAAACCTTCAACCCGGTCGAAGCGCCGACCAGCGGCACCGTCAAAGCGATCCTTGTTTCGGACGCCCAGCCCGTTGAATTTGGTGAACCCCTGATCGTGATCGAGTAGGCAAGCTGTCGATGTCGATAGAAAAAGTCCTGATTGCGAACCGCGGCGAAATTGCGCTGCGTATCCATCGCGCCTGCAAGGAAATGGGTTTGGCCACTGTCGCCGTGCATTCCGAAGCAGATGCGGATGCCATGGCGGTGCGGCTTGCCGATGAAAGCGTCTGCATCGGCCCACCGCCCTCTTCCGAAAGCTACTTGAAGAAGTCCCGGATTATCGCCGCAGCGGAAATCACCGGCGCAGATGCAATCCACCCGGGCTACGGTTTTCTGTCAGAGAACGCGCAGTTTGCCGAAATGGTCGAAGCTCACGACTTGATCTTCATCGGTCCGAAGTCCGAGCACATCAAGACGATGGGCGACAAAATCGCTGCCAAGCAGGCGATGATCGATGCGGGTGTTCCGGTTGTGCCTGGCTCGGATGGCGAGGTCGCCTCCATAGGCGAGGCAAAGAAAGCCGCGAAGAAGATCGGTTATCCTGTTCTGGTCAAAGCCTCTGCAGGCGGCGGCGGACGGGGCATGAAGCTCGCCATGACGGAGAAGGATCTGGAAACCGCGGTCCGGACCGCGAAAACGGAGTCCAAGGCCGCCTTCGGCGATGACGCTGTCTATCTGGAGAAATACCTCCAGAAACCGCGCCACATTGAAATCCAGGTGATTGCCGACAGCCATGGCAATGTCTGCCATCTCTGGGAACGTGACTGCTCCATCCAGCGTCGCCACCAGAAGGTTTTCGAGGAAGCCCCCTCCCCGGCGCTCAATCAGGCGCAGCGCGATGATATTGGCGCGATTGTCGCCCGTGCGGTCGCCAAGTTTGGCTATCTCGGCGTTGGAACGATGGAATTCCTCTATGAGGACGGCGAGTTCTACTTCATCGAGATGAATACCCGCCTTCAGGTCGAACACCCGGTGACCGAGATGGTCACACGCGTCGATCTCGTGCGCGAGCAGATCCGCATTGCAGGTGGTGCAAAGCTGTCCTTCTCGCAGGAAGAACTGACACTGGTCGGCCATGCCATCGAATGCCGCATCAATGCCGAACACCCAGAAACCTTCATGCCAAGCCCCGGCGTGATCGAGGAATTTCACGCCCCCGGCGGGCCGGGCGTGCGCCTCGATAGCGCCGCTTATGCCGGATATCGTATTCCGCCGCATTATGACTCGATGATCGGCAAGCTGATCGTGCATGGGCGGACGCGCAATGAGTGTGTCATGCGCCTACGCCGGGCCCTTGATGAGACGATCATAGGGCCGATCCACACCTCGCTCGACCTTCACCGACGGCTCGTTCAGGAGCAGGATATCATCAACGGCGAGTATGATATCCACTGGCTCGAACGCTACCTCGACAAGAGCTGACGGTCAGCCAATGTCCTCTCGCTTCGGAACCAAGGACCTCCTCGCCTGCTACCGGCGCGGCGTCTTTCCGATGGCCGATAGCCGCGATGATCCGAACCTCTTCCTGATCGATCCCGATGAGCGGGGCATCCTGCTGCTGGACGCGTTTCACATTCCTCGCCGCCTAAAGCGGACAGTCCGCTCAGATCCTTTCGATATCCGCATTAACACCGCTTTCTCGCGCGTGATGGATGGCTGCGCTCAACCCTCCGAAGGGCGCGAATCCACCTGGATCAACCCGGCTATCCTGAATCTTTATTCCGCGCTTAACCGCGAGGGACACGCGCATTCAGTGGAAGCGTGGCAGGACGACACGCTGGTGGGTGGCCTTTATGGCGTGTCGGTTGGCGGCGCATTCTTCGGCGAAAGTATGTTTTCGCTGGCCAGCGATGCCTCGAAGGTCACCCTCGTTCATCTTGTCGCTCGCCTGATCAAAGGCGGCTACAGTCTCCTCGACGCGCAGTTCCACAATCCGCATCTGGAACAGTTTGGTCTGCTGGAAGTCTCGCGGGACGCTTTCAAGCAGCGGCTAGCCATCGCACTGGATAATTCTGCGGATTTCTTCGCGGCAGGCGACATGTCCGGTACGGAAGCTGTCAAGATAATTGAGGCCGCGCGGCAGGCCTAGCGGATATCGAGGTCGCCCTCGTCTTCCTCGGCCGCCTGCCCTGCTCGAATGTCGGCTTCAGTCGCCACCACTGTATCAGCGCATTGAATCACCCAGATATCGTAGACCGGGTGTTCCAGTGCGTTCAGGCCGGGAGATGACGCGAACATCCATCCCGAAAAGAGTTCAGGATTATCGTCGGAAACCGTCTCCACATCCGTTGCTGAGACCGCGTCGTTCATCGACTCAACAGCGACTGGCTGGGTGGATTTCACGATCAGATAGGCCGCGCTTTCGGGGCGCTCTTCAGGCGGCGTCTGGTAACAGACCTTCAACTCGACATTCAGCGATCCGAACACGACCGGGTCACCGACTTCGATCTCGATATCTGTCGAACGGCCCGTGATCTTGTCGAGTGCGCGAAGTGTTGCCGTCTCCTGCTGGACATAAGTCGTCGCTTGCGCCGTCAGGGCCGACGCCGCAATGACGGTCAGAAGGAGAAACGGACGAATCACTCTTCGTCTCCGTCTCCGCCAGCTCCGGATGCGAAGGACGCAAACAGGGTCAGGATATCAACACTGCCGCGCGTATAGGCGATCTCGCCGCTGCCATCGCGTGGGATCACATCAAATCCGCCGCCCTGCTCAAGCGAGACGTAGGCACCGCCCAAAAGGCCATCGGTGGAAATCCGCGCGCTCGTATCGTCAGCGAGTTCCAGCGCTTCGTCGACCGTCAGCGTCAGCACAGCTTCCGCGCGCTCATAGTCAGCCTCGATGGCCTGCACGACGCCAACCTTCACACCTGCAAGGCGAACGTCACTGCCCCGGGCAACGCCCGACACATTATTGAACCGGGCCGTAACAGCATAGTTGTCGCTACTGCCATTGCCGTCGCCGCCCTCAGCAAGCGCAAACCAGAGAAAAACACCGGCAACGCTGACAACAACGAGGCCGATCAGGGTTTCGAAAATCGATTCACGCATCTGGGGTCCAGGCCTCGTAATCCGCATCTGATTTCTGGCGATCGCTACCCTCGGAAAGGCTGCCCTTCGGCTTCGTCGCAAAGACGGTGCCTGTCATGTTGGGTTTGTGATCTGCTTCCCAGGACTGACGGGGAAGCGGCGCAGCCGTCGGCGGCTCTGTGAGCGTATGGTGCAGCCAGCCATGCCACTCGGCGGGCACCTTTGAAGGCTCAGCGAGACCCCTATAGATAACGTAGCGGCGATGAAGCGCGCCACGCGAGGCTCTACGGTCTTCGAAGTATCGATTGCCGTAATCGTCTTCACCAACAAAGTTGGAGCGGCGCTTGATGTCGAAAAGCGCTCCGATCGTGGTTCCGTTCCACCAGGTGAATATCTTTGCAAGCACGAGCGTGTCCTGACCTTTTCGTGTGGCTGCAATATGGCGATCGCAGCGTCTCGAATCCAGCTGCTGTCTTTCACAATATCCTGTGTGTTTCCAGTCGGCATTGACGCATTGCTGTTGAAGACTGGTCTCACCTCCGGCACGGTTTCCACAGTTTCAGGAGGTGATTCGGTGACCAACGAGACGAATTTGGCCCCCGCCATCCAGACCGGCATTGATGCGCGAATCATTACACCGCCCGCGGCCTTGCGCGAGCTAACGAGCCTACCATTGCGCCGGACGCCCCAAGCGACTCAGGCTGAGATCGAAACAGCGATAAAGCGCACAGCGGCCCGGCGCGCCTCGCTGGCCGGTCGTGTGGCGCTGGCAGATATGGTCGAAAGCCTCGGTGATGCACCGCTAAACGAAGATCTTGCTAACGCGCTGGACGCCGGCGTCCCTGAAAGCCTGCTTGAGGAAGGTCTCGCCTTTCCCGGCGGCTTCCGTAGCCTTGCCCGCTCATTGAGAGCCACGGCGGCCGCGCCTGCGCCAACCTGCGTCTTCGACCGCGAATCATCCCAGAGCATCGGTGAAGACCTTGAACGGCTGTTGTCGGAAGGTGCTGGGCTCGCCCTGTTGAACCCCGACGTCGCAAACCCCGATTCGCCAGCCGTGGCGCTGGATATCTCCCGACTTGTCGGCCCGGATGGATTCGAGACCGATCTCGCCGCGCTGACGCTCGAAGCGCTCGGCGAATCGCTTGAGGCGGGCTTTGTGATCATTACCGGACTGGCAGCGGCCGTCGCGGCGTTGGGGCGGGACTATGCCAGCGACGATGGACGGGAGGCCGCTGCAGCGCTTTGCGCTGCGGTTCGGTCTTACGCGTCCGGTGTGGCTTTGACTGCCGCTCACGCCAAGTGCCTAGGTATCGAGTCGCGGAAGGCCGGAACGCGCCGTACCGTATCGCTCTTGTGCCTCCCTCTATCCGATGATGCGCGCGATTGGCTGGAAGCTGACAGCGATGGGGCGACCCCCGTCCGCTCCTTCCTCACGCAGGAAGAAGAGGCGACCGGCCTGTCGCGGACGATGCGCCTTGCCGTCGCCGCTCGCGCACCGGAACGTCTCGCAGCGCTTCTCACCGCCATGGAGGTTGCGGTCGATCTCGATGATACACCCGGTCTCAATGCCGCCACCCTTCGCGCACGCGGATTCACCATCGACGCCATCGACCGGGTCAAGAGCGCGCTTGGCGATGGCTTGCCGCTAAGCGCGGCGTTTTCGCGATGGGTGCTCGGCGACGAAGTGATCTCCAACGACCTCGCCCTGCCACCAGAGAATTTCGATACGGACGGTAAGGCCCTGCTCTCAGCGATTGGCTTCTCGAGGCGGGACATCGAAGCGGCTGAAAGCGCAATAGACGGATCGCCCGAAGCGATCGCGCGGGAAGCGATGACCTCGATGGGATACACGGCCCGACCATCCCTTGAGGATGAAATCGCGTTCGTCGACGCATGCTCGAAATTCCTGACAGGCCCGGTCCTGACGCTGGACACATCCGCAGGCTGGCAGCAGATCAGCGCGGTATTGCAGGCAGAATTTGGCATCTACCTACCAGCGCGAACACCCGATCGCGGACAGGCGGCGCGGGAGCGGCTTGCGCATGCCCGCGCCCTTCTGGAAGAACGGGCGGCCCCTGTTGCGAGGCGCGTCGAACACGCAGATCAAAGGTCTGACGCTGACCGCTCGCGTCTGCCTGACCGCCGCAAAGGCTATATCCAGAAAGCCACGGTCGGCGGCCACAAAGTTTATCTCCACACCGGTGAATTCGACGATGGCTCGCTCGGTGAGATCTTCCTCGACATGCACAAGGAAGGGGCGGCGTTCCGCTCCCTGATGAACAATTTCGCGATCGCGATCTCTATCGGCCTGCAGTATGGTGTACCGCTCGACGAATATGTCGACGCCTTCGTCTTCACGCGCTTCGAGCCGGCCGGCGAGGTCACCGGTAATGACCGGATCACCAAGGCGACCTCAATCCTCGACTACATCTTTCGCGAGCTCGCCGTTTCCTATCTCGGGCGGGAGGATCTTGCCGAGATCGACGATCATGTCAGCCATGACGGCCTCGGACGCGGCCTTGCCGATGGCACGCGCGATCCGGCCCCCTTCACCGAGGAGGCTGCGCAGATCATCTCGCGGGGCTTTTCTCGTGGCCAGCTGCCCGACAACATCGTCATCCTCGACAAACGCCGTCAGGAAAAGGAAACCGAGGCCGTAGCAGAAACTGTCGAAGAGGACAGCCCTCCGGACTATCTCGGAGAACCGTGCCCGGACTGCGGAAGCTTCACACTTTACGCCACGAGCGAAGACCAGGCAGAATGCGACACTTGCGGTGCGGAAACCCATCTCAGCGCGGGCTGATCGTCCCTACTTTTCTGGCACCCCATTGCCCTGCTCTCCAGCTTGTCGGACAGTTACATGACAACCTGCCGGGGAGGCTGGGAAAACATGCACGTATTCATTCATGGCGTTCCGGATACGCCGCACATGTGGACACCGCTGATCGAGGCGCTTGAACTCCAAGACCATGAATATGAAACGCCGGCCTTGCCGGGATTTGTTGGTCCGCCGCCGGTCGGATTTGGTTGCACAAAGGAAGAGTACTCAGACTGGTTGATCAACCGCGTGGAACGCATCGTCGAGCAAACAGGCGCGCAGGTGCATCTGGTCGGCCATGACTGGGGTGCGATCCTCGCTCTGCGAATCGCCTCACGCCGCCCGGAGCTCTTCAAGACATGGGCGGTCGCCAATGCCCTGATCGACACCCAGTATCGCGGGCACCGGATGGCGAAGCTCTGGGCAACCCCTGTCATTGGGGAACTCGTCATGCTGCTCGCCCGAAACCAGACCCGGCTCGCACAGAGCCTCGCGGCCGCCGGCCTTCCCGAAGACATGGCAAGGCACGAAGCGACGCATTGGAACGGCCACATGCGCAGCGCGATTCTCAAGCTCTACCGGTCCGCACGTGGACTACGAATCACACCGTCCTGGGAAGACGATCTGGCTGATCTTCCCGAGCGGGGGCTCGTCTTGTGGGGCGAGACCGACCCTTACGTAACACTTGATGTCGCGGAGCGGTTTGAAAAGCGATGGGGCTATCCCCTCCATATTGAGCGCAGCGCGGGTCACTGGGCGATTGTCGAACGTGCGCCGTCCATTGCCGAGCGGTTGAAGAAACACTGGGCCAACCCAACGCAGGAAGAGACACCGAACCTATGAGCCAGCCCGTGATTGAGTTCTACTTCGACTGTTCCAGTCCCTGGACGTATCTCGCCTTTCACAACGTTCAGCCGCTCGCAAAGGAGCTCGGGGTCGAGGTGGACTGGAAGCCGATCTTTGTCGGCGGGATCTTCAACACGGTGAACCCGAGCGTCTATGAAACCCGCAAGGCCCCCGTCATGGCGAAGGCGCGCTACCACGCCAAGGACCTGAAGGACTGGACCCGGCACGCTGGCCTGAAGATCAAGATGCCGCCATCTGTCTTCCCAGTGAACAGCGTGAAAGTGATGCGGGCCTGTATCGTGCTGAAACCGCAGGGAAAGCTCGTCGACTTCGCGCGCAACGCCTTTGAAGTCTATTGGAGCGAAGACCGAGACATCAGCCAGAACGACGTTATCGCGGAAATCTGTCAACGCTCCGGCGTGGAAGCGGCTCCGCTGTTTGAAGCCATTCAAGATCAGACCATCAAGGATGCGTTGAAAGCCAATACCCAAGCCGTGATGGATCGCGGCGGCTTTGGCTCACCCACCATGTTCGTTGGCGACGACATGTATTTCGGGAATGACCGGCTGGTGCTGGTGAAGGACGCCGTGGAACGGGCGCGCGCGGCAATCTAAAAGACGCGAGGACGCTCGGTCTTTTCAACGTGCAGACCACACTCAGACTTCTCCTGACCCGCCCAGCGGCCGGAACGGATGTCAGACGGGTCTTCTGCCGGCTTGGTGCACGGCCAGCAGCCAATCGACGGATAGCCCTGTTCCACTAGAGGGTGACGCGGCAAATTCCGGTGCTCGAACAGCAGGTCGATATCGTTCTGTGTCCAGTTCGCCAGCGGGTTCACCTTGAACCGGCCATCGACGAATTCGAACACTGGCAGCGACAGGCGCGCCCCGCCATGGAAGCGTTTACGTCCTGTGACCCAGGCTTTGTAACCCTTCAACGCCGGTCCAAGCGGGCGAACCTTGCGCAGGGCGCAGCAAGCGTCGGGGTCTTTGCGCCAGAGATCCGCCTTCGGATCGAAGATGCGCTCTTCGGTCTTATTTGGCGGGATGTCCTGAACATTGGTCAGGCCAAGGCGCTCAATCAGGTCAGCCTTGTAATCGAGCGTCTGCGGGAAATGCATACCTGTTTCAAGAAACACGACTGGCAAATCCGGATCGACATCGGCGATCAGGGCGAGCATGGCGGCGCTCTCCGCGCCAAAGCTCGACACGTAAGTTATCTCTTCAGGCCATTCGCGGATCAGCGATGCGCGTAGAATGGTCTGGGCCGATGCATCGCGAAGCTCGTTATTGAGGCGCTCAACGCGCAGCTCAGTGTCCTCGGCGGCGCGAACAAGCGTATCGGCAAGAATCATTGATCAGCTCTTGTGTCGCAGTGCGTGGACCGGTTTCCGGTCGTCCGCCCCAGGTTGATAGACTGCCGAGTACTCACTCAGCGCTTCCAACACTGAACCTAAGTCTGCGTGGGCCGTCTCGTAAGCATCGAACCCTGAACGGTTCATATAGAATATCTGATCGCGGAGAACGTGCCCCACCGCGCGCAGCTCTCCCTCATACCCATAGCGGCGGCGTAATAGCTGCGCCTGTGAGTAGCCGCGCCCATCCGTGTATTTCGGGAAATCGATTTCTATGAGAGCTAGACCGTCGAGGTACGGCTCCAGCGCCGCTGGATCATCATCCGGCTTCAGGCGCACGCCGATGGTGTGATTCCCTTCCCGGAAACTGCTGGCCTCCATCACGTAGCGTTCAAGGCTGACAGTGTAACTGCCAACGCCATGAAGCGGCTCGTCGTCTGGCGTATATTTCCAGACATCCTCCGCCTCGGCACCATTCTTAATCAGCGGCATAGATCGCCTCCTTGAACGGCTCGTGGCCAATGCGTTCCAGAGCATCAATGAAGCGCTCCTCGCGCGATGTCCTGAGATCGCGATATGTGTCCACAATGCGCTTCACCGCGCCGGGCACATCGTCCGCTTTCAGCCCGGGTCCGGCGATATCGCCAACCACAGCCTTCTCATCGGCCCGTCCACCAAGGGTGATCTGGTAGAATTCCTCACCCTTCTTATCGACGCCCAGAACGCCGATATGGCCGACATGATGATGTCCGCAAGCATTGATGCAGCCTGAGATGTTGATGTGCAGCTTGCCAATGTCGGCCTCATAGTCCGGATCCTTGAAGACCTCCTGAATGGCCTGACCAACAGGAATAGAGCGCGCATTCGCCAGGTTGCAGTAGTCCAGCCCCGGGCAAACGATCATGTCGGTGATGCGGCTCTCATTCGGCGTTGAAAGCCCTGCCGCGTCCAGCTCCCGATAAACGTCGTAGAGATCGTCGAGCGCAACATGCGCAAGGACGAGGTTTTGGGCATGCGTCACGCGGATATCGTCGAATGCATATGTCTCGGCGAGATGCGCGGCCACCATCATTTGCGCGTCTGTCGCATCGCCCGCGACACCACCCACTGGCTTTAGCGAGATGGTTACGGAGGCATAGCCGGGCACTTTGTGCGGATGAAGGTTCGCATCTGCCCATCGCGCAAACGCTGGATCTGCCGCCTTGGCGCGTTCGAACCCTTCGGAAACCGCCGGCTTATCCGCGAATTCAGGCGGGGCGAAATAGGCATGCACCCGTTCAATTTCGCCGCCCGGCAGGTCGATTTTCTCGTGGCTACGCTGCGCGGCATACTCTTCATTGACCTGACGGGTGAACTCTTCATGGCCGAGTTCGGCCACCAGTATCTTGATGCGCGCCTTGTACTTGTTGTCCCGGCGGCCATGGCGGTTGTAAACGCGCATAATGGCTTCGAGATAGTCGAGAATCTCGGTCTCAGGTACGAACTCATTGACGAGCGCAGCGATGTGCGGCGTGCGTCCCTGCCCGCCACCGACCAGCACTTCAAACCCCGTCACGCCATCCTTTTCCCGGATGTGCAGACCAATATCGTGCACTCGGATCGCCGCACGGTCATGCTCGGCGGCCGTCACGGCGATCTTGAACTTGCGTGGCAGGAAGGCGAATTCAGGATGGAAGGTCGACCATTGCCGGATGATCTCACACCACGGACGCGGGTCCATCAGTTCGTCCGCCGCCGCGCCCGCAAAGTGGTCAGAGGTGACGTTCCGAATGCAATTGCCGGAGGTCTGGATGGCATGCATTTCAACTTCCGCGAGGCTTTCCAGAATGTCGGGAATGTCCTTCAGGCCAACCCAATTGAACTGGATGTTCTGCCGGGTGGTGAAGTGGCCATAGCCCCGATCATAGTCCCGCGCGATCACGGCCAGCCGTCGCAGCTGGCGCGATGACAACTGCCCATAAGGGATCGCCACGCGAAGCATGTAGGCATGCAGCTGAAGGTAGACACCGTTCTGAAGCCGTAGCGGCTTGAACTCATCTTCCAAAATCTCGCCAGACAGGCGTCGGTCCACCTGTCCACGAAACTGGTCCACGCGCTCTTTTACAATGCGCGCGTCAAATTCATCGTATCGATACATCAGGCAGCCTCTCGGGCATGGGGAATTCCAATGGCGGCTTCCGTCCGACTCACCCAGCGCTCGACGGCAGGAAACTCGGACAGGTCGAAGCCGCCCTCATGGGCCAGGCGCGTATAGGCGACCAGCGCAATATCGGCGAGCGTAAGGGTATCACCGACCAGCCACTCGGTGTAGGTGAGCTGAAGCTCCATCACGCCGAGGGCGCGGCGACCCTTGGCAAGCAAAGCCGGGTCGATCTCTTCGTCTGGCTTCTTCAGATAATGCTTCTGAAAGCGGCGCACGGCGATGGCGGTCTCGTGGCTGTATTGCTCCCAGAACAACCAGCTCATCATCTGCGCGCGACGGAATGTGTCGGACGGCACAAGATCGCTTCCTGCTTCTTCAGCGAGGTAGAGCATAATCGCATTCGACTGCGGCAACACCCGCCCATCCGGCCAACGCGCCAGCGGCACCTGGCCAACGGGGTTCAGGGACAGGAAGTCTTCTGACTGGGTGCCGCCATTCAGAATGTCGACCTCAACCCAGTCATAGTCGATGCCGAGCAGATCAGCGGTCCACTTCGGCTTCATGCAATTGCCCGAAATCGAGTCGCCATAGAGTGTGAGTTTCGAGATCTCCCGACGCGGCATCAGCTGACGCCCCGGTGGAATTCGGGATGTGTTGTCGGGCCAACTGCACGGATCGTCTCTCTAAGCGTTTCGCGTCCGGCGATCTCTGCATTTGCGGTAACTTCCATGAAGTAAGGATCGGTCACCGCGCCTTCTTCGGCCTGTGCGGAAGCAAGGCGAGCTTCCGCTTCGTCGCCGGAGAACACGCCAAGATCGGAAGGGTCATCGGTCCATCCGCCCTCGGCCGTCATCCAGATAACCTTCCCAGTCGCAGTCTCCCACGCGGTCACGGCCTTTGGCACTTCAGGTTTCAATTTCGGTCGAACAGATGTCATGCGACAGCCTCTATTGCGAGATCAGCGAGAGCTTCTGCTGGGAGGCCGGCGACTTCACCGATCACTAGAAGCGCGGGTCCTTTGATGCCGGCGCGCTCGATTAGCGCGGGCAGCTCAGCGAGCGATCCGAAGACGCGGATTTCATTCGACCGGGTTCCGTTCTCGATCACCGCGACAGGCGTCGACGGCGCGCGACCGGCCCCGATCAGCTTCTCGGCAATCGACGCCGATGTGCCCACACCCATGAAAACAACAACTGTCTGGGCCGGCTTTGCCAGCGAAGCCCAGTCAAGATCCGGTACGCCGCCCGCCCTGGCATGACCGGTCACGAAGGTCAGCGCCTGGGCATGATCGCGATGTGTCAGCGGCAGCCCGGCGGATGCGGCGCAACCAAGCGCCGAGGAAATGCCGGGCACGACCCGCGCCTTGATACCTGCTGCCTGCAGCGCTTCCAGCTCTTCGCCGCCACGTCCGAAGACGAACGGGTCGCCGCCCTTCAACCGGACAACGCTTTTGCCTTCACTCGCTGCGGCGATCATCAATTCGTGGATCTGTGGCTGTGGCACCGAATGGTCGCCCTTGGACTTGCCGACCGAAACGCGATCGGCATCGCGCCGAACCAGGTCCATTATCTCGTCACTCACAAGGCGATCATGGAAGACCACGTCCGCTTCCTGAATGAGGCGGAAAGCTTTCAGTGTCAGAAGCTCCGGATCGCCCGGTCCGGCACCGACAATATGGACAACTCCCTCAGCAGCTGCGCCAGAAACGAAAGCCTCAAGCGCGTCCTTCAATTCGGCACGAATGCCCGCTGGGTCGGCACCGATCGCCGCTTCGGCTGTCGGGCCCGTCAGCGCCTGCTCCCAAAACTTTCTACGGTCGGTGGCGTTTTTCAGCCGCGATTTAACAGCTGGCCTAAACGATCTGGCGGCCGCCGCCAGCTCTCCAAGGCCCGCTGGCAGAAGCGCTTCCAACTTGGTTCGCACCGACTTGGCAAGAACAGGGGCCGACCCGCCGGAACCAATCGCGGCGACAAGATCCCCGCGATCGAGAATTGAGGGGACGGTGAAATCGCAGTCTTCCGGCCGATCGACGGCATTCAGCGGAACACCTGCCTCGCGAACTATGGCAATAGTAGCATCTGCGAGATCATCGTCGGCAACGGCGACAATACAAAACGCTGCACCTTTCAGAGCATCGTGCGCGCCACTCTCGGACGCATCGGCGAATTGGCGAATCTCAACTGGCGTCTTCTCAAGCAGGCGAATCTTGCGAACGGCTTCCTCGCCATCGCCGAAAACGACGACATGAGCGCCGTCCATGTTGAAAAAGGCTGGAAACTGCCGAATTGGACCACTCCTCATACTTCTTGCATAGGTGGCGCTTGACCCGGGCGCAGCAACCGGAGATGGCTAAGCGCTTCGTTTAGAGACGCTAATACAATGACCGACCCAGCCGATCGTATTCCCCCACTGAACGCGCTGCGCGCCTTCGAAGCCGCCGCCCGCCGCCTTTCTTTCACCAAAGCGGCGGAGGAACTCAATGTCACGCCGGGCGCGATTTCCCAACAGATTCGGCAATTGGAAGATTATGCTGGTACGCCTCTGTTCAAACGCACAGGACGGTCTGTCCTGCTGACAGACGCTGCGCAGGCCACACTCCCCCTCGTTCGCGAAGCCTTTGAGCGTATCGCCGAGGCTGGACGCGTAATGCAGGCCCCGGCGCGCAAGGGTCGGGTGATGGTGTCGTCTGCGCCATCCTTCGCCGCCAAGTGGCTCGCACCAAAACTGGATGTTTTCCATCAGAGCCATGACGGGATCGAGGCGTGGATCTCCGCGGACATGGGCCTGACCGATTTCACGACGGCCGATGCCGACTTCGCCATCCGTTACGGACGCGGCAACTATGACGGCCTCAAATCGGAGAAACTGCTCGACGAGACGGTTTTACCGGTCTGCTCTCCTCAGCTTCTGGAAGGCAGCGACCCTTTGCGACGCCCACAGGACCTCGCTCGTCACACGCTGCTTCACGATGAAAGCGGCGAGAATGATCCATCCTGCCCAGACTGGGCGAGCTGGCTGCGTGCGCGCAGTGTCGAAGGTGTAGATGCCAGCCGCGGCCCACGCTTCAATCAGGGCGTTCTGGTGATTGAGGCCGCCGCATCGGGACGAGGAATCGCGCTGGCCAAGCGGGCGATCGCAGGTGCCGATCTCGCTTCGGGCCGACTTGTCGCCCCTTTTGCAGATGGAACCACCAGCATCGATTTCGGCTACTGGCTGGTCTGGCCGAAGGGACGGCACCTGTCGCCCGACGTGCGCGCCTTCATCAAATGGCTCAAGGCGGAGGCCATGCGGGAAGAAGTCGTCGGCGTCTGAGATGGCAAAGCTCTACTTCACCTACGCGGCCATGAACGCCGGCAAGACAACAATCTTGCTCCAGGCTGCCTACAATTATCGCGAACGCGGCATGCGAACGGTGCTCTACACCTCGTCGCTCTATGCGGGCGACAAAGATGCGGAAATCTCATCCCGGATCGGTATCTCCTCTGAGGCGCTCCTGTTTGATGAGGGCACTGACCTCTACGCTGACATCGAGCGCAATCATCTGGACGAGAAGATTGATAGCCTGTTCGTGGATGAAGCGCAGTTCCTGACGCGCGGTCAGGTCTGGCAGCTCGCCCGTGTTGCCGACCGGCTCGGCGTTCCAGTCCTTTGTTACGGCTTGCGCACGGACTTTCAGGGACACCTCTTCGAAGGCGCATCGGAACTCCTCGCCATAGCCGACTCTCTGCGCGAGGCCCGAACGATCTGTCACTGCGGTCGTAAGGCTTCCATGGTCGCCCGTCTTGATGAAGCCGGGAACGCCCTTACGGAAGGCGATCAGGTCTCGATTGGCAAGGACCGTTATGTCTCGCTCTGTCGGCGTCATTGGGAAGACTGCATGGGCCGTTGGCCGACCGATACCGGATCCGCCTGATCCGCCCTGAATCAATAAAGCTGCGTGCCAATTCCTGCCGTATTTTCAGTGTTTAGTGCCTATTCGGAATAAACCGGAGACGCGGATATGAGCGCGAAACGGAACGGAATACTCGCATTGCTTGCGGCGGCAACTTTCATCGTTACCGGCGTCCTTGCGACGGCATCGGCGCAGGAAAATGAGCCGGAAACAGCGGCAGCCATCGACTATGACGGGTTTCTGATGCTGACCGAGGAAGTCGCCGAGATACGGGCAAAGCGCCTGATCGATCTCGACAAGTTCAACCGAATGGCCTCCAAGCCGAACACGATCGTTCTCGACAGCCGCAGCGCGGACGCCTTCGCGGCAGGGCATATTGATGGGGCAATCAACATCCCCTTTTCAGACTTTACCGATGAGCGGCTGGCCGCAGCGATCCCCGATCCGGATGTCCGCATTCTCATCTACTGCAACAACAACTTCACGGATGATGTGCCGCCAGTGCCAGTGAAACGCTCGCCCCTAGCCCTGAACGTCCCAACCTTCATCAACCTTTACGGCTACGGCTATAAGAACGTCTACGAACTCGGCGATCTCGTCGCGACCGACCATCCCGATGTCCACTGGGTGACCAGCGAAACCACCTCGGACGATTGATCAGAAATCCTAAAAGGCGCTTATGTCGCCTTGTCTGAACCGCCATCTAACGGCATGTGCGGCGCTGAGATGACGACGGATATTGCCATGAGCGCCCCACAAGCCGCCACCAAACCCAATCCGAACGCGCCCACTTCGGAGCGTGTCTTGTCGGTCCATCACTATACCGACCGCCTGTTCAAGTTCCGGATTACACGGCCCCAGAGCTTCCGCTTTCGGTCTGGCGAATTCGTTATGATCGGCCTGCCGAAGGAAGACGGCAAACCGCTCCTGCGTGCCTACTCGGTCGCGTCGCCCTCATGGGATGAAGAACTCGAATTCTTTTCAATCAAGGTGCCCGATGGTCCGCTAACCTCTCGTCTGCAGAAGATTCAGCCGGGCGATCATGTCCTCCTCGGCAAAAAGCCGACCGGCACGCTGGTGCTCGACGCGCTGACGCCAGGCAAGCGCCTCTACATGTTTTCCACGGGCACAGGGTTTGCCCCCTTCGCCAGCCTGATCCGCGATCCCGAAACCTATGACCGTTATGACGAAGTCATCGTGACCCATACGTGCCGCGAGGTCGCAGAGCTGAAGTACTCTCAGGAACTCGTCGAAACGACGCTGGAGGACCCACTGTGCGGTGAGTTCGCCAAGGGCAAATTGGCTCACTTCACAAGCTGCACGCGGGAAGATCATCCCAATCAGGGCCGTATCACGACGCTGATCGAAAGCGGCAAACTGTTCGAAACACTGGGCGTTCCTCCGCTCAACCCGGAAACAGACCGGGCGATGATCTGCGGCTCTCAGGACATGATCCAGGATACCAAACAGCTGATGATCGACGCTGGCCTCACCGAGGGCTCCAACGCTGCGCCAGCCGAATTCGTGATCGAGAAAGCCTTCGCCGGCTAGCTCTTTGCGCGGGTAAGTGCATCGCGCCATCCGGCGATGAGCCCATCCCGCAGGGAGGCGTCCATTGCAGGCTCGAAACGCCGTCCTTTGATGTCGCGTGAGCCCCATGCCTTCGGCGTCGTCCAGCCGAGTTGCATCGCAGCCAGAGCCGCCGCCCCCAATGCTGTCATCTCCGAGTAATCAGGGCGTTCTACGGCGCAGTCGCAAATGTCAGCGATAAACTGCATAAGCCAGTCATTGGCCGCCATGCCGCCATCGACCTTGAGCGTTTCGACAGCTGCACCATCTGCAGCGAATGCATCCAGCAAATCACGCGTCTGATATGCGGCGGCTTCCAGCCCCGCCCGAACGATGTGCTCCGCCCGCGCGCCGCGTGTCAGGCCTGAAATCACACCCCGCGCTTCAGCATCCCAGTGCGGCGCACCGAGCCCGGTAAAGGCCGGCACCATGTAGACCCCGCCATTGTCGGTGAGTCCAGCGGCCTTCGCCTCACTCTCCGCAGCGTCAGAGATCAGACCCAGTTCGTCACGAAGCCATTTCACAACCGTTCCAGCATTGAAGATCGAGCCTTCAAGCGCATAGGCCGTTGCGCTGCCATCGATCTCGTAACCAATCGTTCCCAACAGGCGATTATCTGACACCGGGCGCGCGCTCCCCGTGTTCGCGACGAGAAAGGCTCCGGTCCCATAAGTGATCTTTGCCTGACCAGCAGCCAGAGCCCCCTGTCCGACCAGCGCTGCCTGCTGATCTCCGATCGCAGACAGGATGGGCAATGGCTTACCAAGGATTTCGGGGATACTGTGCCCATAGATTGCGGAACTCGGCAAAACGCTGGGCAGCAAAGAGGACGGCACATCGAGCAAATCGATCATGGCATCGCTCCAGTGCCGGGTGCCCGCTTCCAGGGGGTAAAGCAAGGTGCGGGACGCATTGGTCACATCGCTGGCGTGGACGGTGCCCCCTGTCAGGTTCCAGATCAGCCAGCTGTCGATCGTGCCGAAAGCGAGCTCCCCGGCCTCGGCTCTCGCGCGTGCGCCATCGACATTGTCCAGCAGCCAACCGATCTTGGTGCCGGAGAAGTAGGGATCCAGCAGGAGTCCTGTCTCCGCTTGTACCGCTTTCTCATGCTTGGCGGCCTTGAGCGTTTCGCAAATCGGAGCTGTCCGACGATCCTGCCAGACGATCGCAGGCGCAATGGGGGTGCCTGTCTCCCTATCCCAAACAAGCGTCGTTTCCCGCTGATTTGTGATGCCTATTGCAGCGACACGCTCGACACCGCCAACCTCTTCCGCGGCGGCTCTCGCAACCGATACGGTACGATCCCAAATCTCCTGACCGTCCTGTTCCACCCAGCCATCGGCTGGGAAGGTCAGCGCGACTTCTTCCTGTGCCACTGCGACCTGCTGTAGCTCCCGATCAAAGACGATTGCCCGCGTGGACGTCGTGCCTTCATCGATAACGAGAATATGGTCGCTCATTGAATAGCCCCATCTTGATCCGTGCGCGCACAATGGCGGGGCAAGCGCGTGGGTTCAACATCCATTTCAGGAGGCGACTTAAGCGGCCGATGTCGGTGCGCCAGCGGCTTCATCCGTCGAACCGGCCCGGTGATTGGCCAGAGCCTTCTCGATCAGCGCTGCCATCTCGCCCTTGGTTTCGACAAAGACGGAGATTGGCAACGCCAGAAGCCGCGCCTCTTTCTCGTCGATCAGCCGCCGATCAGCCAGTAGGCGCTCCACGAGCGCCGGCAGCGTATTCTCAAGCGCTTCACCGGGCGTGAAACCGCATTTGCGATCCTTCACCCAGCTGGCAGTCTCTGTTCCGTCCGGTGCGATCGGCGGCGTTCCGTAGTAGCCGCCCTCGTAAAGACGGTTCGGCAACAGCCAGTCCGAATTCCCGTCTGCTTCCATGAAGTCACCCGCCCAGACGATATCCATGCCGGCATAGATATCCGGCAGATCATCGGGCGACGTGTACGGTCCGTGGAACGTGAAATTGCGGCGTTTGTCGATTTCGGAATGAAATTCGGGAATTTCGTTCAAGGCCGGAATGCCATGGGCGTGGATCTCTACGTCGCTTGGAAACCGGTCTGCTAGCGCGGCCAAAAGCCTGTGACTGCGCTTGCACCGTAGTTTGCCGACCCATCCGACCTTCAGGGATTTCGTCGCATCCCGAACACGCGGTTCTGGCCGGGGTCCGAGCCCCATTGCTCCAGACATGCGGTTCTCAACAAGTACGGCATCATAGAGGTCGGCATGATGGACCGCATAATGGTGCGTCAGGAATCCGGGAGAGCTGACCATCAGCGCGCTGCAGCGCCTCAGGAGAGAACGTTCAAGTCTGCGCATCGCAACGCCCGCTGCATCTGGGCGCGACAGCAGGCGGTGAATGTCGCGGCACTCATAGATCACAGGCGTGTCGAGCCCAGCCCGGCGTTTTGCTTCGAAGGCACAGATCAGCATGTCGAAATTGCGCGCCATGATGACATCGCAGGAGCGAAAGGCTTCAGAATCGGCCGCAGTCCGCGCGCCACTGAAAACCGCGGCCAGACGCTGCATGAATGCGCCGTCGCGGGTTTCGCCAAGATCGGTGTTCGCCCAGTCGGTTTCGATCGCCGGCCCCCGGCGCATCGTAAAGCCCTCAACGTGGAAACCGTCTTCCTGTAGTGAAACGACGCGCCGCGGAACGGCAGCGTCGTGCACATCTGGGCCAAAGTAAGCGACACGGATCATGAGTAATTACCGCTCCTGCGGTTGTCGTCTGGACGTTAGCAAACACATAAAACAAGAACCATGCCGCAAGCATCTCGCGAGTCGCGGCTCGAAGGACCCCCACTATGGCGCAACGTCCCGCGAAGTTTCTCGAAGGCGACCTCATGCGCCACGTTGTGGTGATGTCGCTGTCCGCCAGCATAGGCCTGGTCTCAGTGTTCCTCGTTGACTTCGTCGATTTGTTCTTCATCGCTATGCTTGGGCAGCAGGAACTTGCAGCGGCCGTTGGTTTCGCCGGAACGCTGCTATTCTTCACTTTCTCGGTCACCATCGGCATGATGATCGCGATCAGCGCGATCAGCGCGCAACTCATTGGACAGGGCGAGGACGAAGAAGCGCGCCGTATGGCTACGAGCGCCGTGATCTTCGGACTGGCGATGAGTTCGGTCGTTGCCCTGCTTGTGTGGGTGTTCGCGCCGGACCTTATCGCCTGGCTTGGGGCCACAGGCGACACCAGGGACTTCGCGGTCAGCTATCTGCGGATCGTCATCCCATCCATGCCCGTCGCAACGTTCGGGATGATGTGTTCCGGCCTGCTGCGCGCCCATGGTGACGCACGCCGTGCCATGACCGTGACGCTCGCCGCCGGCGCGGTAAACGCCATCTTGGACCCGATCTTCATTTTCGGTCTCGGCCTGGGCCTTGAAGGCGCGGCGCTCGCCTCGGTCTGCGCCCGGTTCGCAACCGCAATTGTCGCTGTCATCCCGATCATTCGTCACTATGGCGGCTTTGCGCGGTTCGATGTCGCGCATTTTCCGGCGCATCTGAAGGTCATTCTTGCGCTAGCCACACCAGCCGTCCTGACCAATATCGCAACGCCTGTCGGCAATGGCATCGTCACAAAAGTCATCGCGCCCTTCGGAGACTCCGCCGTGGCTGGCTACGCGGTCGTCGGCCGCCTGACTCCACTGGCCTTCTGCGTAATCTTCGCCCTGTCCGGTGCCGTCGGTCCAATCATCGGACAGAATTTCGGGGCGCGAAACTATGATCGCGTGAAGGGAACGCTTTCCAGAGCGGTGACGTTTGCCGCAGGTTACACGCTCGTGGCGTGGCTGCTGTTAATGGCCCTGAATGGGTTTGTCTCAGACCAGTTCCGGCTGACGGGCGAAGCCCGCGACATCGTGTTCTGGTTCGCCGTCGCTGTGGCTCCACTCTTCGTGTTCAACGGAACATTGTTCATCTCGAATGCTGCGTTCAACAATCTCAAACGCCCTATTTGGTCGACCCTGCTCAACTGGGGGAAGAACACGATTGGTGTCGCGCCATTCGTGATCTTCGGCGCGCAGATTGGGGGCGCGCCCGGCGTCCTCATCGGCCAGGCGATTGGCGGCGTGCTTTTCGGCGTACTTGGCCTCTGGCTCGCCTTCAAACTCGTCGATGCCTATGACAGCGGCGACGCGGATCCCGACGGCCCATGGCGACCGCCGCTAATGAGAAGCCGACCGGACGCGCCGTTCTCATCCCCTCGCGCGTGAAGTCGCTGATCAGATGTTCCGGCCGCGCTTAGGTCCGCGATCTCCAAACCACCACAGTGTTGCCGCCGTCGCCGCAAAGGTCGCGGTCTCGATGATTGCGGCGCGTCCGGCAGAGTCTGCGCCAAGGTAGATTGCCCCTGCAATCGCCCAAAGCAGGACGGTCAAAACTGGACGCGTCAGCCCCCGCACAGCGTTCACCCAGTCATAGCTCGCCGCGATTGCAGCATCGGCAGCGATAGACGCCTCCAGTCCCGACCAGCCACCCTGCACGTCCGCCAATACGATCTCGGCTTCGGTTTCTTCCTGCTGCGCGCGCATCTGCAGCTCAAGTAACCGGCCCTCATGATCCCATCGCGCACGTTCATGATCGTGAATCTGGCGACGCTCCACAAAACCAGCCACACGGCCGAGCGCCGTTCCCAGCAAACCAAAAAGGCCTCCGCCCGCAGCGCTTGCCGTCAATCCAATCAGGTCCGCCATAATGCTTCGCTCCCTTTGTAGTACCAATGCGCCGCTCGCGATCGGCGATCCATGTGAAGAAAGGTTCGGGCGAGTCCCAAACCCGTGAAACCGGCCCCACGCGCGGCATCGCGCAGCTCGATCCAGTCGTGACCTGCGAGTGCAATGTCGACCGCGATCTGCTTGTGCCTGGAGAGCGGTGCACCACCGATCGCCGCGTTCCAGAGATCGCACCGGTGTCCTGAATTGATAATGAGGGGACGACCGATGCGTGCTCGCACGATCTCGAGGCCATCCAGAAACGATGGATCGTGCCAGTACTCACCACCGCAGAAGCGCCCACCGCATCGGCAGGCCAGTTCTGCCGGCTGAAAGTGCGGCCAACGCCAATCGGTGTTCAGGCTGCCTGTGTCGGTCAACGTCTTGAAGAGCATCCCCGGAGTTTACGTCAGCCGCGAACCCCGTCGGATTGATTCCTAGAAAGCGCTGCTTCCGATAAGAAAAACCCGGGGATAGCGTATCGGCTATCCCCGGGTTTGGATCTCATTGAGAGCGGACGCGCCTATTCGGCAGCAACCGGCATGGAAAACGCTCGGCGCGCATTGAGTGCATTGATTGCCGCCAGGTATTCACGCTCCAGCTTGTCTACGAAGTCAGCCGTCGGCAGGCGCTTCTTCACCGCGCCAATGCCCTGACCACAGCCCCAAATGTCTTTCCAAGCCTTGGCTTCTTGATTGCCGCCTGACCCGAAATTCATCTTGGACGGGTCGCTTTCGGGCAGGTCGTTCGGATCAAGCCCGGCCTTCGCGATCGACGGTGCCAGATAATTGCCGTGCACGCCCGTGAACAGGTTTGAGTAGACGATATCGCCGGCTTTTGAGTCGACAATCATGTCCTTGTAGCGCTCATCTGCATTGGCCTCATCGCACGCGATGAAGGCTGAACCGATATAACCAAGGTCAGCGCCCATGGCCTGCGCCGCCGCAACAGCCCCGCCATTCGCGATTGATCCGGATAGCGCCACCGGTCCGTCGAAGAACTCGCGAATCTCCTGAATAAGCGCAAACGGAGAAAGTGTGCCCGCGTGGCCGCCCGCACCGGTGCAAACAGGAATCAAGCCATCCGCCCCCTTTTCCAGCGCCTTATGAGCAAAGACGATGTTGATGATATCGTGCAGGACGATGCCGCCATAGGAGTGAATGGCCTGATTCACTTCCTCACGCGCACCAAGCGAAGTGATGACAACAGGCACCTTGTACTTCACACACATCTCAACGTCGTGATCGAGGCGATTGTTCGTCTTGTGGACAATCTGGTTGACCGCAAAAGGTGCTGACGGACGGTCAGGATTTTTCGCGTCATGCTCCGCAAGCTCTGTCGTGATACGGTCGAGCCACTCGTCGAGTTGGCTTTCCGGACGCGCATTGAGAGATGGGAAAGACCCCACAATACCGGCCTTGCACTGGGCGATTACAAGATCAGGATTGGAAATAATGAAGAGCGGCGATCCGATTACAGGAACACGCAGATTTTGAAGCACGGGTGGCAGTGCCATGGATTGAATCCTCAGATCAGCTTGACGTTGACGTGAAAGGTAACCGAGACGGCCACGCGGACAAGGCTTACGCAGGGATAGCACCTGCGAATTGGGTCTGCGGCTGCAGCCACCCTTGACGGAACCCCTGCACATCAGCCTTTTACAGGCCGAACAGACAGGGACCGATATGGCCGACGATCTTCTTTCCTTTAGCGCCGACTTCGACGGCAATGACGAGGCGTCCTGGCTCGCCGCTGTGGACAAGGCGCTGAAGGGGCGCGGACCGGAAACACTTGTTCGCAAGACGCCCGGCGGGCTTGAGGTGCATCCGCTCTATCGGGAAAGCGATTTTGCATCATCCGCGGTCACCGGAGCCCTGCCCCTATCGCCGCGAGACGAACACCTGCCTTGGGATATCCGCCAGGCATTCACACACCCGGACCCGGCGCAAACGAATGCCGAAATTCTTCGCGATCTGGAGCGAGGGGTCAGCTCTGTGGAAATCAAGCTCGACTGTTCAGGACAGGCAGGATGCTCGATCACAGACGGAGTCAACCTTGCAACGGCCCTGAACAATGTCCGTGCCGACATCGCGACCGTCGCGCTGGACCATGGCGGTGGCACTGGCACATCTGCTGCCGCCATCCTCGCGCTTTGGGCGGAGAAACAAGACAATCCCAAGACACTAAAGCTTGCCTTCAACATAGACCCGCTCGGTGCGCTCCAGCGAACTGGTGTGATTGCGGGTGGGCTAGACGCCGCCTTCAAGCGCTGCGCCGCATTGACTGAGACGCTGATGCTCCGCTTTCCGCTCGCCACAGCATTGCGTGTGGACGCCCGGCCAATTCATGAAGCCGGTGGGTCCGAAGCGCAGGAGCTTGGCGGCATGATCGCGCATGGCGTTGATACGCTGCGCCGCCTTTCAGCTATCGGGGTTTCGCCCGAGGTGGCTGCCAGCCAGATCGTGTTTACGCTGTCGATCGGCCAGAACTACGGCCTTAACATCGCCAAGCTTCGTGCAGCACGGCGGTTGTGGAGCCGGTGCCTTGAAGCGCTTGTCATTGAGCAGCGCCCCATGATCCTTCAGGCCGTGACGTCAGCCCGGATGCTGACCCGTTACGATCCGTGGGTGAACATGCTCCGCAACTCGGGTGCGTGTTTCGCGGCGGCAGTGGCTGGAGCCGACATCGTCACCGTTCGACCGTTCACGGACGCGCTGGGCGTGGCGACCGAACTTGGAAGACGGATCGCCCGCAACACCCAGATCATCGCGATGGAAGAGTCCAATCTGGGCCGCGTTTCCGATCCTGCAGGTGGAGCCTGGTTTACCGAAACGTATGGATCAGACCTTGCCGAAGCCGCCTGGGCGGACTTCCAATCCATCGAAAAGGAAGGCGGCTACGGAGCGAGCCTGATGGCAGATGCGTTTCAGGCACGCATCGGGACGGTACGCGCCGCTCGTATGAAAGACATTTCGAAGCGCAAAACACCGCTGACCGGCGTCAGCGAGTTTCCACTTCTTGAGGAGATCGAAGCTCCAGTGGCCGAGATCGAATGGAATGACCCCAAGGATGGCGTTTCGAGCGAAGGCCTTAAGAAGCTGCTGCCGCAGCTGGCCGATGAGGTCGGTGAGGACGCGATGGCTGAACCCCTGTGGCCAATTCGTCTCGCCGAGCCTTTTGAGCGTTTGCGCGACCATGCCGCCACCCGTCTTGAAACGACCGGGAAGCGCCCATCGATCTTCCTCGCGACGCTTGGACCGCTCGCGGAGCACAATGCAAGGCTGGATTTTGCACGAAACTTTTTTGCGACCGGCGGCATCAATGGAATATCTCCACCCGTGCCTCCGACAAGCACAGCCGAACTCGCTGCCGCTTTCCAGGCCTCTGGTTGCCAACTCGCTGTCATCTGCGGTTCTGATGACCGGTACGAGCAGGAAGTCACATCCGCCGCAACGGCTTTGAAAGAGGCTGGCGCTCAGCGCGTTTATCTCGCAGGGAAACACGAGGCCGACGACGTCGATAGCAACATCCACATAGGTGTTGACGTCATTCACGCACTTGAACTTGCCCACGCCGAACTGGGGATCACCTCATGACCAAGTTTCCAGACTTTACCAAGCTTGACCTTCGGTCAGATGCAGATGTGAGCTCAGCCGCTGCGAGTGGAAAACCCTGGATCACGCCGGAAGGTATCCCGGTCGAGGCTTCATACTCGGCTGCCGACACGGCGGACCTCGACTGGCTGGATGATTTTCCGGGGCTGCCACCGTTCGGGCGTGGCCCATATCCGACGATGTACACCCAACGCCCGTGGACCATTCGTCAGTATGCGGGTTTCTCCACGGCTGAAGACTCCAACGCGTTCTATCGTCGTAATCTGGCAGCCGGGCAGAAAGGCCTCTCGGTCGCATTCGATCTCGCGACACACCGGGGCTATGACTCAGATCATCCCCGTGTCGTCGGCGATGTCGGCATGGCCGGCGTCGCGATCGACTCCATCTACGACATGCGCACGCTGTTCTCGGGTATTCCCCTCGATCAGATGTCCGTTTCGATGACGATGAACGGCGCGGTCCTGCCGGTCATGGCGCTCTATATCGTCGCCGCTGAAGAACAGGGCGTGTCGCCAGACAAACTCGCTGGCACGATCCAGAACGATATCCTCAAAGAGTTCATGGTGCGGAACACATACATCTATCCGCCCAAGCCCTCGATGCGGATCATCTCCGACATCTTTGCCTATACTTCGACAAACATGCCACGCTTCAACTCCATTTCGATCAGCGGCTATCACATGCAGGAAGCTGGCGCGACGGCGGATCTGGAGCTCGCCTACACACTCGCCGACGGTGTCGAGTACATCCGCGCTGGCATGGCGGCCGGACTGGACGTCGACAAGTTCGCGCCCCGCCTGTCCTTTTTCTGGGCGATCGGCATGAACACCTTCATGGAAGTTGCCAAGATGCGGGCGGCGCGTCTGATCTGGGCAAAGCTGGTCCGGCAGTTTGATCCAAAGTCGGATAAATCGCTCAGCTTGCGAACGCACTCACAAACCTCCGGCTGGTCGCTGACCGCGCAGGATGTCTACAACAATGTCATCCGTACCTGCTTTGAGGCTATCGCCGCAGCTGGCGGTCAGACACAGTCCCTTCACACGAACAGCTTCGATGAGGCGCTCGCGCTTCCAACGGACTTCTCGGCCCGGATCGCGCGGAACACGCAGCTCTTCCTCCAACAGGAAGGCGGCGCGTGTCAGACCATCGATCCTTGGGGCGGATCTTACTATGTCGAACGCCTCACGCACGACCTCGCTGCGAAAGCGCTCGTCCATATCGAGGAAGTCGAGAAGATGGGCGGCATGGCCAAAGCCATTGAAGAAGGGCTGCCCAAACTTCGAATTGAGGAAGCCGCCGCCAAGACGCAGGCGCGCATCGATAGCGGCGAACAAACCGTCGTTGGCGTGAACAAGTTCCACCTCGACGAAGACGAGGACGTGCCCGTGCTCAAGGTGGACAATGCCACGGTCCGCCGAATGCAGCTCGACAAACTCTCCCGCCTGAAAGCGGAACGCGACGAGGCAGCCGTGGCCTCAGCTCTAGATGCGATCGCAAAAGCCGCTTCAGGTACGATTGGCAACCTTCTCGCGCTGGCAGTCGATGCCGCACGCGCCAAGGCAACGGTGGGTGAAATCTCCGAGGCCGTTGAGCGCAGCCAGGGACGGCACAAGGCGATCATTCGCTCGATCAAGGGCGTCTATGGGGCTGGCGTTGAAAAGACAGACAAAGCCAAAGAAGCCGAAGATCTCGCCAAGGCATTCGAGACACGTACTGGTCGAAAACCGAAAATCTACATCGCGAAAATGGGTCAGGACGGCCACGATCGCGGCCAGAAAGTTGTCGCCTCGGGTCTTATGGATCTTGGCTGGGATGTTGAGATCGGGCCACTCTTCCAGACGCCGGAAGAGGCTGCAAAAGATGCCCGCCAGCGCGGCGTTGATATCGTGGCGGCGTCGTCGCTGGCGGCTGGTCACCTGACATTGGTGCCGGAGCTGAAACGCGCGCTTGGGAATGAAGGGGCCGCGGCAACAAAGATCATGGTCGGTGGTGTGATTCCCCCGCAGGATTTTGACGCGCTCTATGCCGCCGGGGCCGCCGCGATCTTTCCTCCCGGCACGGTGATCTCTGATGCCGCAGCCGCCATGTTGCGAGCGCTTGAAGATGATCCGGCCGATCAGGCTGCAGAGTAAGCCCTTTATCTTCTGAGCTTCACGGTCCACCCTTCGGGCTGGAGGATGACTCATGAAAAACTATGCCGAGTACGATGCGATGGGCCTCGCTGAGCTTGTCGCAAATAGGGATGTGACGCCGAGGGAGCTTCTGGACGCAGCCGTGACGCGCGCCGAAGCCGCGCAGAAGGAGATTAACTGCTTCAGCGCGATGTTCACAGACGCGGCAGAAGCGCAGATCAATGATGGTCTGTCTCAGGGGCCATTTACTGGCGTCCCTTACCCAATCAAGGATTTGGGGGTTTCAATCGCCGGAAAGCAGCTGACCAACGGTTCCCTTTCCTACAAGGACAATGTCGCCGACAGCGACAGTGTTCTGGCGAGCCGCTACAAAGCCGCCGGACTAACGCTTTTCGCGCAGACGACGAGTCCCGAGTTCGGCCTGACCACCTCCACAGAGAGCAAGTTATACGGCCAGACCCGCAATCCCTGGGATCTGACGCTGACGTCAGGCGGATCGTCGGGCGGCGCATCGGCCGCAGTAGCGGCGGGCGTCGTTCCAGCAGCTCATGCAAGCGATGGCGGAGGGTCGATCCGCATTCCAGCCGCCTGTACAGGCCTCTTCGGAATGAAACCATCCCGTGGCCGCACGCCGATGGGACCGTGGACAACAGAAGGATGGAACGGGCAGTCCTGCCATCATGCCGTGAGCCGCAGCGTTCGCGACAGCGCCGCCTTGCTTGATGCAACGCATGGCCCGGAAGTCGGGTCGCGATACGAGGCACCGCAGCCGAAGGGGACCTATCTTGAGGCCGCAAGACGCGACCCTGGTCGCCTGAAGATCGCTGTCTGGACCAAAGCCCCCAACGGAACCGAAGGCGATGCGGAAGCAAAGGCCGGAATAGCCAGCACTGTGAAACTCTTGGAAGACCTTGGACACCATGTCGAAGAAGCTGCTCCTGATCTGGATGGGGAGGCCCTTGGAAAAGGCCTCATGATGACCGTCTCGGCGGCGATGGCCATGACCATGGAGGCGCGTGGCAAAGAGCGGGGCCAGCCGGTTCGGGAAGATGAGATGGAAGCTGTCACGGCGCGCTTCGTGGAGTTTGGCAATCAGATCCCAATGGCTGAACTGATGAAGGCCAATCAGGCATCGATCACGGCGGCGCTCGTCTTCGATCATTTCATGGTCGATGGTGGTTACGACATGATCCTTGCGCCGACACTCTCACGTCCACCTGAGAAACTCGGCGTGCTGTCGCTGAGCCCGGACGATGTAGATGCATACGGCGATGCTGTTTCGACCTTTGCGGCCTGGTGTCCCGTATTCAATCAGATGGGTGCGCCAGCAATGTCTGTTCCGCTGCACTGGACGAGCGGTAATGTCCCGCTCGGCATCATGTTTGGAGCGCGTTGCGGGCACGAAGAGGCGCTGTTCAGTTTGGCAGGACAGCTCGAACAGGCCGCACCATGGGCCCATCGACGGCCGCCAGTCTGGTTCGGGGACATTTAATGTCAGGCGATTTGGTTAAGCGTGCGGGCGGCTGTCATTGCGGTGCCGTTCGTTTCGAAGTGGACTTGCCGAACCAGATCGAGGTGGAGAACTGCAATTGCTCGATCTGCCGGATGAGTGGAAACATTCACGTCATCGTTCCGGCCAACCGCTTCCATCTGTTGCAAGGCGAAGACGCTCTCGAAACCTACACATTCAATACCGGTGCCGCTAAGCATCGCTTCTGCCGGGTTTGCGGCGTGAAGAGTTTCTACATCCCTCGGTCAAATCCTGACGGCTACGCCGTGACGTGGCGATGTCTGGATGATTGGGACAAGCTGGATGTCCGTATTGAGAACTTTGACGGCGTGAACTGGGAAGCGAACGCCGCTGCGCTCGCGCACAAGTCCAGGGCATGAAAACGGCTTAGTCTTCGGGAGGTGGACGGTTGCCGAAGGCACCCGGACCCCGATGTCCTGGCCCGCGGCGATCATGGCGTTGTATCGCCTCAGCAAGCACCCGTCTCTGTTCTGGTTCAAGCGCGCCCAACCGGTTGGCAAGCAGCGTCTGGATCTGGCTTTGCAAGGCAGCATCAGCGTCTCGCATCGCGGCGAACGCGGACTGCATCTCTTCGACGTTATAGTCTTCTGCAACCATCGCCTCGTTCACGCGCCGGCGGGCTTCCTTTCGGTCTTTTCGCAACTGCCGCGTCTCTGCCCAGGTCGAACGAAAAGCACGGCGGATTTCCGCGCGCTCTGAATCGGGTGCTGCACGCACGATCGTTCGGGCAATTTCGCCCTCATTCAGACGGGGCGGATGATCGCCCTGGCCAGGCCTGCCTGCAAGCATATGGCCAACGAACAGGCCGGCGAGAAGCATATTCACCAACAGCGATACGATCAGCCAGACCGGCAAGCGTGACTTACTCATCCATCATACTCCAACTCGAACCGGTCTGCATCAAGGCCAAGCGCGGCGTAGACAATCGAATCTGCATCGACAGGAAGCGACGTATCCTGAGCAACCGCATACCCGGCCATCATACCAACGCTCAGGCTTGCAAGCGCGCCCGCAGCCGGCCAACGCCGGCCGCTTGGAAAAATGGCAGATCTCAAGCCTTCGATGAGCGTTTTTCTCGGTGGTCGAGGCGCATCCGCGAGAATGCGCTCAGCCAATCCAACAGGCGGATCAGTTTCCGGCAGGCGTGCCAGCACCGCATCGAGTTCGATATCAAGCTTGTCTTCAGGCATCGTTCAAACTCCTTCCGGTTTCAGCACATATTTCAGTTTGCGACGGGCCCGCGATAGCAGGCTTTCGAGCGCCTCGACACTCACCTCCATGACCTCGGCCGCCTCTTTGTTGCCAAGCCCCTGCAAACTGCAAAGTGTCAAAGCTGCTTTCTGGCGTTCAGGCAGGTCATCGATTGCGATTTCTATCGCCTGGACTTTCTGCGCCTGATCAAAGGCTTCATCAGGTCTCAAACCGGGATCAACACGTTCCGGGAGTTCATCAGCCCCGGTCTGCTCGCGCTTCCGGCGCAGCCGATCATAGCAGAGATTCAGCGTAACCCGGTGTAACCAGGTCGAGAACTTCGCGCGCGGCTCCCAGTCCGGCAAAGCCTTCCAGGCTCTTATGAAAGCCTCCTGTGTCACATCCTCGGCCTCAACTGCGTCCTTGAGCATACGTTTCGCTACAGCATAGACGCGCGGCATATGCGTGTTGACGAGCGCAGCTTGCGCCCGCTCGTCCCCCGCAGCCGCGCGAGCAATCTGATCGGCTTCATGCATTCGAATGGTCTAACCCAATTCGGTGTCCCGAGCAGCCCGCCGGCTCCGGAGGAGGAGAGGGCGTTGAGCCGGCGGACCCGGTGCGACCGGTTAATGGCACACACCGTCTCGGGGACTAGTCGCGTTTACCGGGACGCCCGGGCCGCTTGGATGCTGCTGCCTCCATCTCCTCCCGGGTGACAACGCCATCATCATTGGCATCGGCCCGGTCAAACATGGGCGTTTCACGCGCAGCATGCTCATCAGCGCTGATCAAGCCATCGCCATTGGTATCCAACCGTTCGAACCGCTTCTCCTGCCGGCGCTCGCGGCGTTCTTCGCGTTTCGCTTCGTGAAACGCTGCCATCTCATCTTTGGAGAGAAAGCCGTCGCCATTGGCATCGGCCTCGGAAAATAGCTCAGCATCAGCAGCGCGAACCTCGTCAAGGCTGACGGCTCCATCGCCGTTCGTGTCAGCTTTCATGAAGTGCTCAGCCCGATTGCCGCCATGACCTTGAGCGACCGCTATAGGGGTGATGGCAATGGCAGCCAGACTGCCGGCAACGAGTAGTTTTTTCAGTGCATTATTCATTGAAGTACTCCAGTGTTTCGAACCTCACACTGCTTCAACGAATGCGTTTCAGAATTCCGTCGCGGCCATCTGCAATTTCCTGTTACGGACCGCTTCCACGCCAGACTTCAACGCTTTCAGCTTGGATTCGATGCCCTCGAATTCATCAGCCCCGACAGCGCGGCAGAGCCGGTCCTTCAGCGCTTCCGTTGCCATTTCCGGGTCAAAACCACTTCCGTGAGCCAGGCGCAGCACTTGAAGAAGAGCGCTGAAGTACGCCCACGCCTCAACAAGTTGGCTATGGTCTTCGGTATCTAAGTACCCGGCCCGATGAAGGCCCTCCAGCGCAAGAACGGTATTGGGTGTTATCAGTTTTGCATCGCCGCTCAAAAGCAGCTCGTTTTGAACGACGAACTCGATATCTACCAAACCTCCGGCATCTAGCTTCATGTCCCACAAGCCCGCTCCCGGCTTTTCGGCTAGCAGGCGCGCCCGCATGTCAGCAATATCCCTGGTGATTTCGGGCCGCGTCGCGGCTGACACGATGGCGTCCCGTGCTGAGTGAAGTATCTCGGCTCCAAGTTCCTTATCGCCAGCAATGGGTCGGGCGCGCGTCAGTGCCATTCTTTCCCAAGTCCAGGCACTATCCCTGTGATAGACCTCGAATGCAGACAAGCGCACAGCAACGGGACCGGACCCACCGGAGGGACGCAGCCGCATGTCGACTTCGTAGAGTAAACCTTCGCCCGTTGGCGCTGAGAGTGCCGTGATGAGACGCTTGGTAAAGCGGGTGAACCAGCTCTGAGGGTCCTCAGCTACTTCGAAAGGATCGTAGAGGATCATGATGTCGAGATCCGATCCGGCAGTCATGTCTTGCCCGCCAAGCCGACCCATCGCGATCACCGACCATCGTCCGGGGACATCGCCAAATCGTCTTGCCGTCTCCCGCTCGGCAGCCCTAGCCATATCCTGGACTGCTTTCTCCGCGAGCGCAGTCCAGGCCCTCGCCCCCTCTGAAGCTTTGAGGCGACCGTGAAGCAGGCGATGACCAATCAGGAACTCCTCGTCCCGATGAAACTGGCGGGCACGATCCATCGCTGTCTCGAAATCGTCGGCTATGTTGGCGCTCTCTCTCGAAACGTCAGCATTTATGAGGCTCTCGAGAAGCTCGGGCCGCCTACCCAGTGTCTCAGCGAGGCGGGGCGCAATGGCCAGTGTGGAAACGAGTTCCATCATCAGGGCCTCTTCCGCAATGAGCATGGATAGGGTCTGCACACCCGATGTCAGGGCTTCAAAGAAAGTCCGAAACCGAAGAAAACACGTATCTGCATCGCCTGTGCGTCCCATCGCCCTGAGGAGATCCGGCAGAAGCGCTGTTAACAACTCCCGGCCGCGCACCGTTCTGGTCGCTGCTGTGCCACCCCGATGCCATTGGCGGACGGTCTCAATCAAAGCAGACGGATTGCCAAAACCCATCTCGCGCAGTGTCTCGACCGTACCAGGATCATCATCAACCCCGGTAAAGACCAGATTTCCACCATTCGATGACATCCGTTCTTCTTCTGCAAAGAGTTCGAGATAGCGCTTGTGCACCCGCTCGCGGATGTTCCGAACTCCGTCATCGAAATCCGCGAGGCTGTCTATGCCCGCAAGCTCCGCGACATGCCGGCGAGTCTCTTCGTCCGAAGGAAGCGCATGACTTTGTTCGTCCGTACGCATCTGAATGCGATGCTCGATATGGCGAAGCCGGTCATAAGCCTCAACGAGTTCGACGGAGACATGCTCATCAACCGCGTCTATTTCGGCCAATGCAGCTAGCGTCGCACAGGTTCCACGCGCGCGCAGATTCTCGTTCCGACCACCGAGTATGATCTGTTGGGTTTGGGCAAAAAACTCGATTTCCCTGATGCCGCCGGGAGCGAGCTTGAGGTCTGCATCGGGAGCGGACAACGCAGCGGAGCCCTTGGAAACATTGATCATTCGCTTGATCGCGTGAACATCGGCGATGGCCCAGTAGTCGAGATGGCGGCGCCAGACAAAGGGCACCATTGCTTCCATGAACCGGGCCGAGGCCTCAAAATCGCCAGCGCAGGGGCGCGCCTTGATCCAGACCATGCGTTCCCAGTTCTGACCAAGGCTCTCATAGTAGAGGTCTGCCATCTGGGTGGAGACCGCCAGTGGCGTGGAGCTTGGGTCCGGTCTCAGCCGAAGATCCGTTCGAAACACATAACCGTCAGCCGTGCGTTCATCGAGAAAGCGCACCATATCCTTTACGACCCGGGAGGCCGCGTCCCCGGGTGACCGTTCGCCGCCATCGAAGACGTCGGGATCGTAGAAAACCACGACATCTATATCGCTGGAATAGTTGAGCTCCCCGGCTCCCATCTTTCCCAGGGCGATTATGAAGATACCGCGTGCATCGAGCCCCCGCTTACGCAGCGCCGCAGCCAGAGCGGTCCCTGCAGCGACATCCGCGAGACGGGTCATCGCGCCAGTCACCTCAGCAAGAGGCCAGAGCCGGGACAGATCAGCACCCGCTATGGCGAGATGAACCACCTGCTTGGCTTTACGAAGTGCAACAGAAAGCGTTCCGTAATCGGAGTGAGATTCAATCTCCGCCAGTTTGGTATCAATGAAAGCTTGAGCGCCGAGGCTTTCGATCTCCGCGAACTCAGCGGAGTTCATTGCGATCAAGCGCTTCAGGTAAGGCGCATGTTCGGCAGACAGCCGCAGCGCTTCAGCCTCCGTCTCCGCAAGGGCGTGAATCTCTAACATCGAAGTGTTTTAGTTCGCCCTTGGCAGACGCAAAACGACTTTCAGTCCGGGGGCCGATTTCGGTCCGTCGCCATTAAGCAGTTGTAGTTCACCGGAATGCAGATCCGCGATGGCATCGACGAGCGACAAGCCAAGCCCTGAACCGGCCTGTGTTCGGGCACTATCGAGCCTCTCAAAGCGGCGCACGATCTTTTCTCGATCTGCGACCGGCACACCCGGGCCGGTGTCGGTAATGGAACAGACGACTCCGCCATCGCGCCCCCGTCGAGCTTCCATCCGGATCGCACCGCCACCCGGTGTATACTTGATGGCGTTGTCGATGAGATTGGCCAGCGCCTGTGCGAG
This sequence comes from Hyphomonadaceae bacterium, assembly GCA_028285145.1. Taxonomy (GTDB): domain Bacteria; phylum Pseudomonadota; class Alphaproteobacteria; order Caulobacterales; family Hyphomonadaceae; genus JANQQC01. The sequence continues at coordinate 53,906 of JANQQC010000010.1, forward strand.
GAGATCTCGGTCTCCCAAAACCCAAAGACCATTGTCTATCCGGCTCTTGAAGCGGAGCTCTGCTGCTTCGCAGGCTGGCTCGAAGAGTTCGGCGATCTGGCGAGCAACTTCGGCAACATCCATCCGCACAAGACGGCCTTCCGCACCAGCGTCCAGCCTCGACAGGCGAAGGATAGCGTTGAACGTTCCCAGCACTTGGTCGATGTCTTCCAGCGTTTCCCCAAAGGCCGCTTCGGCATGATCACGCGTCAGCGGCCCCGCCAGCGCCGACTCGACCCTATTGCGAAGACGTGACAGCGGAGAGCGAAGATCGTGCGCTATGGCATCGCTGGAATGACGCACCGAATGCATCAACCGCTCGATACGATCGAGCATGGCATTCAGTCTTTCGGCAAGTCGGTCGAACTCGTCCCCCGATCCCCGAACCGGTGCCCTGATGGACAGGTCGCCCGCCATGACGTCCTCAGCCGTCTTAGCCAGCGCCTCAGCCCGGCGCGAGGCACCGCGCGAAATTGCTGCGCCGCCAACAAGCGCGAGGATAAGTCCGAGAATGCCAGCTGTGTAAACGGCAAGCGTAATGCGGTTCACGATCTGGTCGCGCTGACCAATATCGAAAGCGACGAAAACGACAGCGTCTTCTCCAAGCCGTGCAAGTCGGCCTTCGGCACGCCGTGTGTCGACTTCTCCACTGAACTGGCGAACGTCGTATTCAAATAGAATAGGCATATCCGGTTCGTCGGAGACCACCGGAGGAAGCGCCGACAGATCGCCTGAAATCTTCTGACCGTCTGGATCCTGCAGCAGATAGAAAAATTGCCCGCCGGGGGCTGATGCCCGCTCAATGATCGACTGATTAAGCCGCTCCAATCCGCCCGCCGTATGAGCGGCTGTCAAGGCCGCCATCTCCGCTTCGATACGCTCATCGGCCTGCGAGCGGAGAAAGAGGACGGTGGACACATACAGGTAAAGCAAAAGCCCGGCTGCAAACGCCGCAAAAAGACCGGCGTATAGCAGCGCGAGCTTGAACGTGGTCGTCCGCAGAAACGCGAAACGGCCGAGCATTTATGCCTGGAGGCGATACCCTGCGCCGCGAACCGTATGCAGCAGAGGTTCGTCGAAATCCTTGTCGATCTTCGCTCTCAGGCGCGAGATATGGACATCGATCACATTGGTCTGGGGATCAAAGTGATAGTCCCAGACTTTCTCCAGCAACATGGTGCGCGTCACCACCTGACCAGCATTGCGCATCAGGTATTCAAGCAACCTGAACTCACGCGGCTGCAGATCTATCTTCTGACCACCGCGGTGAACCTTGCGAGACAGGAGATCCATCTCCAACTCGCCAGCTTTCAGAACCGTGACCGGTGCATCGCCGCCCTGACGCCGGCCTAGCGCTTCCACGCGAGCCGCCAGTTCAACGGGCTCGAACGGCTTGGCAAGATAATCATCACCACCGGCTTTGAGGCCTTCGACTTTGTGGTCTGTCTCTGTCAGCGCAGACAGGAAGAGCGCGGGCGAAGCGCCGCCGCCATCGCGATATTCGCGAACGAGCGTGAGTCCGTCTTTCTCTGGCAGCATCCGGTCAACGACCATAGCGTCAAAGTTCCCGGATCGAGCCATTGCCAGGCCCCGGTCTCCGTCGTGAACAACGTCCACCTTATGGCCGGCATCGGTCAGTACCTGCTCGATGAACTCGGCATTCTGAAGATCGTCTTCGATCACCAGCACATTCATGTGTTCCACCTTTCGCTCTAGTCGTCCCCAGCCACATCTATTGTCCGAAACCCTGTCACGCCATTTGCCCGAATGGCGAGCAGGATCTTCTCCTTGCCATCGTTGCGGGCCGCATCCACAGCCGCAATGAACTCCGCCTCGGTTGATACCGAGCGGCCATTGACCTCAAGAATCGCCATACCCTCGCGCAGACCAGCGTCGCTCAGCGGGCTCGACGATGACAGGTCATCGATCAGAACGCCGTTTTCAGAGGGTTTGAGACCAAGACTGTCGCGCGCTTCCTCATCAAGCGGTGCCAGTGAAACACCTAACTCATTATCCGCAGCGTTGGCAGAGGACTCCTCGACATCGTCCGACGTTGGGAGCGAGAGCGGGTCATCAGGACGCTCAGCAACCGTAACAGTAAAGGTTCTCCGCTCGCCTTCGCGCAGGACGACAAAAGTGTTGCGAGAACCGGCCAAAAGCGAACCGACGGCGCGCGTCAGGCTCGTGGAGTCACTCACCTCGTCGCCGTTCAGCTCAACGATTATGTCGCCACGTTTCAGGCCGGCTCCCAGAGCCGGGCTACCTTCAACGATCTCTGCAACGATGGCCCCATCCGAGTTCGGCAGGCCTTGTGCCTCGGCCATGTCGTCCGTCAGGTCCTGAATCGACACACCGAGCCAGCCGCGGCTGACACGGCCATTCTCGATCAGCTGATCTGTTATCTGGATGGCCAGATCCGACGGAATGGCAAACCCGATGCCAACCGATCCACCCGTTGGCGAGAATATGGCTGTGTTCACGCCGACAACGCGGCCATTCAGATCAAAGGTCGGTCCACCGGAGTTTCCACGGTTAATGGAGGCGTCGATCTGCAGGAAGTCGGTGTAGGGGCTGTCCGGCCCAAGTTCACGGCCAAATGCCGATACAATGCCGGCGGTTGCCGTACCGCCAAGACCGAATGGATTGCCAAGAGCAACAACCCAATCGCCTTTGCGCAGGTTCATTTCCTCGGCAAAATCGACGTGTGGGTAGCTCCCAGATTCGGTTACCCTAAGCACAGCGAGATCGGTCTGGCGATCAGTACCGACGAGTTCCGCCTCAAGCTCGCGACCATCCGCAAGTACTACCTCAATCTGGGTCGCATCGGCAACAACATGGTTGTTCGTAACGACGAGGCCGTCTGCAGAGATGAAGAAACCCGATCCTAGCGAACGAGCTTCCCGCGTGCGTGGCTCGGGGTTCTCGCCCTGCTCCTCTCGGCGACGCTCTAGGAACTCCTCAAAGCCTGGGGCTCCCCTAAACCGCTCCATGAACTCTTCAAAGTCCGACAAACCGCTGATTTCTCGTTCGGAAACTACGTTCACACTGACCACGGCAGGACTGACCTGCTCGATAAGATCGGCGAAGCTGATCGGTGCCCCGCGCGGGGCCTCGATGGAGATGGCCTGAGCATCGGAACGTTGGAACGCCTGAGGCCCGAAGGTCAGTGCGCCGACGGCGGCTGTCGCCATGAGAGCGCCTGCCAATACCCGCCCTGAAAGTCCGAAACTTTTGCTCATACTGCTATCAAACTCCTGATTTTAAACTGGAAACGCGAAACTGGGACATTGCGGCTCATGCGCCAAGCCTTGATGTCATGAATTATCAGTTAGGCATTTGTGTGGAGCACTGCAATCAAACCAGTTCGGTCCGCACAGCAACCGGTTCATGCAACGTCCTGTGTACGGGGCATTTGTCGGCAATTTCGAGCAATCTGGCCCTTTGTTCCTCGCTTAAGTCACCTGTGAGGGTGATTTGTCGATCAAAGATGTCAACTTTCCGGCCGTCTTCGCAATGCTCGCAATCGTCCGCATAGTCCTTTTCGTGCGTTACGCGAACTGCGACCGAGTTCAGCGGCCAATTCTTGCGATTCGCATACATGCGGATTGTCATTGAGGTGCAGGCTCCAAGACCTGCTGTGACATACTCATACGGATCGGGCCCGCGCCCGCCGCCGCCAACCTCAACAGGCTCATCTGCGATAAACTGATGATCGCCGATCACAACGCGATTCTCATACCGACCAGCGCCGGTTTCGGTAATGAGGACCTCACGACTGCCGCGTTCTTTCTGGATAGCATAATCGGCTCCAGCCTCGAAGATGTACCGCTCAGCCCATGTCGCGGTGACTTCTGCAACATAGTTGGCGTCCTGTTCAGCGCTTAGCAGGTGATCAGCCGTATCGAGGCTCACGAAGCTCTTTGGGTGTTTGGCAGCTACGAAAAGACGGGTTGCATTCTCAATGCCAACAATCTGATCGGTTGGTGCGTGGAATACGAGCAAGGGCTTGTTCAGCGCCGCCGCTGCGTCGCGCACCTTGGCCCCGCGGACATCCTCAATGAATTGCCGCTTGATCTTGAAAGGTCGGCCCGCCAACGAAACTTCAGCCTCGCCATTTTCCTCAATCTCATCCAGCCGGTCTTCGAACGCATTTAGAACGTGATCAGCGTCACCCGGCGCTCCGATTGTGACGACCGCCTTAACAGTGTCAATTTGTGAGCCTGCCACGACAGCTGCCGCCCCGCCGAGGGAGTGACCGATCAGCAGTTGCGGTCCGCCATGCGCCTCCTTCAACCATTCGGCCGCTGCCAGAAGATCCTGAATGTTTGTGGAGAAGTTTGTATTCGCAAAGTCACCTTCAGAGTGGCCAAGACCGGTAAAGTCAAAGCGCAACACGCCTATTCCGTGTTCAGCCAGTCGCCGCGCAATGCGTGTAGCGGCATGTATATCCTTGGAGCAGGAGAAGCAGTGGGCGAACAGCGCCCACGCTTTCGGCTCGGCGACTGGCGTATCAAGACGCGCGGCCAGCGCCTGACCATCTACGCCTTCAAATTCTATTCTGTGCTGAGCCATGCTGACCCCCTGTTCGGCTATCGCCATCGAGATGGGCCCATCACGACGGAATCTAAATCACGGTTGAGTGCCCGCATCGTGATCGGGTTCGACCGGCGTGATCTCGCGAGTGTTCCGACGCCCGCGCAATAGCATCGCGATAACGCCACCCAGGGCCAGAAACGCAAATGGCAGAAGCCAAAGCAGCGTTCCGCCGATGCCTCTCGCAGGCGGACGGAACAAGGCATGCGCGCCGTAGCGCGCCTCGAACCAATCACGGACCTCATTATTTGTCGCGCCATCGGCAACCATCTCGCGAATGCGCGCCCGCATGTCCTCTGCGATTGGGGCGGCAGACTGAGACACCGGCTCATTCTCGCAGGCAACACAGCGGATTTCACGCATCAAACCTTGCGCCCGCGCTTCAGCGTCCGGGTCGCTGAGCGGCTCAGACGTCATAAGCGCCAAGACGATGGCCGAACCGACCAACGTCATGCGCGCCTCCGTCTTGGGATCATGGTCATGGCCGCACCGAGCGAAATTAGGATCACGCCAATATAGATCAAATCGATCAGCGGATTGAAGTACACTCTGAAGGTCCAGACCTGACCCGTCTCCGTTCGCCGGAAGTCACCAAGCGCAGCGTAGAGATCGCCGCTGGGTGTCTTGTGTATCGCCGTCTCGGTTGTAGGCATCCGGGCTGCTGGATAGAAGCGCTTCTGCGGCGAGAGCATGGCCTCTTCATCGCCTCGGGTCGCGACGAGCGCAGCTTCATCCGCGTACCAGTTCGGACCTTCAATGCTGCGGACACTGTTGAGTGTCACGGTCCAGCCAGCCACTTCGGCGCTTTCACCAGTGGACAGAGCCAGAGTGCGTTCGAACCGCTCGGTCGTTTCGATCACAGCGCCGAACATGAATATGCCGATGCCGGCATGTGCGAGGCTCATGCCCCAGACACGCAGCGGAAGCCGAAACAGCCGGCCGGGTGTCTTGGCGCGCCGCCAGAGTTCAATCCCGGCCCCTGCGATAAGCCATATGCCCACAGCAATTCCAATAACGGCACCTGTTCGCAGATCCCAGACACCAAAGCCGAAGACACCAACAACGGCCATTATTCCGGCGAAAGCGGCGGCCCATTGAACCCAGCCACGCCCTTCGGCATGTCCCCAGGACCAGGCCTGAACGACTGGCAGCATGATCAGCGCAAGTGTCATGATCGGCGCAAAGGTGAGGTTGAAGTAGGGCTCACCCACCGACATCTGCCAGCCAGCGGCCTCGGCCATGAGTGGAAACAATGTCCCCAAAAGGACCGTGAGGGTGGCCACGATGACAACGATGTTGTTCGCCATCAGCGCACCTTCCCGGCTCTTGAGCGCCCATGCCGCTCCGCCGGTGATAGAAGGTGCCCGAAACGCGAACAGTACCAGTGCAGCACCACCATAGATGCACAAACCGGCGAGCAGAAACGATCCACGCATAGGATCGACGGCGAATGCGTGGACGGATGTCAGAATACCCGAGCGTACTAGGAACGCGCCGAGAATGGAGAAGCAGAATGCGAGCACGGCGAGCAATGCTGTCCATGCCGCGAAGCTCCCGCGTTTCTCTGTTACGATGACCGAATGCAGCAGCGCCGCGCCGATGAGCCAGGGCATGAAGCTCGCATTCTCGACAGGATCCCAAAACCACCAGCCGCCCCAGCCGAGCTCGTAATAGGCCCAGTAGGAACCCAGCATGATACCTATGGTCAGCGGCACAAACGCCGCCATCGACCAGCCCCGCGCAACCTTCGCCCATGTCTGGTCGATGCGCCCCTCAATCAGCCCTGCTGCCGCTAGCGCGAACACGAATGAATATCCAACATAGCCGAGGTAGAGCAGCGGCGGGTGGATCGCGAGCGCAGGGTCCTGCAGGAGCGGATTGAGGCTCGCCCCTTGCAGCGGTGGAACATCCAGTCTCGTGAACGGGCTAGATGCAAAAAGAAGGTAGACCAGCGCCCCGACACCAATCAGGCCCTGAACCCCCAGTGCACGCGCTTCAAAGAGTGGCCGGTCCGTCCGCATAAGCCAGGCTCCGGCGGCTCCGAAGGCCGTCGTAACAAGACACCAGAGGGCCATGGACCCCTCATGATTGCCCCATGTTCCAGCAATCTTGTAGAGGAACGGTTTCAGCGTGTGGGAATGGTTGGCAACAAGCGCTACCGAGAAGTCGGATCGCGCGAAGGCGACGATGATGGTCGCAAAGCCGATCGCCATGGTGGCGCACGACACAAGCGCCATCTGGCCAGCGAGATCGCGTTGACCTCTCAGGCCGAACCATCCCTGTGCGAGTGCAGCACCCAGCGCAAGGAATGCCGCAAAGTGACCAAGCTCGATCACGAGGCGGGACCCTCAATACCCTTCAGTTCACGCGGGACGTAGTTCTCGTCATGCTTGGCCAGCAGATTGGTGGCTTCAAAGACGCCTTCACCATCGAACGTGCCGGTCGCCACGACGCCAGAAGCTTCCCGAAACAGATCGGGCGTGACGCCTTCATACCGCACCACAATCACATGTGGACTATCGTCGATCACCCGGAAGGTCATTTCTGCACCCTCACCGAAGGTGATCGATCCCGGTTCGACGAACCCGCCGACCTTGCCGCTGAGGCCAAGTTCAGGCCCGCCGCGCTCAGCAAGTTTTTCAGGCGTGTAGAACAGATCTGCATTCAGCCGCAGGGCGAAGATTGCCAGTAGAGCAGCTGCGACGATCAAAACCGCCGCGACGCCTACCGTCCAAAGTCGTCTGGTTCGCGCTCTCATACCGGCGATATAGGCTGATTATCGGCCGTTGTGGAGTGCGGCCTATTCTTCACCTTTAGCCGCAGAGATCCACGCGGCCAACATTTCAGCGCGAGGCCCCTCGACCCTCTCCGCCAGCGCAGCCCATCGATTATCGGCCAAGGCTTCATTTCCCGCTTGCCAGTCGGCCAATCCAACCATGAACCCTGCTCGGATTTGGGTTGAATCGAACCCATAGGCTCGCTCATAGAGCGACTGCGCTGTCGGCGTAATCTGGCCATCCTCCAATCGGACCAGAGTGTCGGCGAGCGCCAGATAAGCTGGAACATAAGCTTCATCCCGGCGGAGCGCAGACTGATAGGCTCTCACCGCCTCGTCCTCGCGTCCTTGAGACCTCAAGAGCTCTCCAATGAAGAAGTGCGGTTCCGCGGCGTCCGGCTGTTCCTGCGTCAGAGATTCGAGGCGGGCGAGCGCTTCTGGAAACGTCATCTCGTCCGGACGTTTGGAGGCAATCTCAGCCACACGTGCGGCATAGGGTTGGTCAGCCATCAACGGCCGCCCCATGAACAGGTAGCCACCAATGGCGGCGGCTGCGAAAACAATGATTGTCAGAACATCAGAGCGCGTCATGCGCGCGGCAATAGCAGACGAGCACGCAATCCGCCAAGATCGCCATCCGACAGTTCCAAACGACCAGAGTGGAGCTCAGCAAGTTCGTTCGCGATATCGAGCCCGAGCCCCGAGCCCGGCTCTGTCTCATCCAGGCGGACCCCTCGCTTGAGGGCCGCCTCTCGCTCCGCCGGGGTCAGGCCGGGTCCATCGTCTTCGACATCAATTCGGAACATGCCGGCCTCGCCGTTTGCCATCGTCACCACCACGTGGCTCGAGGCCCACTTGCAGGCATTGTCCATGAGATTTCCGAGCATCTCTTCAAAGTCCTGCTTTTCGCCGCGAAAGACCGGCGAGAGCGTGTCGGATCGCGATACCTCTACGCCCTTCTCCGCGAACAGCCGGTTCAACAGGCGGACAAGGCCATCGACGACGGGCCCCGTCTCTGTCCGCGCGCCGAGCGCCTCTGCTCTTGCTGCGGCCTGCGCTCGCTTCAGGTAGTGCTCAACATTTTCCCTCATGGATTCTGTCTGCCGACGTACGACGCCTGCCAGCGGTGTCTCATTGTCCGATGCCTCGTTTCGAAGAACGGCCAATGGCGTCTTCAGGGCATGCGCAAGGTTTCCAACATGGGTTTGCGCACGTTGAACCACGGATCGATTATGGTCGAGCAACTTATTGAGTTCGAGGCTCAAGGGCTGCACTTCGGACGGATAGTCCGCCGAAAGTTGCGTCGCCCGCCCCTCCCGGATCTCCGCGATATCGGCCTCCACCCGCGCCAATGGTCTCAAAGCCACGCGGACACCAAACCACATGGCTGCCAGCACTCCAGCCGCCAGAGCGCCCATCGCGCCGACCAGCAACAGTGTGAAACGGCCCGCACTCTGGTCAGCCGCGCGCCGATCAGACGCGGCAACCAACAAGACAGGATCGTCAATCTGATCGAGGATGATCGACTGTGCGGCCATCCTCAAAGGTTCTGCGTTGGGGCCCTCACCTCCCATCCGGTAAATCGTGCCGGGGTCCGCTAAAGGGCGCGCTGCATCGATGGGAGTCCATGGCACCGCTCCATCCCAAAGGCTTTGCGGCCGGAAGTCAGCGATGTACTCGCCATCTTCATTGGTTTGGACAATCGCCCAGTACTTTCCGGACAGAGGCGTTTGGTAGAGGGGGTCGGACGGCAAGGCATTGGCGCGATAGTCCAGCTCGCCGTCCTCTGAAACATCGACAGCTCTCGTAAGGGTGCGAAGCGTCCCGTCCAGTTCTTCATCTAGAAGCTGCAGGGTCTGGGCCCGATAGACGGCTGACAGCAGGAAAGCTCCGCCGATCAGCACAACCAGACTCCAGAGCGCCGCCCCTATAAGGAGGCGGCGCGCCAGTGACATTCCGGATCGGGGGGTCGGCTCGCTCACAGCGACCGCTTTATCAGCCCACGGTCTGCGCGTCTTCAGCAGGAACGACCAGCCGGTATCCAAGACCGCGCTCTGTCTGGATCCGCTCAGACCCGATCTTCTTGCGGAGCCGTCCGATGAACACTTCGATCGTATTCGAATCGCGATCGAAATCCTGATCGTAAATGTGCTCGACAAGCTCGGTGCGCGGCACAACGCGCCCCTGATGATGCATCAAGTATGACAGGACCCGGTATTCATGCGCCGTGAGCTTCACCGGCTCACCATTCACCGTCGCCCGCGCGGCTCGCGTATCCACACGGAGAGCACCAGCCTCCAACGCGGCTGCCGAATGGCCCGCGGCCCGTCGCAGCAGAGCGCGCAGTCGTGCAAGCAACTCCTCGGTGTAAAACGGCTTGGTGAGATAGTCGTCGGCACCCGCATCGAAACCGGCCACTTTCTCGCTCCAGCGATCACGAGCAGTAAGGATCATGACTGGGAAATCCTTGCCATCCTCGCGCCAGCGCTCAAGCACTGAAACACCATCCATTTTTGGCAGACCAAGATCGAGCACGACAGCATCGTAAGGCTCCGTGTCGCCAAGGAAGTGACCGTCTTCGCCATCTGCCGCCAGGTCAACGGCGTAGCCTGCATTCGTCAGGGCCTCGGCCAGCTGACGGCGCAGATCAGGTTCGTCTTCGACGATAAGAATTCTCATTGATTTAGCCTCCGCTCGACCGAATGATTCGGCCCGACTGAGCATCGATGAAAAACCGCATACGGCGGCCATCCTTCGTCATCCAGTCCACTCGGTACTCTGAGCCGCCTCCGTTGCGTGAACGCAGATCAGCTCCCAATTGATAACCGCCATAGCGGCGTTCCAAATCACTGAAGATACGGCGCAAAGGAACAATATCGCCGTTCTGGCGCGCGTCTCGCGCCTCTCCGGGCGTGAACGAATTGCCCCAGCCCTGTTGCGCCGAAACGGGTGCAGCAGTGAGGAGCGCAAGCGCCAGAGCGATGGTCCCAATACGTATCATGGAGCGTTTTCTAGTCAGAAAGGACTGAATAGCCAGTGAACAAAGCCGTTCAGTTACAGTCAGGTTTTCGCCTCTTTCAGGAAAGATTTCAATGCGCTGTCTTCGGGGTCGGCGAGCATGATCTCCAGCCTCGCGAGCAAGTCCCCCGTTCGATTGCCCTTCGTCACGCCTTTACCACGCAAGCGCAAAACACGTCCGGTATTTGATCCGGCTGGCACCTTGAGAGTGACCTGACCGGTTGGTGTGGACAGGTCCACCGATCCACCGAGAACCGCAGTCTCCAGTGGAACGGGTGCAGCCATACGCAGATCATTGCCGTCCCGCGTCCAAACCTTGCTTGGCCGCACAGTCACTTCAAGCAGCGCGTCACCGGGCGGCCCTCCATGTGGAGACTCTTGACCCTGACTCTTGAGGCGTAGCGTCTGGCCGCTTTCAATACCGCCGGGGATGGCGACATCCAGCGTCTTCCCGTCAGCCATAGTCATCCGCCGCCGAGCACCAGTGGCTGCATCCGCAAAATCTATCTCAACGGCATACCGGATATCCCGGCCCTTGCGCGGCCCTGGTCGGCGCCGCGTCCGTCCACCCCCAAACATGCCGGACAGAATATCCTCGAACGGATCTCCCTGCTGACCACTGAAGGGACTGCTCCCTTGCCGAAAACCGCCCTGACTGAAGGCGGCGCGCTCATTCCCATCAGCGTCAATCTCACCCCGGTCAAACTTGGCGCGTTTGTCTTTGTCTCCAAGAATATCCCAGGCTGCCGACACCCTCTTGAACTCTTCAGCCTTGGTTTTGTCATCTGGGTGGAGATCGGGATGTAGCTCCTTGGCCTTGCGCCGATAAGCACTTCGGATTTCGGCTTCCGTCGCCGTCTTCGGAACACCGAGGGTTTTGTAGGGATCAACAGCCACGCCCTGCGGCTCCTGCGCTTCTTTTCAGATGCGTCAGAGTTAGAGGCTCTCCCACGAGATTGAAACCCACGGGCCTCTTCGACCGTCATCACCAAGAGCGGCGACCCTCGCGCCGAGTGCGGCTTCCGGAACACTTATGACCGCTTCATCGACAATTGCCCCCGGGCCATAACCTTCTCCACTCAAAGCCTGAATCTCGAAACGAGCAGGTCTTAACGGATCGGGCTGATCCCAACCGTCCGGAATGTCAGACCCGCGCCGGACCCATGTCAGTGTCCTCTCACCGGCGGACGGCACACTTGCCCGGAGATGAGCCACCGGCCATGGCAGGCCGGCGAAGCCAGACCAAGTCGCTGGCTGCAGATCACCAGCCAGACCAGCGCGCCAGCCAAGTTCCAGCCCCCGTTCAAATCCAGAGACTTCGGCTCTTCCGAGCGCGTCGTTGAGCAGGACAAACGGCGCGCCCACCCCTGCTCCAGCAGATGCTGCGCCATCACTGCCCTGTAATCCGCGCAGCAGGCCTGAAAGGCGATAAGTCCCATCGGGTAGCAGCTCCGCTGACCTGAATGCCAGCAACTCCCATCCGTCAATCGTTTCGACAAAAGCGGCGTTGGCACCGGACAGAACCGCGTTCGCCGAAACGCTTGAAAGGGCACCTTCGGGAAGATCGACAATGAGTTCACCACCCTCATCCCATCTGCCGACGAAGCCCGGCTGTAGCGGCGAGACCAACACGCCAACCGATGCTGCCGCAGGAACCGTGGCACGCGCAGACACCGAAGTTGGCTCTTCGCCTGCATAAACTGTCGTCAAACCGGGCCATGGACTGGCTGACAGGGCGATGAGCGGCCGGTGATCATCTTCCGCACCCGGAAGAGCTGGCGCATCAATCAGAAACAATTCCGGCGTTGGGAAAACCGGTGCCGGAGGCCCCGGGATCACCGGATCAAGGTATCGCGACTGAACAGCATTGCCATTGATCTTGCTGAGACCGAGGACGCGACTGATACCATCGGAGAGATCGTCAATTCGCCAAAGACCCTCCTGACCGTCCACCTGCAGAACATCACCCGGCTCAAGCGCGGCATGGGCGAGGCTTGTCTCAACGACCAGCCGGTCAGCATTAGCGATGTCCCGCAGCATGCCGGCGGCAACAGTCGACGCACCGCCTGACGTCATGCCGAGCGGTAAAGACAAATCCGCGCTCAACCGAACGTCGCGCGCATCGTCGCGCGCATCCGTAGAGCCGGTCTGGTAATCGTTTTCGATATCGGCAAATGAAACGCGAATGCGCCCCGGCGACTTGTCGAGACGTCCGCGTGTCCGCGCCAGACTGTCATCAACTGTCTGCACCTCGGCAATGTCAGCATCCGTCACCTGTCCGGGATGACGAAAAACGAGCTGTCCATCTCTCTCTACGGTATCGATGCCGTAAACTGTTTTAAGGGGCTCCAGAGCCCCTCGGACACTATGAACACCGTCGAGCACAAACCCGTTGATGCCGGCGCTCAAAGCCGAGGCGTCGACATCGAAGACTCCACCTCGCTGACAGATGTCGGCAACGACGTCTGACAGGGGCGCAAATCCGACCCGGCCGTTCAACCAATGACCAAAGGACCAGTTGGCCCCATCGCTCCACACCTCTTGGCGAATAGGAAAGTCCGGCCATGGTCGCCCATCCCAGGACCAGACAAATGTCTTTTCCACGAAAGGTACACTCCGGAAGTGTGTAAGCACCGTCTCGAGCGCCCGGCGCTGAATGACATCGTCCCGTTCACCCGTTGAGAAAGGTGGCAGCGCGCTTTCATCGCTTTTGGGATCGTAAAAGAGATTTGGAGAATTCGCGCCGCGATCAACCGCCGGAATACCGATCTCGCACAGTCGTACCGGTTTTAGTCCAGGCACCCATGACGTGGAGTTCAGCTCCCGAACACCGCCGAAACGCTCATGATGGGCCGCATTCCACCAGCCGGTTAGATCCTTCGCCCTGAAGAGCCAATCTTCCCCGTGCGCCGTGTCGACAATCGGTGTCCGGATTTGCCCGGCCCGATCAGCATCGCTTGCATAGTACCAGTCGAACGCTTCGCCGCCCTCAATCTGCGAAAAAAGGTAGGCCGCGTCATCGGGCCCGTCATAGCCAGCGAGCGCGTCAAGATGATCAGGACCCGTTCGCCAGTCACCCATTGGCGGATACCAATCGATCCCGACAAAATCGACATTGCTGTCGGCCCACAGATCGTCCAGCGGAAATACGATGTCTCCATCAATCTGCTGAGCGCCGTATTCGGTCCAGTCCGCTGCATAAGAGACGTTCACCTCAGGGCCGAGAATGGCCCGCACATCTGCTGCCAACGATCTGAGCCCCTCGACAAATGGGAAGCTTCCAAACTCGTCGCGTCTCCGGCTTAGCGCTACCATCTCTGATCCGATCAGAAACGCATCCACGCCGCCAGCGGCTTTCGCCAGCATCGCATGATGAAGAATGAAACGGCGATACCCCCAGTCGTCAGCGCCGCCGGTCCATGTCACAGTCTCACCCTGAAGACTAAAATCGCCGGGACTCGCACTGCCTAGGAACTGCCCAATCTCATCTCTGACCGCACTCGTCCCATCCGTACTGGTGACGATCCGGCCACGCCATGGGAAAGCCGCCTGCTCCGCGCTCCCATATGGATCGGCGAGACCATTTCCGGACGGGACATCCATGAAAAGGAATGGAGACAGCGTGATCGCGATGCCCCGCGCTTTCAGAGCCTGAATGCCTTGAATGACGGCACGGTCATCCGGCGTCCCACCGTAATTGGCGATGCCTTCAGTCTGGGAAACAAGGTGCGCCGATGCGCGACCGGTTCCTCCCACCTTCCAGGACCAGGGCACAGTCGACTTATCTCGCTGTTCCACACCCGGTCGGATTTCACATTCCCCAGCGCGTAGATCGTCCCCGAACCAGCCAATCGTTAGCGCCGCGTTGCGGGCGGCAGGCAAGTCACTCTCCAGTTGATCCATCGATACGGCAAAGTCCGCCGCCAGCTGGGCATTATTCATATTGATCGGTGTCTCGATCCCCGGAAACCGCCGTGTCCGGACAATGTCGGTCGCATAAACAAACTCGCCCGAGGCCGGAATGATGTTCACGCCCTCCACAAGTTCCCTCAAGCCCAGACCATCATCGGCGCGGGGCGGCACACGCGTCACTTCAAAGGAGAGCTGAGGCAGCCTGTTTCCGAAAGGATCAAGCGGGAAGTCTTCGAAGACCAGATACGCCAGTCCTCTATAGGCGGGTGTGCTGCCAACACCCTCGACAGCTTCGATCAAGCCGTCGGGCACCTGCGTCTCCGTTCCACGATAGAGCCGATGCGCATAGTTCGTCAAAGCCAATGGGGCCCCATTCGCCCATACTCGCTCGATGCGCGTCAACTCACCTTCACAAATGCCGACGGCAAAACTCACAGAATACGAATACTCGGTGGTTGTGGGGCCGCCCTTGCCGCCGCTTGAGCGCTCCGTCCGTGTCTCCTTGAACCGCGCCGCCCAGATCACCTGACCGCCGACACGCATTCGCCCATAGACATTGGCGATCGGCGCGCCTTCCCGGCTCTCCATGACCTGAAACGATTTCAGGCGCGGTCCCTCTATACTCCGGCCAAGGAGCACGCCATCGATGGCCGAACCCGCAACCGCCCCAATCGACCGCCCAATTGCCTGACCAGCGATCTGTGTGCCCAGTACATTGAGCCCGTGAGGCAAGAGTTGTGCTCCAACTCTTGCGCCCACTTCCGCCAGTACGATCTGCGCCATGCCTAGTCCTCCAGATCCGGAAATGAGAAGGCCGCGGCAATCCGGCGTTGCCACCAGGGGGATAGCCGCGTCTCCACGACAGACCGCCCCCAATAGGCGTGAATGATGCGGTCCGGCTGGCTAAGAATGGCACAGTGCTTGGCAGGGCACCCTGCACGCATGCGAAAGAGAAAAATGTCGCCCGGCCGCGCGCCGCCAATGTCACGCTCAACAAGATGCCGCCGCGCGGCCTGCAACAGCGTTTCCTGTCCCAGCACCTCAGCCCAGTCCGGACTGTATGGCGGTGCCGCTTCGGGTTCATCACCGACCTGCTCGCGCCAGACACCCCTCAGCAGGCCAAGGCAATCTGCCCCCACACCGCGCAGACTGGCCTGATGGCGATAAGGCGTTCCAATCCATCGTATCGCCGCAGCCACGATATCGGTACGCTTCATCGTGCACCGCCCGTGTTTCCCGCAACGGCCGGCCCCGCCAAAAGAGTGTCGTTGCCCGGCATCTGCGGGAAACCTCTGAAATTGTCCGTATTTTGAAAGACGGTCCGGCACGTCTCCCAACGGCCGTCGCACCGAATGCTCTCATCTCCGAGCGCTTGAAGGTCGACTCCACACCTCGCATCACCAAGGCGCGCATCACAATCCCGGCTGTAGATACGGCCAACAGGGCGCTCAAGATCGGCTTTGGCAGAAACGAGTTCAGCCTCGAACCCAAGCGCACCATGCGTGATCTCTGACAATCGGCCAGACCAGACTGTCCAGAAAAGATCCGGCCTCTCCCAGTCGACCCGCAAAACGTCCACGCGGGCACCATCCCAGAGACCGTTCGCGAGATCGGCATCCGAGATGCTGTCATGCGCAAGCGCGCCGATAACCGAACCCTGACCAGGTTTCAGCCCCCCGGATTGTGAGAGCGAACCCGCCACCCCGACACCACCGGGCACATAGATTTCACCATCCACTGCAAGTTGACGGTCATGCTCAGTCAGTCCGACAAGCACGCCATCCTGTCGTTCCAGCCGCCAGCACAGGCAAGTGGTTGTGACACCGGATTGAAGGCGCTGACGCAAGTCTTCGGAAAACGCACGCATCGCCTACTCCGTCAGCTCAATGAGTGGAATGTTGACGATCCGGCCTGATCGAACGCTCTCCAGCGTCGCCTCAAGCCGATCGGTATCGAACCTCACCGGACAATCGAACTGATAACCGGCATAAACAGACGATCCGGGGGCTGGCGGCGTGTCGAGCGCAAGCATTCCCGTCCCGAAGTCGACTGCAAATCTATCGGTCAGCGGCACACCATCGACGGCGACCTGCACGGTTCCTTCCAGGGGCTTGAGAATACGCCGCTCAACCTCGCCATAACGCTTGAGCAAACCGAACTGCGTGGCGCTCCCGTCGCCGATGCCGATGAATTGGTCAGTCGGCGTCGGATCTTGTTCCGGCGGCCCGGATCGATCGTCAGTAAAGTCACGAAACCGGAAACCATGAAGACGCCCACGCCGAGCTTCGAAAAACTCTATGACCAGGTTCAAGGCGTCGAGCGTCAATACAGCACCGCCCACATCCCAGCGCCGGCGGGACCCCGCCCATACGGAGTTCCGGGCTTCCCCACCTCCCGAAAGCGAAACCACGTCGGTCCGCCGCTCAGGTCCTCCACTGGCCCCGAATGCGAGAGACAATGGCAACCTCACATCATGAAAATTGGACAGGCTCACAGGAAACGCCCTCCGGCTGATGCCGCTCGCGCCAAAGCCGTCGAGATAGCAGCGCGATTTGAGAGTACGCTGTTGGCGTCGGCTCCCGGCCCCAAATTGAGGTTCATGGTGACGCCACCCGTCGATGCCTTCACTGCATCTCCGGTCAGCACGGCCTCAGCCGCCACGCGGGCGAGATCCCGCAGGATCGACTCCGCCATGTTGCGAAAGTCGAGTTCGCCGGTCCGCGCCGCGCCTGCCAAAGCCGCCTCGATACTCGCTCCAGCTTGCCCAAAGGAGCGCGATATCGCGTCCGCGGCGTCCTGCGCCGGCCCATCAGCCAATGCGGCCAGCGCGTCTCCGGCAGCATCCAGATCCCTCTCAAACTCATCCATCTTCGGTCTCCCTGTCTGGGTATTCGCTGATCATCTTCTCGAGTGCGGCGCGATCGGGGGCCCTCGCGCGATTGCGCGACAGCCAGCGCCACTCCCGCACACTCAATCGCCAGAACACCTCTGGTGGGAGGCCCGCTGCGAGCGCAGTTCGCAGTAGATCGGCCCATGGCAGCATGTCAGGTGTCGAGACCACGGACGAAGGCATCCGCCACCGCGCGCGCCGCCTCCCCGGGTTCCACATTGTAAGGCTCGATTGTTTCCCCACCCCCGCGCAGCAAAGCCACCAGAACGGTGGAAAGATCGCGCGCCGAAAGCTGCCGCATACGCGCATCCAGCTCCGCAAGCGTCTTACATCCAAGCTCGCCCTCAATCTCCGCCAATGCCCCAAGCGTCAGGCAAAGTCGTCTTGGCTTGCCATCAATAACGAGCGCAGTTTCTCCACGAACGCCGTTCATGGTGCGGCCTCAAAGGTCAGCAGGCCGGCACTTTGAAGGTTCACGGAAAACTCAGCCTCTCCGTCGTATGCGCCGGACCAGGATAGTTCCGCGATCTGGAACGTGCCTTCCAGAATGCCGAAGTCCGGAATAACGAGTTGCCAGTTCTCAATGTCGCCATCGAAAAAAATCGCCCGTATTCGCGCGTCAGACGCGGCATCCTTAAACACACCGTTGCCCCGGATTTGAGCCGACTTCACCCCGGCACCTGTCACAAGCTCCCGCCAGGCTTCAGGGCTTTCTGCACTTGTCCCGTCAACGGCACCGGCAGAAAGCGCGATCCGTGTCGCACGCACTCCGGCGAGTGTCACAAAGCCGGAGCCATCGAACACTTTGATCAACATGTCTCGTCCGCGCTGCCCACTCAAAGCGGAGCCTCCTCGGTGATAATTCGTAGACGGAGCAGACCGCGGAAGCTGCGCAGGTTCCTCGACCTCATCACGTCGGAATAGACGGCCAGCGCCAGCACAACGCGCTGCCCGCTAAGGCTGAAAGTGGCGCGCTCAATGGCATCTCGCAGGACGCCCAATGCCTCTCTGGCCTCAGCGCGCCCACCATGGCGTGACCGAACCACCAGTGTCACGCGGTGTACCGCGCCATCTGACAGGACACTCCCTGAGGACGTCACCTCATGCGCGTTTACAAATGCATGCGGATAGGCCGGCCGCAGAGGTTCATCTTCGAACACCCGGGCGGGTGATCCGAATACCGACTGCACACCGACATCGGTCTTGAGCGCGGCGACAAGGGCCGTGAGAAGATCGCTCTCAGCCGTTGGTAGAAATCCATCTGCGCTCATATACGTGCCTCCCGATAGGGACGCATCAAACGTTGGACTTCGGCTGGCAGGCCCTCCGCGTCGTCCTCGCGTCCGCCGGCCTCCCGGCGCTGAAACGCATGAGCGGCAGTTAGCTTCACCGCCATGATGAGGTCGGCAGGCACCGCTCCAGCGGCACCAAACCCAGTCTCAAACTCAATCTCGATGCGCCCGTCAGGATCGACCGCCGGCAATTGATGAAATGGGCGAAGGCGCAGCACGCTGCCATGGAGGCGAAAACTCGCCGCCACATCACCGCCGCCTGCGCCAACAGTCCGAACGGCTGAGACGGTTTGAACGGGTCCCGGCCGAAGCCGCAGACCGCGCGATGCCATGCCGTCTGGCCAGCAATCGACCGTCGCCCGAAGGATCCGCGAGACGATCGCGATCCCAGCTGCTTGCTCAATACGCGCCCGCGCTCCAGCGATCAGGTCACCCACGAGCCCGTCTTCGCCATCATAGCCGACCCGGAGATAGTCCTTGGCGTCACTGAGAGACACAGGCTCCCCGTCCGCCGGTATGATAACCGTTGTTTTCATAGTTCTTCTCTGATTGGTTTGGAGCGCGGGCGCGTCGCGCCTAGATCAGCGCCTCAAGCTTGTTAATGATCTGACCCCCGATAGGGATTGCCACCTGCCGCACGATTGCATCGTCAATTTCGGTCGAAGTGGAGTTGATCAGCGTCGCAAGGGCTTCGGCCGCCTTGGTGGAGAACTCCTCCTGCTGCGGCTTGGTCAGCATGGCGGCCTGCCGCACGATTGCGATGACAACGTCTTGAAACATCAATGTCTCCTTCTTGGTTGGTAAGAGGTTGGGGTGCCTGCGCCCGACGCACCGCCGGGCAAAGGCAAGGTCAGGCTCAGAACTGCATCACCTTGATCGCGTCGAAGTTCTGGACGCCGCCGCCCACACGCTTGGTCGTGTAGAAAAGCACGTAAGGTTTTGCCGAGTATGGATCGCGCAGCACGCGCGCGCCCTGCCGGTCGACGATCAGGTAGCCTCGCCGAAAGTCGCCAAACGCGATAGCGGCGTTGCCCATGCCAATGTCGGGCATGTCTTCCATCTCCGTAACGGAATAGCCAAGCACCGTCGCCGACTCACCGCCGGTTCCGGGCTGCCAGAGATAGCGCCCATCAGCATCTTTCAGCTTACGGACGGCTGACACGGTCCGGCGGTTCATCACGAACTGCCCCCCGGCACGGAACTGGCTCTTGGGCGCATAAATCAGGTCGATCAGCTGATCAGCTGCATCAACAGCGGTGAAGTCCCCGGCGACCGATCCCATCTGTCCCCAGGCATGAGAGCTTTCGGCGACAATTGTATAGTCGAGAAACCCTTTCGGCTTGCCAACTCCATCGCCGGACACGAACGCCGCAGACTCCTGCGCGCCGAATGCGCCTTCCACCTCTTCGGCCAGCCAGCCATCGATATCCGCGAATGCATCATCCAGCAGGGTCTGCGTCGCCGCCGGCATGGCGTAGAGTTCCCCCGCGGGAAACTCCAACAGGCTCAGCCCGCTGGTCGCCGTCTCCGGGCGTGCATCGGTCTCGCCCGCCCACGCCGCCGCAGCACCAAGCCCCACAGGCTTGCGGTACGTCCCGGCAGAGGTCTGCCGAACGCTCGCAATCTGGCGCATCGGCGAGGCCGCCGTCAGACGCGCTTCAATCAACCGGTCAAGTTCAGGTGGCGCAACATATCCGCCCTGATCATCAGTCCCGGCGCTAAGGGATTTCGTATCCAGACGCGCCAGCCCGCTTTCATCGCCAACACGGAGATAGCGTCCCCAGGCTTCGTCATGCGCGCTCGTCGCTTCCAGCGCGCCGCCGTCCAGAGCGGGCCTCGCGGCCTTCAGGCTCAGCGTCTCCAATTGCCGGTCAATCCGTGTCAGACGCTCATCGATCAGCGGATCGGACACGCCCTTGGCTTCGATGTCAGCAAGCCGGGCATCGTTCGCCTCCTTGTAAGCCTCGAACGCGGCCATCGTCTCTGCGGCCAGCGCCGCGTCGTCCGATTTCGCCATTTTGGTTTCCTTGGTCATGGTTCTCCTTCCCAAATTCTGTGTCATGCGGCCTGCCGGCGCGGCGTTGTCAGTGTTGTCAGCCTTGCGAGGGGCTGCATCGGCTCGCCAACCAGCGAGATCTCCACGAGCTCGACATCGATCAGTTCGCGTCCGCCTTCTCTCAGAGGCCTCCACAGCCGAGGCCGGAAGCCAATGGAAAGGCCATCCAACCCCTTCGCGATCGCGTGTGCCGCCGGCCCGGCCGCAACCAGTCCGCGTACGAACAGACCGCGCCCATCCTCGATCACACGTGTCCAGCGCCCGACCTTCACGCCGCTCTTGTGCTGCAGCAACATCGGCACGCCCGACTGCTCCCGCAACGATCGCGAAAAGGCCCCGGCCCGGACAATGTCTCCGCCGCGATCGGCCTCACCAAACAGCGCCGCATAGCCCTCGACCAAAATCTCGGAGTCCGAGGCGCGCCTCATTCGCCGCCTCCATCATCCTGCACTTGTTCCTCAATCCGGCGGAGCTGGTCCTGCATCAGGGTAAGCGTGGTCTCGACACGCGCGAGCCGCTCCGAGATTGGGCGCGCCGCCTCGACCCGATCTTCAAGCATGGTCAGCCTTTGAGCCGCCCCGCCTGCCCAAAGCAGCGCCCCGGCTGTCTCCAGGATCACAGCGAACACCAGAGCGGACGTCACCCGCCTTTCCATGCTCATGACCGCGCCCCCTGCGGCGCGAGGCCGAGCATCTTCCGCTTCTCGTCATCGGTCAGGAAACCTGCAGACTCCACACGCCGCCAGAGCCGTTCACGGTCTTCGGACAGCGCCGGCACGGCATCGAGATCAACCGTGATCTTGACCGTCTCCTCAAAGTGTTGGGACAGCCAGTTTGAAAGCTCGCTGCTCGTGCGCTGCACCAGCGGAATGATCGTTTCCCGCCAGAGCGATTTATTCGCCTCGCGATAGTTCGAATACGTATTGTCACCCGGAATGCCGAGCAGCATCGGCGGCACACCTACCGCGAGCGCGATCTCCCGGGCGGCCGAGTCTTTCGCCGCCAGAAAATCCATCTCCGCAGGCGAGAGCGACATCGGCTTCCAGTCGAGCCCGCCTTCCAGCAGTAAGGGCCGACCGGCGTTGCCCGGTCCGGAATGCGCGCGCTCCAGCTCGTCCTTCAGCCGGTCAAACTGATCCGGCGTCAGCCATGATCCGTCCTTGCCATAGACCAGCGCGCCGGATGGGCGGGCTGAGTTGTCCAGCAACGCCTTCGCCCAATCCGCGCTCTTATTGAACAGGTCGATCGATTTGCGCGCAGCCGCCAGCGGGGACAGCCCGTAAACATCATCGCCCGGATGCGGCAGCTTCAGGTGCAGCAGCGGGCTCGCGCCTTCGCCGCGTAAGATGGCCCGCTCGGTCCCGCCGGCGCGATAGGCCCAGGCTTCGGTCCAGCCCCGGCCATCGGCGATGGCGCGCACACGCTCAGGCCGCAGCAGAAACATCGCCTTGGGCGCGGTTTCATCCGCAAGCGACACGCTCTCCAGATAAGCGTTGCCCGACACCAGAAGGTGGATGAACGCCATCTCCATGAACTTGTCGAAAGACTGCTCCGGGTTCGGACGAGCAAGCAGCGCCCGCGCCCCCTGATGAGATGTTTCCCACCGTAGAGAGGCGGCCCCTTCGGACACGATCCGCACCGCCTTGTGTGCAATCACATTGCCAACATAGGCGTCTCGGATAATCGCTTCGGTGCCGAGCCCGCCCCAGGACGGACCGCCCAGCTGCGAGAGCGCCGCCAGCACACCGCCGGACTTTACTTCGCCCGCTGCCGTCCGCCCCCGGAACAAACGCCCTGCAATTGATTTCGCCGTTTCGATCATGAGGAGAGTTCTAACCGGGGTGCCGACGCGGTCGGATAAGTATCCACGAACCGCAATGGGAATGGGAAAAATCCCGGGGATAGGCTGTGCGCTATCCCCGTTTCGTTGGTTACAGCCCCCAGATGCGGGGCCGCTCCCGGCCATCGATCATCAGCGCCCACAGCGCCCAGACCAGCGCATCCGCCCGGTCGGGAGAGCTGGTCAGGCCGTCCGTCCCGAAAGCGCACAGCTCATCCTCCAGAGCCGGGAACACGCCGCCATGCGCCACGCGCCCCTGCGCATAAAGCGCCGCCACAGGGGCCGCCCGCTCCGCCTTGCCGGCCCGCGCATGGACCAGCCGCACCGGCACATCGCATCCCGCCGTCTCCAGCGTCGCGCGCACCATCTCCCCGCCCTGATTGGCTTCGGCGATCACTCTGGACGCGCCAGCCTGCCGCGCCAGCGCCGCTACGCGCCCTGCCCAGTCGAGCGGCCGGCACCCCTGCACAGAGCCATCCGCCAGCACAAAGCCCTGCGCCGCCCGCCCGCTGCCGATCCGCCCGGCGGCCACAATCCCGCAGGCATCCGCATCTCGCCCGGAGGAGACTGGCGGATCGACCGCCACGACAACCTCGTCAAACGCGTCCGGCACAGCCCCGGCCCTCGCCCGCGCGATCATCTCCCGCGTCCACAGCGCCCCCTCGGCCACTTCGACCAGTTCACCAAGCAATTCCTGCCGGCCGAGCGGCGTGCCGCCATAGGCTGCCTCCACGAGATCGACAAAGCCCGGCGCGAGGTGCGCCGCGTTCTCCCGCGTCCCACCGCGTGTAATCGCCACAGATCCGTCCGTACACGATACAAGCCGCCTGATCAGCGGCACCGGCCGCGGCGTCGTCGTCGCCACCACACGCGGAGCCGCCCCCAGCCGTAGCGCGAGCTGCAGCATGTCCCACGTAGCCACGCCGTGATTCCAGGCGGCGGCCTCGTCACACCAGGCCGCGTCGAATTGCGGCCCGCGCAGACTGTCGGGGTCTTCAGCCGAAAAGCCATACGCCTCGGCCCCGTTCGGCCAGACGAGCCGCCGGCGCGTAGACTCGTAGACCGGCCGGTCCTCGGCCCAGCCCGGCAGCGCACGCAGGCCGGAGCTTCCCTCCACCATCACTTCGCGCACATCCGACAGCGTCGGCGCGACCAGCGCGATCCGCCCGCATCCGCCGAACAGGGCCGCAAAGCGCGTCCACTCCGCCCCGGCGCGTGTCTTGCCCGCGCCGCGTCCGCCCATGAACAGCCAGCTACGCCAGTCGCCCGGCGGTGGCCGCTGCGCCGGGCGCGCTTCCTTCAGAAAGCCAATCCGGTTGAGCAGCTTCTTCTCATTCTCGTTAAGGGTCTTCGCCGTCTCGCGTGCCTGCCAATCCGTCTCCCAGACGTCCCAACTCGGCGTAGAATTCATCATCGCTCATCGCCTCGAATTTTTCTTCGCCGCTCTTGGGTGCGTCGTCTTTCACGCGCGCCGGCGCTTCGGTTTCCATATGCCGCTCCAGCCGGCGCAGCTCCGCCGACAGCCCGATCATCTTCGAGGCCCTATAGGCGGCGGCGATATTGGTGGTGTCAGGCTTCAGCTTCCGGCGCGTGAGGTCGCGCAGATAGTGCCAGATCGCCAGATAAGCAGTCTCGCTCTTGCTCAGCGGTGTATCAAGCCCGTGGACCCGTATCAGCTTGCGCACATGATCGGGCGAGGTGCTGATGATCGCGGCAATCCCATAGGAGGAATAGCCCATCGCCTTCAGGAACCGGATCTCATCGAAATCCCAGTCCGTAAACCGCAACCGCCCCTGCTCTCGCTCAACCATGCGGCGGTTATAGCCGGGCAACGAACCCGGTCGGATTGATTGTCTGGATGGGCAGTGCTGGCGGGAGAAAAGGCGGGGATATGAAGCCTGCAATCCTCGAATTCTACACCTTCCGCACTAAACCGATGGTGTGGTGCTAAGTGTTTTCGCGAGTTGTACTATATCCGCCGAGTACTCAAGGAATGCAGCGAAGATTGCGACCCAAATAGCTAACCGAATCTCTCGCTTTGGATGATACAGCCAATGTCGCAAGTCCAGTGGCCGAACTGGCCGCAGAAACAAATCGAACGTGCCGATTGCCCCTTCACTTCGATCGGTGTCGTCGTCCTCGCGGCTCATACTTTCCGATTTGAGCTTCTCCAAAGTTTTCGCGTCTGTTCGAATTTCGTTGTCAGGATAGTTGTACCACCCTGCCCGCAGTTTGAGCTCCTTGCGAAAGAGAAATGAACCAGATTCTCGGAATTCGACCATAAAGTACTTCGAACCAAACTTTTGATTGAGTACTGTCGCTGTAGCGCGCAGCCCCTGCCCATCCAGACCGTTCTCCTCAAGAAGTCTCGCCATCCTATGAGCATTGATCACCAGCGTTTCATCGTAGTGAATTGAGCCGCCGCTAGACCTGACCTGGTCCAGCTGAAACATTCGGTCCAGCCGGTTAACGTCGCGAAGGAACTTCGCGATTATGGTGACAACCAAGAAGACCACGGCAACAATTAGAAGGTGCCACGCCGTTAGCGATACGATCTTAGCTTGGCAGTTAAACCCGGTCTGCCCGAGCCACTCGCAGGCGGAAGACGCAAATCCCGAAGCTAAACTCATTCTCGCCACCCTCCCCACTCATTACGCCGTCGTAACAATTAACCAATGAGGCGAGTAAAGCTAGTCCTCGCTCACAGAGTTGGAGCTGCTGAACTCCCCTCACGCGCCATTAACCAGCCGCATTTAGCCTTCAGGGACCGGAGGCCTGCGCCCGTCCTCTCGTGCGCGGCAGAGGAGAGATATGGCGAAACGCCCCAAGACCGCGGCCGCTGCCAATCGTCAGGCGGCGACGACGACGCCCGCCGAGAAGGCGCTGTTGAAGCGGCGTGTGCGGAAGTACGTCGCCTATGGCGTGGTCGCGCTGATCGCGCTCGGCGCGGGCTGGGGCGCGATGGTCTACAATCGCCTCTATGCCGGTATTCCGGACCTGCCGGAGACCGCCGAGCTGTGGGAGTCGGGCCGGGAATCCTCCATCGAATTCCTCGATCTTGAGGGCAATGTGCTCTCCATTCGCGGGCCGCGCTATGGCCGGGCGGTCTATATCGAGGAGTTGCCGGCCCATGTGAGCCAGGCCTTCATCGCCGCCGAGGATAAGCGCTTTTACGAGCATGACGGGGCCGACACCCAAGCCATGGCGCGCGCGGCCTGGTCGAACTTCTCCTCCGGGCGGACGGTCTCGGGCGCATCCACGATCACCCAGCAGCTGGTGAAAAACCTGATCCTCGACTCCCGCCAGACGCTGAGCCGGAAAGCACAGGAAGTGCGCCTCGCCCGGCAGCTGGAAGAGCGTCTCACCAAGGCTGAGATCCTCGAACTCTACCTGAACCGGGTCTACTTCGGCGCACGCGCTTACGGCCTCGGCGCGGCCACGGAAGTCTACTTCGACAAACCCCCAGCCGAACTCACCCTTGCGGAGTCCTCCCTCCTCGCGACGCTGCCCAAAGCGCCGAGCCGGCTCGCCCTGACCGGGGAAGGCCTCGCACAGGCAAAGAACCGGCAGGCTTACGTGCTGTCTGAAATGGTCGATGCGGGCTTCATCACGCAGGAGGAAGCGGACGCCGCGCGCGAGGAAGAGGTGATCCTTGCCGAGCAGGAGGATTACGATCCGCAGCTTGGCTATGTGCTCGACCATGCAACCGAGACGCTGCGTACCACCATTCCCGGCGCGCCGGGCGATCTCGTCGTCACACTGACGATCGATCCGGAAAAACAGGCCGCCGTGCAGGCGGCGCTCGCGGCGCGGATCGCAGAGGACGGGCCGCAGCTTCAGGCGAGCCAGGTCGGCGCGATCGTGATGGCCGCCAATGGCGCGGTGATCGCCATGGTTGGCGGGGCCGATTATGAGGTCTCGCCATTCAACCGCGCGACGCAGGCCAAGCGCCAGCCGGGCTCGGCCTTCAAGCCGTTTGTCTATGCCGCCGCGCTGCAGAGCGGG
Organism: Hyphomonadaceae bacterium; assembly: GCA_028285145.1. Lineage (GTDB taxonomy): Bacteria > Pseudomonadota > Alphaproteobacteria > Caulobacterales > Hyphomonadaceae > JANQQC01. The sequence goes on from JANQQC010000010.1 coordinate 80,326, forward strand.
CTCGACCCTTATGATGTGCGCTTTGATGAGCCGTACTCGGTCGGGGACTGGACGCCGCAAAACTATACCAAGGGTGCCTATCTCGGCCCGGTGACGGTGTCGGAGTCGCTGGCAAAGTCGCTGAACACGGTCGCGGCGCAGCTCGGCCAGGAAGTCACCGAGGACCAGATTATCGCCGCCGCGCGCCGCTTCGGCATCATGAGCGACATGCGCCCCCTCCCCTCAATTGCCTTAGGAAGCCAAGAAGTCACCCTTTGGGAACTGACGCGTGCCTATGGCGCGTTCATGCTGCAGGGCAAACGGCTGGACCCGTACCTCATTGCACGGATCGAAACCTCGCGCGGGGACCTTCTTTACGAACGTCCGGAATACGAGCCAGCGCAGGTGCTGAACGCGCAGGACGCCCGCGATATGAATGCGATGCTGGCTCGCGTGATTGTCGAGGGAACCGGGACAGCCGCGAAGCTGCCAGGCTGGACCATCGCCGGGAAGACCGGCACCTCTCAGGACTGGCGGGACGCGTGGTTCATTGGCTACTCCTCTTCCTATGTCGCAGGGGTCTGGGTCGGCAATGATGACGATACGGCGATGAAAGAAGTGACCGGCGGCGGCTTCCCCGCCTCGCTCTGGTCCGATGTCATGATCCTGACCCATGAAGGCGAACGCCGGCGCGGCCTCGCGGGCGCAGAAGGCATCGGTAAGCTGAGCGACGAAGCCGAACGGCGCATCGCCTACTACCGAACGCTCTCCTCCGCCTTCCGCGACATCGGGCCGTCGCAATATGCAAGCACAGCCCGCGAATAGGCGCGAATGCGGGCGGCCCTTTCACCAGCCCGCGCAACCGCCTAAATCCCCCAAATGGCCCAGCCTCCGCTGATCACGCTTTCTGATGTCCGCCTGTCCTTTGGCGGCAAGCCGCTCTTCGAGGGCGTGGATATCGCCTTGTCCAAAGGCGAGCGCGCCGCACTCGTCGGCCGGAATGGGGCCGGCAAGTCGACGCTGATGAAGATCATCACTGGCGTCCATGAGCCGGACAGCGGAGAGCTCTGGATCCAGCCGGGCGTCGAGATCGTCTCCGCCGCGCAGGAGCCGGATCTGTCGGGTTATGAAACCGCGCTCGATTTCGCAGCGGACGGGCTTGAAGACCGTCACCGCGCCGAGGCGGAGCTTGACGCCTTTGGCATTCCGGCGGACGCGAAACCGGCAACCCAATCCGGCGGTCAGCAGCGGCGCACCGCGCTCGCCAAGGCTTTCGCGCGCGATCCCGACATCCTCCTGCTGGACGAGCCGACCAACCATCTCGACGTCCCGATGATCGAACAGCTGGAGGACCGGCTGAAGGCATTCCGCGGGGTTGTCCTTGTTGTCTCCCACGACCGCGCTTTCCTTGAATCTGTTTCCACCACCACGCTCTGGCTGCGGCAGGGACGCGTGTTCAAGTCGCCTCGCGGCTATGCCGAGTTCGACAGCTGGGCTGAAAGCATTGAGCAGGAAGAAGAGCGGGCCCTGAAAAAGCTGAAGACCCAACTGGAAGACGAACATCGCTGGCTCGCCCGCGGCGTGACCGGGCGGCGCAAACGCAATCAGGGCCGGCTCGCCCGTTTGAAGGACATGCGGGCTGAGCATTCCCGCCTGCGCTCCGAGCTTGGTGACGCCAAGAGCAATGCTGGCCTCTCTTCAGACAGCGGCGACCAGACCAGCAAAAAAGTGATTGAGGCGCGTGGACTCTCCAAGACGTTCACCACGCCCGATGGGCCGCTGCAGATTGCAGAGGATTTCTCCATCCGCGTTCTTCGCGGTGACCGGCTTGGCATCATTGGGCCGAACGGGGCCGGCAAGACGACCCTCCTGAAACTCATGCTGGGCGAGATCGAATCTGATAGCGGTTCGGTGAAGCGCTCCCGCACGCTCACGACCGCGTATCTCGACCAGACGCGTGACAGTCTCAAACCGAAGGACACACTCTGGGAAGCGCTCGCCCCTAATGGCGGCGATCATATCATGGTGCAGGGCCGCTCCCGCCATGTCGCCGCCTACGGGAAAGACTTCCTGTTCAAGCCGGAGCAGCTGCGCCAACCCGTCTCGGCCCTGTCCGGCGGAGAGCGCAACCGGCTGACGCTCGCCATCGCGCTTGCCCAGCCGTCCAATCTGCTGGTGCTGGATGAGCCCACCAATGACCTCGACATGCAGACGCTCGATCTGCTGGAGGAGATGCTTGCGAGCTATGAAGGCACGCTGATCCTCGTCAGTCATGACCGCGCCTTTCTCGATGCGACGGTCACCTCCTGCCTGTCCCCGCTCGGAAAAGGCCGCTGGGTCCAGACCGCAGGCGGCTGGACAGACGCGCAGACGCAGCTTCGGCAGGCCGAGAAGAAGCCTGCCACACAAAAGAAGAAGGCGGCTTCTGCGAAACCAGCCCGCCCGAAGACCCAGACCAAGCTCTCCTTCAAGGATGAGCATCGCCTGAAAGAGATCGACGAAGCCCTGCCGCGCCTGCAGGCCGAAGTGAGTCGGCTGGAAACCGAAATGGCCGACCCGGACCTGTTCAGCAAGGATCCGGACGCCTTCCAGGCCAAGAATGAGCGCCTGACCGCCGCGAAAGCCGAAATCGAGCAGGCCGAGGAGGATTGGCTGGAAATCGAGGCCCGGCGCGAGGCGCTGGACGCCTGATCAAGTCTACAACGCTTCGTTAACGCAGCCCCCTTAGGTTTCCGCGCAGATATAGTCTGGAGCCTGCCATGCGTGTTCTCATTGCTGCCGCCGCCCTTGCTTTTGCTGCCCCGGCCTTCGCCCAGGATAGCGAAAACGCCCCATCTGACGGCTGGAGCGGCCACTTTGTCGATCAGTACCGCTTTGGCGGCACCTATGACGTGATCAAAGCTGGCGATGCCGGTGCCTGCGAGGCCGTATGCACAAATAGCGATGGGTGCAAGGCGTGGTCTTATGCAACGGCGAGTCTCGCCTCTGACTCCTATTGTGAGCTGAAGCATATTGTCGGCACCGCCGAGTATCGCCCCGGCACGATTTCCGGCGTCTCGGCCGCGATTTTCGATCCGGCAGTTCGCCGTTTCAGCGGCGCACCCGATGTACCGACTGCCGCTCCGGTGGAAGCTGTTGAAACCGCATCGGTTGAAGCTCCGGTCGAAGACATCGACATGGTCGTCGAGACGATTTCTGCTGAGGCTCCTGTTGAGGCACTGAAAGTTACCCCGGTCGAGGCTCCCGAAACTGTTGAAACAGTTGCAGCAGAAGCCCCCGCTGAGGAGCTGGAGCCGGTCGCTGTTGAGGGATTTGCTGAGAAGACGCCAACGCCGCCGAGCGAAAAAGCGACGAGTGGGCCAACCGTCCTCACGGGCGCAGCCTCAATCGCCCGCTAGGCCAACTCGCCTTTCCATTCGAAAATGTGATCGCGCAGTGCGTTGCACAGTGACGGACAGCGGGCATGATATCCTTGCCGTAAAGGAAAGCTGTCATGCCAATGCGTTCCATGACCTATGGGCTCGGCGTGCTGGTACTTTTGTCCGCCTGTGCCAGCCAGCCTGAAGAGACTGAGGCTGCTCCGCCTGAAACAGCGGAACCGTCGCTACCTGAACCTGCCGCTGCGGCCCCGGACAAGCTCGCCGCCAAGACGGCTGAACGGGCAGCCGAAGCGCCTGTTGTCGCGCCTGTCATCCCTCCAACACCGCCTCCCGTCATCACACCGGTCTCGGACACATTCACGCCGGACCCGGTCCTGACGCTCTGCCCTACGCTCACCGTGCGCAATGCGCCGCCCTCCAATGCCGACCGCACCGTCGCCGGATATAAGCCGTTTGTGCGCGTCGAAGATGCTGTGACGCTTGCGGCTGTTCCGGTTCGCAGCGCCTGCCTGACCTCGGGTTTTGGTTGGCGCGGCATGAACTTCCATAAGGGCATCGACCTACAATCAGACCCTGCTCAGATGGTTCATGCAGGCGCGGCCGGTACAGTGGTCGAGGCCGGCTATCGCGATGATTATGGCTATCATGTCGTGATCGATCATGGCGGTGGTGTTTACACGCGTTCGGCGCATCTGGTCTCGCTGGAACCCGGCGTCGATGCCGGGGCGGCGCTTGATTTCGGCGCACCGCTTGGGGTGATGGGCAACACAGCGAGCTTCAGCATCCCGATCCATCTCCATTATGAGGTGCTGATTGGCGACTACAATAATCCGAAGGCGTCCTTCGGTCTCACGCCGAGAAGCGTGTTCGATTATCCCTTTGTGGATGGCTGACAGAGGGCGGCCTCCCCGAACAGGTCAGTGAAAACCGGATGGTCGAGCGGCCACGCCTCGCCGCCTTTCTCCACGGCGCGCAGATCCTGTTGATATAACCGCCAGTAGAGATCGTGATCCTTGAAGCGGCCTTCATTGAGCAGATGCCGCATTCGAGCAGAATGATCGGCGGCGATCCAGTGAAAGCGGCGGCCGCGTCGGCGGCGTTTGCGTTTGGCCATAAGGTGTCTCCTGCACGTCCGGCCGGAGCGCCGCTTGGCGTCCGGGTCTGATGGTGATGGCCCTCGATGAAGAGCCAGCGCGGGAGCGACGGCGCGCCCCGGGCATAGTCTGTGTACGGTTTCGGCGCATCGCCGCTCCCGCGCGCCGGGCCAGTTCGGCAGCCTCCGGGGCCTTGGCGCATTGGTCCGCTCTTGTCAGAGAACTCCCGCTCTCTCCACCGCGGCACGCCAGAGGGTTTGCTCCACGGGCGTTTCATCCCGCTTGCCCCAGACCAGCGGCCTAGAGGGCGGCGCGGTCGTTATCCGCGCACACTCCCGGGCCAGACATCGCCCCCAAGGTTCGGTCGGTCCGGACCCGGCTCGTCTTTGGAGGCGATGAGGAGATCATAACTGTGCGTTGTGGGAGGGGGATAAGTATCTTCGGATCGGAGTGTTTGCGGGATAAAAGCCGGGGATAAGGCCGAGTTCTCCGGCCCGCGTCACCCTCGACTTCGTGAGCGGTCTGAGGGCCCAGCTCTGCTGTTGTTGGATGGATATTGGTGGAGGACGCAAGAGATGGGCCCTCAGACGGGCTGCGCCCGTCGAGGGTGACGCACGCCGGTTGGGCCGGGATGAGCGGTATCTGAGAGATCATTGACCCTCGCCCTACCGGCGCTCAACATCCTCCAAACAATAACAGGGAGGAAACGACAATGACGGCTACTGGCAGATGCCTTTGCGGCAAAATTAAATACGAGATTGAGGGCGACCCGGCGGTGACGGCGGTGTGTCACTGCACGAGTTGTCAGCGCCAGAGCGGCGCGGCGTTTTCGGTCAATCTCATGATTCAGGAAGGTCAGCTCTCACTGGACGGAGATCTTGAGACGTTCGAGGAGACCGCCGACAGCGGAAACAAGGTGTACCGCCGGTTCTGCGGCACCTGTGGGTCGCCGATCCTGTCCGCGCTGGAGGGCATGCCCGGCATGGTCGCGATTAAGTCCGGCACGCTCGACGATACGTCCGGTCTTCAACCTGCGGTTCAGGTCTGGTGCGACAGCAAGCAGGATTGGGTACAGATGCCCGACGGTGTGCCCGCCTTCGCGACGTCGCCGCCTGCGGGGTGAGGTCGATCCGATCACGGACTTTGTGTTGGATGAGCAGCGGTGAGATGATCAAGTACAGTTTAGCACCGGTGCCGGTACACTGATGGTTACAAAACAGCGTGATCTATAGCGTCACAAAACTCGTCTTCGCTGTATTCGTTGTTAGCGATCGACAAAATGATGTCCGCTAAGGTGTCATCGTTCGGCATTTCGAACTCGTAACCATTCATTTCAATCGTTTGAACTAGCGCTTGCGCAGCGGTACGTTTGTTACCTTGCACAAAGCATTGCCGTTGCGCGATTAGCGTAGCTAGGCGAACCGCCGTCCGAATGACCTTTGATCTATCATCATCAGAATCTAAATACGGTTCGTAGTGCACACGCATCTGAAGGCCGCGAACAGCACTTTCGAGCGTATCCATATCTCTGACAAAATGTGGTTCACCTGTCACGTCGACTTCAAATCTGTTGTGATCGACTATTTCTTCGATCGTGGGCGTGTACACTGACTACTCAGCCAGCTTTGCCATCGAGACGCTAAAACGCTTGTGGTTCTTTTCGCGGCGAAGTTTGACCCACTCTGCACGCAGAGCCTGATCTTCCATGATCTCTTGCAACTTTGGCTGAGTCGCTTTGGAGGTCTCGGCCTGAGACCCGGCACTCAACAGAAGCCCCATAGGGATGTGTTTTTCAGCCGACATCGTTTTTTTTCCAACTCTTGGTTGAGACAATAATGTAGTTAGAAAGCTATAAAAATACAAATTTCAACTAACGAATTTCCGGAGCGCGAACATTAGCAGTTATCGATCTAAGTAGTGACAACCACTAAGTCACAACGGAATATTGTCGTGCTTCTTCTCGGGGTTCTTGACGTCCTTGGTCCGCAGGGTGCGTAGCGCTTTGGCGACGCGGCGGCGGGTGGAGTGCGGCATGATGATGTCGTCGATATAGCCCTTGCGCGCGGCGACGTAGGGGTTCGCGAAGTTGTCTTCGTACTCCTTGGTGCGCTCGGCGATCTTTTCTTCATCGCCAATGTCGGCGCGGTAGATGATTTCCACCGCCCCTTTTGCGCCCATCACGGCGATCTCAGCCGTTGGCCAGGCATAGTTCACATCGCCGCGCAGGTGTTTGGAGCTCATCACGTCATACGCGCCGCCATAGGCCTTGCGGGTGATGACAGTGACTTTCGGCACGGTCGCTTCGGTGAAGGCGAAGAGCAGTTTCGCGCCGTGTTTGATGAGGCCGCCATATTCCTGCTTGGTGCCCGGCATGAAGCCCGGCACGTCCACGAAGGTGACGATCGGGATGTTGAAGCAGTCGCAGAAACGCACGAAACGCGCGGCCTTGCGGGAGGCATCGATGTCGAGCACGCCGGCCAGACTCATCGGCTGGTTGGCGACGAAGCCGACGGTTGAGCCTTCGATGCGGCCGAAGCCGACAATGATGTTCGCGCCAAAATCCGGGCTGATCTCGAAGAAGTCGCCCTCATCGGCGGTCTTCTCGATCAGTTCGCGCATGTCATAGGGCGTGTTCGGATTGGGCGGAATCAGCGTGTCGAGGCTGTTCTCGATGCGCTCGGCATCATCAAAACTCGGCCGGACGGGCGGCTTTTCCTTGTTTGAAGCGGGCAGGAAGTCGATCAGCCGGCGCATCTGGACGAGCGCCTCCATGTCGTTCTCGAACGCACCATCGACGACGCCGGACTTCTTGGCATGGACGGACGCGCCGCCAAGGGTTTCGTGGGAGACTTCCTCATTGGTGACGGTTTTCACGACATCGGGGCCGGTCACATACATGTAGGAAGTGTCCTTCACCATGAAGATGAAGTCCGTCATGGCGGGGGAATAGACGTCTCCGCCCGCGCAAGGGCCCATGATGACGGAGATTTGCGGGATCACGCCGGAGGAGAGAACGTTCTCGACGAAAATGTCGGCATAGCCGGCCAGACTGTCGACGCCTTCCTGAATCCGGGCGCCACCGGCATCGAAAATACCGATCACGGGCGCGCCAACCTTGGCGGCCATTTTCTGGACTTTTACGATCTTGGAGGCGTGGGCGAGGCTGAGCGAGCCGCCGAAAACGGTGAAATCCTTGGAAAATACATAAACGAGGCGGCCATTGATGGTGCCCTGCCCGGTGACGACGCCATCGCCGGGAATACGCTGTTTTTCCATGCCGAAATCGTGGGAGCGGTGCTCCACGAACATATCGTACTCTTCAAAAGAGCCTTCATCGAGGAGGACTTCAATCCGCTCTCTGGCGGTGAGCTTGCCCTTGGCGTGCTGGCGGTCAATGCGGTTCTGACCGCCGCCAAGACGGGCTTCTTCCCGTTTCGCCTCAAGCGCCTCGATTACGTCCTGCATCGCCTGCCCCTTTACTCAATTCCGTAAGCTGAGGGAGTGATAGGGCGCGGAGCGGAAAGCGCAAGCCAAACGGCGCGCCCGATTTACACCGGGCGCGCCGCCTGCCTTTCCGATTTTTGGCTTTTAAACCCTAGTATCGGTAGTCGTAATAGCCCCGGCGGTGGTGATGTCGGCGGCCCGGATAGGGGATGCCATCCAGCGCCACGATGCGGCCCCGGCGGACCTCACAACGGACATTTCGCTCAAACTCCCGGCGGCGGCCTTCAAACTCGGTCTCGAAGCGGACCACGAAGCCGCGCGGGCCGACCTGACGAACACGGCGGTCGTCAAAGTCGATATCGCGGAAGCCGCGTGCGTAGCCTTCATTGCGAATGGCGCGGCGGCACTGGCGTATGGCGTCCCGGCGGAGGCCACGGTCGCTGTAATAGCGGTCCCCGCCCCGGTGATGGGCTTTGTGGACGTAATCGTGATGCGCATGCCCGCTGGCAAGCGTGAGGCTGGCATTGCGGCCAATGTCCACGGTAAGGGCGGCACTGGCGCGCGGCTTTGCGTGATCGGCGGCGGCCGGCGCGGCGATGAGGGCGGATGCAGCCAATGCAACGGCCGCCACTCGGGGGGTCATGATGCGGTTCATCATGGGATGGACATTGCCGGGCGCGTGTCGAACCGGGCGTGACCGCGCGTTTCATGGAGGGTTCATGGCGTTGACGGCACCCGGCGGCGCCTGCCAAGTGCGGCTTATGCCATTGTCGTGGATCCCCAATGCCCTGACGCTCGCTCGCTGCGGATTTGCCGTGCTGATCCTCTATGCGACGGCGAAGGCGGGGGCCGTCAACGCGGCGGCGCTTGCGACCAGCGATCCCGATGATTTTGCGCGCCTGGCCGGTCTGGAGCAGCTCTGGCGGCAGTTCACATTGCTGGCCTTCGTGGCGGGAGCGTTCACCGATTTCAGCGATGGCTGGCTGGCGCGGCGGCTGAACGCGCAATCCCGCTTTGGCGTCTGGCTCGACCCGATTGCCGACAAGCTGCTCGTCGGGGCGGCGCTGATCGCCCTGTGCATCGCCATTGGCGGGTGGCTGATCATCGTCCCGGCAGTGGCGATCATCACGCGCGATGTCGGGATGACGATTTTCCGGGCGACGCCGCGCGGGCGCTCTGCGGTCGATGTGTCGGGGCTCGCCAAATGGAAAACCGCGGTCGAGATGATCGCGATTACGGGGCTCCTGCTGCCGCAGGCGCTGGCACCGATGGCACGTGACGCCTCGGGTAGCGAACCAGGCCTCGGCCTTGTCGTATATGGCTTTGCGGCCCTGCTCTGGATCGCAGCGGCGCTGTCGCTGATCACGGCGGTGTCCTATGTCCGCGCCTCGCGCGCACCTTAGCCATCCCGTTAACCATCATGATCGAAATGCGGCAGCCTTGCCCGTGTTTCATCAAGGTCACGCCGCTGACCGGCCCGATTAGCGGATCAGACAGAGGTATGGCTCGTTCTCGCCCCGCCTCCCCGCTTCGGCCCTGGCTGCTGGTTGCTGGCTTTGTCCTGTTCATGGCCCTGCCCGCCCTGCTCGCTTTCGCCGAGGGCTGACGGCTCAATTCAAGAGCCCGTCTACCAGTAAGGTCCGGGTGCCTCGCCGGAGACGAACTCCGTCAGTCGGCGGCGGGTTCCTGGGGTCGTGTGCTCAGGCGGCCGCGCAGGATCGACCCAGCGCACTTCCGCGATTTCGCCCTGACTGGTCGCCTCGTCCTGCCGCCACTGGGTCGCCCGGAAGAAGATGACATGATCGTTCGGAAAGACCGAATGGTTGGAGAAGATGCCGCGGAGCTCTGGCGGCTCGGTCAGGACGATTCCGGCCTCCTCCAGGAGTTCGCGCTCCAGCGAGACGATCGCAGGCTCGCCCTTTTCGATGCCGCCACCGGGGAGGAACCAGCCCGGCGTGTATGTGTGGCGGACCAGAAGCGCCCGCCCGTCCTCGTCGATGACCAGACCGCGAACGCCCAGCGTCATGGAGCGCGACAGGCGAAACCAGGATTGAAACAGGCGAGTGCGCAACCGGTGCATGACCGCCATCTTTGGCCGCTTTGCCGCAGCCATCAACGCCCGGAAATCACGATGATCGTGCGGCAAACCCTCGCCAAATCGGAAATTGCGGGCTATCTGCCAGATTCGTAGCCTTCTCTGGGGAGCTCTTTATGTACGCCTTGATCGCCATCGGCATTGTTGTCGGCTTGTTTGCTTTGTTGAATCTGATCGACTTTAAACGCCTCGACTAACGGTCCGGCCCTATGGACGGCCTGGCTCAATTCGTTTTCTTCCTGGTTGGCGGGCTCGCCATTCTCGCATTCGCGGGCGATTTTCTCGTCAACGGCGCATCTGCGATGGCGCAGCGCGTTGGCATATCTCCGCTGCTGGCCGGCATTTTCATTGTCGGGTTCGGCACATCCGCACCGGAAATGGTGGTGGCGCTGGATGCAGCGATCCAAGGATATCCTGAACTGGCACTCGGCAACATTGTCGGCTCCAACATTGCCAATGTCTGGCTGGTGCTCGCGCTGCCTGCCCTGATGGCCCCCATCGCCGCCGGGGCCATGGGACAGCGAACGGCCTTGATTGCCATGCTGCTGGCGACAGCAGCCTGGATCGTGATCGCGGCATTCATGCCGCTTACGCTTTGGGTCGGTGTGGCATTTCTGGCCGGGCTAATCGGCTACGCCATCTACACCTATGTCGACTTGCGGGCGGCCAAGGCACGCGGGATCGACGTTCCCATAGACGATGAAGATCACGGCCTCAGCCTTGGGCGAACGATTGCCTATCTCGCAATTGGTATTGTCGGCCTGCCGCTCGGGGCGAACCTGATCGTTGAAGGCGGTGTTGGGCTTGCCGAAATCTTTGACATTCCAGAAGAAGTCGTCGGGCTGACGCTCCTCGCTGTTGGAACGTCCCTTCCGGAGATCGGGGCCGGTATTGCAGCCGTCATACGCCAGCGCACGGAAATCCTGTTTGGCAATGTTCTCGGCTCTAACCTGTTCAACATTCTAGGAGCGGGCGGGCTCGTCGCCATGTTTGGACCGATTGAAATCACCGGAACGTTTGTTCGTTACGATCACTGGGCCATGGCCGCAGCAGCGCTGACAGCGGCGGTCTTCATCCTGACCAATTCCAAGGTCAGTCGGCTGGCAGCCGCCGCTATGCTTCTGGTCTACACGCTTTACATCTATGGTTTGGTGCGCGGCTGGAACCTGCTGGCGCTGTTCGGAGGCTGAGATGAAGACACCGGGACGGGCGCTCGTGACCGGGGCTGGCGCACGCGTCGGCAAGGCGATGGCCGAGGCGCTCGGCGGCGCGGGATGGCAGGTCGCGGTTCATTACCGCTCCTCAGATGATGGCGCGAAGGAGACCGTCGCCAATATCGAAGCGGCCGGAGGGCGCGCCGCGACGGTGCAGGCCGATCTCTCTGTTGACGCAGAAACCCGGCGGCTTATCGCGGGCGCGGAAGCCGCGCTTGATGGCCCGCTCAACCTGCTCGTGAACTCAGCTTCGACATTTCACGATGACGCGGCTCAGGACTTCGATGCCAAGGGCTGGGACTTCCACTTCGAAACGAATTTGCGCGCGCCGGTGACGCTGGCTCAAGGCTTTGCGAACGCCCTTCCAGCGGACCAGAAAGGGCTCGTCGTCAACCTGATCGACCAGCGCGTCTGGAAGCTGAACCCACAATTCTTCACCTATACGCTGTCCAAGTCCGCGCTCTGGACAGCCACACGCACCCTCGCCCAGGCGCTGAGCCCGAACATCCGTGTCAATGCGATCGGACCCGGCCCGACGCTGAAAAGCATTCATCAGACGGATGACGAATTCGCCGCCGAGCAGAGCCAGACGCTCACACAGGAAGGCTCCAATCCCGATGAGATCATCAAGGCCCTGATGTTCCTCATCGAGGCCGACGCCGTCACTGGCCAGATGATCGCCGCCGATGGCGGCCAGCACCTGATGTGGCAGACGCCTGACGTGCCGCTTTAGCGCGATGGACTTCTCTTCCGATACATCCGCGCCCACCCACTCTGCCGTCATCGAAGCGCTCGCGGCTGTGAACACGGGCCGTCAGGCGAGCTATGGCGGGGACGAGTACACTTCCCGCGTTCGCGGTGTGTTAGCCGCAGTGCTCGAAACGGATGATTTCGATTTCTGGCTGACGGCCTCCGGCACCGCCGCGAATGCGCTGGCGCTGTCCTGCTTCTGCCCACCGACGGGCGCGATCCTGTGTCATGAAGAAGCTCATATCCAACGGGACGAGCGCGGCGCGCCTGAATTCTTCACAGGTGGCGGCAAGCTTTCGCTGCTGCCCGGAGAGGCCGCGCGGATTGATGAAATGGCGCTGCGCGAGGCGCTTGCCGGTATTGATCATGGATTTGTGCACGAAACACCGGCGCACCTTTTGTCGCTGACGAATCTGACCGAGTGCGGAGCCGCCTATTCGGTAGATACGATCGCGCATTATGCGGCACTGGCCCACGAGGCCGGACTAACCGTTCATCTGGATGGCGCACGGCTCAGCAATGCGCTGGCCTCCACTGGGGCGAGCGCTGCCGACATGACATGGCGGGCGGGCGTCGATGTGCTCTGCCTTGGGCTGACGAAGACGGGTGCCATTGGCTGTGAAATCGTGATCCTGTTCGGCGAGGCGCGCGCCAAGTCTGCCGAGCTACAAGCACGGGCGAAGCGCTCCGGCCATATGCCACCCAAGATGCGGTATCTGGCAGCGCAGGCGCTGGCCTTGCTGGACGATGGTCTTTGGTTGTCCCTCGCCGCGGACGCCAACCAGAAAGCAAAGCAACTCGCCAATGCGCTGTGCGCGCCGGGGGATGTGACGCTGGCCTATCCGGTCGATGGCAATGAAGTGTTCGCGCATCTGCCTGCCGGGCGCGCAGAGGCGCTTTCGGCCAAAGGTGCCAAATTCTATCCGTGGCCCGGCGGCTCACACCGTTTTGTCTGTGCATGGACCACCACAGATGAAGATATAGACGCATTGATCACCGCGATGGCATAAGCGCGCCATGACTGATTACCGCGTTGCCGCCTTCTACAAATTTACGCCTCTCCCGGATTACGAGTCCCGGAAGGCTGCGCTCGAGCACGCACTTGCTGAGACCGATGTGCGCGGCACGATCCTGCTTGCGGCGGAGGGCGTGAACGGCACCATCGCCGGCACGGATCACGAGATTGACGCAGCCCTCGCCGCCCTGGAGCAATTGCCCGGTTGCGCGGATCTGGAGTGGAAGGAAAGCCGCGCGCCGGAGATGCCCTTCTTTCGGCTCAAAGTGCGCCTCAAGAAGGAAATCGTCACGATGGGCGTGCCCGGCGTCGACCCGAACGTCGCCGTGGGCAACTATGTGAACCCTGAAGACTGGAATGGGTTTCTTGATGATCCCGACACGGTCGTCATCGACACGCGCAATGACTACGAAGTGTCGATTGGCACCTTTGACGGCGCGGTGAACCCTGAAACAGCCTCCTTCCGCGATTTCCCGGACTGGTTTCGCAAATTCCGGGAGACGAATGACAAGGCCAAGGTCGCCATGTTCTGCACCGGCGGAATCCGCTGCGAGAAAGCGACGAGTTTCCTCAAATCAGAGGGCATCGACGAGGTGTTCCACCTCAAGGGCGGTATCCTGAAATATCTGGAAACCGTGCCTGCCGAAGACAGCCGCTGGCATGGCGAGTGTTTCGTCTTCGACCAGCGTGTCTCGGTCAAGCATGGGCTGGAACCCGGCGACTATGACCAATGCCATGCCTGCAAACATCCTGTCAGTACTGATGACATGGCTGACCCGCGCTATGAGCCCGGCATCTCCTGCCCGCGCTGCCATGGCACGCTGACAGACGACCAGAAGCGCCGCTTCGCAGAACGCCAGAAACAGATGCAACTCGCCCGTGAGCGCGGCGAGACTCATATCGGCGCGCCGCTGAAGGGCACGGGATGACAGAAGCTGGCCGCCCCGTCCTCTATTCCTTCCGGCGCTGCCCGTATGCGATGCGCGCACGGATGGCGATTGCCGAAGCGGGCATCTCCGTTCGCCTCCGCGAAATTCTGTTGAGAGACAAGCCGGATGAGATGCTGGTCGCCTCGGCGAAGGGCACCGTGCCCGTTCTGATCCTTGCCGATGGCTCCGTGATTGATGAGAGCCTTGATGTCATGCGCTGGGCGCTGGCGCAGAATGATCCGAGCGGCTGGCTATCAGCCGATGCTGACGAGACCAATGCTCTGATCACGGAGAATGATGGCGTCTTCAAGCACCATCTCGATCGGTACAAATACTCGACCCGCTATGAAGACGCCGATGCGGAAACGCATCGCTCGGCAGGGTTCGAAATCCTCAGACGCTGGGACGAGAGACTGTCCGTCGACGGTCAGTTCTTCGGGCTGGCGCCAACGCAGGCCGACATCGCGCTCTTCCCGTTCGTGCGTCAGTTCCGGATCGCCGATCCGGATTGGTTTGATGCGGCCGATCTTCCAGCCCTGCAGAGCTGGCTGTCAGGCCATATGGAAAGCGACCGGTTCAAGGCAATCATGACCAAGCACCCGCTCTGGAAGGACACGGGCGAGGAAATCGATTTTCCGGTCGCCGCCTAGGCGTCAGCGATCGCCTTGCGGACGGCTTCAAGCGCGTCTTCGGCCTTGTCGCCATCCGGGCCACCGGCCTGGGCGAGGTCCGGCCGGCCACCGCCGCCCTTTCCACCAACAGCGGCGCTCGCGGTGCGCACCAGATCCACAGCCGACAGTTTGCCGACCATGTCTTCCGTCACGCCGATGGAGACCGCCGCCTTCCCGTCATTCACACCGACAAGGGCGACGACGCCTGATTTCAACTGAGCCTTGGCCTCATCAATCATGGCCCGCAGGTCTTTCCCGCCCACGCCCTCGGCCACGCGGGCAATGAGCTTCACCCCGCCAATGTCTTCCGGCCCGGCGGGCGCAGCTGATCCACCGCCGCCCATTGCGAGCTTGCGTTTGGCTTCGGCGAGTTCCTTCTCAAGCGCTCGCTTGTCGTCAGACAGGCTGGCCACTTTCTTCGGAACGTCCTTGAGCGGAGATTTGAGTTGGTCAGCGAGATCGACGGCGATCTGCGCCCGGCCCCGCATGAAGGCAATCGCCTCAGCGCCCGTTGCCGCCTCTATACGGCGCACACCAGCAGACACGCCGCCTTCCGACAGGATGGCGAAGAATCCGATGTCGCCGGTGCGCGAGACGTGCGTGCCGCCGCACAGCTCGACGGAGTATGGCATGTCACTGTCATCAAGCGCATCACCCATAGTCAGTACACGGACTTCGTCCCCATATTTCTCGCCGAACAGGGCAAGCGCGCCGGCCTCGATGGCCTTTTCAGGGCTGGTGACGGAGATGCCGGTCTCGCGGTTCTGGCGGATCACGGCATTCACCTGATCCTCGACTGCTTCGATTTCCGCCGCCGTCATCGGGGCGTCATGCGAGATATCGAAGCGGAAACGATCTTCTTCGACGAGCGAGCCCTTTTGCGTGACGTGCTTGCCGAGCACGCTGCGCAGAGCCGCATGCAGGAGGTGGGTGGCCGAATGGTTGGCCATGACACGTCGGCGGCGGCCGGCATCGACACGGAGCGTTCCGGTATCGCCGACTTTCACTGTGCCATCGACGAGTTCGCCGATATGGGCGTGCAATCCACCGCCTCGTTTCTGGACGTCGCGAACGATAAAGCGGGCACCGCTTTCAAATGCGATCTCGCCATGGTCGCCGGCCTGACCGCCACTCTCAGCATAAAAGGGAGTCATCGCGAAGATGAGGGCGGCCTCCGCTCCGGCTTCGATGGATTGAACGGAGCCATCGCCGGAGACGATCGCCTTCAGATCGGCCTTGTCCTCAAGCTTTTCATAGCCGGTGAAGATCGTGTCGCCGACGCTGCCCTTGATATCGAACCAGACTGCGTCGCCCCCCGTATCGCCGGACCCTGCCCACGCGCTTCGGGAAGTTTCCTTCTGCGTGGCCATGGCCGTGTTGAAGCCTGCCTCGTCCACGCCAATGTTCCGAGCGCGGAGAATGTCCTGCGTCAGATCCAACGGGAAGCCGTACGTATCGTAGAGCTTGAAAGCTGTTTCCCCAGGCAACGCATCGCCCTCCGACAAGGGCTCGGAGGCTTCGTTGAGCAGCGCTAGCCCTCGTCCGAGCGTCGTCTGGAACCGGCCTTCTTCCTGCTCAAGCGCCTTCTCGATGGCAAGTTGAGCGCGACCGAGTTCTGGGTAGGCCTCGCCCATCTCATCGACCAGCGTGCCGGCGAGCTTGTACATCACCGGCTCGCGCGCGCCGAGAATGTGCCCATGGCGCATGGCGCGGCGCATGATGCGCCGGAGGACATAGCCGCGACCTTCATTGGATGGCGAAACGCCATCCGCAAGCAGAAATGCAGACGCGCGCAGATGGTCGGCAATGACACGGAACGAGGCGAGGCGAGCCTCATCCGCCTTAGCTCCGTAGGCCTCCTCGGCAGCCGAGATCAGGTTCCTGAAGAGATCCGTGTCGTAGTTGTTATGCACGCCCTGAAGGACGGCCGCGACGCGTTCAAGCCCCATGCCCGTATCGATGGAGGGCTTGGGCAAGGCTTCGCGCGCCCCGCCAGCAGCCTGATTGTACTGCATGAAGACGAGGTTCCAGATCTCGATAAAGCGATCGCCGTCTTCATCCGGGCTTCCGGGCGGGCCGCCCGCGATTTCTGACCCGTGGTCGTAGAAAATCTCCGAGCATGGACCGCAGGGACCGGTATCGCCCATCGACCAGAAATTGTCGGAGGTCGCGATCGGGATGATACGATCATCCGGCAGGCCGGCGACCTTCTTCCATATCGCGCCGGCTTCTTCGTCTTCAGCGTAGATCGTTACGAGGAGTTTCTCTGCCGACAGGCCAAGCTCCTTCGTGACGAACTCCCAGGCAAAGGCGATGGCGTCGTCCTTGAAGTAATCGCCAAACGAGAAATTGCCGAGCATTTCAAAGAAAGTGTGATGGCGGGCAGTGTAGCCGACATTGTCCAGATCGTTGTGCTTTCCGCCGGCGCGCACACATTTCTGGGAGGACACGGCACGCGGGCTAGCAGGTGCCTCAACGCCGGTGAAAACGTTCTTGAACGGCACCATGCCGGCATTCACGAAAAGCAGGGTTGGGTCGTTTTCCGGCACGAGCGGCGCAGACGCGGTGCGCGCATGGCCATGTCCCTGGAAATAGGACAAAAAAGCTTCGCGCAGATTGTTCACGCTGGTCATGACACGCCTTTCAAACCGTCCGGAATCGGCAGCCCCGCTGCCGGTCCCAGCGATATAAAGGCGGGAGCGCGCGCCGCCAAGGCACGCGCTGACCCTTTACCGGTCTTCAACTGGGAGGAAAGGCCGAAGACCGGTGGCCGATCAGGCTTCGGCAGCGTCCGGCGTGTCGTCTTCTTCAGACGCCATTCCGGCCGTGAGAAGCTCCTCGGCAAGCAGGCCAGACTTGCGACGGATCGCGTCTTCGATCTCATCGGCCATGGCCGGATGCTCTTTCAGGAAGTTGCGCGTTTTCTCACGCCCCTGCCCGATCCGCTCTCCATTATAGGAGTACCAGGATCCGGATTTCTCAATTGTCTCGGTCTTCACGCCAAGATCGATCAACTCGCCGGTCTTGGAGATGCCTTCGCCATAGATGATGTCGAACTCGACCTGCCGGAATGGCGGTGCAACCTTGTTCTTCACCACTTTCACGCGGGTCTGGTTGCCGATGACCTCATCGCGATCCTTGATCTGACCGATGCGGCGAATATCGAGCCGGACCGATGAGTAGAATTTCAGCGCGTTGCCGCCCGTTGTCGTTTCTGGGCTGCCAAACATGACGCCAATCTTCATCCGGATCTGGTTGATGAAGATCACCATACAGTTGGACTTGGAAATCGAGCCTGTCAGCTTGCGCAGCGCCTGGCTCATCAAACGGGCCTGCAGACCGGGCAGGCTGTCACCCATCTCGCCTTCAAGTTCGGCACGGGGCGTCAACGCCGCCACCGAATCGATGACCAGCAAATCGACTGCACCGGACCGAACCAGTGTGTCTGCAATCTCCAGCGCCTGCTCGCCTGTATCAGGCTGGGAGATTAGGAGATCATCAAGATCAACACCGAGCTTGGCCGCATAGACCGGGTCGAGCGCGTGTTCCGCATCGACAAAGGCGCACACACCGCCATTTTTCTGTGCCTCAGCAACAGAGTGAAGCGACAGCGTCGTCTTGCCCGAGCTTTCAGGGCCATAAATCTCGATGATCCGCCCTTTGGGCAGGCCGCCAATGCCGAGCGCGATATCAAGGCCCAGCGAGCCAGTGGAGACCGCCTCAATGTCCATGGCCTGTTTATCGCCAAGGCGCATGACCGAGCCTTTGCCGAATGACCGCTCGATATTACCGAGTGCTGTCTCGAGAGCTTTCTGCTTGTCCACGCCGGATTCCTTATCCACCAGTTGCAAAACGGGTTTGGCCATGAGTCGTCTCCTTGTTCCACTCTGCGACCCCTTTTGGCAAGGCGTCATCATCTCTTGTTCTGGAATTTCGTACCACATTTGTTCTCAAGAACAAAGCATGAATTTAGCACACAGGAAGACTTTTCTTAACGCTGGAGCTGAGGCATAAGACGGGCATGCTTGATAAAACCGCTCCACAGCCCGGCGAGGCCCGCATTCGCTATCTTGATGCGGACCTTCGTATCCTCACCCCTGGCGATTTCGTGTTCTGCGCTGTGACGGGCCGAAAAATCCCGCTCGCCGCGCTGCGTTACTGGAGCGTCGACCATCAGGAAGCTTATGTTGACGCCGAGGCTGCCGCGAAGCGGATGACATGATCCATATGATTCGCGACCTGATCGCGGCAATTGCCCTGCTGACCGGCACGACCGCACATGCCGAGACCGCACCGATGATGCCGGTATCTTGTGGCGGTGCGCTCGCACAGGGCGGCCTGCTGGTCTGCGAAGGCCCCGAGGGCGCGGCTTTCACTTATGGTGACCTGACGCTGACGGCCGGCGCGGATGGCCTTGCCGTGTTTGGCCTCAAACGGAATGCAGAGCTTGAGACAAGCGTTGGGGTCGAAACGCCTGCCGGGATGTCCACCAGCCTGCCGATCACTCTCGCCACCCGCAAAGACGATTATCGCGTGATTGAAGGGCTCGATTGCGACAAGGTCGATGCCCGGACACCGGAGCAGAAAGACCATGCCGCACGAAGCTGGGTGAAGAAGCAGGACGCGTTTGCGAGCTTTAATCCCGGCCCGGGTCCATCTACTGGCTTCGTCGTGCCCTCAGTTGGCCGGCCGACCTCACCTTTCGGCCCGACACGCAAGTATATCGGCGTGAGCGCGGAGACGGGCGAGGCCTGCGAAAGCACTTCGGTTCATCGCGGTTATGACCTGGCGACGCCGATCGGCACGCCTGTGACAGCCCCCGCCTCCGGTACGGTCGTGCTGGCAGATCCAGATCTCTATTACGAAGGCGGCACCGTCTTCCTCGATCATGGTCATGGCCTTGTCTCCGTCTTCATACATCTGTCGTCCATCGACGTTGAAGTGGGCGATGTTGTCGAGCGCGGCGACTTGCTCGCGAAGACGGGTAATACGGGCCGCACGACCGGCCCGCACCTGCACTGGGCCGTCAAATGGAGAAACCCCGCCAGCGATAGCCGCGACGGGGATTTCTACATTGATCCTGCGCTGCTGTTGGAACTGGAAACCGGTCAGTTACTCGACTAGGGCAGAAGGCCTCGCAGTGCGACCCGAGGCGGCCATCCATGAGCAGCAAAGTCTTCCTTAGCTATCGTCGCGACGATGCCAGATGGACAGCCATCGTGATGCAACAGGCGCTTGAAGCTGCCCTTGGCGAAGCAAGTGTGTTCAGAGACATCAGCGGCATCAAACCAGGCACGAACTGGCGCGAGACCCTCCAAAGTGCACTGGACGTGTGCGAGGTGACGCTGGTCCTGATCGGACCGTCATGGATGGAAATGGCAGATCGTCTCCATAGCGACTCCGACATGGTGCGGATGGAAATCGCCAATTCTCTCGACCGAGGCATTCCCGTCGTCCCGGTGCTCGTTGATGGTACAGCCTTGCCCGATGTAGACGATCTGCCTGATGATGTTTCGGAGCTTGTGGACCGGCAAGCTGCTGAGATCGGCCACCGCACCTACAAATCAGACATCGAAGACATTGTTGCGCGCCTCAACCTGCGGGGTCGAAACGCTGCTCAAGTACCGGACCCTGGCAGCGGGCAGGCTGCCGGGACTCTGAGGGACGGTCTGAAGCGGTTCCTCAGCCGCTTTGATCAATGGGCGTTTTCGGCGGCCCGGATCGCAAACTGGGGAGCAAGCCAGCAAGGCTTCGAATATCTGAGCGCGTACGACTCAAACGAGATCCGTGCCGAACTGCAGAAAATGGTCGACGACGGGGTGGCCGAAACGCGTTTGAGCAAAAAGGGCGGCACACTCTATCGCTTAGCGCGCTGACCAGCATTCTGCTGATGTGCCAGTCTGACCAGAAGCCCTATTCGTCCCAGGTCGTGTAGCGCGTCTTCACCTTGATGATGCCCTTGCGGACGATCGTCTCCAGAGCCTTTGGATTGATCAGCTTCCAGCTGCGATAATAGATGCAGGACTGTCCGCGCTCGATCTTACCGATTTCGTCCAACGGAGCCTCGAACTCTTCGTATCCGGGGTCCAGATAAACCGTCATGCGGCGCTCATCCGGAGAGAAGCCCGCCATGGCAAACTCGCTCTTGCGGCCCGAGGGTGTTTCGTAGCGATAGCGTCCGTAGCCAACAATGTCCGGTCCCCACATGCGCGCGGGCATTTTGGTGACGCGAGACATCATTTCGTGAAGGGCAATGGCCTCTTTGCGGCGGGCCGGATCCTTGATGCGCGAGATGAACAACTCAGCGCGGGATTTTGGTTTGAATTCGGTCGGGCGGATATCTTCGGAAACAGCAATAGACATGAAGTATGGGCAATTCCTTTTCGAGGCTTGGCCGACAAGTGTACGAAAACAAATGAGTTTTGTCCAAAAAGTGACGATTTACGCTGGGTCAGGGTCGGCTGGTGCGCTGGATGCAGCGTGCGAGTTCTCCTGCTTCGCGCCGCCGTTCATTGAGATTTCCCCATAGCGAGTTTCTGAAGCCGAAGAACCATAGCCCCGCATGATCCGGCGATGCTTCACGCCCCGAAAATTGTGGCTCACCACGGGCGTTCAGGACACCGAGGCCACCAACGAGCGGCTCCAGCCCCGGCCGGTATCCTGTGCCGCAAACAACGATGTCCGGCGTCACCACATCGCCGGTCTTCAAAAGCACTTCCGGCCCGTCAAAAGCCTCGATCTCGGACACGATCTCAACCCGGCCCGCACGCAGCGCCCGAGCGAAGCCATTATCGAGCGCGGGCGGACTTCCATCCTCCTGCATGCGTGCCAGCGCGCCTTTTGAAGGTTTAGGCAACCCGGCGCGTACGAGGTCTCCGCAGACCATTCGGCTTACAAGTGCGAGGCTGCGGTCGACGAATGCATCAGGTAGTGGCCGCAGCAACGGCGTAAGAAGATGAGTCGGAAAGCCGAGCATATAGACTGGCGCGACGGTCGCCCCGCCACGCACTGACATCCAGACATGAGCAGGCTGTGTGCGTGAAAGATGGTTGGCAATATCGACGCTGGAATTACCGGCACCGACCAGCAGCACACGCTTGCCATTGCAGTCTTCTGCCAGGCCAAAGTCGCCAGAATGTATGAGTTCGCCTTCAAATGTTTCAGCGCCCGGCCAGTCGGGCGTTACGGGAACGCGATCCGGCCCGGTGGCGATGATCAGGTGGCGAGCCAACATGCGCCCGGCCGACGTCTCCACTGCCCAAGCGTCCGATGCCCTCGATATAGTTTCGGCGCGCACGCCCCGGCGCACCTCCACACTCAGATCAGCTTCATAGGCCTCAATGTAGCGGATCATGACATCCCGGGCGGGGAACGCGCCAGCGCTCGAATTGAACCGGTGCCCCGGCAGATGCGAGAGCAGCCGGTGCGTGTTCAGGTGCAGTTGCGGATGCCGCGCGCGCCAACTCGCCGCCGGGCGATCCGCAGCATCCAGTATGACCGGGCGAACATCGCGCGCGATCAGTTCGTGAGCGACTGCGAGACCTGATGTCCCCGCACCGATAATGAGAACATCCGTCTCAACCGCGCTCATGGATCAGTCCGTATCCGATCAGGGTTCCAGCACCGTCGCGCCGGTCGTACCGCGTCCTTCGAGCGCGCGATGCGCTTCTGCGACATCTTTCAGCGCGAACCTTTGGCCAATGTCGGCTTTCAGGGTCCCCGCCCGCAACGCCCCAAACAGGGCGGCCGCGCCCCGGCGCAAGCCATCCGCATCCGCTATGAAATGGAATAAGCCGGGCCGGGTCATGACGAGCGAGCCCTTAGCGTTCAGGATGCCCGGTGGAACGGGTTCCACGGGCCCGGACGCATTGCCATAGGTGATGAACCAGCCGCGTGGCTTGAGTGCATTCAACGAAGCTTCGGCAGAATCCTTGCCGACGCTGTCATAAGAGACATCGACGCCTGCGCCGCCGGTCAGCTCTCGCGTCCGCGCCGCTACGTCTTCGCTGGAGAGGATAATTGCATCGGCCCCTTTGGCACGCGCAAGCTCTGCCTTTTCTGCGGTTGAGGTGACGCCAATCACACGCACGCCAAGGCTGGACGCCCATGGCACCAGCAGCGACCCGACACCGCCGGCGGCCGCCCAGACGAGCGCTGTCTCGCCCGGGCTGGCGCGACGGATTTCGAACAGCAGCATCCACGCCGTCAGACCTTTCAGCAGCACAGCGGCAGCTGTTTCTTCAGAAATACTGTCCGGCAGTTTCAGCATGCGCGCTGCCGGCCCTTTGAAATGGCTCGCATAGGCCCCCGCGCCAAGATAAGCGACGCGGTCCCCGGCCTTCAGGTCTTCAACGCCGTCGCCTACGGCCTCAACAACGCCCGCCCCCTCTGAGCCCGGCGTGAAGGGCAGCTTTACGGGGTAGAGCCCGGTGCGGTGATAGGTGTCGATGAAATTGAGCCCAATCGCCGTCTGGCGCACAACGGCTTCGCCCGGCCCTGCTTCGCCGATTTCGAGCGGCTCGACTTTCAGAACTTCCGGCCCGCCATGCTCGTGAATGTTGATGGAATAGGCATCGGTCATGGCGGTCTCTCCCGGAATCGTGTTCGTTGCCCGCCATGAAAAGCACGACATTGACCTGCGGCATAGATGAAGCCGGGCGCGGGCCCTGGGCCGGGCCGGTCACGGCGGCGGCTGTGATCCTTGATCCCGCTCAACCCATCGACGGGCTGACGGACTCCAAGAAGCTCACCGAAAAGCGTCGCGAGGCGCTGGAACCACTGATCAAGACCCATGCGCTTGCCTGGTGCGTAGCCCATGCCAGCGTGGAGGAGATCGACCGGCTGAACATTCGCGAGGCGACCTTTCTGGCAATGACGCGCGCCGCTACCGGGCTTAGCGTCGCTCCGGACCTCGCCCTTGTGGACGGCAATGCCCTACCGCGAGATCTGCCATGCCCCGCGCGCGCGATCATAAAGGGTGACCTGACCGAGCCAGCGATTTCAGCGGCCTCTATCCTCGCCAAGACCGAACGCGACCGCCTGATGCGAGACTACGACATCGCTCATCCGGGCTATGGGTTCGCCAGCCATAAGGGCTACGGGGCGGCCGCCCACTCCGAAGCGCTAATAAGGCTTGGCCCCTGTCCCATCCACAGGATGAGTTTCGCGCCCGTGCGCAAGGCGGCGTCCAGCGCGGCCTGATCCTTCAGAAACGGTTAACCAATCAGCGCGATTTCTTAACGGTTGAGAGATGGAGAACGCGCGTGATTATCCCGTTCGGACTGCACCGCTGGCGCGGCGAGAGCGGCCGCCATTACTGGTTTAACATCACGCTGACGCATGGCGGCATTCCAGACTCCGCCGGGATTTACGTGTTCGTCCGCCGCAGATTCTTCTTCTTCCTGAAGCCGCTCTACATCGGCAAGGCGACGAGTTTCCGCAGCCGCGTCATCGGCCATGAACGGTGGGCGGAGGCCTGGTGGGATCGCGGGGCGACTGAGCGCCATTTCATGCGGATCAAAAATCCACGAGAACGTCACCGCGTCGAGGAAGACCTTATCCGCGGCCTGAGACCGAAGATGAACGATATCCAGGTGCCGCGCAGCGCCGACGATGCGCCGAACGATCCCAAGCTGCTGAGAGCTTGGAAGTGGCGGCGCTGGTGGAACAAGCGCCTCGGCTGGCACGTCAAACTCTGAATTTCCCGCCTGACTTTCCCAACGGAAAGGCTCGCACGGCGTGCCATCTTGCGTTTATCCTCTGCAAAAATGCGGAGGAGACAGGAATGGATGGTGGCATCTGGAATTTTGGCGATGTGCTGGACGCAGTCGGCGGCGCGCTTGGCGAAGACCAGCCTGCCCTGATCCATGGCAACCGGATTATCTCATGGCCTGAAATGACGGCGCGATCGAACCGGATGGCGCGCGCCCTGATCGAGCGTGGCGCGGTGCCCGGCGACAAAGTCGGTTTCTATATCCGCAACCAGCCCGAGTACATGGAAGGCTTCGCCGCCGCCGTTAAGGCGCGGCTCACCCACGTCAACGTCAATTACCGCTATCTCGATGATGAACTCGTCTATATTTTCGATAACTCCGACAGCGTCGCCGTATTCTACGATGCAGAATTCCGAGGCAATGTAGAGCGCGTTCGCGAACGCCTGCCAAAGGTGAAGACGTGGATAGAAGTTGGGGGCGGAGCCGACACGCCGAACTTCGCCGAGAGTTATGAAACGCTTGCCACGACTGGCGATGCCGCACCGCTCTCGATGGACCGCTCAGGCGACGATCTGATGTTTCTCTATACGGGTGGTACAACCGGCATGCCCAAGGGCGTGATGTGGCCGCACGGGACCTGGCGGGATTCCAGCCTGGACGCGCTTCGCCGTATCTATGGCGCGGCACCGGAAAACATGGAGGAACACCTCGCCTTCGTTGACGAGGTTGGCCGTCATGGCCGTCAGCTCCCCGCCTGCCCGCTCATGCACGGCACCGGCCTGTTCACAGCCCTCGGCGCGTTCCTCAATGGCGGTGCAATTGTCACCATGGAGAACAGCCACAAATTCGACCCCGCAGCCCTTTGGGCGACCGTTGAGAAGAACGGCGTGACGGCCATGGCCATTGTCGGTGACGCCTTCGCCAAACCCATGCTGAACGTGCTGGAGGAGACTCCGGGCAAGTATGATCTGTCTTCGGTTCAGTCGATTACGTCTTCCGGAGTGATGTGGAGCATGGAGGTCAAGCGCGGCCTCATCAAACACATGCCGCAGGTTGCCCTCAATGACAGTTTCGGAGCCTCCGAGGCCGTTGGCTTCGGCATGTCCGTCACCACAGCGGAAGGGGTCTCGGAAACAGCAAAGTTCGAGATCGGGCAACACTGCAAGGTCTTCTCGGAGGACGGCCGCGAGATTGCTCCGGGGTCTGATGAGCCCGGCTTTATCGCGCGCGGCGGTGCAGTGCCGCTCGGCTACTACAAGGACGAGAAGAAGACGGCGGAAACCTTCAAGACGATTGACGGGGTTCGGTATGCGGTGCCGGGCGACTGGTGCACGGTCGCCGAAGACGGCACGCTGACCCTGCACGGGCGCGGTTCGATCTGCATCAATTCCGGTGGTGAGAAGATCTATCCGGAAGAAGTCGAGGAGGCGCTGAAGGAACACGTGGCCGTGCGGGATGCGCTGGTCGTTGGCGTTCCAGATGATAAGTGGGGACAAGCCGTGACCGGGATCGTCGAGCTATCTGACGGCGAAGCGACTGATGAGGATACGCTACGCGCTTTTGTGCGTACCAAGCTCGCGCCGTACAAAGCGCCGAAACGCGTGGTCTTCATGGATGATCTGAAGCGCGCCCCGAATGGCAAGGCGGACTATAAAGGCGTGAAGGCCTTCGCACTGAAAGAGCTCGGCATTGAGGGGTAGACACGCCCTCCAGACACTATGATCTCGCGGGACGTCTGGCCACGACCTGACGACGCCCAAGGATCAGCATCACGAAGAACACGCAGGCGACGCCGACTGCGAGCGGAAAGAGGGCCGTCGCCCACGAATAGTTCTCGAGCGCCAGCAGCACGAACCCGTTTCGAACAGCGCCAACGCTGAAGAAGACGGCGTTCTCTTCCCATGGCGCGCGATAGGCTTTTCGGACGGAAGGTCCAAATCCAAGTAGATCGACGATGGTCAGAATGATCACCGCCGACAACGGGCTCGATGTGAAAAACCACATGGGCAAAGCGCTCAGCGCGAGGATGAGAAACACCCAGTCCATCCGTTCGAAGCTGGTGTCGGCTGATTTGGACAAGGCCAGCACGGCGATCCCGATTGTCATCAGTCCAGACACGCCAATCGGCCAGGCCCCAACGCCCGCGCCATCAGACAGCTGGGCCAGGAAAACAACAAAAGTTCCCGCACCCCAGATATACCAGGAGAAGACGTGCGGCCGCGTCTCTTCTTTCAGTATGGCGCGCGCATACGGATAGAACGCCACGAAAGTGAGGCCGAGCGCGATGGCGCTGAAAAGGGCTTTGGTAACGGACGCATCGAACATGCCGGCATCTGACACACTCGACGGCGAATTGGCGAGCCATAAAGGTCTGGCACCCGAGGGCCGTGGCATCCTCAGATCGCCGTATTCGCTTCAGCTAGGCAGTTAACGGTAAACGGCACGGGTCTTGCTCACTGGGTCTTATGGCCCGAGTAACGACCGTCATAGATGTCCCTTATCGCGTGATCGAAGCACCGCGCGGTAACCAGACGATTGAAGCTGCCGCCCGCCAGCGCGCTGCCCGGCTTCCCCAATGGTTGCAGGATATGGACGTTGACTGGATCTTCCGCGAGGACGCCAAGCGTCAGGCGAAGTAGTTAACCGCAAACTTGTCCGGTTTTGGCACCTGCACTCCCGGCGGTCCCAAATTTATGAGACCGCCATTAGAGAGCGCTGACAGCATTCTTACAGTCAGACAGGGCTCGGATCAGTCCACACCATGAATGTCCTGATCCATACGGAGCTTTCCTCCACTTCGAGCCTGTGCGAACCAATCGCCTAACGCGAGACGCTCAGTCGAACGAAAACACCGCGCCCTGCGCCCGGCAGACGCTGGCCAAGCGGGACATCGCCGAACCCGTTTCGATTGTAGCCCGACAAGTGGTCTTCATAAACGTGGTCAAGCAGGTTTTCGACGCCCGCAGCCAGCTGAATGCCTTCGCGGATTTCCCAATCGCCATACGCGCTCAGAACAACGTATCCATCCGTGGACGCTTCGCTATTGGTGCGCGAGACCTCGTCCTGCTCGGCAACAGCTCGCGTCTCAAGGCTGGCAGACCACGCGTCGGCCTCCCAGGTGAGCCCGACCGTCAGGCTGGGTGGCGCAACCCGATACAGATTATCGTCGATGTCGCGCCGCTCGCCGCGAACATAATTCAGCACGCCGTCGATCCGCAGCGGTCCCGAGAAGTCGTACCCGCCATCAAGATCGAAGCCGTAAAGACGTGCATCGACATTTTCCCACCGGAGCGGCGTAGGATCGCCATTCATGCCCGCAATCATTTCAACCGGCGTATCGGTGACTCCAACTGTGTCATCAAAGGGTACGCCCTGAATGTAGTCGTCGACCTGACGGACGAAGACAGTGGGCCGCAGATAAGCTTGCTGGCTTGTGAAGTCGAAGCCGGTTTCTGCGATCCAGGCCGTTTCCGGATCGAGTTGCAGATCGCCGACATAGATATTGCCATCCGCAAGACCGCCACTGGCGTTGATCGGTAGCCAGCCAAACCGCTGGATATAGCCGGGCATTTGCTGCTTGCGCGCCAGTGTGACACGCCAGGACAGACCATCCTTGGCCGGAGTCCAGAGTCGTGCAACCGCATCGGTGGTCATCTCTTCGCCGGAGCGGTTTGCCGCATTGTATGCATTCGCCAGCATACGCGGCCCCATGGGAAGCGCTGGCCCGACGCGCGCGGTGCCCCCATCATATGTATTGTGATCGGCGCGGAGCCCGAGCTGAGATTCAAACGGCCCCAGAACTCCGCTCCATTCAGCAAAGCCGCCAAACCGGCCGATATCGATCTGCGGAAATGGCGTGACGAAGAAGGCGGCAGTGTTCGGGTTCGTGATCGTCACATCGTGCTCGACCTCTTCACCGTCGACCCCAACGGTCAAATCTCCGCCCAGCGCAGCAAACCCAAAGGACAAATCGCCGCCAAGAGTGGTCGCGTCTGCGAAGGTCGCCCTTTGGCGCATGGGCACGGGCGCGGGACGCTGGGAGAAATTGTCCATCAGGTGGGCAACATCGGTGTAGTGGACACTCGCCTCAATGCTCACGGACGAAACCTCATGGGCGTAGCCAATGCGCGCGAAGTCGGTGTCGAAATACTGAATGTCCATGGGAAATGGCGGGTTACCGGACGGTCCGGTGTTCTGGCGTCGCACATCGAACGAAAACTCGCCGAGCTCTGTCGCCAGACCTGCCGAAGCTCCAAACACACCCCGCTCAAAGGCTGTGCCGCCGATCACACCGTCGGCGAACTCCGTGTCGTCGCCCTCTTCCCAGGCCCCAAGCAGGTTGAACCGCCATGCATCCGTGCTCGCGCCGACAACTCCGCCGGTGGCGATGCTTTCATTGATGCTTCGACCGCCAATTGTCAGGTCATAGCCAAATGTGACGTCGCCGCCCTCTGAGTAGTCGATCCGCTTGAAGACGGCGTCAGCGCCGCCGGCAAGTCCCGGCCCCTCAGACACCGGGCTCACCCCTCGATCAATCACCACGGCTGCCACAAGCGGTGCGGGCGCGTAGTGAAAAACCGGGTCCATCAGGTTCGGCCCGCCGGACGCAAAGCGCTGACCATCGACGCGGAGATTCAACCGCTCGCCGAAAAGGCCACGATACTGCATCTGACCCGACAATTCGCCATTGGCGATACGGGCCCCACCGGGCGTCCGGGCGGTCAGATAAGTCAAATCGCCGCCCTGCAGCGGAGCCGCGTCAGGGGTCGCGCGGAGTTCGGTTGACGTGTTGATCCGCGTACCTGTCACGATGATCACATCCTGAAGGGCAGGATCAGGTTCCTGAGCGATGGCGGGGGCGGTACAGACCGCTATGGCGGCCACTCCGGACAGGAGCGGCTTAATCGACTTGGTTGGCATGGATAGTCTCTCAATCTGAAAGCATGGCGCGCGCGAGCGCACGCCAATCGAAGTCCGCCGTGGCGGAAGGCGAATTAGCAATCAGATGTGACGGGGTGGTCCGCGAGAGCCGAGCGGCGGGCCTTGGGCTTTGTGAATGAGACCGGGCTCATAGCCAGCAAAATGATCCTCCAGCACGAAACGGGCCGGGACGCTCAGACTGCTTACTTCTGGCAGAGGCACGCCCTGGGCCAGCGTACACAGCGCGCAATGGTCTCCGGTAGATTGCTGGTCTGGAAGCTCATCCTGAGCGAGCGCTGCAATGCGCAAAGCTGCGGACGCGATCTCGGAACTCAGCGCATCGCCCGCAGGCGCGCAGAGAAAACGCGAAACATCAACGCCGCTGGCGTGCGCAACAGTCAGCGTACCTGGCAGTACGGCCTGTAAGCAGATCGCCAGAACCGCCAGAAGGCGGCCAGCGCGATATCTGATGCGGCGCTTCATGGAGGTCCTGCTAGCCGGTATCCAGAACATGAACCATCGAACGAATTGACGCGGGCAGCGCCCCACCACTGCTCCGGCACGCTCAAGCGCCGTCCGGCAGCCATCACAAACACTCTTGATCTGGTCCAACGCCTCCGCCACACCGCAAGACATGGCAGACGATCTCACCTCCTCCCCGGCGATCCACCCACTCTTTGCCGGTGCCCCGAAAAGCGTGGCGTTCAAGAAGCTGCGCAAACGCATCGTCCGCAGCGCCCTGCAATCGGTTGAAAATTTCGGCATGATCGACCGCACGCGGACAGACAAGCCGCGCTGGCTGGTCTGCCTGTCCGGCGGCAAGGACAGTTACGGCTTGCTGGCCGCCCTGCTCGATCTGCAATGGCAAGGCGCGCTGCCCGTGGAGCTGCTCGCCTGTAACCTCGACCAAGGCCAACCCGGTTTCCCGAAGCATGTTCTGCCTGAATGGCTGGACACAGTCGGGGTGCCTTACCGGATCGAGACTGAGGACACCTACTCGATCGTCACGGAGAAAGTGCCGGAGACCAAAACTTTCTGCGCCATGTGCTCGCGCCTGCGCCGGGGCATTCTCTATCGTATCGCGCGGGAGGAAGGCTGTGAGGCTATCGTGCTGGGCCATCATCGTGATGATGCGCTTGAGACTTTCATGATGAACCTGATCCATGGCGGGCGGCTCGCAGCGATGCCGCCCAAGCTGCTCAATGACGCCGGGGACCTGTTTGTGTTGCGACCGCTGATTGGCGTGGCCGAGAGCGATCTTTCAAAACTTGCCGAGGCGATGGCGTTCCCGATTATCCCCTGCAATCTCTGCGGCAGCCAGGATGGGCTCCAGCGTCAGGCGATGAAGCAGATGCTGGATGAATGGGAGGCGAAGAAGCCCGGCGTCCGGCAGGTCATGTTCCACGCCCTGTCAACGGTGCGGCCGAGCCATCTCGCGGACTCCCGCGTGTTCGACTTTGCCGGCCTGGCCCTTGGCGGGGACGGTGAGGATGACCCCAACGTTCCTTTCTAGAGACGTCAGGCCGAGAGAGGCTTTTGCCGTCCGAACACATCATCAAGAGCGATCTTCGCCCGCGACGCTTTCGGACCGTCGCCATTCCCAGCCACGATCTTGAAGTCCGGTGCTGACCGGTTCGTCGCCATAGGTGCGGGCAGCGCATCGTACGGATTGCCGGAGAATTCAGTCGCGGTATCGAGCGCCGTCTTCGCACGGGCGATCCGAGCCAGCGTAGCTTCGGCTTCACGGCGGGCTTTGGTGGACTGGCCTTCAATGGTTTCGGAAACCGTCATTGCCTTGTCCAGAGCGTCCGCGACAGCCTGAACCAGCGCGTCGGCGGTGGTCTTGGAGGCATCGACGGCCATCTCACCCGCTTTCAGAGCGGCATCCACGTTTTCAGCGGACGTGTCCATTTGCTGGGAGATCCGCTCCAGCGCGTAGGTCAGCGCCATGGACCGCTTGCGTCCGTCCTTTGTCAGACCGTCGATCTCCGCGACGATCCTGGCGAGACGCTCGGCAGCCTCATCCATGGACAGCACGCGGGCGTTCAGCGTGTCCTCTGCGCGCTGAATCTCGCCTTTGGCTTCCTCTGCCGCTGCGGTCACCTTCGAGGCATGGCGACCAACGGCGTCCTCCATGAAATCCGTCTGTTCAGCGAGAGTTTTCGAGGTCTCGGCCAGCGTCTCCACATGGCCATTGAGGCCCTCGACGACGGCTGTCCCGTTGGACTTAACAACACGCGCCGTGCGGCTCAGCAGGCCGGCAGAGTTTGTCAGATCCCCAGAAAGATTGACGACATTGGCTTCAATGGACTCGATGTCTGCATTGAGCGTTTTGACCACCCCGGACATCTGTTCTGCCAGCGTGACGGCTTTTGCCGCGCTTTCATCAGCGGGCTGAAGCAGGCCGTTGGCGGCATCGAGGATCACCTGATTGGCGTTAACCGTGCGGCTCATCTGAGCGCCCATCCAACCGGCGAAAATCATCGCCAGTCCGGGGACAATACCGAGCGCGAGTGCGCCGGACGCGACCATGACCGATCCGGTTTCAAACAGGGACATCCCGGCGATCAGTGCGGCGGCACCGCCCCACCAGATACCGGCCAGCAGGCCCGCAGCGCCGATGATCCAGCCATTCCTGCCGGACAGGTGTGTCATTTGATAAGCCAAGAGGCATCTCCATTACGCTTTTCAGCGTTGGAGTGCGCAAACAGCGTGCCAATTCGCCCGAGACGGGAAAGAGATGGTTAACCCGGGAAACCCTGCGCCTTCAGACGGCCTGCCTTGTCGGAGACCTGGCTTGCCTGCGGCCAGGCGCAGTAGTCTGCGGCGTAGTAGGCACCGGGGCGGGAATTGCCCGACAGACCCGGCCCGCCAAAGGGCATGTCCCCGCCCGCGCCCGCAGTTGGCCGGTTTCGGTTGAGGATACCCGCGCGCATCTCCTGATGGGCGCGCAGCCAGAGCGCATCATCATCAGATGTCAGCCCGCCTGAGAGCCCAAACCGGGTATCATTCGCGCTTGCAATTGCCTCATCGAAGGTCTTGACCCGAATGACCTGCATGAGCGGGCCAAAGAGCTCTTCATCGGGCACATCGCATCCCGTGACGTCCACGATCCCGGCTGAAACAAAGCCGCCGCCCCGGTCGAGACGCTCCAGCGCCCGGATAGGTTTCGCACCCTTGCTGAGCAGCATGTCCTGAAAGTCGACGGCCTGCCCGGCTGCGCGTTCAGAGACAAGCGGGCCCATGAACACGCCCTCTTCATCCCACGCCCCGATACGAAGGCCTTCTGCGCGCGAAACCATGGCATCGATCACCTGATCGCCGAACGTGCCTTCGGGGAGAAAAACACGCCGCGCGCAGGAACAGCGCTGACCGGTTGTCAGGTAGGCCGATTGCGCAGCGATGTCCGCCGCTGCCTCGACATCCGCCGGATCCCAGATGATCAGCGGATTATTGCCGCCCATTTCGAGCGCGAGGATAACTTCAGGGCGACCGGCGAAATGCTTGTGGAAGTAAGTGCCGGTGGTCGCCGACCCGGTGAAGAGAAGCCCGTCAATATCGGCATCAAGCAGGGCTGCGCCGGTATCCCGCCCGCCATGAACAACGTTGAGACACCCTTCGGGCAATCCGGCCGCTTCGAAGGCTTCGACCATCAGCGCAGCCACTGAGGGGGCAAGTTCAGATGGCTTGAACACGCAGGTATTGCCGGCAAGGAGCGCCGGCACGATGTGGCCGTTTGGGAGATGACCCGGGAAATTGAATGGGCCGAACACACCCATCACGCCATGCGGGCGGTGCGTAAGGTGCGCTGAACCAAAAGCTGTCTCGCCGAAGCGGGTGCCGGCGCGTTCCACCTGTGCATTGATGGAGTGGCCGATCTTTCCCTTCATCGCGCCCGCTTCAGACAGCGAGTCCCAAAGCGCCTTGCCCATGTCCCGGCTGATGGCCTCCGCGATGGCGTTCGCACGTTTGCCGATCTCTTCAGCATAGGCTTCGAGGATGTGCGTGCGATCGTTTTGCGGCAGGCGCGCCCAACCCGGGAAAGCCTTCCGTGCCGCGACCGCGGCGGCGTTGACCTGAGAGGTATCCGCAGCCTGCCCAGCCCAGACGACGTCGCCCGTCGCCGGACAATGATTCTCGAACGCCGGGCCATGGCCTGATGTCCATGTCCCGTCGATGTACACATGCTTGTCCATCAGTGCCTCCGCAGCCAGACACGGGCCTTGTCGCCCGGTTTGATTTTCAGTCTCTCCATAACATCCGGAGAAACGACGAACTGCTCGTCTCCCGTCGGCTCACCCGTTGCCAATGTCGTCCGGAAGTCTTCGATCCGGTCGTTCGAGATCAAGGCTTGCGTGGCGTCGTCACCGACATCGCCAGCCTCAACCGTCAGAACCTCGCTTTCGCGGATCGTACGAATAACGGAGCGACGGGTCGTGACCATGGGCCCGCCATCAAAGATGTCGATCACGCGTTCAAATTCGAAACCTTCCCATTCCAGCAGCTTCAGCGCTCCAACGCCTTCGGGATGCACCCGGCCAATGACTTCGCGCGCCTCCGGCGGCAGCAGGTCGATATAGATCGGGTACTTCGGCATCAGGTCGAGAATGAACTGATTGTCCGACACGGCGGACAGATAGTCGGCTTCGGTGAAGCTCATCCGGAAGAAGCGTTCTCCAAGACAATCCCAGAACGGCGTTTCGCCCTCTCGGCTGACAACACCGCGCAGTTCAGCCAGCACATTGTCACCAAAGCGGTCTGGCTGTGCGGCCATCAAAAGATAACGGGACTGCGCGGCAAGGCGCCCGGCCCCGGTTCCGCGCGTCTCCGGCTTCAGGAAGAGCGTGCCGACCTCTGTATAGCCAACGAACTCATTGGTCAGGATCAACGCATCCATATCGAAGCGCCGATCCGCAGCCTGGCTCGCCTGCGCCAGTGTGATGATGCGGTAATTGAAGAAGGGATGATCAATTCCAACGCCAGCCTTTACAGCTGAGCAGCCGACAACTTCGCCGGTTTCTACATCATCCATCATCAACAGGTACTTGCCGTATTCCGGGCGCGGGAGGTTACCGGCAAAAGCAGCCGTCGAGTTCTTAAGCCGGGCCTGAATCCGTTCCTCATTCACCGGAAGGCTTGTGAACCCAGGCCCCGACAATTCGGCAAGTTCCATCAGCGCATCGAAATCATCTGCGCGCGATAAGCGCATCACATAGGCGCTCATGGCATGAGTGCCTTGATCTTCTTCCCGTCGATGCGGCCATCGGCGAGCCGGTTCAAGATCATGGCCGATAGGGCAGCCCGTTCTGAGAAGCTATCGGTCTCCACGAACTCCTCTGAGGAATGAATACGGCCGCCGCGCACGCCCAGCGTATCCACGTTCGGCACGCCAGCTGCGAAGATGTTGTTGCCCTCACAGACGCCGCCTGTGTCCACAAACTCCATTTCGAGACCGATCGCGCGGCCTGCACCGGAGACGGCATCGAACAAGGCCTGCTGAGCCGCATTGCGCGGCTTGGGTGGCCGGTAGAAGCCGCCGTGGAGGTGTCCGGTAATACCTGGCCGCGTCAGCGCCTTGTCCAGCAACGCCTCGATCTGGTTGTTCGCCCAGGCAGCCGCCTCCTGATCAGGCGCGCGGGCCCCAAAGCGGATCACCGCGAGGTCGGGAACAATATTGACGGCATTGCCGCCATCGATACTGCCGACATTGAACGTGACGCCGTCGCGCTGGCCGTTCAAACGCTCGAGCCCGACGACCAGTTCAGCAGCCGCTTCAATGGCGCTGCGGCCCTCTTCCTTGGCCCGGCCTGCATGAGCGGCCTTGCCATGCAGGACGATGTCATAAACTGCAGAGCCCTTGCGTCCGCCCGACATCGCACCGGTCTCCATGCAGGGCTCGTAAGTCATGCCGATCAGGGCACCAGATTGCGCGGCCTCTGTCAGCGCCCCTGCGCTTGCGAAATTACCGATCTCCTCATCGGGCGTGACGACGATCTGGTAGCCGATCGTATCTTTCATTGAGCCGGCCTCGAAAGCTTTAAGAGCTTCGAGCATGACATTCAGCCCGCCCTTCATGTCGGACAGGCCGGGCCCATTCAAACGACCATTTCCGAGATCGGTGATCTCGGTGAACGTGCCTGGGGGAAATACCGTATCGTAGTGGCCCGACATCACCACTTGCACAGGTGCATCAGGTCGCGCTGCGACCCGGAGGATCGGCCCTGTTTCGATTTCTTCGCTGGTGCCGGAATCGGTTACGCGTTCAAAGACATCGCCTGCTTTCAGCTGAACATCGGCCTCCAGCGCGCTGAACGCATCGGCCAAAATCGGCGCAAAGTCCTTCAACCCATCAAGGTTCCAGCTGCCAGTATTGGTCTTCGCCCACTCGACAGTACGCGCAATCATGGCCGCGCCAGCGTCGTTCAGGCGTTCAATCGCCGCTTCGTCTTCGCGGGATAGATTCTCGATCTCTGACATGAAGCCGTGGTCGCATCGCGCAGCGAAAACCGCAAGAGGCGCTGTTGCTGCACTGCAACAGCTGGCAGGTGCCAACAGTCTGGCGGTAGATGCGCGCGTTGGAAGAGTCCAAATGACGGGTTCACTGGCAATGAGGTTTCAAATGACCAGATTCTCCTTCCTGCTCGCCCTTGGCATGGTCTTCTCGGCGACCGCTGTCGCGGAAGACAGCCCGTCGACCGGATGGACCGGCGAAGGCTCGATCAGCGCAAGCAACACGACTGGCAACTCCGAAACGACCGATGTCGGCATTGGTGTGAAAGGCAAGAACGATACG
This sequence comes from Hyphomonadaceae bacterium, assembly GCA_028285145.1. Taxonomy (GTDB): domain Bacteria; phylum Pseudomonadota; class Alphaproteobacteria; order Caulobacterales; family Hyphomonadaceae; genus JANQQC01. The sequence goes on from JANQQC010000010.1 coordinate 116,323, forward strand.
GGAAACTGGACCACCGGCTTCGAGGCTATCTTTGATTACGGCGAACAGGATGGAATTGAAGCGGAGAACCGCTTTTTCCTAGCCGGGCAGCTCGACCGCCAGCTCAATGACAGACTCTATAGTTTTGGCCGCATCTCCTATGAACAGGATGAGTTTTCAGGCTTCGAAAGCCGGACCTTCATCGGTGGCGGTCTCGGCTATGAAGTGATCGCCAATGAGCAGACCAAATGGCTTATCGAAGGCGGCCCCGGCTTCAAGATCGACGAAGTCCGCGAGATCGTGCCCACGCCGGAGAACGGACTAACCACAGCCGTTCCGTCGATGAGAGAAGAGTCCGTCTCTGCCATTGCCAAGTCCGACTTTTCTTACGGCTTCAATGACAATGTCACCTTTACCAATGCGACGAATGCCATCTATGCGCAGGAGTCGACCCAGATCGGCAATATCGCTGCGATTACAGCATCGCTCACCGACGTCCTGTCCGCTCGCATTTCATACGAAGTGCGCCATGACACGAACCCGCCTCAAGGCTTTGAGGCCACTGACACTACCACACGATTCTCCATCGTGTACACGCTGGAGTAAGTGCAGGCCTCCCTGACAAAACAAAGGCGCGTCTATTTGGGACGCGCCTTTTTGCTTGCCCGCTAGACGGTGTCAAGCGCCTGCTTGAGATCGGCGACAAGATCATCTGCCGACTCAATGCCAACAGAGAGCCGCACCAGTCCGTCGGTGAACCCGATGCGTTTGCGTACATCTTCAGGGACGCTTGAATGAGTCGTGGAGCCGGGATGGCTCATCAGGCTTTCTGTCCCGCCGAGGCTAACAGCAAGCTTGATCAGGCGGACATTGTCGAGCAGCCGGAAGGCGGCTTCCTTGCCGCCAAGGACATCGAAAGAGAAGGTCGATCCGGCCGCCTTGCACTGGCGGTCGAAGATCTCCTTTTGTGGATCACCATCTTTCAGGAAGCCCGGATACATCACCTGACCGATTTTCTCATGACCTTTCAGGAACTCCGCGCAGATGCGTGCATTCTCGAACGCCCGCTCCATACGCAACCGCACAGTTTCCAGCGACCGGGTCAACAACCAGCAAGTGTGAGCATCCAGTGTCGTTCCCAGGAAGTTTCGCATCTTCCGAATCCTCGCGACGACCTCGTCGGACCCGACCGCGCCGCCCGCGATAAGATCTGAGTGTCCGCCGACATATTTTGTCAGCGAATAAAGCGCCAGATCCGCGCCATGCTCCAGCGGGGCGTGGCCGATCGGGCCCATCATCGTATTATCGCACATCAGAACGGGCCGGCGGCCAGTCTCCTTCTCCATTGTGTCGCAAACCCTGGCGCAGGCTTCGATATCGACGAGCGCATTCGTCGGGTTGGCCGGAGATTCTGTATAAATCACAGACACGGGCCCCTCAGCGGCGGCCCGGCGAGCCGCGTCGAGGATTTCATCTTCCATCGCCCATGCATCGACTTCGAACGATTTGATGCCGAAACCCGGCATCATGTTCCGGATGAAGACCTCCGAAGCCCCATAGAGCGGGCTTGTCTGCAGGATCGTTGTCCCCGCTTCTGCACAGGCCAACAGAGACGTCGTGATCGCGCCCATCCCAGAGGAGAAAACAAGGGCGGCCTCGCCGCCATCATGCAGCGTCAGCCGGTCTTCGAGCACTTCCATGCTGGGATTGTTGAAGCGCGTATAGATCAGGTCGGCTTCTTCGGGATCACCTTCTTCATGCGTGCCGGCCATCCGGCGGAAAAGCGCCTCCCCATCGGCTGCGGACTTAAACGCGAAGGTCGATGTCATGAAGATCGGCGGCTTGATCGACCCCTCCGACATGAAGGGATCGAAACCATAACCAAGCGCCAGGGATTCAGGGCTCAGCGCGTGTCCGCCGATATCGCGTTTTCGATAGGCTTTGTCAGGTTTGGCCATGACAGCGTCCTCAAATGATTTGAGCGCTACCAGACGCAGCGCGGATGACCCCGCTTACGTTGGCGGGGCGTGCCTGTCACGCGCCCAAACGAAAACGGCCCGGCACAGAGGCCGGGCCGCTCTCATTTCATGTCGTATCGCTTAGCGAACGACGATCGTCACTTCCGAACGACGGTTCAGAGGCTCGCGAACACCGTCGCGCGTCTCTTTGGCGAGATCGTTCTCACCACGTCCGTCTGTGCTGATCAGCTCGGACGTAACGCCGCGCTGTGCAAGTGCGTCGCTCACAACAGCCGCACGAGCCTGCGAGAGGCGTACGTTATAGGCCGATGCACCCGACGTATCGGTGTGACCAACGATGGAGACCGAGCTTGGCGCACAGTCTTCACGGATGGCGATGTTCTCGACCGCCTGGTCAACAACAGCGGCCGCCTGGCTCGTAAGGTCAGAGCTGTCCCACTCGAAGTAGACAACAAATTCCTGATTGAGCGTCGAACACTCAGCCTGCGCAACCGGAGCCAGATCCGCAGGAGGCGGTGGTGGCGGAGGCGGTGGCGGTGGTGGTGGTGGCGGAGGCGGTGGTGGAGGTGGTGGCGGAGGCGGTGGTGGTGCCGCCGGAGCGGCAAACTGCCAACGCAGACCAGCGGTTACCGTGTGGTCCGTCAGGTCCCCATCGTAATTCGTGTTCAAGCCTGCGAAATCGAGGTCCTGAACGTTCAGATAACGATAACCGAGGTCGAACGTCAGTTGCTCACTCATCTTGAAGCCAACACCGGCAAGGCCCTGATAGGCGAACGCCGTTTCAGTATCGTTGATGCCGTTGGCTGAGAAAGAACCGCCATTACCGGTCGCGACAAGGCTGCTTGATTTCGCGCTGACCTTCGCAGCACCGACACCAAGGCCGACATAAGGCTGCACAGTGCCTTCACGATTGAAATCGAACAGGCCGTTCACCATGGCGTCCCAAGACTGCAGATAGCCGTTTGACGCTGCAGAGTAGGTGAAGTTGTCGTCGTCTGCGGGAATGCCGTTAGGTGGGGAACCTGGTTCCAGATCGCCGGATCGGTTCGAAAGCGCCAGTTCAAGGCGCAAGCCATTGTCAAAACCATAGCCGAGACCGGCGCCGAGCAGGGTCGTGCTGTCAGTTTCGGAATCCCCGCCGAGGCTACCGATTACGGAGCTTGAAGGATCATGGTCGAGCGTACCGTCAAAACCGTAGCCAATATCGGCGCGGCCGTACCAGCCGTCTTCCGCTTGTGCGACAAAGCCAGTGGACGCCAAGGCGGCCGCAGCTGTCGCACACATAAGAGTCTTCTTCATTCTATTCCCCTTCTATGTGCCGCGCAGAAATAATGGGCGACTGCAGGAACATACGGATGATTCCGTAATTGGTTCCAACTAAACGATTTCATCGCGCATTGCGAGAGCAGGGGTGGGCCTGTCCTCGCTTTATGGCAGCATTTTTTAGCCACCGAGACGGATTTGCAACAGACGCTCAGCAGTTGGCGGATACCGCCCGTATTCCGCCGGATTTCAGCCTGAATTCAGGTGCGCGTCGCGCCCGCCATTCACTCAGCACAACAGCGAGATAAAGAAGGCAATGGGGGGTCATGGTACCGCCTCCCCGGATCGAACGGGGGACCTCTAGATCCACAATCTAGCGCTCTAACCTACTGAGCTAAGGCGGCATGATGGCCGACATACGCAAACACCGCCGCAGGTTCAAGCGGCGTTAAAGGTTCGCAGGCAGTTGTATCAGATTTCGTGGCGACGTTTCAGCGCGCCTGACAGACTCCGGCGTATACAGCCCTATTCGACTGTCCACCCATGCGCCGTGCGATGCGCCTCGAGTGTTACCGTTTCACCGCTTTGCGGACTGGTCGATGCCCGGCGATGACGACGCGCACCAGTCAGGCGAATCACAATGGCAGCCGTGGCCAGAAACAGCCCGGCAATTGCCGTGGCAACGGCGAGGAGGCCAGCCGCCAGAACAATCATGATGGCCAGAAACACTTTGCCCGAACCTGCGAAAAAAGCTCTCATGCCATTGGCAAGAGCGGCGGCGATATCGTCGCCGGCATGGGTCTGGTTCGCGGTCATTGGCATCTCCTATGCCCCTGATGATGGGTAGGGAAAGCCCCCACGTCAATCCGCCTGTACAAGCAATCCGCGTTCCGCGCGTATTTTTGCATAGGCGGATGTGATTGCTGCCGCCTTTTCATGCGCTGCCGCCTCAAACTCGCGCGGGGCTCCATTGGTCACAACACGGTCAGGGTGATTGTCAGCCATTAATTTCCGGTAAGCGACCCTTATCACTTCGAAATCAGCGTCATGCGACACACCAAGTACGTGATAAGGATCATCGCGATCGGCACCCAGATGGCTCGCCCGGATCCGGCGGAAGGTGGCGTCAGTGAACCCAAATGCCCGGGAGACGGTCTCCAGATACTGAAGCTCCTCTTCTTTCACGACGCCATCTGCCATGGCGATGTGGAACAGGCCATCAAGGACACCTTCCAGCAGGCACGGCCGAGCCTTGTATTTACGACCGATTTTCAGCGCATAGCTCTCATATCCGCGCACCGTACGCCGGGCGAGGTTGAACACGCGACGCACCGCATCAGCATCTTCCGGCGCGGCGCGGAACACGCGCGAGAAGGCCATAATCTCTTCGTCGCTCACGACACCATCGGCAGCGGCCATTTTGGCCCCGAGACCGATCACGGCAGCCGTAAACCCCACATCATTCGGATCCGGCGCGCACTCCTCCTCTGGCGACAAAGCTTCCACTTCGCCGTCAATGTCGAACAAGCGTTTTCCGCTCTCGAGAAGTTGGGTCCAAAGACTCATTTCACGACATTCTAATCAATGATCGCGAAAGTTGCGAGCGTGGCCTGCGCGCGCACCTCAGGGGTGTTGGTCAGTCCTTTCCTGCCACTAGGGCAGCTTGGACTTCAGCTCGTTTATCTCCTCGCGCAGAGCCTCTACAGCGCGAAGAATATCGATCATGTCAGCATGCGCTTCACTGGCCGTTTCCTCAATTTCACCTTCGATTTCAGCCATCAGTTCGGCCTGAACGGCCTGCTGTTCCTGCTGCAGAGCCTCCACAATCAGGGCAATGAACAAATTCAGGATCGCAAAGCTCGCAATGAAGATGAACAGCAGGAAGAACACCCAAGCGTAAGGATGGCCGTCATCAATGACCTTCTCGACGACCTCGAAGCGCCAGCCGTCCATCGTCATCACCTGAAACAGTGAATAGGCAGAGCGCGGCAAATCCCCGAAGAGAAGAAGCACTTCTTCATTATCGGTGTTGCCGAACATGTTCGTGGCCATGACCGCTCCGACATAGGTGAAGAGTGCGAGCACCGCGAGAATCGCACTCATGCCCGGAAGGGCCTTCAGCAGTGCCTCGGTGATCCGCTTCATCATCGGCACGACGTGGAGCAGGCGTAAAATCCGCAACACACGCAGCGCCCGCATGACGCTGAACGCACCCGACCCAGGAATGAGGGACAAGCCGACGACGATGAAGTCGAACCAGTTCCAGCCGGACTTGAAGAACTGGAACCGGTAGACAATCAGCTTCAGAGCGATTTCGATCGCGAAGATGAAAGTGATGGCCTGATCGAGCGCTTCGAGCGTCGAAACGAATTCGCCGGGCAATTCCCTTCTATAGGTGAGGATGCCAAGGACGACCGCATTAAAGACGATGAGCCCAGTGATCAGGTTTCGAAACCAGGGGCGCTCAATTATTCGCTCAAGCTCGCTGTTTGAGGTCTCGTGATCGAGCGTCGCGCGCGGCATGTATTTCCCACCATTTGTTGAGCTTGGTTTTAGCGCTCAATGTGGCGCGATCAATCCGCGACAATCTCCAGATCGACTCCGCCAAGGCGGACGTGGCCATCGGAGACCGGCAAATCCGCCTGCTCCGCGCGCGCAAGAACAGCACGCCGGTCCGGCACTGAGATGCGAAACCCCGCAAGTTGCTCGTCTGCGGCCTCGTCGAATACGAGTTCGCCGCCTTCCAGCGTCAGCTTTGCGCCTGTCTGCGTCTCCTGCGTGCCGTATCCCAGCAGCCGTCCCCAACGATCCGACAGGCCAGCAGGGTCAGGCGAGGTCAGACGCGCTCCGGCGAGGGTTCCGGGCGCTGAACGGCCCCGCCAGTCAGGCCCGCCCCACCGCCACTCGCCGGCCGGCATGGGTTGGTCGACCGAAACAATGGCCGCGCCAACATCTGCCGGATGAAAGTGGGTGGCCTTGATATCATCGAGATCAATCGACCAGACGGCCCGCATCCCTCCGTCTCGCGCCGCCCGCCGGACTTTCTCCATATGCGCCGTTTCGAAGATCGCCATATAGCCGCCATCCCCGCCGTTTCGATCCAGGAAACGTTTGGCGGGAGCTGTCTCGGCGATCGGCCAGACCACTTCAAGGAACTGATCCCCGATAGCGAAGACAGCATTGTCCAGACCAAACTCTCCGACGCCGGGATCGCGGTAGGGTTCTCCCAGTCCGAGGACATTTCGCAGAGTGTCGGCCGTTTCAGCACTCTCTGCGGCGATAACAAGTTGACGAATTCTCATAGTTTACCCCGCCGATGTCGTCGTATCACTGACCATTACCCATTCCCCGTCGATTTTCCGGAAAATCAGTGTGAACAGGCCAGACGGTTCATCTGTTTCTCGAATCAGCTTCCAGGCACCGTGAACAACGGCGGCGTCGGGTGACAGCATGTCTATTTCGAGATCGGAGAAGTCGAGTTCGCCCATCAGGGACCGGTCGCTGTACCGTTCCTTGTAGCGTGCGGTCGTAGCATCGTAGCCGTAAGTGATTTCGCCGCCTGACGCATAGCGAAGCTCGTCTGACTCCCAGGATCCTTCCATGAAACCGTCAATGTCACCCCGGTTCCAGGCCGCCTCCTGCGCGACCAGGATCGAGCGGATCGTCACTTCGTCCTGGTTCAGCGTGTAAGTCGCCCCCCTCGGCATGTATGACGATCCGGCACTGACACAGCCGGCGGCACCAAGCAGCGCAGCCGAAATTAGCAAGTGTTTCATCCCATCCTCCTCATTGAGGCCAGCATAGTCCAACCTGTTCGCGTCGCCCAACAAGAACACAGTTCGGGCCGTGGACCTGCCACACTCAATGATTTGAATGGCTGCACGGACCAGAATTCGGTAAGGTAAATGGTCCGCACGAAACCGGGAGGGAGGTTTTCGGTGCCGCCGCTAACCGATGATTTCGAGAGCTATGTGCTCGAACTGACTAAGCGCAACCGCCGCCTACTTGTCATGCTGATGGCGACGACAGCCGCTGCTGCGATGGCTTTGCTCATCTTCCTCCTCGCTCAACTGAACGTGGACATGCCCCATTTCGTCGACGTGGCGCTGCGCGGCGATGCCTACCATGCGCTCAACGCCGCCAACCTCGCCGTGAATGTCGCCGTCGGAATCGCTATGCGCGTCTGGTACTTGCGCGAAGACAAAATGACGACGCTACTCACCCACGCCATGGTTCTCGACGATGAGAAGGAAGCCGCGATCCGCGTTCTCCTGAGCAAGAAGATCAACAAATAAGCCCCGCCGGAGACGATCATGTCAGATCAGGTTGAAACCCAGCAAACACGGCAGAAGACAGTCAACGATATCTGGCTGGAGGTGCAACGCGAACAGGCTGCCTTCAACAGGATCATCCGTTGGCTGGTGGGTCTGCTGATCATCGCCGCGTTGATCGCTGCAGCCGCAGCGGCTGTTTCCTACTTCGAGTTCCGGGATATGCAGACCGCGCATCAGAAGTCGATTCAGGATGCACGCGTTCTGGCGAAGCTCGATTCCGGAGAAGCCGCGCGCGAGCGCCAGAACATGACGCTGGAGCTCATCGAAATACGCGAGGCCGGCGTTGCTGCCCGAGAAAACGCCCAACTTGTCCGAAGCGTTGACCGGGCCGCTGCCGATGGCGGCGCACAGGCACTGGCTTCGCTCGCAGTCGCAGCGGCCAAGGATCACGCTGCGGGCATTCGGCTCAACAGCGCGACGGCGCACCTTGTCGCGACCATTATTGACGAAGCTGACGCCGGCGCGCTTCAGCTCGAAGGCGACGGCCTCGCCTTTCTCAGGGCAATCGAGTTGGACTGGACATCGCCGACGGGAGAGGCCGCCGAACCGCTTCTTGCCATTGCTGATGGTAATGACATGGAACTGAAACCGTATGCGCACTCAGCGCTTGCCCGGCTCTATTATACTAACGCCAACAACAACAATCTGCAGGGCGACTCCAAATGCGACCAGTCGATCAGCCATGGCGACACTGCCGTCGCGCTGGGGATCGAGGCGATCGGGCCGTCGCTCTGGAAGGGGGAGTGCCTGCGGAAGCAAGGCCGCACGCAGGAAGCCTATCGCGCCTTTGCGCGAGCCCACGACTGGTATGAAGACAACCGCACCTATGCCGACGAGACGCTTCCCATGGATCATATCCGAAGGGTTCATCATGGTGTTGGCACGACGCTGATCGCGCTCGCTGCACGCGATGAAGCGCAAACCGTCGACAGCGCCCTCGATACGGTCACGGCGCTCGATTTGGCTGAACAGCATTTGCGGATCGCGGCCGATATGCGTGTTGAGCGCGGTGAAGGGCGGCTGGGTGAAGTCTACACAGCTGAGAATCTCGGCTTCATTGCCGTGAAACGGGAGGACTGGCCGGTCGCCCTCGACCATACGAGCTATGTCGACAGCATCGTTCCCCTCGCCTGGAACCTGACGGTCCGCTACATCGCCGCAGCAGAAATCTACCAGTCGCTTGTCGATGGCGGCGAGGCTCCATCTGCCGGGCTCAACCGGTCAACGGCGCGCAATATTGCCTGCGACACGGAACGAACGCTGGCCGCAATGCGCTACGAGTACTTCGACGAAGACGAGCTGCGCCGCCTCCTGCCCGCCAAATATGCCGAGACCATCGATACGCTGATCGCAAGGCCGAAGGCCACCTTCGATGCCCGCCAGCTGGAGCTGGAAGGCCGCGCCATGCATGCGGACTCGGCCCTACCGACAGTGTTGGATCAGTCGTTCATGTCGGAGCTTTGCCGCAACTGATCCCTAAGACTGCGACATTTGGAGGGGCTTGATCGCAACGAGTAGCGCAACAGCGATGAACTGGATCAGTACCACGGCCGCGCAGAGCGTTGCGAGGCCGGACAGGACAAACGGTGCCAGCAAGGCTGTGCCACCCGCCGCAACGCCGAGGATTGCCAGAATCATCAATGATGCGCCCCGATCATTGTCCCCTGCACTTGCAATGAGCGCACGCAGGAACCCTGGTGGGCCGCGAAAGCCAAGGCCAGCATTCATCGGCGCAAAAAGAATGGCCAGCATGACGGGATCACCGCCGCCGCTGAGCGCGTAAGCCAGCAAGCCCAGCGCTGCCAACGCTGCCATGCCGGTCCCGAATGCGATCATTCGTTCGGCCCCGAACCGGTCGACGAAGAAGCCTGTGACGTTGGACGCGATCACGAAGCAGGTCACGCCGACGACCTGCATGATGATGAAATCATCCAGCGCGCCGCCCATGGTTCGGACGATCACAACCGGTGCCCCGAACACAAAGACCAGCAGACCGCCCAAGACGCAGGCCTGACTAATCGCATAACGAAGGTAGACCGGCGAGCGCAGCAGCCGCCAGTATGATCCGCCATGCTCAGCCGGTGGTTCGGTGGGCGGAAGCAACCGATAGAAAATCAGCAGAAGGACACCGAGCACGAACGCGGCGATCGCTGTCACATGGAAGGATAACGTCCAACCCCCAAGCGACAGCAACCAGACGCCAACTATGGGACCAATGGCCGGAGCCAGAGATTCAACAGAGCCGAGGGCTCCGATCGCCTTGGTCGCGCCGCTTTCCGAGAAGAGCGCCCGGATGATGCCGGGGGCGTAAACCGCGGGCGCGGCGGCGACGAGACCCTGCACAAACCGCCAACCAATGAGGGCATCGATCGTTTCAGCACCAGACGCTCGCCACGATACCGCCGCGAAAACAAAAGCGGAGAGCACCAGAAGCCGCCGACGGCCAAAGCGGACCCCTGCCGCGCCGAAAAAGAGCAAACCCAAGGCTGTGCCCCCGACATAGCTTGCGAGCACGAACTGGCTGCTGGCCGCGTCCCCGCCCAGCACGTCTGGTAGGCTGGGGATCGCCGGCAGGATGAGGTCGGTCGCTGCAAGTTGGAGCAACGACCCGGCAACCAGCAGCACACAGAGAAATAGCGCTGTGGTCAGCGAACGGGAGACCGCCTCAGTCATCGAGACCCACGTTGAATGAGAGCCCACTTGTCTCCAAAGGAATCCTGCCACACGGCGGCAACGCCATTGAAGGCTATGGCTTCATCATAACCTGGAACACCAAGCGTGACCTCGGCAATGTGCCGTGTCACGCCACCTCGCCTTCCACGGCCATCGGATCATAGTTCAGGATGGGAGCGAGCCAGCGCTCGGCTGTGCGCATGTCCCAGCCCTTGCGGGCGGCATAGTCGGCGACTTGATCGCGCTCGATCCGGCCAACCGCAAAGTAAGCGCTTTCGGGATGCGCGAAATAGAGACCGGAAACGGACGCCGCAGGATACATGGCGAAGCTGGTTGTGAGGCCCACGCCGATCCGCTCCTCCGCTTCAAGCAATTTGAAGATGGTCTCTTTCTCGGTGTGATCGGGCTGGGCCGGATACCCGGGCGCGGGGCGAATGCCGCGATAGGCTTCCTTGATCAGCTCATCATTCGAAAGCGTTTCGTCCGATGCATAGCCCCAGAGATCTGTTCGTACACGCATATGCATGTACTCCGCCATGGCTTCCGCAAACCGGTCGGCGAGCGCTTTTACCATGATGGCGGAGTAGTCATCGCCCGCCTCCTCGAAAGCCTTGGCGCGGACCTCGGCCTCATCGCCAGCGGTGACACAGAACGCGCCGAAATGGTCCTCCGCATCAGGAGCGATGAAATCAGACAGAGCGAAGTTCGGGCGCTCATTCGTCTTGATCATCTGTTGGCGGAGCGTGTGGAGCGTATCGCCCGTCTCCAGTACAATATCGTCGCCCTTCCGGCTTGCTTTCCAGAAGCCGATGACGGCTTTCGGCGCAAACCATTGCTGGCCGACGATCTGCTGCATCATCGCCTGCGTATCCGCCCAGAGGCTGGAGGCGGCCTCACCGACGACCTCGTCCTCAAGAATCTGCGGATACCGGCCTGCGAGATCCCAGCTTGCGAAGTATGGTGACCAGTCGATGTAACGGGCGACTTCGGCGAGATCGAAATCCTCAAAGGTTTGGACGCCTGTGAAGGATGGGGCATCGGCGCTGGCCGTTTCAGTTTGAAAGGCTTTCTGACGGGCCTCCGCGATGGGCAGGCGTTTCTGCGGCGGGCCACCTTCGCGCGCTTCCCGCATACGCTGATAGCGGGCCTTAGCCGTTTCCCAGACAATAGGACGCTCTTCCTCATTCATCAGTCCACTGACAACACCGACAGCGCGGCTGGCATCAGAGACATGAATGACAGGGCCACGCTTGAAGCCCGGCTCGATCTTGACGGCTGTATGAGCCGGAGAGGTCGTCGCGCCACCGATCAGGAGCGGCATGTCCATCTCCAGACGCTCCATCTCGCGAGCGACGTAAACCATCTCATCAAGGGACGGCGTAATGAGCCCGGACAAACCGATCATGTCGCAGCCCTGCTCGACGGCCGTGTCGAGAATGGTTTCTGCCGGGACCATCACGCCAAGATCGACGATTTCGTAGCCATTACAGGCCAGCACGACACCAACAATGTTCTTGCCGATGTCATGGACATCGCCTTTGACGGTCGCCATCAGAACCTTGCCCTTGGACTGGCCGACGAGACCCATCTCTTCCTTTTCCTTCTCCATGAAGGGTTCGAGGTGAGCGACGGCCGCCTTCATAACGCGGGCGGATTTCACGACCTGCGGCAGGAACATCTTGCCGGAACCGAAGAGGTCTCCGACGACATTCATGCCGTCCATGAGCGGGCCTTCGATCACGTGGAGTGGGCGTTCGGCAGCCTGACGAGCCTCCTCAGTGTCTTCGACGATGAATTCGGTGATGCCGTTGATGAGCGCATGCTCCAGACGCTTTGCGACCGGGGCGTCCCGCCACTTGGTGTCCTTCTCCGCTGTCTTGCCCTTCTGGCCACGAAACTGTTCGGCGAAGTCGACGAGACGTTCTGTAGAGTCCTCGCGGCGATTGAGGATGACATCTTCGACCATGTCTCTGAGTTCAGGTTCGATCTCGTCATAAATGTCGAGCTGGCCGGCATTGACGATGCCCATATCCATGCCCGCCGGGATAGCGTGGTAAAGGAAGACCGAGTGCATAGCCCGGCGCACGGGCTCATTGCCACGGAAGCTGAACGAGACATTGGAGAGCCCACCGGAGATGTGGCAGCCCGGGCAGATTCGCCGGATCTCCTTGGCCGCTTCAATGAAGTCGACGGCGTAATTGTTGTGCTCTTCGATGCCGGTCGCGACGGCAAAGATGTTCGGGTCAAAAATGATATCTTCCGGCGGGAAGCCGACCTCTTCGGTGAGCAGCCTGTAGGCGCGCTGGCAGATCTCGATCTTACGAGACGCTATGTCGGCCTGACCGTCTTCATCGAACGCCATGACGACGACCGCTGCACCATAGGCAAGGCAGGCGCGGGCCTGCTCCAGGAAGCTCTCTTCGCCCTCCTTCATCGAGATCGAGTTCACGACCGCCTTGCCCTGCACGCATTTCAGGCCAGCTTCGATGACCTCCCACTTGGAGCTGTCGATCATCACCGGCACGCGAGCAATGTCAGGCTCGGCGGCGATCAGGTTGAGGAAGGTGGTCATGGCTTCAGCGCCATCCAGCATGCCCTCATCCATATTGACGTCGATGATCTGGGCCCCGTTCTCGACCTGCTGGCGCGCCACCTCGACGGCGGCGGGATAGTCACCGGCGGTGATCAGCTTGCGGAAACGTGCGGAGCCGGTGACGTTGGTGCGTTCACCGACGTTGATAAATGTCGCGATGGGCCGGGTCATTCGTCTAGTATCGTCTCGAAGCCGCCCAGGATCATGCGCTTGGCGTCGAAGATGGTGAACTCCTCGTCGCCCTCGAAGAATGGATCTTGGACAAGCTGCTCCATACCTTCATCGCGAACTTGTTTCGAGGGCCACTCGATCCAGGAGAACATGACGGTCTCGTCGGGCTTTCGCTTCACAGCCATTGGAAAAGACGTGAGCTCGCCGTCGGGGACATCGACGCCCCAGTTCTCCACCATGCGACGCGCACCATACTTCTTGAAAACGGGCACACATTCCCGCGCGTACTGAAGATAGGCTTCCTTCTTTTCATTGGGAACCGCGATCACGAACCCGTCGACATAAGTCATTCCGGTCTCTCCACACCTGTCAGGCCGTCAATGCTCTCGGCATTCTTCGTGTAGTATTTCTCCGCCCAGGCCTCGGCGGTCATTTTTTCATTGTCGGCATAGCGCTTGAGCTGATCGCGTTCTTCGCGGAAATCCATGAAGGGCACGCCCCAGCCGCAACTGTCCTGAATGCGGTCGAGCTTCACCGTGACGATCGCCCGTGCCTTGTCGAACTTCGGGAATTTGGCGAGCAGATCGGGGAAGCGTGGGTCATCGAACTGTATCGCTTCTCCTTTACCGAACAGGCGCAGGATCAGCGGCGCGCCTTCAAAGGCACAGAACATGACGACGATGCGACCGTTCTCTTTCAGGTGCGCCATCGTTTCGATGCCGGACCCGCCGACATCGAGCCAGGCGATTTCATTGGGGCCGAGCACCGTGACACTATCATAGCCCTTGGGGCTGAGATTGATGTGACCATCATCAGAAAGCGGGGCGGTCGCCACGAAATAGACTTTCTGCGCCTTGATGAAGGCTTCCAGCTTCGGGGTGATCTCTTCATAGACCTTCATGGGGATCTCCTTCAGCTCGCCAGTTCAAAGGGTTCAAGGCCGGACAGGCGCATAGCACGAGGACGCCCGGGCACAGTGCGTGTCGGCTGATCGGCCGCCTTTGCGATGGCGTCGATATGGTCAGGCGTGGTGCCGCAGCAGCCGCCGACAAGGTTCAACAGGCCCGAAGAGGCCCACTCCTGGATGTGACCGGCGGTTTGCTCGGGAGTCTCATCATACTCACCCATCTCATTGGGCAGGCCCGCATTCGGGAAGGCGGCGACATGCGTGTCGGCGATGCGGGCGAGCTCTGCAATGTGCGGGCGCATTAGATCGGCACCAAGCGCGCAGTTGAGCCCGATCGCAAAGGGCTCGGCGTGACGCACTGAGTTCCAGAACGCCTCGACTGTCTGACCCGAGAGCGTGCGGCCCGAGCGGTCCGTAATCGTACCGGAGATCCAGATGGGCAGCGCCTCTTGGCCTTCGGCTTCCAGATCCTTAACGGCCTTGATCGCCGCCTTGCAGTTCAGCGTGTCGGTAATGGTCTCGATAATGTAGAGATCCACGCCACCTTCGTAGAGTGCCTCCACCTGCATGCGATAAGCGTCGTAGACTTGGTCGAAGGTCACTTCGCGCGCACCCGGATCGTTCACATCCGAAGACATGGACAACATTTTATTGAGCGGTCCAATCGAGCCGGCCAGGAAGCGTGGCTTATCCGGCGTCTTCGCCGTCCACTCATCCGCGACACGCCGGCCGGTCTTCGCGCCTTCATAGCTGATGTCTCGCACCGATTGTGGGTCAAGATCGTAGTCGGCCTGCGCGATGGTGGTCGCCGAGAAGGTATTGGTTTCGGAGATGTCCGCGCCGACGGCGAAGTACTGATTGTGGATGTCCGCTACAATATCAGGTCGTGTCAGGCACAGAATGTCATTGTTACCCTTCATCTGCCCCGGGTAGGCCGCTTCGGTAAAGCGCTCCCCACGATAGTCTTTTTCCTCAAGGCCCATACGCTGGATCAGCGCGCCCCAAGAGCCATCAAAGACGAGAATACGTTCCTTCGCAGCGGCTTTCAGCGCCGCAATTCGTTCAGCTCGTGTCATAGGTTTTCCTTAAGCCGCTTTGGGCACGGGTTTGGGCTTGAGGCCCAGAAGGCGGCAGGTGGAGAGCGCGAGTCCTGCCCGATTCAGTGTATAGAAATGGAAATCGCGAACGCCCTGATCTGCCAGCTTGCGCGTCAGTTCAGCAGCGACATTGGCAGTCACGAGATCGCGGGTTTCTGGATCGTCATCAAGGCCATCGTAGAGATCACGCAGCCAGTCCGGCAGCGTCGCCTGCACCATCTTCGCCATCCGCGTCAGACCTTTGAAGTTCGGCTGCAGCATAATGCCAGGGATAATCGGCATGGTGATACCGGCCTTTTCGGCCTCGTCCAGCAGACGGAAATAGTCGTCGGGATTGAAGAAGAATTGCGTGATCGCACGGTCTGCCCCTGCATCCTGCTTGGCCTTGAGCACGGCCATATCATCGGCCCAGCCGCGACTGTCGGGGTGAGGCTCAGGATAGGCGGCCACTGAAATCTCGAAACACTTGCCGAGCTCGGGGCGGTGCGCCCGGATTCCCTCGATCAGTTCGATCGAGCCCTTGTAGCCATCAGGATGCGGGGTGAACGCTTCACCCATGCCATCGGGGCTGTCGCCACGCAGGGCAACGATGTGTTTCACGCCAGCCTGCCAGTAATCTTCGATAACGGCGTGGACCTCATCCCTGGACGCATCCACGCAGGTTAAGTGCGCAGCGGGAACAAGTGTCGTCTCCTCGACCATACGCTTCACCGTTCGGTGCGTCCGGTCACGCGTGGAACCACCGGCTCCGAAGGTGACGGACACGAATAGGGGGTCCACCGGCTCAAGACGGTTTACGGCGTCCCAGAGCTTAGCCTCTGCGGCGTCGGATTTTGGCGGAAAGAATTCAAATGACACGCTGGGCTGCGTCATGCTGCGGCCTCCTTTGCGAGGGCAGGCTTTTCAGCTGTGAGGATCTGAACCGACAGACCATCTTTCGGCTCATCTGTTGCATTACCGGGCGGATCGAACTGACGCCGGTTCATAACCGCTAAGCCTGCGGCGTCCGTCCAGTCTTCGAGCACGTTCGGGCACAGGCCGAGATGACGGTGAGCATGGTCAATGCGGAGAAATTCCAAGTCATGCGGCGCGAAATCGACGACAATCAGCCGGCCCTCGGGGCGAAGAATGCGCGCGGCTTCCGCAATCACGCGGTCGGGATTTTCCACATAGTGCAGCACCTGATGGATGACGACGAGATCGGCTGCGCCATCCTCCAAAGGCAGCGCGGCGGCGTCACCCTTTCGCACATTGGCGTTCTCGACGCCTGCACGGTTCAGGTTGGCGCGGGCGATGGTGAGCATTTCATGGCTCTGATCGATTCCCTCAGCGCGCCGGACCCGGGAGGATAGAAGCGAGAGCACCCGGCCCGTACCTGTACCGATATCGACCAGACACTCAAACGGGCCATCACCAGCCGCTTCGAGAATAGCGGCCTCGATAGATTCGTTGGGGTAATGAAGTGCGCGGATTTCGTCCCATGCTTCAGCGACGCGCTTGAAGTAGCTGTCCGCCGACTCGGCGCGAGCAGCTCGCACAGCATCAAGACGCGTCTTATCGCGAGCGATATCGCCAGTTTCCTGATCAAGTTCAGCGAACACACCATCAAGCAGCGCCCGCAAACCGGGCTCCGTCGTGGCGCGATAAAACACCCAGGAACCTTCCGGAAGACGCTCCACCAGCCCGGACGCAGTAAGTGTTTTCAGGTGCTGGGACACACCGGGTTGGCTCTGACCAAGGATTTCCACAAGTTCTCCAACGGACAGATCACCTCGGCGCAGCAGAGCCAAAATACGCAGGCGCGACGGCTCCCCAGCCGCTCGCAACGCTTCAACTATTCGGTCCGGCCCAGATTTCATTTCGGGATATAAGCATGTTCTTATATGTCGCATCAAGAACACGATTGAGATTTTGTTATGGGCCGTTCACGAGACTGCGAGTTGAAGGGGCGCTAATAAGAGTCATATAGCGCACGAAGAACGGGACGGACTGAATGCGGATCACATCACTTATCGCCTTGGCCGCCTTAGGCCTCGTGTCGTGCGCATCCACGGCAGAAACGACACCAGGATCGGTCAACGACCCCTATGAAGGCTGGAATCGCGACGTCTTCGCGTTTAACGAGGCTGTCGACAAGGCCGTGCTTGAACCAGCGGCCCGGGGCTACCGCGCGGCGACACCCGGTTTCTTCAGGACAGGCGTGCGCAACTTTCTTTCCAACCTCAATGCACCCGTGATCTTCGTGAATGACGTACTCCAAGCCGAGCCCGAGCGGGCGGGGACGACGTTCTCAAGGTTTGCCATCAATACGACGCTCGGGATTGGAGGGCTGTTCGATGTGGCCGGTGCATCCGGGCTGGAACGCCACTCCGAGGATTTTGGCCAAACACTCGCCGTCTGGGGCGTAGACTCTGGCCCGTTTCTCGTCATGCCGATCATCGGACCCAGCAATCCGCGCGATCTGATCGGTGCCGGCGTGGACCGGGCTTTCGATCCGCTCACATGGACTCAATTTGAAGACGACGATACGCGTACAACGATAAACGTCACGCGTGGTGTGCTTGGCGCGCTCTCAGCACGCGAAGGCCTGATCGAGACGTTCGAGACTCTGCGTGAGCAGCCTGAGCCCTATATTGCTTATCGTCGGGCCTACATGGCGCAGCGCGAAGCGGCGATCAGAAATGGGCGGGAAGACCCAGATGAGTACCAAAATCTGCCTGATTTCGATGATTCCTTCGACTTCGAGGATGAGGAAAGCGAATAGGACGGTCACATGACCTATAAGACAATTCTCGCAAGCGCAGCGGCCATTCTGGCCTTCAGCCTGCCCGCTTTCGCGGACAAGGCGACCGAAGACTATGTCGAAGAAAATGCCAATGAAGTGCTGCGGACCCTCAACGATCCGGCTCTGAGCGCCTCGGAACGCACAAGCACGTTCAACGCCTATATGGATGAGTTCACCGACATGCGCGCGGTGTCGAACTTCGCCATCGGCAAGTATGCCCGCCGCTTTTCCCCGGAAGAACTGGAGCGATATCGCGAAGCGTTCCGCACCTATGCACTCGCCGTTTACGAGGTCCAGCTG
Source organism: Hyphomonadaceae bacterium (assembly GCA_028285145.1). Taxonomy (GTDB): domain Bacteria; phylum Pseudomonadota; class Alphaproteobacteria; order Caulobacterales; family Hyphomonadaceae; genus JANQQC01. The sequence continues at coordinate 134,404 of JANQQC010000010.1, forward strand.
GACCAGTATCGCGGCGAGTCTGTCGTTGTGACCGGATCGACCGACCGCAATGAGCGCGATTCGATCGTGGATACGACCATCCGCCGAGCCGATGGCAAGGATATGGATGTGCGCTGGCGAGTTCTCACACGTAACGGTGAGTACCAGGTTGTAGACGTGGCGCTGAACCTTGAGGGCAACCTCATCTGGCTGGCCATTGAACAGCGCGCGCAATTTCTTTCACTGCTCGACCGGCAAAATGGCTCTGCCGATGCCCTGATCAACAAGATCAACAGCATGACGGCCAAGCTGCGCGCCGATCAGGCCGCCGGACGCAATCCAGGCCTCGGGTCGAACGACGCCTCGGAATAGCACGTCCTCGTAAAGTCTCTTGCATCGAGCGACCTGACGGCCGAGCATCAGCGCAATGCGCTATCAGGGTCAGACGATCGACTTCACCGAGCCGAAAGGGGCTGAAGCCCTTTGCGCGCCTGACTCGGTATCATGGCGTGTCTTCAAGAACCCGGTGACGCTTGCGGTCGGCGGCATTACGGCTGTCATCCTCGAACTTGCTGAGCCACGTGTACGGCATGGCGTCTGGGATCATTCGATCTTCGAGAAACAGCCGCTGACGCGTATGAAACGCACTGGGTTGGCAGCCATGATTACCGTCTATGCCTCAGCGGAACTCGCAACGCAGATCATCGAACGGATCGGACGTATGCATGCCGGCGTTTCCGGTACGACGCCATGCGGAAAGGCCTATCACGCCAGCGATCCGGAACTCATGAACTGGGTACAAGCGACGGCAAGCTTTGGATTTCTGGAAGCTTATCATGCACTCGCCGGACCTCTGAGCGAGGCTGACCGAGACCGGTTTTACGCTGAAGCTCAACGATCCGCTGCGCTTTATGGGGCGACGGCTCCGCCAGCCTCGGTCCAGCAACAGGCGGCCCTGTTCGAAAAGATGCGACCGCATCTCGAGCCTTCTGCGATCCTGACGGACTTCCTCGATATCGTTCAGAAAGCGCTGCCGCTACCAGGTGCCGGGCTATATGTCCGCGCGGCGATCGAACTGCTGCCGGACGGTATTCGGCAAGACCTCGGCCTTGAGGCGCGACGCGCAAAACCGTGGATGATGAAGGCGCTACGTGTGATGGCGAAAGCCGCTGACCGGTTGCCTGCGCCTGGCGCGCCGCCTGTGCAGGCCTGCCGACGGATGGGCCTATCGGGCGGTTATCTCTATCGGCGGCAGAAACCAGCAGGTCGGCCACTGGGAAGAGCGCTTCACAAAAGTTGACGCCTGTGTCATATTTTGACGATGGAAGATTCCAAGTTGTCCACCGTTATCCAGAAAGTCTTCGAGTTCGGCCCACTGCTCTTTGCATTCGGGTTTCTCGCACCACTGATCGCGCAGATCATCTCGCGAAATGGCTGGACACCGCCCTTTGGGCTGACCGCGCTTACGACCGGGCTCATCCTTGGCGGTTTGCTTGGCGTCATCGCGCAGCTTCGGGGACGGTGGGTATGAGCGATACCAGCCTCGAAACTCTATCCGATGCCGAGTTGATGCGGATGGAGCGCGAGATCGCTCGCCGGCACATTGACCGGTTTCCGTGGATGGCTGTGATCTGGGCTTTCGGCAATCTCGCCATATGGCTTGCCCTCTGGCCGCTTGTATTTCTGGGCCTGCTACCATTGTGGGCCGGCTTCCTGATCGCGACAGCGAACATCATGCTGTCCTACCTGCCGAGCCATGAAGCCCAGCACGACATTATCGCCAAGCCGGGTTCAAGGCTTCGATGGCTGAATCAGGCAATTGGACATCTTTCCACGATACCTCTCGTCCTGCCTTACCGCGTCGCGCGGCTAACGCATCTCGAACACCACAAACACACCAATGATCCAGGCCTCGACCCCGACATCTCCACAAAGGCCCCCGGACCGATTCAGGCAATTTGGGGCAGTATTCGCAATCGCCAGCCCCGCGTTGACGGCGGACTCAACGCCTATGGTCAGGCGCTGATTCGGATCGGGCGACAGGATGTCATCCTCGATGCGGTGATCTATGAGATCGTCTTTTATGGGACGCTGTTCGCGCTCGCCTGGTCTGGCTACGCGATCGAGGCCGCGCTGCTCTGGTGGCTACCGCGCCACATCGCGCTCACCTATATCCAGTACTATCTGAGCTGGGCTCCACATCATCCGGGCACGAAGCAGGGGCGCTACCGGAATACGCGCTCCTTCCGGTCCATTCTCGGCAATATCGGCTCCATGGGGATGCAGTATCACATCATCCACCATCTCCATCCGCGCATTCCGCTTTACCGCACACCGATGGCCTATTGGGAAATGAAGCCGATCCTCGAAGCGCGCGGCTGCGATGTGGATGAACTTTAGGCGCGCCTCAGTTTCACAAGCGCCTGATCGAGAGCCGAAAGAAAGCGCGACCGGTCTTCCTTGCTGAACGGGGCCGGGCCGCCGGTTGGGCCGCCTACTGCGGTATCGCGAAGATCCTGCATGATTGCGCGCGTTGCGATGGCCCCGCCTATTGAGGCTTCGGTGAACGGCTTCCCGTTTGGGGCGATCACGAGGGCACCAGCTTTCAGGCAACGTTCGGCCAAGAGAATGTCGGCCGTGATCGCCACGGTGTTCGGCCTGCTTAGCTCGGCAACATGATCGTCAGCCTCATCGAAACCGGAGCCCACCACTTTAAGCGTGATCAGTTCGTGCGGCGGAGTCCGCATGAAACTGTTGGCGATCAGCAGGACCGGTATCTTGTAGCGCAGGGCGACCTTGTAGATCTCGTCCTTCACCGGACAGGCATCGGCATCGACGAGGATCAGTGGATCAGCCATCGTCGTCGGCTTCGCCCATGCCACCTACGCGCTCCCGTTCCTCAATGGCGAGACGTGTCTTCTCGACCGCGTCGCTCGGACTTGGCGGAGCCATGATTTCCGGCGGATCCTGCTGCTGCATGTAGATTGTCCGGCTTGGGAAGGCGAAGCCGGTACCGGCGCGCTCAATGATATTCATCACTGTGACGGCGAACTCTTCCTTGATGGCGAGCCACTCGCCCCAGTTCTTGGTGTGAGTGAAGCAGTAGATCAGGAAGTCGATTGAGCTCGCATTGAAACTGTCGACCCGCACGAACAACGCAGCTTCAGGCGGCTTGGCAAACCGGTCGTCCTGCCAGAGCGCGGCTTCGATCTCGTCCCTTATGTATTTCAGCTGGTCGACCGTGGTGCGGTACTCGACGCCTACCACCCATTTGATCCGGCGGTGGGTCATCCGTGAGAAGTTGGTCACAGGTGCATCCGACAACAGAGAGTTGGGGACATAGACCGGGCTCTTGTCAAAACGGCGCACCAGCGTGGAGCGGAAATTGATCTTCTCAACGGTTCCTTCGACGACACCGTCAGACTGAATCCATTCGCCCGGAACAAAGCGTTTCTCGGTGAGGATGAGAATGCCGGAGATAAGGTTCTTGAACAGATCTTGCGCGCCGAGGCCCACGGCGATACCGAACACGCCGAGGCTTGCAAGGATCGGTGCAATCGGAATGCCCCAGATCTGGGCCACAGCCCCGAAACCAAGGATTAGTAGAATAATCTGGAGGGCTTTCGCCATCCAGTCGACAATTGCCGGCGAGAGTGTCTCGCGCAGGCCAGTAAATGCGAACTCGAAGGCGCTGACAGCCCGGGACAACGTCCAGAAGACCGCAAGCGTCACAACAGACTGAACAATGTCGTTGAGGATCTGGGATCGCTCGTCGCTGACATCCAGCATCTGGATTGCGAAGTAGACGCCGATGATGACCGGGACGATTTTCAGCGGTGTGGCAACAGATTTGACGAGACCGTCATCAAGTTTGGAAGACGTTCCCGCAGCCGCCCGACCAATGCCGCGAACAATCGTCCGCGCAAAGACGCCACGAATGGTGATCGCGAACAGAATGATCGTCACCGCCGACACTATCTGGCCGAATGTATAGCCGTAAGCGCCTTCGACCCAGATTTCCGTCAGATATGTCCAAGCATCGGCAGCCCAGGTGAAATCGTCCATGGTCAGTCTCTCAGATCAGACGGCGCGTTCGCGCGTGGCAGTAAAGCGGATATCGGGGTTCTTCTCCTGAACATAGCCGACATCCCAAGCATTCTTGGCAAGGTAGACGGGCGCGCCATCAAGGTCGGTACCTGTGGCAGACTTGTTCTTGTCGAGAAATGCACCCAGCGTCTTCGCGTCATCGCATGCGATCCAGCGCGCGACATTGTAGGGCGCGGCTTCGAAAACGACGTCCAGCCCATACTCCGCAGCAACGCGTTCGGCCATCACATCAATCTGCAGCGCGCCGACCGCGCCAACGATCATGTCCGAGCCGATCGCAGGGCGGAAGAGCTGGGTGACACCTTCTTCGGCGAGGCTCTCCAGCGCCTTTTTTAGATGCTTGGTCTTCATCGGGTCGGACACCCGCGCCCGGCGCAGGATTTCCGGCGCAAAGTTCGGTATGCCTCCGACAGACAGCTCGCCGCTTTCCGACAGCGTATCGCCAACGCGCAGCTGGCCGTGATTGGGCACACCAATGACATCGCCGGCATAAGCGTTCTCGGCGATCTCACGATCCTGCGCCATGAACATCAGTGGGTTGTGGATATTGATCTGCTTACCCTCGGACGTCTTCATCCGGATGCCCCGCTTGAACGGGCCGGAGCAGAGCCGGAGGAAGGCGATGCGGTCGCGATGGTTCGGGTCCATGTTCGCCTGGATCTTGAAGACGAACCCGGCGACTTCCTTGTCAGCGGATTTCAGCTCCACCTGCTCGCCTTTGCGCTCGGCCGATTGAGGGCGAGGCTCCGGCGCAAACTCGGCAAGCGCCTGCAGCAATTCTCCCACTCCGAAGTGGCGCAGCGCGGAGCCGAACACGACAGGCGTCATATGGCCTTCCAGATACGCCTTGGTGTCCATCTTTGGCAGCGCCTCGGCGGCGAGTTCAGCGTTCTCACGCAGTTCCTCCAGAACTTCCTCGTCCATCGCCGCAGCGACCGAATTGCCGCTGAGCGCAATCCGTTCTTGATCGCCCGCTTCCATCTTGTCGGCGGCGGGTGCCTTCTCGAAGGGGAGGAAATCCTCGTTGCGAAGATCCAGCATCCCCGCGAACCGGTTGCCGCTGGCCGCGGGCCAGTAAAGCGGTGCCGTGTCGAGTTGCAGCTTGTCCTGGATTTCGTCGAGCAACGCGAATGGATCATCCGCCTCGCGGTCCATTTTGTTGATGAAGGTGATGATCGGGATGTCGCGCATCCGGCAAACCTCGAACAGTTTCAGGGTTTGCGGCTCGATGCCTTTGGCCGCGTCCAGAACCATAACGGCGGAGTCTGCAGCTGTGAGCGTGCGATAGGTGTCTTCGGAGAAGTCTTCGTGGCCCGGTGTGTCGAGCAGATTGAACATCAGGCCGGCATGCTCGAACGTCATCACCGAAGCCGAGACTGAAATGCCGCGATCCCGTTCGATCTTCATCCAGTCCGACTGCGTGCGGCGGCGTTCGCCCCGGGCGGCGACCTGACCTGCCAGCCGGATCGCTCCGCCAGCTAGCAGCAAGTGCTCTGTCAGCGTCGTCTTACCGGCATCCGGGTGCGAGATAATCGCGAAAGTGCGCCGACGCGCAGCTTCTTCGGCAAAAGTCATCGACATGAAAACGCCCCGGATCGTTACGAACCGAGGCGCTTAACGTATTCGTGGATGTGTTTGAAGGGCGTTAGGCTGCTGCGGGCCAGATCTCGGCCATATCGACACTCTCGCCATCTTCTTCCATGCGGCTGCGCAGCGTCTGGAGAACGGCATCGGGGATCATGGTCAGGCGGGTTTCGCTCGCCCCGGCAGCCTGATTGATGAACAGGATCGCGTTGGCACCGGTCTTGGCGACGATGAGCGAGGCAAGATCCTGGCTCAGCAGGGTGTCGAGTGCCATGCCCTGTTTGGCGTGCTCATCGACGACCGCCCGAACAAAATCGATCGCATCGCGCGCCATCAGCGCATAGGGCTCGCCACATCCAATGGACTTCCAGCGGCTGGAAAGATGAATTTCTGGCGACTCGATCTCGATGATCTGATCGTTGAGAAGAAAGAGCATTTGGTCGGCCCCACAGCTGTTGTTGGGCTGAAACTCGTCACCATTGGTGAATCGCAGGTTAATCTGTGGGCCCCTCGACGGGTTCCGTCAAAAAATGACGGCCTGCGCGGTCCTCGATCTCAAGAACCCAGACGTCGCTGTCCCGCTTTTGCGTCCGTGCAATGTAAGCATCCACGCCAGCTTCATCAGGGCCGACGCCCTGTGTCAGCAAATCTGTAAAAACCCGCCCGCCATCCAGTCCCATGCCAGGAGCATAGATCCGCGCGGCCCCATCCAGCGTCGCGACCTTGATCAGAACACTACCGCGGTCTTCATCGCCTTTCTGAAGGACAAAAACGGACGCACCATCGACCTGTGCCCGCCGCATCAGCGCATCCACCCAAAGCCAGGTTGGTAGCCGTTCTTCCACGCGTTCTTACTGCGCCGCGTCTTCGAAGCCGATCAGATCACCGGCATCGGCCGCTGGAAGAGTGACCTGAACGGTCGTGCCCTTACCGAGCGCTGTATCTATAACGACCTTGCCACCGTGCAGTTCGGCAAACCGCTGAACCACTGTGAGGCCGAGACCCGTCCCGGCACGGCCCTTTGAATTCCGGCCCTGAGCAAACGGCTCGGCGATGCGCGCCAGGTCATCCTCGCTCATGCCAACGCCGGCATCCGCCACATACAGTGAGACAGAGCCATCATGCATTGCCGTTTGAAGAACGACGGCGCCGCCTTTCTCAGAGTATTTGATCGCGTTAGAAATGAGGTTCTGCCATATCTGCCGGATCGCGCGCGCATCGGCATGTGCCCACGCCTCGCGCTTCTCGGTCATTCGGAGGATGACGCCGGCACGTTTCGCCATAGCGGAAAGCTGGCGAACCACTGCCGCGCCGCTGGCGGTCAGATCGACCGGTTCAAGTTCGAGACGCTGGCGGTTCGCCTCTGCCTTGGAGAGATCGAGAATGTCTTCGACCAATAACAGGAGGTCCTGTCCGCTCTCATTTATCAGCGCCGCATAGTCGGCATAGGCTTTCGGCATCGGCCCGAGCACTTCTTCCCGCATCATGTCGGAGAAACCGAGAATGGCATTGAGGGGCGTTTTCAGCTCGTGACCGAGTGACGCGTAGAAAGCGCTACGGCCAGCAAGGGCCTGCTCAGCTTTCTCCACACGTGCACGCATGTCTTCCAGCCGCGTCTGTGCCGCGTTCGAAGCATCTGCGAACACCACAACCGCGCCAGTGGGAGATGGCCGTGTGTGAGCAATCAGCGTCCGGCCGTCTGACAGGTTTATTGTGCGGGCTCCGGCCTCGCTCACCAGATCGTTGAATGATCCGTCGGAATGCGTCGAAGCAACATCCTGAAGCGCCCGCTGGCGCGCAACGCCCGGCAGAAGCCGCCGATCCCCGCGCAGGGCCTTAACGTGGCCGAGCGGCGTGGTCTCGACCCAGAGCAGTGGCGCATCATCGGAGATGTCGGGCGGGATCGATCCAGTGGGCGGTTGTGGAACTGGAACAGGTTGCGGGCGTACGGCCGCCGGCCCCGGGGCGAGACCGAGCGCTAGCAGTCCGCCAATGGCTGATGCCAAAATCGCAGCCACACCAATCCATGCCCGCGCATTCTGATCTAGCTCAGTATAGGGCTGAACGCCTGCCATATGCAGGATGAGCATCGCGCAGACGGCAAGCCCGGCAAAGACAAGCGCTTCAACAGCGAGACGCACCCGGCCAATCCCGCACGCCGCCAGTGGGCCCAGCGCAAACAGTGCCAGTGCAGGCGATGTCGGCCCCCCCGTCAGGAGCGAAGCAATCGCCGCCGCACAGAGCCAGGTCACCAGGACGAGACTCTCCACAAAGGGTGTTGAAGGATGTGACAAAGATTTCATCAAAACGGTGTTTCGCAGCGAATTTGACCCTTTATGCCAGAGTTGTACCAGAATTCGCTCAAGCTAAACAAAGCTCTGCCCGATAGTGATTCGATTTGGTACCTCATATTAACATGACGTTGAGGGGTTGGTGACACGCTTCTTTCGTCCCGGGGGTGCCATTGCGGCCTGTCAAACAGAGTCTCCTGCGGATAGGATTTGAATCGCTTCGAATGTCGTCGAACGACACTCGTGTAATTGAGGGAAGTAGAGATGACGACAACCAAGAACTGGACCATCGCCGCCATCGCTGGATTTGCCGTGTCGCTCGCCGCCACTGCACAGGACGCGACAGCCGTCGCACAAACAGCTGCCGTCGCACCACCGACCGAAGCCGACACGATTTCCAATCAGGCCGCTGTCTACGCTACATTTCAGGCCGATGTCACGGATGTGAAAACAACGCCGTTCGCATCTGCCGGCGACATTGACGATGCCTTGACCAATCTCGGTGGGCATAATGCAGACAAGCTGTCCAAAGGCTGGATCGCATACTCTGCCCTGATCGCCTCGCAGAACCCCGAATACCGCGCCGCCGTACGTGACATTGAGAGTTTTTACGGTCGCGACGTTTTCGAAACCGGACTTCGTAACGATGTTCGCTATGCCCGCACGCTGGCAGGCGGCAATGACGCCGTCGCTTCGTCTCTGACGGCAGTCGTTGCTGACAGCCGTCACATTGATGGAGCAGCTGCCTATGTGAAGGAGCAGGCTTATTCGTTGCAGGGTTCCGGTTGGGCGAAGGCCCGCATCGGCAACTCGAGTGCCCGGGCCCAGCGCCTGGATAGCGCCGCGAAAGTCGGCCGGGATGCCACGCCAACCATGCTGGCCGCCTTCAGCTCGCCTGACATCAACACCATTCTTGGCAATGCCGGTTCCACTGGCGCTCCCTCGCTGTGGGAAGGCGTGTCTGGCGCTGCGAGCACTGTGAAGTTTCCGACGATCCGCACAAGCTACAGCTCCAGCCGGTCCGGCATCGCGCCTGGAAAAGAGCCCATCGCTGACCGGATTGCGACACTGGCGGCCTACCGCATCATTGGTGCGAACGCCTCGGGCGCAACTGCCATTCACTCGGCAATGAGCGAACGCAGCACGCGCAATTGCGTGAAGACGGCTCACCTCAATCTGCAGCAATGCGTTGCCGCCGCTCACGCACAATACGAAGTGCCGTTCTGCATCGGCGAGCATGCCCTTGCCGATATCGGTCAGTGCATTGGCGATGTCGCCGACTAGAGCAGTCTCTACTGAAGCAGAGACCCCCGGTTTCACCGCCGGGGGTTTCTTTTTGCCCTGATGCGCGCCACATCCCCCTCATGAGCATTGAAACCGCAGCCGGCGACATTCGCGACGAGTTCGACTTTCTCGATGACTGGGAGGCGCGCTACGCCCACATCATTGATCTCGGGAAGTCCAATCCGCCACTCGAACCTCACGAACGCACGGAAGAAACACGGGTTCGCGGATGCGCTTCACAGGTCTGGATGATCACAGAAGCAAAACCGGAACGCGAACTTGAAATCCGCGCCGAGAGTGACGCGATGATCGTGTCAGGCCTGATCGCTATTCTGACACGCCTTTACTCCGGGGAGAGCCCTGACGCGATCCTTGCCTTCGATGTGCATGGATTTCTCAAGGAGATCGGCGTGGCCGACGCATTGACCGCTCAGCGGTCGAACGGCCTCGCATCCATGGTGTCGCGGATCCGTGCCGACGCTGAACGCGCGCTTGAGGCTCAAGCGACCTGACGGCCATACAGTGGCACCACACTACGCAGGCCTTCTTCCAGCTGTTCCACCCAGCCGTCAAAATCGCTGTCGTCACGGCGTTCTTCCACCAGCCGGCAGCCATGCGCGACTGTGGTACGGTCCCGATCAAAAGCCGCAGCCACACGCGTAAGGCTCATCCCGAGTGATGCATAGGTCAGATACATGGCGATATGGCGGGCATGGGCTACGGCGGGTGAGCCACGGGCCGTCGACATTATGGCATCAGCATGCAGCCCGAGTGCGTATGCAACCAGACTGGCCGCCAGCTGAGCGCCATCATCGTCCTTTTGTCTTTGAAGGGTGCATCTGGCCAAGCTCATCTCCCGCATCTGGTTGCGGGCGAGTATAGCCCAGCGATGCAGGGTGTAGGATAGTATTCCTATATTTTGTGAGCAAGCCCAATAGTTATGCGGCGACGGCGGCCCGGGATGGGGGGATAGCGGCGGACTTGTCACGATTCCGGCGGAACTCTTTCTCGGTCATCAGCTCATCGTGGCACAGGACCTGCGCAACATTACCATCGGTGTCGAAGAGCGGTGCCCGCAGCCATGCATGTACCTTGCGACCTCTGACCGTCAGACCGAAAAACGGCGCACCACGTTCGCATGCCGCGTCGAGGCCTTGCCGCCACGTCTTCGCAGTGGCTTCCGGCAGATCTGACAAGTGATGCCCGCGGGCATCCATCCCCAGAAGGTCGCGCAGTCGCGATCCGACAATCCGAAACACCGGGTCAGGCGTTGTGACATCCAGCAGGGATAAGCGTCCGAGATGCGCCCGCAAGCGGCCAGGATTGATATCTGCCCGCGTGACCACGCCGCTCGCGCGACGCCGCTCCTGCCAGTATTCGACAATTTCCTTTTGATTGGCCGTAAGGCCTTCGAACTCAGCGTCCGCCGTCATTTCAGCCACCCCGACTGCACTTTGCGAATCAGTTCTCGCCCGATTTGAGTCGGCGGATCAAGAGTCAGGCTGAAAATAATTAACCAAGATTACCGAACCGTTTTATTTCAAAAACGAAACGACAATCACTCAAACCGGACTTAGGCTTTAGAAGATTGTCCCAGCCCCATCTTCTTCGCCAGTTCTGATCGCTGGCGCGCATAGCTTGGCGCAACCATGGGATAATCCGCCGGCAAACGCCATTTCTCACGGTATTCATCCGGAGACATATCGTACTTGGAGCGCAGGTGGCGCTTTAGGGATTTGAACTTCTTGCCATCCTCAAGGCAGATCAGAAAGTCGTCCGTTACGGATTTCTTTATGGGCACAGCGGGTTCACGCACCGTCGTGACCGTCACGGACCGAGACAGGGTTTGCAACGACCCATGCACCAGCTCAATGAGAGCCGGCAGTTCTGCGCTTTTCATCTCATTATTGGAAACGTACGCGGAGACGATGTCTGTGGTCAGCTCAATAAGCCTTGGATCTGCGTCCGTTGTTTTCTCGTGGTCCATGTCGTGACCCTGCGATCCCGTCTATAATGAGAGGTAGGGTAAACACTGGGCGAGTAAACATTTTGGGGGCTGACATCAGGCAAACTGAATACGCCTTGGAAACCAAAGGATGACCTTAAGCCACCTACGACGCTAGGAACGACATCAACAGAACAATACCGAGCAAAGCCCCGGTCCAGATTGCCATCCCGCCCGTCAGTGGTCCGCGCGCAAGAACGCCGCGAGGGCTGAACGTCGCCTCGATCCGGCTGTAGGCGCGCGCGCTCAAGCCAGCAAACACAGCCGTCATGGCCGGTCCGGCCTTGCCCCAGACGGTTCCCGCCCAGCTCGCAAAGCCGAAGCCAAGCTTGCGATAGATCCAGTCCGTATCGAGTATGGTGCCGCGTTTCTCAGGCGGGTAGAGACTGATCCGCTGAAGCAGCACGAACGCGAAAGCGGCCGCGATCAGAAGCTGCATCTGGGTTAATATGTGGCCGGCCGTAAACGGCTCATACTTCATTGCCTCCACCGGATATGGCAGCAGGCTGTAAAGCCACTCATAACCCATTCCGGGCGCAACGATGGGAAGGCCGATCAGGATACAGATCGCCGACGCCAGTCCCATGGCGAGCAGCATGTTGAAGGGCGCTTCTTTCACACGCTTTCCGCTATCATGGCCGAAGAAGGCAAAGTACGGGATCTTGATACCAGAATGCTCCAGCACACCGGCTGAGGCGAAGAGGAGCATACCCCAGATAATGATGTAGCCCTCGCTCGCGACCGCGCTCATCGTGAGAGATTTCGCAACAAAGCCCGAGAAGAGCGGGAAAGCCGAGATCGATGCGGCACCGATCAGACAGAAAACAGCTGTCAGTGGCATGGACTTGTAGAGCCCACCCAGTTCGCTCGCCTTGCTGGTGCCGACCCGGTACATCACCGCGCCGATGCTCATAAAGAGAAGGCCCTTATAGATGATGTGAGCAAAGGCATGAGCGGCCGCGCCGTTAAGGGCGAGCGGTGTGCCGACGCCGATGGCGCAGACCATAAAGCCAACCTGGTTGTTCAGCGAGTAAGCCAGCACTTTGCGCAGATCGTTCTCGATCACCGCGAAGAAGACCGGGAAGACCGTCATGATCGCGCCGATCCAGATCAGCGAGCTCTCGCCTGGGAACATCCGCGCCAGCGCATAGACTGCAAGCTTGGTCGTGAAGGCTGAGAGGACTACGGCCCCGACGATGGTCGCCTTCGGGTAGGAGTCCTGCAACCAGTTGTGTAGCAGCGGGAACGCCGCCTTGATACCAAAAGCAATAAAGATCAGCAGCGCGCCGGGATCCTGCAGCGAGGAGAAGGCTTCCAGGCTGAGATTGCCATTGGCCTTGAAGTAGTAAGCTGCCCCGTCGAGCAGCAGAACGCCCGAAAGAATCTGGATGCCCAGATAGCGCATCGCCGCGCCATAAGCGGCTTTTGTTCCCGATTTCAGGATCAGGAAGACCGAGGCAATCGCCGTTAGCTCCCAGAAGATGAAGAGCGACATGAGATCGCCGACAAAGGTCGCCGCCACGGCGGCCCCGGCATAGATCAGAGCGGACCCGTCCTGCACCCGGTCATCGGTGTGCAAGGCATAGATCGCATTGAGCAACGCTGCGATGAGAAAGGCCAACCCGAATATGAAGGACAGGCTGTCGACCCGGAAAAGAACAAGGTCGAGCCCCAGCGCCTGTATCGTAATCAAGTCGAGGTTCTGATCCGCATTAATCAGCATGAACAGGCCGAGGATCGGAGCAGCAATAGTAATCCACTGCCGTGGCTGCCGGAACGGCAGGACCGCGGCTACGACACCGGCCAGAATAAGCACAAAGCCCGGATTGATGGCGAAGAGGTTCATCGTGGCCCCTCCACGTCATCGGTGTCTTCGTCGCCATAATAGTTTTCGTCCCGGCGCAGCATCCGACCGAGCGGCCAGCCCGTTATGACGACAAAGGCGAAGGCTACGAAACCGTAAATGGCGTAGAAGCCGGTTGCCTCTGCGCTGTGAACGTATTCGTGCCGATCCAGCATCAGATCAAAACCGATGAGTCCCAGCGTTAGGGCACCAAGCCCCCAGAAGATGAGCGCCTTCGTCCAACGCCACTCGACCCAGCCGAACAACGCCCGAGCCATGGGACTCATGTCACTATTCTTATCGGTGGGGGTGTGATCATGCTCGGCCATCAGCGCACTCCCACGGCTGGTGTCAGGAACGCGCCGAGCGAACCGACGGTGAAGAACAGGATGAAGCAGAGCAAGGCCGTAAAGGCCGGCGCTGCAACGGTGAAGAACGGCGCGCCGTCCGCGGTCTTGTATGGCGCAGGTGCCGGTGTTCCCGGAGGCGGCATCAGAGCGAGGATCGGGATCGGCAGCAGATAAGCCACGTTCAGGAGCGACGACAGGATAAGGACACCGACGACATAATGCGCGTTCGCGTCCGCTGCGCCCTGCATCAGCTCATATTTCGGCCAGTCCCCAGCAAGCGGTGGAATGCCGATAATAGAGAGAGACGCCACAAAGAAGGCAATGAAGACCATGGGCATTTTCCGCCCGAGTCCGCGCATTTCCGAAATGTTGGTTAGCCCGGTCGCGACATAAATCGCGCCGGCGCACATGAAGAGTGTGATTTTGCCGGAGGCGTGGGCCGCAATTTGCAGCGCGCCGCCGAGCCAGCCCGCAGGGTCTGCAAGCATTGCCCCGACCGTCACATAGGCGAGCTGAGAAACCGTCGAATAGGCAAGCCGTGCCTTGAGATTGTCCTTTGTCAGCGCGATCAGCGACGCCACGATTATAGTGAAACAGGCTATCGCGAGCACCCAGTCTCGCGCCGGAGTCTCGTTCAGAAGGTCTTCACCGAAAATGTAGATCGAGATCTTCATGATCGTGAAGACGCCCGCCTTCACAACAGCCACGGCATGCAGGAGGGCGGAGACTGGGGTTGGCGCGACCATTGCGTTTGGCAGCCAGAAGTGGAACGGCATGAGAGCCGCTTTGCCGACCCCGAACGCGAATAGCAGCAGAAGCGCACTTGCCGCGCCGGTCCCAACCTGTCCGTTCAGCAACCCGCCCGGCACAAAATCGAGCCCGCCAGCGATCGCATAAGTCCAGACGACACCCACCAGGAACAATCCGATGGAGGTGCCGAGCAGGGTCAGAAGGTAAATCCGCGCGCCGCGTTGGGCGTTGGCGTCGCCCTTGTGGGCCACAAGCGGATAAGTCGACAGGGTCAGAACTTCATAGAAAACAAAAAGTGTGAACAGGTTGCCGGCCATCGCCACGCCCATCGCGCCGAACAAAGCGATGGCAAAGCAGATATAGAACCGCGTCTGATTGCGCTCCCGGTTCCCGCGCATATAGCCAATCGAATAGAAGGAATTGACGATCCAGAGGCCGCTCGCCACCAGCGCGAACAAACCACCTAGAGGCTCCAGCTTGAAGGCAAAGGACAGGCCCGGTGCCGCCTCGCCAAGGAAAAGCTCTGGCGGATTGCCGCCAGCAATCGCTGCTGCCATCAGGCAAGACGTCAGGAAAAGTGCCAGAGCGCCAACAATCGTGACGCCTTCGCGCAGGTCTGGAATCCGATTGAAGATCGCGATGCCAATCGCCGTCAGCAGCGGAATGATCAGCGCTGCCTGTATCAGGACGCTGCCGGTCATGAGCCACCTCCAAGCACTGCAGATGCTGCGCTATCTGCAAGACCAATCGGGAAAGACGCATCGATACCGAAGTAAAGATTTGCGAGGGCGAGAATCCACAGCGGAACAAGGATGGTGATCGGCGCTTCTTTGTGAATCTTCTGCGGATTGTGCGGCGGCTTGAAGAAGACGGCTTCCATGATGCGCCCCATGTAAATGACAGCAAGCACGCTTGCGAACACGATCAGAAGCGCGGCCCACCAGAGACCCTGATCCTGCACAGCAACAAGCAGAGCGAACTTCGACTGGAAACCCGCCGTCAAAGGCACGCCAATCAGAGACAGGGCCGCAATCGCAAAGGCTGTCATGGTCCAGGGGGCCGAGCGGCCAAGGCCGGCAAAGTCTCGCAGCGTGGTACCTTGATAGGTCAGAACCACGCCCGCCACCGCCATGAAGAGCGCGCCTTTCATCAAGGCATGGTTCACAAGGTGTAGCAGACCGGCTGACAGACCGATCGCCGTGCCAAGCGACAGGCCGAGCAGCATGTAGCCGACTTGCGCAACCGAAGAGTAAGCTAGCGTCCGTCGAACATCTGTCTGGAAAACCGCCTGGAAAGAGCACACCACCATGGCCGCGATACCGAGCGGCATGAACAGCATGCCAAAGCTTGCGCCTTCGAAGGCAAACTCCGGAGAAAACACGGTGAAAAGAAAACGGATGAGCGCGTAGAGCGCGACCTTAGTCGCTGTTGCCGACAGGAACACGACCACAAAGCTCGGCGAGTAGGCATAGGCATTGGGCAGCCACTGGTGAAGCGGCCACATGGCCGCCTTCAGGCCAAGGCCCACAATGATGAACGCAAAGGCGGCCTGTACTGTCCGGCTGCCCTCAAGCTCCGGCAGGCGGGTCGCGATGTCGGCCATGTTGAGCGTGCCGGTCGCGGCATAGAGGAAGCCCACCCCGATGACAAAGAAGGTCGCCCCAATCGTGCCCATGACGAGATAGTTGAACGCTGCCGGCAAGGCCCGTCGATCTCGGCTCGCACCAAGTGCCACGAGCACGTAGGTCGCGATCGAGCTGATCTCCAGAAAAACGAACATGTTGAAGGCATCGCCCGTGATCGCAACGCCCGCCAAGCCTGTGAAACAGACAAGATAAGCACCGTAAAACATAGCGCGCTTCTCGGCGCGAACTTCTGCTGCAACCGTCGGCCACGAGAACACAACGGCGAGAACACCAAAGGCGGCGACAAGCAGAAGTATTGTCGCATTGAGTGCATCGACGGCAAACTCGATCCCGAGCGGCGGCTCCCACCCACCCAACTCGTACGATATCTGACCGCCCGGCACGGTCTGGACCTGCGCGAGCAGAAGCAAAGCCATGAACAGAGATAACGCGCTCGCCAGAATGCTGATGAACCAAGCAATTCGGCCGCTCGGAATGAACACGCAAAGCGGCGCGCACATCATAGGTATGACCACGAGCAAGGGCGCGGCATGGCGAAGCGCCCAATCTGGCGCGAGCGTTAGAAACAGCTCAATCATGCCGATGCCCGCTGCGCTGCGTCTTCGTCTTCTTCCGCGGCAGCCACACCCATATCGATATCCCGAACTTCGTCAGCTTCGATGGTGCCGTAGGATTCACGTATGCGAACGACGAGCGCCAGGCCAACCGCGAGCGTCGAGACCCCAACCACAATGGCTGTCAGGATTAGCACGTGCGGCAGCGGGTTCGAGTAAACCTCCTTTACGCCAACCTCACCTGCCGCGAGAACGGCATCATAGCCCGGCGCAGCAGAATGATCGTCGCCATAACTCTTGGGATAGTCTCGACCGTAGAGGATCGGAGCCGAACCGCCGGCGATCTTGCTCAGCGTGATGTAGAAAAGGAAGACGGAGGTCTGAAAAATGGACAGGCCAACCAGCCGCTTAATCAGGTTCTGGCTGGCAAAGATAATGTAGAGGCCAACCATCATCAGGGCGATGATGGCCCAGTAATTTGCCCGCTCGATGATGAACTCGGTCATTACCAGTCCTCATCCCGGATTTCTGCCACACGTCCGGCGAAGGCATAGAAGATGGCCAGCATGGACCCGGCGACCCCGAACAGAACGCCAAGCTCAATCAGAATGATGCCGAGATGCTGGCCAACATGTTCGCCGGGCCCGTCATTGGCCAGTGCGTCATAGTCGAGATAGTTGCCCCCGCCAAGCAGGGCCGCAACCCCGACACCAGCATAGAGAAGGACACCAAAGGCCGCGAGGCAGCGGGCGAAGACCGGTGGGACAGCTCTGAGCGCTGCAGGCACACCGAAGATCAGAGAATAAAGGATGATAGCGACCGCGAAGATCACACCGGCCTGAAACCCGCCGCCCGGACTGTATTCGCCGTGGAAGTGTACATAGAAGGCATAGAGTGTGATGAGCGGGATCAGGAGTTTTGCAACGACGCGCAAAATGACGTGATGGTCTTCGGTCATTGGTCGTCCCTCTTGTTCAGGGAAACGGCAAGAGACCGCTCACCAAAACCCAACAGCAGCGCAACGCCGAGCCCGGCAGCAAAGACCACGACAACTTCGCCAAGCGTATCGAAGCCGCGATAACTGGCAAGAACAGCCGTCACAATGTTGGGCAGCCCGGTATCGGCATAAGTGCGTTCAATGTATTCCGCCCCGACATAGGCGTTGGCAGGGGCATTGGGATCGCCGAGCGCCGGCAGGTCAAATGTCGCGTAAATCAGCATGATGCCTGTTGCGATAACGACCACAAAGGGCGCGAGCGTTGACCCTTTGGGTGTCGCCTTTGCCGTGCGGGCAGTCAGAAGCATCGCCCCGAGCATAAGCGCGGTCGAGATACCGGCCCCAACCGCAGCCTCGGTGAAGGCCACATCCACCGCATCAAGCGCGACAAACCAGGTTGCCGAGACAAGTGAGTAAACCCCGGACAACATCACAATGGCAAAGAGGCTGCGCAAGCGCGCAATCGCGACGCCGACCACAAACAAGATGCCCAGCAGGAAGATATTGATCAGCGCAAGTCCGATGGAGGCGACTTCAGCTTCATTCATGCCTTGTCTCCATCGCGCCGGCCCACACGGCCGATCACAGGCTGCAGCCCGGCCGTGTGCGCTGCACTGGCCGCCGCGTGCGTGGATGTTGGGCCCGTTATGAAAATGAAAACCCATATCGCAGCGAGCTTAACAGCGATCAGCCACGTTGTTTCCGGAAGCAGCGCCATACCGAGCAGAAGCGACGTCGCTGCCGATGTGTCGGTGACCGAGGCTGCGTGCAACCGCGTGTAAAAATCAGGGAACCGTAGAACACCGACAGTGCCGATAATGGCGAGGAGGCCGCCAAGCAGGCACAGAGCCCCGCCGGCCCATGGCCGCAGCGTTTCGAAAATGGTCAGGGCCGTTTCGATCATTCGTCGTCTCCCGACGGGGGTACCGATTTGCGTGCCATCGGCACTTGGAAAGACCGGTAGCGGAAGAATTTCAGGATCGCGATCGTCGCAACGAAATTGATCATGGCGTAGAGCAGTGCGATATCCATGAAGTCAGGTCGGCCCATAATGTAGCCGAGCAGTGCGAGGAGCAGCACCGTCTTTGTTCCGAACGAATTCACGGCCAGAACCCGGTCATAGAGCGTTGGACCCGCGAGCAGACGGATCAGCATGAGCGCAAGCGCGACCATCAGAGCAATACCGGCAGCTGGGATCATCCGGCCACCTCCGTTTCCCGCTTACGACCGTCGGCCGCCTCCGCCGACCGGCGATCCATTTCTATAAAGTCCTCAGGCTGGGTCTGGTCCTCGTAAAGGCCATGTACCAGCATCCAGTCGCCCTCAACTTCCAGGGTCACGGTACCAGGCGTCAGCGTTATTGAATTGGCGAAGACCGTCTTTGCCAGATCGGTCCGGCACGTCGTTGCAACTTTCACAAGCGCGGGCTGAATGTCGAGCTCCGCGCGCAGGCAGGCGCGGATGACAATCCAGTTAGCCTTCAGAATTTCAATCATCAGCCAGACCCAGTAGGATAGGTAAACCGGCAGCCGAAAATATGGAGCCGCTTCGCGGTCCAGCAGGCGAAGCCGACTGACGAGCACAAGGCAGATGATGATGGATGAAAGCCCAAAGAAAAGCATGCGGGGCTTGTAGAGTCCTGAGAACGCGAGCCAGAGCGCGCTCAGGAGTATCGCCAGTCCGATAAGATAGCCCAAGCGCACGTCGCTTAACCCCGTTGAGATTATCTGATCTCGAACCGGATCAACTAGAGGGATGGAAGTGATTTGACCAGCCCCGAATGGCCGTAATTGTCACCATGCGGGCCAATCGCCTGTGTCGGAGGCGTTACTTGACGAAAGCCAGCTTCGTTAGCTCCACAGATGAACTCAGCGTTTCGGCCGCGGCGATCTTGTCGTCCTTGATGTTGCCAGCCGCAAGCGCCGAAGACAGCGACCAGTTCCAGTACCGCAGCGTTGTCTGCGCGCGGCCAACGCTGAGCAGCTCGTAGGTCTCGGACAGATACTCAAGATTGGGACCGTCCTCATTGTTCGGGTCCTTGACCGGGCGACGCAGCGCTTTCCAGAAAAGCGGCAAGTTGTGGCGCTTCAGTCCGGTGGCCTTGCAGAGAACGGCAATGCCCTCGCCGCCTCTGTCACTTAAAATCTTGCCGATCGTAATAGGCTTCACACCCGCAAGGAAGCCAATTTCCTGCGCGAGTTCAGCCGTCATGCCAGTTTCTGCCGCAACTTCCACTGCAGCTTCGAGGCTTTCGAATTCACTGTTGTTCAGCGCCCCACGGTTCCGTTGACGCCGTTCGATCAGCTGTAAAGTGCGCATCGCGACCGGATCTGAAAATCCCTCTTCGGCAACCATGGGAAAAACGTCGCCACACCGCTCGATCAGCGCCATTCGATCGCCAGCGAACCTTTGCAGGATTTGGCGACGGGACGGAGCATCGCACCACCAGAACATGGCCATAGCCTGCCCGGCATTCAGCTCGCCGCGCGCAATCAGGGCATCGCGAACCGTTGGAGCGTCCGCAGACAGCTTCACCAGCTTGTCGATCGATATATCCTGCAGGACCGATCCCCGATTCTTAAGCAGTTCGACAAGCATTGCGGGCTCAGCAAAATCGGCGAGTATGTTGGCAACTGCCGGATCGACGATCTTGCGACCTGCAATGGCAAGTCGATGAGCTGGTGTCGTGTCACGGGCAATCTGGATTAGATCGACCGAATCCAGTCCCTCATTCTCAGTCAGCAGCGGTTCCGCCACGACGAAAGGGCATTGCGCGAGATATCGCAGCAGAGGCCGCGGAGCCATCGTCGCGTTTCGGAGCCGGTCCGCGCAGTAGCTTCGATCTTCAAGCTCCAACTGGAGAAGCATGTCGAGCAAGATGTCGCCGGCCATGTTCCGGTCAGAAACGGGAATCGACGAGTGCGGCATGACCACGACATCGGTCAGCCGTCGGAGCAAGGCACGGCGCGCGCGTCCTTGTGCGGTTGATTCCTTGGTTTCAGGCACGTCAAAGCGCCCCGGATCAAGCTGGGCTTCTGCCATGGAAAAATCGCTAGCGCGGATAGGTTAAGAGACTGTGGAAACTGGGTTTTCGATCATCGCTTCGCCCTTGACGGATGAACCACCACAATGAGCAGACTTGCGACAAGCATGGCGACGGCCAGCATGAACAGTGCCCCGCCATCCGTCGCTGTTTCGCCGGGCGCGAGCGAGGCTGGCACTTCCCGCCCAAGCCATGGAGACAGATGAAAGCCGATCGCGCCAGCGAGAATAACGAAGGACAGGAACGCGCCCAGTCGCCGCGAGAAGGGCAGAAAAAGCAGGAAGGCGGCTAGAAGCTCCGCCAGGCCCACCACAACACGCCCCGTCGGTTCGAAGATTGGATACCGGGAGCGCTCCGCAAGTGTCTGGAAAACGATGTTCTCGCCCGGAGCATCCCAGAACTTCACCATCCCGTCCGGTGGTCCTGGTAGAGGATGAATGGTCGCCTGGAGAAACATAGCGATGAGGAAGAGCGCGAGCCCCCAACTCAGGACATGACGAACTGTTGTCATGGCGACCCTCCATTTCCTGGGCACGCTAACATGCGCTGACAGGGTGACAACCGGGTATCAGTGTGCGCACTCCCACCCTTTCCATGCCAGATGCATTCGATAAGAGTGGCGGCGGAGGCGAAGAGACAATGTCGGATCGTGTAGAGGATCAGGGCGAGGCCGACGAAAACGGGCGGAACGAGAGCGTGACCTCGCCGGTCAGCGGCGTCGATACCGCCCTGAATGCCGGCGTTTCCTTTCTCAAAACAGCTGAAAACGTCCGGGCGAAACGGCTGCGCCGCGGCGTTCACATTGAGCTTCCCGCCTATCTTTTCGTTCAGTCCAGCTGGTTCATGGCCTTTGGCCTGCAAATGGTGCTGTTTCCCTATCTAATCACAAACAAGCTCGGCCTGAACGGCGTTGAGCTTGGCTTGGCGAACATGGCGCTGTCGGCCCCCTCCGTCGTCTTCCTCCTCATCGGTGGCGTCGTTGCCGAACGCGCCGACGGCAAGCGCCTGCTGATCCTCCTCCATTTGCTAGGAGCCCTCCCGGCGTTCGCACTGGCCCTCGCCGTCTCCGAGGGCCGCCTGTCCTACCCGCTCATGATCTTGTACGGCATCACAATCGGCACAGTGGGAGCCTTCATGATGCCCGCCCGCGATGCAATCGTGAACGAGGTGGTCGAGCGGCGCATGCGCGTTGGCTCCAGCGTCACACTTCAGCTTGGCGTCACGCTCGCCACAATGGCGCAATTTGTCAGTCAGATCTGCGGGCTCATCCTGGCCGGCTACGCAGACAAAATGACACGAATGCCAGCCTTCCTTGGCGGGCTTGAGGTTGGGCCAATCTCCAGCCATCGCCTGCTTGCCATTCAGGGGATCGTCATGGGCATGGGTGCGGTGTTTGCGCTTCTGCTCGCAAAGGGCCGAAAGGTCCGAACCGGGCGCGCCGGCATTGGCGCGGCGTTTGGAGACATTGCCGATGGCGTCCGCGCTGTTCGCGCTGATCCGCGACTGTGGGCCATGTCGCTGCTCATGTTCGGCGTCGGTGTGCTTGTGATCGGGTCCTTCCTTGTTGTCCTGCCGATCATCAATCGCGACATTTATGGACTGCAATCGGATGGTATCCGGGACATGTTCGTTACCTTCTGGCTCGGCGCTTTCGTTTCATCGGTCGCCCTGTCCGTCTTCAAGAACATCAAGCGGCAGGGCCGGCTTCTTCTGACGGCGCAGTTGCTGGGGTCTCTCGCCATTCTCGCAATGCTCTGGCGGATTCCGCACGCCGCTTTCCTCGGGATCGTTTTTGTCTGGGGGCTTGCCGCAGGCGTCTCAATCGCGATGAGCCGATCGATCGTCCAAAACGCAGCTCCCAAGGACCAGCTCGCCCGCGTACTTTCAATCTATCAGCTTGGCTTCATGGCGGGCGCTCCTATTGGCGCAGCCCTTATGGGATTGCTCACTGATTTATTCGGGCCTCAGAAGATCGCCATCGTTCCTGCGGGCGGGATGACCCTGCTGATTCTCTGGATGGCACTCGGCACGCCGATCTGGAACATGAAGAACGATCAGGTCTCAAAAACAACACGCTAACACCCGCGAACCCTTGTCGAAAAAAAACACTAACCTACATCCGGCGTTACAGGGTCACACCAAAGGCAGGTCATGAGCAGTGTATTAGTCACTGAATTTTGGCTCAATTTATCCCGAACCAACCGCCAACGCGTCTGTAGCCGCGAAGCGGCATCTCGCTGGTCCCGTGTTTCTCGAGAACGATAAACAATTCGAATTGGCCGACGCGTAAACAAACCGCGCGTCGCCAGGACACGAACGCTCGTCAAAAATTCGAACGGACGTGTCTTACCCGAAGGCGGAGGTCGAAACCCTCTCCGCCCAAACCCTCAAAAGGAAGTCTAAGATGAACAAAAGCATGAGAGCCGTAATGAGCGGTGCCGCAGGTCTAGCGATTGTGGCCTGTGCTTCGAATGCCGAAGAGCCGGCGGTCACTATCACGGAGGCAGACGTCGTCGCCGCTCAAACAGAGTGGGGTGAAGGTATTGTCGCTATTTCGAGCGTGCACTCTTCCGGCGGTGACTATGAGGCCCGGGCGACCGAGCACATCAATACGCTTTATGCTTACGGTGAAACACCGGTCATGTTTAAGCCAACGCTCGCAGCAGCAGACCAATTCCGAGAGACGTTCGAAGAGGCGCTGTCCTACTTCATCGGTGCTGAAGGCACCGAGGACTCCGGCTTTGCGATTTCAGGCTGGACAGATGTTCGTTGGGAAAACAACGGCGTCTACACGGGCAGCGACTCAGCCATGGCCATGGGTAACTACTACTTCACGGGCCCCGATGGCGGCGAAACCAAGGTCGAGTACACATTTGGTTACGTGGTTGACGATGAAGGTGATCTGAAGATCAATCTTCACCACTCATCCCTGCCGTACTCCCCCGAGTAAGGCCTGACAAATTTGGGGGCCGCGAAACGCGCGCCCCCAATATTTGTGTTTCGCGCACGACTTCAATCCGCGCCGAAGACTGGGCGTTGCAGCGATGCCCGCTTCAATGCCAGTCAAATTCGATCCAACGCACCACCCGATTTTACTAAACGCATTGCCGTAATGACATGGCCTGACTAAGTCCCTTCCAGTCCGGGGGCCGGAATGGAGATAACGAAAGATGTGCTACAAGGCTGCGTTCGGTTTTTACACGCTTTGTGCTTCCTCACTGGCCTTTGGTGCATTTGCGCAGAATACCGCCGGCGTTTTCGGGCCTGTCATTGATGAGAATGAACGCGGCTTTGAGTATCGCGCGACCTACGACGCCGACAGCGAAGAGCTGAACCAGCGCGTCCACTATCAGCAAGCCATCAATGGCGAAATGCGCTGGCGTGTCGTGGCGCAGGTTCGCGAAACTGAAGACTCTGACTTTGATGCCGACTATGTTCGCGGAGAGCTTGTCTGGCAGGTGACCCCTGACGATCAGAAGTATCAAACGGGATTTCGCTTTGAAGGTCGCTACCGGTTCGATGATCGCCCCGGCGATGTCACAGTCCACTGGACCAATCAGTGGAAACACATCGACAACTGGACCCTTCGGTTCATTGTTGGTGCAACACAACAGATCGGAAATGACCCGGCCGACGGGATCCTGATTCAGACGCGCGCAGGTGGCTATACGGATCTTGAAGCCGGCCCGCGCGTCGGCTTTGAACTCTTCAGCGAATACGGCTCCACGTCGGACTGGTTGCCCCTGGACGAACAGGAGCACTCAGCAGGCCCCTTTGCCGTGTTCGGCCTGGATGAAGACTGGAACCTTTACGCTGGCGTACTGCTCGGGCTCACCGATCCCACACCGGATCAGCAGTTTCGCTTCAGGATAGGCCGCGACTTCTAGAACACTCAGGTGTCCTGCGGATCCTGCACACTCTCGATATAGTCCACGAGCGCTTCGACCTCGTGCGGCTGGAATTGCCAGACCGGCATATCCGGGTGCCCGACCACAATGCCCTCTGCCAGTGCCTCTTCAAGCGCGCTGACAGGATAGTTCTCGGAAAACTTCCGGAACGGCTTCGCATCGGGATGAGGGCTGTCACCCTCTGCGCCTATGGCGTGACAAACCGCGCAAAGCATTTCGGCAATCGCCTCGCCCTCGCCGAACTCGACCATCTGAACTTCTGGCGCAGATATCGGTGGGACGTCCAGTGTTGGCTCCGGAGTTTCATTCTCTGAACACGCTGTGCTCATGACCAGGACGCTGGCGAACGCGCCGGTTCGAAAAATGTAAGACAAATCGGTCCTCATTCCGCTACGGACATTAAACCTACACAAGATTCATGTGGACATCGACTTACAAATCGTCAGGGCCGTTCGCCCCACAGAACAAGCCGGTCAGCCGATTTATCGAGCTCAATCAAGCCGAATCCACCCGTCGGCAGTTTGAGACCCGCCTCGCCCGCCGCGCCGATGGCGTAAAGCGCGAAACGCGCGATGCCGTTTGACGTCACCACCAGGTGATCGCCGGGCTTGTCGCGCATGGAACTCAACTCGTCTTGCCAGACTGCCTTCAAGACTGCCGGTTTGACCTGCCACCCCGGAGGCGGCTCAGCGTTCTGCTCCCAAGCCGCCAGAGCCGCTTCTCCAATACGCGCAATCACTTCCGCTTCGGGCCGGTTCTCGTCTGGACCATAGTCGATCTCGCGAAGGAATTCGGATGCCTCAAGCGATGGCGGTTGCGACTGCGCAGCGAGGATGGCTTCAGCCGTCTGTGTGGTTCGTTTGAGCGGGCTTGTCCTCGCGCTCTCAAAGCAAGCCACGCGACTGCTGAAGAGGGTCGCAAGCGCCTTGGCTTGAGCCTGACCGGAGGTGGACAAATCGAGATCTGTACGACCGCCAACGCGGGTTACGATGTCGCCTTTGTCGAATGTATTTCCATGGCGGACGATCCAGATCCGTGCCGTCATGCGTGCGGGTCGCCATATCGCGCGATGTCGGCCTCGACGCGCGCGACGTCTTC
This sequence comes from Hyphomonadaceae bacterium, assembly GCA_028285145.1. Classification (GTDB taxonomy): domain Bacteria; phylum Pseudomonadota; class Alphaproteobacteria; order Caulobacterales; family Hyphomonadaceae; genus JANQQC01. The sequence goes on from JANQQC010000010.1 coordinate 159,843, forward strand.
GGGCGAATCAATGCCTGCTGAAGAGAACTCAGGCGCTTCGACACTTTCAGCGTGAATGCTCATGCCGTTTTCGAGAAACCGGAGCTGCTCCAAGCCCTCCAAAGCCTCATATTGGCCGACAGGTAGCGAGGCAAACCGCTTAAGTGCGACCCGTCGATAACCGTAAAGGCCAATATGCTGAAGGATGGGAGACTGCGCTGAAGTCTCTCGCAGAGCGTCCTCCTTGCGAACCGCCGGGATGATGCTTTTCGAAAACCATATGGCGCGGCCTGTCTCCGCCCGAATACATGTTGTGCCGCTGAACGGCGATGTCTTCTTATGCTGGCGCAGCGCGTCCAGCGCCTCCCAGGAGAGTGGCACCACAACAGTTGCCACATCAGCATCCGTCGTCTCTCCAACACGAATCAGCGCTTCAATGTGAGTTGACGGTGTAAAGGGTGCATCCCCCTGAAGATTGACGATGAATTCCGCATCCGAGCCGAGTGCCTCCAGCGCCGCCAGCGCCCTGTCTGTACCGGACGCAAGATCGGGATCCGTCATGACGGCCCGAACACCGCAGTCCTCTGCGTGCCGGTAGATAGCCTCATGATCTGTTGCGACGGCGAGCTCTGCACCCGTTCGTTTCGCCGCAGTTTTGGCCACAACGCAAACACGGGACAGCATTGAACGACCCACGATCTGCGCGAGCGGCTTGCCGGGGAAACGGGTCGAGGCATAGCGCGCAGGAATGACGATTAGCGTCTTCATCTCACCCTCAGGCAAGGCCTGCCACAAGCAGGTCATGCAGATGCACGATGCCGGCAATGCGTCCCTCTTCCAGAATAAAGACCTGCGTGATCTTGCGCTGGTTCATCTCCTTCAGGAGTTCGGCGGCGAGCGTTTCAGGGGTCACCGCATAGGGCTCTCGCGTCATCACGTCATCAACGGTGTCGGGCTTTGTTCCCGCTGCCAGATGACGACGCAAATCACCATCGGTGACCATGCCGGCAAGCAGGCCATGCTGGCCGAAAACGCCAACACAACCGAGGCCCTTGGCTGAGAGCTCAGTAAGCCCATCGGCCAGCGATGTTCCCATCGGAACAGCGGGAATAGCTTCTCCTGTCTTCATAAGATCCCGGGCACGCTTGAGCATCGCGCCCAGCTTTCCACCCGGATGGTAGACTTTGAAATCGTCAGCCTTGAACCCTCGACGCTCCAGCAAGGCGACGGCCAAAGCATCTCCGAGCGCCATGGACAGCGTGGTCGATGTGGTCGGAGCTTTTGTCTCCCCGCAGGCCTCCGGCGCATCAGGCAGGAGCAACAAAACGTCGGCCGCCCGGCCAAGCGCGCTGTCCGCACCCGCCGTGATCGCAATCAGCGGCACGTCAAACCGCCGCGTGAAGGCGATCACATCGCTTAGTTCTGCACTCGCCCCCGATTTGGAAAGCATGATCACAACATCCCGGCGCGAGATCATGCCGAGGTCGCCATGGCTGGCTTCGTTGGAGTGAACAAATTGTGCGGGCGCGCCGGTAGAGGCAAAGGTTGCCGCCATCTTCCGCGCCACATGACCGGATTTGCCAATGCCGGCGCAGACGATCCGGCCTTCGCAGCCCATTAGGGTTTCAATCGCCTGAGCAAAAGGATCTCCGAGACTGGCGGCCAGGTCAGACAGCGCTGCCGCCTCGGTCTCCAGAACGCGGCGGCCGATCGCAACATCGCGCGACAGGTCTGACGATACGTCGGTCATGACGCTAGCTGAGCTCAACCAGATCTCTGGACTTCACCAGAGTATCAATCGCCATGATATCGCTCATCAATCCTTCCAACCTGTCCAGTGGCACCTGGTTGGGCCCGTCCGACAGCGCTTCGGCTGGATTGTCATGCGTTTCCATGAAGACCCCCGACACGCCGACCGCGGCCGCTGCGCGGGCAAGCACCGGAACGAATTCGCGCTGTCCGCCAGAGGTTCCACCCTGCCCCCCCGGCTGTTGCACCGAATGGGTGGCATCAAAGACAACGGGCGCGCCTGTTGACGCCATTGTCGGTAATCCCCGGAAATCCGTTACCAGCGTGTTGTAGCCAAAACTCGCGCCGCGCTCTGTCACCAGCACGTCTCGCGCTCCGGCGGAGACGAGTTTGTCGACAACATTCTGCATGTCCCAGGGAGCGAGGAACTGCCCCTTCTTTACCTTCACGACCTTGCCTGTCTCGGCGGCTGCGACCAGCAGGTCCGTTTGCCGGCAGAGGAAGGCCGGTATCTGAAGGACATCAACGGCTTCGGCAGCGATTGCGCACTGCTCTGCAGTGTGCACGTCAGTAACAACAGGAAGCCCAGTGGTTTCCCGGATTTCGGCAAAGATATCGAGCGCCTGAGCCAATCCAAGACCACGCGCGGAGCTGATCGAGGTTCGGTTCGCCTTGTCAAAGGATGACTTGTAAACTACTGACACACTGAGTTTTTCTGCAATCTCCTTAACCGCAGACGACATATCTAGCGCGTGCTGACGGCTCTCCATGGCGCAGGGCCCCAGAAAGAACGCGACCGGCAGGTCTGGTCCGAATTTCACTGTACCGGAAGGGGATGGAATCTCCACTACAGGATTGGGCGTAAGTTGCGCTGAATCTGCCATGAGTTTACTCCGAAGCCGGGATGGCCGGCGAATTGCATGTTCTCATACCACACTATGTAGGCACGTCAGCAATGAGGGTGAGACCGCAATGTTTTTTGGTGGTTGGTTTAACGGACTGGATTAGTCGGGACGTCTGGTCGGCTCGCGAAGGACTTGGACATGGATTTATCGATTGAACGGCAGGTGCTGGTAACCGGCGGTGCCGGCTTTCTCGGCTCCCATCTGTGTGAGCGGCTGATCGAACAGGGCAAAGATGTGGTCTGCGTGGACAATTTTTTCACGGGCACGCGCCGCAACGTACAGCATCTTCTGGATCATCCTCGGTTCGAGCTGATTCGTCACGACGTGACGTTCCCGCTCTATATCGAGGTCGACGCCATCTACAATCTCGCCTGCCCAGCCTCCCCGGTTCATTACCAACACGATCCCGTGCAGACCACGAAGACAAGCGTTCACGGCGCAATCAATGTCCTTGGACTGGCAAAGCGGACCCGGGCGAAGATCTTCCAAGCGTCGACATCGGAGGTTTATGGCGACCCGTCGGTCCACCCGCAGCCCGAAGAGTATTGGGGCAATGTGAACCCGATCGGCCCCCGCAGCTGCTACGATGAAGGCAAGCGCTGTGCGGAGACACTCTTCTTCGACTATCACCGCCAGCATGGCCTCGATATTAAGGTCGCCCGCATCTTCAACACCTATGGGCCCCGCATGCACCCGCAAGATGGACGCGTCGTCTCCAACTTCATCGTGCAGGCCCTGCGCGGCGAAGACATCACGATCTTCGGCGACGGTCAGCAAACGCGGTCGTTCTGCTATGTCGACGATCTCATCGAAGGTTTCCTCCGCCTCATGGATACGTCTGACGACGTCACGGGCCCAATCAATATCGGCAATCCCAATGAGTTCACCATTCGCGAGCTCGCCGAGACAGTAATCGAGCTTGTTGGATCCAAATCGGAGCTGGTGAACATGCCGCTACCGGCAGACGACCCAAAACAGAGACAGCCAGACATCAACAAGGCAAAAGAGATTCTGGATTGGTCGCCAAAAGTTCAGCTACGCGAAGGCTTAACCAAAACCATTGCTTACTTTGACGAGTTGCTAGCTCAAGCTGGTTAGTCCTAGGCAGAAATCGCAGCAGGTTCCGACACTACCTGTAATGCTTCGTGGACTTCAGCCGCACAACACATCAGGTGATACAGAGAACTCGCGGGGATCGGGCCTGGCAGCGCTCCGCCCTGCTCATCATACCGATCGCGCCATGCCCCTTCGACATCAACATTTAGATATGTGCTCTGAAGCTGCGCCAGCACATTCGCAGCAAGCCCGTAGGCATGTCGATCCCCTCGCCGTCCCATAGAGATGGCGGCCTTCACAAACTCAGTTTGCGGCCACAATCGACGCCTCGACCACAAGGGCGAGCCATCGTCAGAGATTCGATCAACCAGTAGTCCGCTTTCAGCATCGCGGCCGACGGCAAGGGCGCGATCATAGAGGCGGCGAGAAACCACGTACTGAGGATCACCGGTTAATGTGCCATACTTTTCAAGCAACCAGGCCCATTCCATCAGGTGCCCAGGCTCTACAATATGGCCGTCCACCGGGTCTCGCGACCAGTCATCGGTGAAAAACTCATAGAGGTTGCCGGAAACAGGATCGAAAAAGACCGTCTCGAACAGCGCGCGCATCTCCGATGCTCGCTTCAAAAAGCGTTCCTCTCCAGTCGCTTCCGCCAGAGCAAGAAAAGCTTCAAAGAGATGCATGTGAGGATTCTGCCGACGTGGCGTCGCAGCGGGTAAACTCTCCACCCATCCACCGTTCTCAGCTTTCATTCGCCGGTCGAGATAAGCAATCACCTCATCAGCGCGTTCAATCGCAGCCTCATCACCGAATGCGCGCCGCCGCCACGCCAGCGCGAGCAGGAGAAAAGCGTGCGTATACAGGTCTCTGGTCGGATCCGCGACACGCCCGTCCGACGTCAGCGCGTTGACGACTCCGTCAAATGCACCGGCCTCATCATGCATTGCGGCCAAACGGAAAAGTTCGTCCGTTGAGCGATCACAAATACCACGGACATTATCCAGCCAGCCAAGTTCATATGCCTGCGCAAAAACGTAGATTTGACGGGACTGAACCCGCACCCGGCGATGGGCTTCCCCATCGGGACGACCGCATGGCTCCAGACGTTCATGAAACACGCCCATCTCATCGACACCCACCTCCATCCATAGAGGCAATGCCTTGTTTTTAAACCAGTTAATAAACTCCGACGCCTCGGCGAGAAATTCACTCGGTCCACTCATGCGTGTCCGCACCCTCTACTGACACCCCGACGCCAAACTACACAGCTGAAACGCTTCTGCAAGCCAAGGCTCACATTCGCGTTACCTGCTTGCGGGCGTTTCCATTGTCTAATTCTACACTGAAGCCAACCAGTTTTCTTCGCCTCAAGGGTGAATTCTTGTCAATCACGATGACAGCTTCCCGACTTTTTAGAGTAGATCTGGCCGGCCCGACTGTTTCAGAGTATCAACAACAGCTTTCACCTGCTGGGCGTAGTCCTTGTGCACAACCAGAACGGCATCGCCAGTTGCGACTACGACGACGTCAGTTAGCCCAACTGCCGCGACAAACGGACCGTCACTGCGCACCATTCCGCCATGACATGCCAACCTCACCACGTCACCACGCGCAAGCGCCTCGTCGTTGCCAGCATCATTCAAAAGGTCGGTCAGCGCCGCCCATGATCCAATGTCATCCCAACCTGCCTGTACGGGAGCAACCACCGTTGCACGACTGGTTCGTTCCATGATTTCAACGTCGACAGACTCAGATCGGCAGGTGCCGAAAACCTCTGAATCCAAATGAAGTTCGATTCCTTTTCGAACGGCCTTTGCGAAAGCCGCCCGCACATCACGGAGAATGTCGGGACCAAGCGTTTCAAACTCGCGAACCATTGCATCGGCGCGAAATAGGAAAATCCCAGCATTCCAGTGATAATTGCCTGCGGCCAGATAGGCCTCGGCCGTCGTCTGGTCTGGTTTCTCCCTGAAAGAATCCACGCGGTAGAGATCCTCACCGATCCGCTCACCGCTTTGAATGTAGCCATAGCCGGTTTCCGGTCCTGCAGGTTCTATTCCCAACGTCACGAGGTCGCCGGCTTCGGCCGCGACCAAGCCTTTAGAAACTCCCGCCCAGAAGCCATCAGGCGCGGACATGAAGTGATCAGAGGGCAAAAGGAGAACCAGACCGTCCTTGTCCTCCGAAAGGATGTGTTCAGCGGCTGTTGCCGCCACCGCAGCCGTGTTGCGTCCTGCCGGCTCTACGATAATAGCCAGTGGAGCCGAGGCAGCGGCTTCGGCTTGCTCTACTGCGACTGACTCTTGCCCTGAACCGCAAATCAACGTCGGAGCAGCGACAGGCATTGAAGCAGGTGCTTCCACCATCCGAGCAATGGTCGTCGCCAAAAGCGTCCGGTCATCAACAAGAGACAGATACTGCTTTGGCTTGGACGTCCGGGAGAGCGGCCACATCCGCGTGCCGGACCCGCCGCACATGATCACTGGGTAGATCTTCGCCATGAATAACCTGCGCGCTCCAGTGGCTGCCGACCGCCGTACCTAGTCGAGATTTCCCAGCAACAAAAGACAAGGTGCACGGCTTCTTCATTGCACGTGACAAATGAGGCCTGTCGTTTGTCGCCCATTCGGCTATTTATCCGCCTCGATAGCAACAAGGCCTGTCATCCATGTTCAAGTCTCTTCCGATCGACGGGCTCGTCCTGATCAGCCTAAAGCGTTTCGAGGACGGGCGCGGCTTCTTTCGGGAAACCTACGCTGAGCAGCCTTACAAAGACGCAGGCATTGCGTGTGACTTCGTACAGGACAACCAGTCGCTGTCACACGGACGGGGTGTCGTGCGGGGCCTACATTTTCAGGGCCCGCCGGCCGCCCAAGCAAAACTCGTTCGCTGCTCCGTCGGCGCGATCTTTGACGTCGCCGTAGATATTCGTAACGGATCGCCAACTTACGGCACACATGTGGCCGTGGAACTTTCAGCTGAAAACGGGCATCAGCTTTTTGTGCCAGAAGGCTTCGCGCACGGTTTCTGCACACTCACAGAGGAGGCCCTCGTCGAATACAAGGTCTCCTCTCACTATGCGCCAGACACCGAAGGGGGCATTCGCTGGAATGACCCTGCTCTCGGCATCGATTGGCCGGTTGGAGCTGACACGGCAATTCTGTCTCAGAAGGATCGGTCTCTGGGTCGTCTTGACGCTCTCCTCACGCCCTTTGATTACCGGAATGGGGATCTGAGGTGACTGGCATTCGAGACTTGAAGCTGCACGACATGCTGCAAGTCAAAGATGGGGAGGTGCGTTTTGACCACTAGTCCTCGCCTACTGGTAGTTGGAAAAACCGGTCAGGTGGCGAGCGCGCTCGCGTATCGCCTGGCTGATGATACCTTCTTTAAATCGGCACTTTTCGGACGACCGGACCTCGACCTGGCTAATACCGAGACGATCAAACCGTTTCTCGACGCTCAGATGCCGGACGCGATTTTGAATGCCGCCGCTTACACGGATGTCGATGGCGCTGAAACAAATGAGGACGAGGCCAACGCGATCAATCACGCTGGCCCGGCAAAGATCGCCGAATGGTGCAACGAGACCGGTGCCCCATTTCTGCATCTATCTACGGACTGCGTCTTCGACGGCAGTAAAGATGGCGGTTACTTAGAAACTGATGCACCCAATCCTGTCAGCGTTTATGGAAGGACGAAAGCGGACGGTGAAACGGCTGTTGCGTCAGCGGCACCCAAGCACCTCATCGTTCGCGTGAGTTGGGTACACAGCCAGTTCGGAAAGAGTTTCCCACGGACAATGCTGAACCTTGCAAAGACGCGCGACACGGTATCGGTCGTTTGCGATCAGTTCGGTCGCCCAACTCACGCTTTGGATCTGGCCAGCGGACTCATTACCATGGCACAGACCTGCCTTGAACCGACATTCAGCGATTGGGGCACATACCACCTCGCAGGACAGGGACACGTCGACCGTGCGTCCATGGCCGAGGCGGTCTTCGAGGACAGTGCGTTGTTTTCAGGTCCAACAGCTAGCGTGGAACATGTTTCGTCACAGGCTTTCGGCGCACCTGCCCAACGTCCCCTGAACTCCAAGCTTGATTCGCCTAGGGCTGCGGCGGTCTTCGGCCTTCGGTTACCGGACTGGCGTAACAGCCTGACAGACAGCGTTCGTGCCATAACTCAGGAAACAGACGTTGTTTAGTGGTCCAGCAGCAGCGGCCTTGTCAGATTGCACAACACAAACCTAAAGGTTGCAGTAGCGGTCGGTAAAAGAACCCGCAGGGTTTTCTAACAGCCAATTTCATTGCGTAAGAAACACGAGGACACGATGCTTTTCTTTGGAGGCCTAACGGCTGTTCTTTGCGTCTTCGCACTCGGGCTATTGTGGCCGCATCGCACAACACTAAACCTGAGTGACGCGATCTGGGGCTACTTCGTCAAAGCACTCTATCTCGCCTGGGTTTGGTTCTTGGTGTCATTTAATACCCCTGCCGGCGATTTTGCACGCTTTGTTGCAGTCGCACTGACGCTAGCTGCAATTGCCCAGTTGGTGCGTGGAGCAATCCCGGCGATTTCGTTGGCCAGCGGCTCGCTTCGGACTCAGTTGGTCCGGACAGCGCTTTGCTTGTCAGCATTTTTACTCCTGGCCTACCCGGCGATTTTCAGCTTCGGTACGATATTCAGCATCTGGGATGCTGTCGTATCCTGGAACCGCTGGGCAGACGAATTCACACGTAACGTCTATGCACCTTTGCCTGGTGCTTATCCGGTTCTCTGGCCAGCGATCTGGTCGCTGATCTACGAAGCGCAGGGAAACAGCTCGCTCTGGTACGTTCCCAAGGCAACCATTGCCATACCACTCGCTGGTCTGGCGGTACTGATCGCCGATCGAATCCGTGGCCCACAGTACATCTCAGGATCACTGTTAGCCGCCATGACCTTCCTTGGGATTACGGCGCTTTCAGATCAGGTCGTAAGCGGCTACATGGATCTGCCCTTGTCCATTATGGGTCTTGGCGCGCTGCTCCTCCTCTTCTCGGCAGTGGACGAACCAGACCAGGCACGGCGTAGCGAATTGTTTTTATTGGCGGTGATCACGTCTGCTGTAGCCATGGTGACTAAACAGGGCGGTGTGGCCTTTGCAGGCATAGTCGGCCTTGCAGCTCTATACGAGTTGCTACGCGGCCGAATGAAGTTCTCTACACTGATCCTCTACGGTGCCCTCGTTTTCTTTCCCATCGCGACTTATCTGCAGATGTACTTTAGCGTCACCGATCTGACATTGGACAGCTTCGATCACCTCAATCAAATCTCCGACAAAGCAAGAGGCGAAAGCGGAAGGCTCTCACATGCAGCAGGCCTTCTTCAGGAAGCTTTTCCGGTCGCGGTATGGCCGCTCATCGGTTTAGGCGCAGCCCTGAACTTGATCTTTTTCAGAAGCTACAAAGGCGTTCTAGGCTTGTTATGTCTCGTGGCCGGAGGAGCGACTTTTCTGCTGTTCTCTTCTTGCTGCGCTTACAATGCCAGAAATGGCTATATCGTCGTCGCATTTGGAATAGCGAGTTCGTATGTTGGCTTCTCTAGGGCGGAAGCCTGGTTTGCAACGCGCTTGAACGCTGGCATATTTAAACAGCTTGGCAGCGTTACAATACCCGTGCGCACACCACTTTTGATCTCCGCAGCCGCGATGATCGCTGCCCTCGCGGCCTTAACGCTACGCTGGCCTGAAGAACGCCTGACCCTTTACGACGAAGCCTACCGTCCCTCTCAATTAGGCTACGGATTCCCGAATCAATTCCTGGTCCAGAACACAGCAATTGTCGACAGAGCATCCTTGCTCGTATCAGCGTATGCCATCGCCGGCTATCTCCCGCTAACCGAAGACAAGTACTTCATGTGTCATCGTACTGACGCGGCCTGTTTTGCTCGAGTTAGACTGGCTACGGACGCCGATACGGTCGTGGTATACTCGTTGGACAATTTCGAGAATGATCAGTCACGTGAGTTCATAAAGCAGGCCGTAGCAAGCGGTCGCGCAAAAAAGTTGGCCGGTGCCGGTTACGTGGCACTGTACGAATTCAAGGTCCAGTAAAGTCGTCGCTTTTGTGTCGCCCCTACAAGCATAAGATTTAGGCTGCCGTGTCCTCACTTTTGTCTTCGGAAGCTGGCCTTGCAAAGGCGAAAAGCAACAACCCGAAATAGCTGACGCAAACGGCGAATGGGATCGCCATTAGAAGAGCAAGCCGTTCATCCAACAACAGGCGCTCGACACATATCCACAATGCCACGATCACAACCATCTGCTGCAAGCCATAAACGAGAACACTTCTCAGGAAAGCCCTTAAAACCGCACCGCGATACCTAAAAACCAACCGCCGATTGAGCTCGAAAGCAACGCACAGCGCAATGAACCAGCCGGTCCAGGAAGCGGCCAGATAGTGGACCCCCACTCGAAGCAAACCCGCATAGATCGCGAAGTACAAGCCGAAGCCAAGAACACCAACGCTCGCGAACTTAGCGAACTGGCGTGCTTGGCCCTTTATGTCGCGGGTTAGCTGCAAAGGGGAAGACTACTCTTGGTACTCACGACACACCAAAGTGTTGCTGGATATGCTCAGCGAGTTCGTGATTGTGCATCGTTTCCGGTAACGGGAATGCTCGGCTGTAGATATCACCATCAGGCACGTGCGCACCAGTCCGGACGGCATACACCGAAATCACGTCGGACAATTTGCAAGAGTAGTTGCCAGAAGTAATCTCGGCATGTTCAGGCACGACGTGCTCAAAGTCGATTTGATAAAACAGCTTGGTTTCCGACAGTCGCTCGACAAAGAAGGCCTTTGTTCCGTCCGAAAGGCGGCATGCCTCAAGACGCTCGAAAGCCCGGTCAGCATGCACCTCATCGTCGAAGATAACATGAGCATCATGTGTCATACACTGTTCAACGGTGTTGAATGGACAATCGAGCCAGCGGAGTAACTCTTCCGGGTTGTTCTGCCTGTAAACGCAGATGTTTTCGCCATCGACATTCTTTTGGCGAAGGCCATTCATGACAATGATTTTCTCGTTCGGATCGGCTTCCCTGATAATACGGCCCAGCATCCGGTCTGTGAGTTTGAGGCCCAGCTCCATCTCAGGATGAATCTCTTCATCTGCAGACCAGAATTGATGCTGCAGGTGTGCGATGAGATTCAGGAAGATAACTCTGAAGTCAGGCGCAAGCTTCCGACTCTTCTCCATGAAGAAACAGAATCCGAGATAATCTACAAAGGTTGTAAGCGTGTGAATGCTAATCTTACGATGAAAGCATTCCGTCAGAAAACGCCTGGAGAAATCAAAGGACGCCGGCCAATTACCGGGTCGGCTCATGGCGCGAACCAACGCAAATGCCTCTCGAGCAGCCCTTCTCCGGTCGAGGTCGAGGTAGTTCTTTGAAACGTAACGCGGGAGCCTCAGGACATCCTCCAACTCCTTCGGGAAAGCGTTCTCCTGATAGGACCACGGATCGGGAAAAAAGAACCTACATTCAGTGTCCGTGACCTGAGGAGTGTTCATGACCCCCCAAGCTCCCCAAGACTTTCCATGCTCGGCAAGATTAATCCAGAATGGCGGATAGGGAGATGTCGTCGTGTCGCCAAGGCGTTTCACCTCGTGATTGCTTGACGGTTGTCCCGTATGGACATTCACCCATTGGACCCAGGGGTCCAGGCCTTGATGCTCAACCAGATCATCAGTCGTAGTAGAGGTGTGGGGCCAACTCAGCATTTCCTTGACGTTCTTCAAGTTCAGCCGCTCGGCGGCCTGTCCCAGAAAGACCGGGTTGAACTCGTTCAACTCTATCAAAGTGACCCGCCCCTGCCGGTTCGTATCCTCATCGAGCTTCACCAATTTCGAACTCCAGTGCTGAAATCTCGTTTTTACTAGTCTAACCCGCAGGCTGGCGAGCTACGTATTCCTACCAAGTACCGACACGATCTCTTTAAGCCTCGAATCTACTCTCCATTCTCTAGAAAAAGAACCGTGCGGGCCTGCAGAGGCATGCTTGGGTTGAATCCTACGTCAACGACAACAAAAGCGATGGCTAACTGCACCGAAATAAGTAGACCTGCACCCGCCAGCATAACGACGCCCGGCGGGGACGGCACGCCCGTTGTCATGGACTCGGCAAGGTTGAGCCCCGTATAGATCGCGGTGGCAAGGAAGATCAGAAATGAAAACGCAAGAAAAATACTACCCGCCGACATGCCTCGTAGAAAGTAACGGTAAACAAGACGCTTGAAGAAGCGGCTGAGATGCTTGCCAGAGAACCGAACGAGTTCCTTTCGGCTATCGAGGCCACTAACCTCATCGCCATACTTGGCCTTCATTGGGGCGTCCTGAACGACAGCCTCGATCGTATTTAGCCTGAAGAGCATGTCGCTCTCGAAGAAGTAGCGCCTCTCGATCTTGTCCAATGGAAGCAACGAAAGCGCATTCTTGTGTATTGCCGTAAAACCGTTAGTCGGATCGAACACATTCCAATAACCGCTGGAAATCTTCGAAATGAATGAAAGGAAGAAGTTTCCAATGAAACGCATGGTGGGCATGCTCGCAGCGTCTTCAACGCTGAAAAAGCGATTACCCTTCGTATAGTCGGCGTGACCGGCCTCAATGGGTTTTATCAGCTGTGGCACCATCCTAGGATCCATTTGGCCATCACTGTCCACCTTTACTACAATGTCAGCGCCGTTCTGAAGCGCGGCTCGATAGCCGGCTATCGTTGCTCCTCCAACCCCCTGATTTTCCTCGAGATATACAGGTTTGAAACGCGCATCCTTTGTTGACGACATAAAGGACTCCACCGTCTTCTCTGGACAACAATCGTCAACGAGGAAAACTTCGTCTACACACCCACCAATGAGCGCGGCGACCCCCGGCAACGCATCGCGCGTTTTGAAGCACGGCATGACGACAGCGACTTTCATTCCTATTCCTTGTTCAAGCTCACGGCTGGCGAGCGCTCGTATTCGGGTTGAACGAGTGAGACAACACCGGAAAGCTGAAACCTGCCACAAACAGCTGATTCGAATGGCCCGGCGGTGGATACGTAAACCAATCCACCCGCACGACCGTCAAGCAAATTGTCGACAGGAACCAGAGGATTTGGCCCTGAGCACAAGCGTAAACTACGATCCCAACTGTTACCGCGGTGAGCGAGAATACTACGTAGTGCTCCTCCCCGCGCCTGGTGAGTTGGTCTAGTGCCTCGCTTCACGGTCGTAATCGTTAACTGGAATGGCGGGACCTACGTTCAGGGGGCACTAGATTCACTAGCGCGGCAGCACTTTCGCGATTTCGAGGTCTTCCTTGTCGACAATGCCTCTACCGACGGCTCAATCGATCATCTGGAAACCTCAGACCTTCCTGAATTCACCTTGATGGCGCAGACGGAAAACCTTGGTTTCGCCAGAGGGAACAATGTTGCCGCCGAGACTGGCACAGGCGAATGGCTTGTATTGCTCAATCCGGACGCTGAAGCCGCCGCTGACTGGCTGGAACAATTGGACACGGCCATTCGCGACCATCCAGACACGCGTATGTTTGCCTCCACTCAGTACAATCTACACAAACCCGATGAACTCGATGGCGTGGGTGACTGCTATCTTGGCTTCGGGTTTCCATGGCGAGGTGGATTTGGTCATCCAGCGTCGCACCTGCCTACACTTGGCGAATGTTTCAGCCCGTGCGGCGCCGGAGCCGTCTATCATCGCGCAACATTTCTGGCACACGGCGGATTTGACGAGCGCTTCTTCTGTTTCTGCGAAGATGTCGATATCGGCTATCGGCTGCGTCTTGCGGGAGAGAAGTGCTTGTTCCTCCCCGGCGCCATCATCCACCATGCAGGTGGCGGACTGTCGGGCCGAAGAAGTCCGTTTGCGGATTATCATGGCATGCGAAACCGCCTCTGGTGTTATGTCAAGAACACACCTGGCTTGTTACTCTTTGCGACCCTGCCATTTCACGTCGCTATAACGACAGCACTGCTAATTCGAAACGCTGCCGGAGGGCGCTTTGTGGCCAGTTGGAAGGGTCTCAGGGATGGCGTCCTCGGCTTGAGATCGATCCGTCATGGTGAACGCTTCTCTGCGCCTAAGCGGAGCGTCAGCCTGACCCATCTTTGCCGGTCAATGGCATGGAACCCACTTCTCTTTATGAAGCGCCAACCGGACGTGAAATGACAAGCCTACAAGACAACCTCGATAGCAATGGCCCACTAAACAGTAGGAAGGCTGTACTCCTTCATGTCGCCCGGCTTCTCGGTAGCATGGGGCTCAATCAAAAAGGCAAAACAGTTCTCGATGTGGGTGCAGGCACCGGCGATAGCACGCGGTTCTGGGTTGATCGCGGTGCCATGGTGACCGCGACCGATACGCGGAAGGAACATGTCGATATCATCCGCGAGCGCTTTCCGGACATCACAAGTTTCACAATGGATATCGACCAAGCCGAGGACTGTGATGTTCCTCCGCATGAAATCGTCTACGCATACGGCATTTTCGACCGCCTCAAAGACCCCGCAAGAGCGATCGCATCCCTATCTCAAAAGTGCACCGGAGTAATGCTGCTGGAAGCCCGCGTCAGCTATGGTGAGGGCTTAGACATCAATCTTGGCGATGCCCCCGCTTCAAGCCCTTCGCGCGCGACAAGCAGTCTTAGGTGTCGACCTACTCGCCATTGGGTTTTTGCGGAGTTGAAAAAGCACTTCCCGTACGTCTATCAACCATCCTATCAACCCGACGATCCGCAATTTCCAACTGATTGGTCACGGGACACCGAACAATCGGAGCATTTGTCGCGAACCACTTTCATCGCCTCTCGACGTCCGATCAACGCCTCCACCTTCTTTCCGCGCGTGCTCGACCGTCAGACCCGGCAAGCAAAGCGGGAAGCAATCGTAGAACCTGGACTGGATGGGATTCTTGCACGTGCTGACTTTGGTCTTGTTCTTGATGTTGGTGCGAACCAAGGCCAGTTCGCCAGGAAGATGCGCGACTTGGGATACTTTGGGCCGATCGCCAGCTTTGAGCCAATGCAGGAAGCCTTCCGACGATTGAGTGAGATGGCAAAGCAAGACGAAAAGCTTACAGTGTTCAACACGGCCCTCGGTGCGACCAATGAAGCACGCGAGATTTTCATCTCAGGCAACTCAGCCAGCAGCTCTTTTTTGCAAATAGAAGACATGACGGTATCCGCCGAGCCGCTCACCTCGGTGGTAGGAACGGAAACCGTCCAGATCCAACGTCTCGACGACATCGCCGAAGCGATCTTTGCCATGCGAACGTCAGGGCCTGTTTTATTGAAACTGGATACTCAGGGCTACGAGCGCGAAGTGCTTGAGGGTGCCACCGAAACGCTGTCGGACGTTGACTACGTTCTTGCCGAGTGCTCACTCGTCTCTGTTTATGAGGGAGAGCCACTGATCGAAGAACAGATTGCTTGGTTGAGACAACGCGGTTTCGTTCCGATTGCACTGGAGCGCGGGTGGTCCGACCAGGTAACAGGACAAGCCTATCAGACAGATATCCTATTCCAGCGAAATCAACGCTAGAATAGCATCGCCATCAGCCAAGATGCCGACATCCCTCGCAACCGCTAACATGGGACCGGTCAGGAAGAGCGTCTCGCAAATCTCGGCTGAGGCTAAAAACGTCCAAGGCGTTGTTTGTGAAACAATTATAGCGCTCGTACGTGTAGCCCGATTCGTCGATACAACACTTCGTAGCGTAGCCGTTCGCCAAAATATGCAAATCGAACCACTGCGCACAGGCAAAGCTGAGTGCTTCGGTCGACGCCCCTATCTGCGAAGTTGTCTCTTCGCGGTACTCGTCGCCTTTGCCGCTCTCACCGACCCACTCAAAGAAAGGCCGCAGGGCAACAAAAAACAGAGGCCACCGTTTCCGGCAAAACGTTTCCACCTCCTCGGCCTGTTCAACACTCTCCCAAGGCGCAACAAGGTTTACGCCGATGTCGAAAGCGCCAGTCTCCTTTAGACGGTGAACGTAGTCCAAGTTTTTCAGGACCCGCTTCAGTCCGAACCCCATCAGTCGAATATGGTCAGCTTCGTTTACGGCATTGAGAGAGACCACTAGCGTTGAGCCCTTGTGGCCCGCCATCCACTCAAATATTCCCTCGCGCAGCAGGGTACCGTTACTCCAAAACGTAAACTTGGTGTTGGGTAGTCTCGCGGCGATAAGCTTATGAAAATACTCCAGCCGCCGATCAAGCAGCGGCTCGTTAATCCGAGACAGTGTGATTTTGAGCGGATGAGACTTGGGTATGCCTGACAAATCGTCGACGATCTTCTCAAACACCTCGGTGGGCATTTCCTGTCCTTTCCGCGGAGAGCCCGGATAAGGACAAAAGTCGCATTTGGCGTTGCACCTAACCTGCGTCTCAATGCTGATTGTACGCGGGTAGCTTAAGAATTCCGGTTTGAGATCCCGAACACGATCCTGATATTGGTCGTAATCAGCTTGGACGAGTCGAGGCTTCGCCGGGTTCGTCGTTTCGGTCACATTGGTATCCCTAGACTGAATCAAGCAGTGGATAAGCTGATTTTTTTGGAGGCATCAATTGCAGAACTTGAAGCAATAGCAAGCTTTCCACGCGTCACTTTCCATGATCAATCGAGATAACCTCCTTGGCTTCGACAGCTTTCAATCTGACGTTCAGCTGCTCGATAAGGACAGCCTGAATCTCCACCGTCTCCAAGAGACGCTGCGCCCAGTCGCCAACTGACAGAGCGGACTGGCTGTCGAAGCGTGCTTCATTCGGCATGGCTGTAAGATGTCGCTTTTCGCGCCAGTGCCGGGCGTAGCCATCAAGCGTGAGCGGATCGAAATCGGTGCCGATCCGATCTTGAAAGCGCCGCATCGGTTCGTGAGCTCGCCTCTCGCCCGCCGTCTCGCGGTTCGAAGCCTCCCCGCTGTGAGCTACCGGTACACGCGCAACACTCGAAGTGACTTGCTTGTGCTCATCTCCGCCACGATCGGGCACTTTAGCATCCCACTTCTGCGCATCGATTTGGCCATCGAGCGCCTGATCGAAAACGTAGCAGCTGAGCAGCGCATTATCATCGTAGACGGACTGTGCATTGATCGAGCCAGACCCTTGTGACGACCCGGCCGGCGACCCGACCACGACGCCGCCATCTGCAGTTAGCCGGAAGTGCGTCGCGCCATTGGTTCGGAACCTCAACTCCCCAGTACCTACGCCATTATAGTAAACATTGTTATCGGCCCCGACATGGATGATGCGATGAGCGCTGCCGCCCAAATCGGTAGAATAGTAACCCTGATTGTTTTCAGTCACCACGCCGCCATCGACATGAAGCCGTTGCGCCGGGTTGGTTACGTTCAGGCCTACAAAACCGTTATCCTTGTCGATGGACAAAGCATTGATAAAGCTCGCGCCATCATTGGAGACCTTGATCGTTAGATCATCTCCGGCAAGCAGGCCGACAATGGCGCGGCTTGAAAAGCCCGACTGGAATGAGACGCGCGCATCGTCAACGGCTGCATTCTTGTTAAGCGTCAAGTTGATGTCGTCAGTTTCCCGATTGAAGAGCACTGAAGGGCTATTAACGCTCAATCGGTTCGTTGTGTCTGCAGTAGCATTGATTCCAAGCAGAGGGACCTCGGTACTGCTCGCAGAAACTGTGGACCAGGCCGAGCCTGACCACACCAACAGAACCGCCTCGTCCACGAGCCAGACGCGCCAGCCCGGCGATGGCTCGATAAGTGTCCAAGCTCCATCCTGAAAAACCGCGAGTTGGTCATCGGCCCCCGCCCAGGCACTGACAGCCCCAGCTGCAGGGATGTAAGCTGCTCCATTGGCGGGTGAAGCAGGTGGATCTGTCAGCGCGCGCGTCTCAACCGTCGCCTGTACAATCGCGTCGAGCCGACGGATCGTCTCGTTCATCGTGACATGCTTCTGTGCTTGTTGCGGCGAGATGTAAGAGAGCGCCAGTCGCGGGGTATCTGTCATTGAATGGTCCTTGCTGCATTACAGGACTATTCAACATACTTGTGGTCATAAGACCGGGGACAAGGCGACTTCTATCCTCGGTAAAACCTAGGAACCGCCCCCACGCCGACCTCTGAACTCTCCGCGTCTGACCGACTCGAGTGCGCGTACGGTAGCATCGACAACCCGCCTGCGCTCAGCCCGCAGTATCTCAACATCGCCGAACAGCGCAGCCAGTCGCTTCTGCGCCTCTAGATAGCGCTCCGCGAATTCGAGGTCGGGCTCGAATGACTTCAGGTGCTCAGCAGCCTCATTGGCCGTCATCCCCCACACATTGATGAAGGACCCTTCTGGCACAATCTCGTGGATACGATGCGCCGAATTCGCAGCATAGACCGGCACACCAAGCACAGCGAACGCATCGAACGGCTTCTCGGTCACGTAATCCGGCAAATGAGTATTCTCTAGCGCCGAGCAGATAAACGTTCGCCGGTCGAGCGTCGTGAGCTTGTCGAGATGCCAATCAGGTAGCTCTTGGCGGCGGGCCGTATCACTCCATCCCTGCCCGACGCGCAGGACTCCATTGCTCGGCGCAGCTTCCGCAATACGTGTGCGGTAAGCGCAGTATCCAAACAGATCGAGATCCGGTCGTTCGAAGTCGTAGCGCCCATCATCTCGCCGCTCAGCAAAGTAAGCCTGACGAACCGGTGCTTTCTTCCAAAGCTCAACTAGCTCAGGCGCGGACAATGCAGCATTCCGCCGGAACATACGGGCATAGCGTGTCGTATAACGAGGGTCGGTTGTTACAAAGTATGGTAACTTGTCGAAAGCAAAGATGTCCGTGGTCATATGATTGAGCACGGCATATCCAAATTGGTGCTTCCAGAAATCGATCGTGACATGCGCCTGATCGAACTCATAACCCCAGGTCGTGTCCCATAAAGGCTCCTCAGACAGAACGACAAGACGGTCCTTCGGTACGTCAGGTCGGCCCTTCAACGCTTCGGCATAGTGTTCCCGTATGTTTGCGCTGGCACCGAAAACCAGCAAGTCAGCCTGCTCCGGCCGATCGACAAATTGGAGGGCTGAAGCGAAGCCTTGCTGATACGCTTCGTAGGTGAAGGGGGACCGGTTGGCATTGCGACCGGTAATCATCACCGAAAGGACTGGATCGGCAAGAGCGCGATCACCGGTGTCGCTGACACATTTCAGTTGCTGAAAGGCTTGCTGCCAAGCCTTTGCAGACTGGTGATCACGGCAACGATTGGCGGCCGTCTCAAGCGCTTTTCTGAAACCTTCAAACCGCTGGTAGAGCCTTAGGAATGACTTTGGCCTCGTCAGCGCATGACTTGTGGCGGACAGCAGCATGAAAAACTCCGCTTCCGTGCGCTTGCTCTGACCACGTATCTCACTGGCTAGCTTGAGGAAATCGCCGTCCGACATTACCAGATCGCGCTCTCCTTCAACTGATTGGCCAGCGGAGGTGCCTGAAAAGTCATTTAGGATATCGCTAACAAACGCGTCCGGGCCATAGAGCGACCACAACTGTGTCATGGCATGACGCTTTGCTTCCATCACTTCCGTATCGAAAGCCATAGCGCGGAGCTTGTCGGGAAGAGCGCGAACAGCATCGCGGGTCTCTTCACAGAACACGGCGGCCTGCTCCCAAAGGACGCGTGGCCCAGGCAACTCCAGCGTGTCCGCCATTATCACAGGAACAGCACCAGCCCCGATCGATTCCCAAAGACGTATCGAGTTCGGACCGGAGCCTGAGGGACAAAGCGAAAACTTTGACCGTTTCAACACGTCCACGAACTCAGAGCTTGCCTCATGATCAACCAGCTGGTCGGGCGGTTCCGTCGATTTTAGTATCTGATGATCGTAGACGATCTTGTTGTAATGCCACGTCTCTCGCGCAACGATGTGACCGTCCGGATCATCGGCGAGTTCATCGATGATGTGGTTTCGCACCTGCGACAGGTAGAAATCCCGCGCGCGCGCGCCTACGAACGAAAACAGTAGATCACGATCCGAATCGTCCGTATCGAGGTCGGTGTCTGGCAATTGTACGGGATAGAGTGGAAACGCATGTAAGCGGACGTTGGGATACTTCGGAAGGTGATCCTGGCCTGCTACCTTGTGGCTCCAGAAGATATCGGTAACGCCCGAATCGGCAATCACCTTCTGGTATCGAAGCATGTGAATATGCTGGTTCACTGTTACGACCTTAACGCGATCACTCACACTCCTTGAGAGACGCTCAAGTTCGGAAAGCAAATAGCCTGTTTCACTTGGACAGTTGATCAGCTTGTCGACCAATGTTGCCCACGGGAAACCAAGATAAGCAGCATCCTTGGGGATTAAACTCGAGACTTCGCTGATGCTGTCAAATGCATGTTTCTCGGTGATAGCCGGGAATTGCCAGTCATTGTTGTAGGCGACAATTCTCGGCGGTTCATCGCCGCTGATCTCGTCGTCGCTTGCCCCCCACTTCTCTAGCGAGCTGATAACTCGAACACCCGAAATATTCTGTGTTTTTAGAGGCCAGACCGACAGCTCGACCTTTGACTGCCCCATCAGATCGGGGCACGCCGAGGCAAAGCCCATTCCACCAATCAGGGTTCGGTCGAAGGTCTTATGGTAACTTCGAAACTGGGACTCATGAAGGTGTATGGCGCGAACGCTAGGAAACGGGTTAATAACGTTCCAACCATGGATCGCAGCCTCATAGATGATCTTGTTATCGCAACGCGGCACACCGAGTGGAAAATCGACAGCCTTGGCGAACTCCGGGGTCACCGTGCTGCCGGTTTCTATCGCCCAGACATCCTGAGACCATTTCGGATCGGGATGCGGTTTGAGGCTATCACTTAGTTTTTCATGACGAGAGAGCGCTACGAAACGGTCATCCTGTTCGAACACGGACTTCAACTTGGAAACGGTGTCGTCGAACAGTATATCAGTGTTGCTCAAAACTGAGATGTGGCGTTCGGGAAGACTAAGCGCAAACTCCAGCCAGTCCCGATAGGTCAATCGCCCCTCAATATCAACAATCCTAACCTTGTGGTGTTCGATGGATGGCGCGTGAGCATCGTCAACAAACAGAGTGATTTCGTCGATCAGCGGATTAGCGATGTTGCCGACGAGACATTGATCAAACTCTGCCTGACGATCATCATTCGCTGATCGGAAATACGGCGTACAAAGATGAATTTTCATTCTTCGGTGTCCGCTTTGTAGTACCAGTCATCAAAGCGAACTTCCTTTCGAAGATATCCGTGCGAAGACATTAGATCGAATATCTTTTCGCGATCCTCGGTGAAGTTGTGCTCTACGGACCACATCTGCACGTCCCATGAATCAAACGGGAAAGCGCTGAGAATGTCTAACTCATTCCCCTCTGTATCGACACTGATGTAATCGATCTTCCTGGGTGCCTTGTTTTGCTTGAGGAAATCGTCAAGCGACAAGGTGGTCAATACGAGAACAGCTTCAGGGAGTTCGGCATATGACGCCCGCCTGTGCGCATGTCGATCCCGGCCAATATAGTCCTTTATGCCTCCGAACTCATCGGCCATCACAAACTCGACTTTGTCGCCCGTACGACCCGCAATGCAGGTATCGAGTGTTTTGCCGGATCGGTTCTTCTGAAGCTCAGCAAAGTACTCAGGATTCGGTTCCGCCAGAAGACCGCTCCAGTCAAAATGCTTCTCCAGAACGAACGTGTTGCTGAGCAGAACCCCGTCAGTGGCACCGAATTCTACGAAAAACCCGTCTCGTTTGTAACCAGTCCGTTCAAGCACCCACAGATCCTGACCAAGCTGAGATGTGCTGAACCGCTTAGCTCGCTCGGCATCAGACTGCGCACCAACCTCGGCAACCTGCCCCAATTGTCCTCTGGCTTGTGAAAGAGCGAGCTGCTGCCGGATTTGTATCAACTCGGATTTCAGTATGTTCACGCGATGCCGGTTCACGTGACCAAGCGGCTGATCGATCACTGCCTCCAAGTCTTCGCCAACAAGCTGGGCTGCCATATGGAGCAGTCCTAGTTCCGTGAGTTCCTTAGACAGCCTGGCTTCTGCTTTCGCGCGCGCTGCTTCGCCAGAAATGGGATCGACTGTCTGGGTGATGTGGTCACGGGCGCGAACGGCATCCCCAGCAATAACAGCCATCCGAGCCATAGTTAGATGTGCACAGGAAAGCAGAACGCGGGTCAGGTAGTTCTCGGAGCAGCCCCATTCCACCGCTCTTGTGGTCCATTCCTCAGCGGTTGGGTGATCGTCGGAGAACTGATGGGCGCATGCGATGTGAGCTGCAATCATGCCTCGGTCAGGCACCTTCGATACAAATGCTTCATCATAGGCAGCCAGCAAAGCCCACTCACCAGCCAGCCAAAGGTCCACACTCTTCTTCAGGTTCAACGGCTCAGAGCCTGCCTGATTTGCACTTTTGGTAGAGTCAGCCGTTGCGGCCTTTTTCGAACGCGTCGTCATCTCAACGCTCGCGGTCGTCCAGCAGCATGTTTCTCAGCAATGAGAGTTGCGCTTCGGCGCGATTGAGCTCCCGATCAAAAAGCAGCTTCCGATCCACCGCATCCACTGGATTGGCCTCTAGCTCTGAAATCGTCTTTTTCAACGCGTCGATTTCCGCCTTCTGCCTCGCATTTTCCTTTGAGAGATCTATGACGCTTTTTTCGTGCGATGCTCGGGCTGCTTCCTTCTTTGCAACACTCGCTTCCAACATTTCCACACGTTCGTGCAAATTCCCATTTTGCTCGAGCTCGAGCTTCAGCTGAGATATTGTTCGTAAGTCACCCGGAGACCGGCCAGAGCGAGCCGTCAGTGTGCGCCACTCGCCATCGCTTTCCACGCTCAGTTCGAAACCCGCTTCCCGCAGGAACTCCTCAATCTCCGCCGCACTGGCCGCTCCCTCATAAAGGGCGTCTACCGAAGCTGTGACTTTCAAATGTGAGAAGAGTTGTAGAAGACCGTGAGACTGCAAACGCTGCAGGATTGCACGCTCCTCTCCTGGCGTATCAACAAAGAGCCCATTCTTTTCAAACGGATCGAGTTCAAGTTCTTCAATCAAAGTGGAAGCTGGCAGGGTCTTTACGTTTGCGCCACGGACGACCTTAAGACCAGGATAGCGCTCTGCGAGGAGGCTTGGTTCACGGATGCTGCTCACCCGTTCAAGATTGTAAATGCGAAGTTCTGCATCTTTCTCGACGCCAGCCACCGCTGCCTCGACCACTTCGATGCTTACTGGCTCATTGTGACCCGAGGCCGCAAGCTTGCGAAGTGAAGCGGCCGCCAAACGATCAGCGTCCACCAGAACAATGCGGCTGGTGCCAGACAGTCGGTGTCGTTTCAATTCCCGCCCTCGGCCTGCTCCGATATGGACAACGGCCTCAAGTCCATAATCAATGACGCTGTCTTCAGTAGTCATTTGTTTGCCTTGGCAGGAGTTTACAGCCTATGCGCCAGTGGCGCGCGCCTCGTTCTGTCCGTACTGGATATAATGAATTAGCGGGTTAATGCCGACCGCAGAAACGTCCGGGTTCGATTTCAGGTAATTCGCGGAGTTGAATTTCGGCGACGGTGAACGGCCTTCGCGCCCGCCGAAACGGATGAAGTGCACTGCCGGATCAAGGCGCGATGTCGCGATATCGGGATATTTGTTCTGATACCACTGTGCATCAAACAATGGAGACTTCCGAAGCATGGCAACTTGTCGCCGCTCGGTAAAAACGCCGCGAAGGCTTTTCAGCCGCTTTCCGCTGCGAGAAAACAGCCTGATCGGCGCACTGATCTTCCAGGACGTGCTTTGCCGTAGCGCGTTTATCTCGTGGCGAGCACTCTCAAGCTCGGCAGAGACTCGCGTTAATTCAGCTTTGTCACCGACACCCTTAGCCATCTTGTAGTAGCTCTCGGCCTTGTATTGCACCAATCGCAATTGCTCGCTCACCAGAGCGCATTGGCGTCGAAGCTCATCGACCTCGCTGGCCTGCTCAGCCAGCAGCCGAAGCTTATCTAGAGCTGCCTCGCCGATCGTCGGCATCTGAAGCTCGCGATCTCCGAAGGCGTCCGCTCGCGCCATCAACTCCTCAGTCAATGCCCGAATATCATCAGTCGACGCCACGAAATGGGCTGAGATGGCGCTCTCCAGCGCCGGAGCGCTGACAGCCTGCACATCGACATCGACGCCGAAGTGCGTCTCGCAATAGTACACAAATGCCTCGGGGGCGTGAGTGACATCAGCGGCATTTATCACCCGGATGGAGTTGGCACCGGAGTTCGCTGCTTCCAGCAGGCGCGTGGAAGCCGTTATCCATTCCTCACCAGCGACAGCAAGCTTCTCGCCGGCAGATATACGGCCCGCGATGTAAGCGACAGGATCCTCATAGATCAGAAGTGCTTCAACACCGGTCTCCTTCGCGAGCGCTTCCCAAACCGGCCATGCACGGCGCTCACCGAGAACGGCGACCGCAGCCGGACCAACTTCTGAAAAGACTTCGCGCGCATGAGTGAGGTCAGACGCGGAGATGTGCTCGCCCGCCGCACTTAAGCCAGCCGGCGCAAGATCGCGAAAGCCTAGAACGGGTCGCTTACCCTTCAAACCCAATGAGACAGAAGCGTGAGGCGTCGACTTGCCACCGATGCCAATTACAAGTCGCATTACGATACCTTTTAGTCCCTTAGCCGGCCGTTCTGGACCATTATTCCAAGGACTCTCGCCGTCCTCGTCCCAGCCCTAACAACAGCCTGAGGGCGTTTAAAATAGACTCTGAGCGTCGTCCAGTGCACCTGAAACATCAACACCCTCAGAAAACGTCTAGTGTTGCCGTCAACCGCATGTCGACTTCGATCCACAACACTGTTAGCACGCTGCGGCAATGAGCGCGCAGAGGGAGATCGAGTTTGCGTCACCCGACGAAAGACGACTGCTTCAAAAAGCTTCGCGAGATCGGTGTTCCGATCGGATCGATTCTGGATGTTGGGGTCAAGACCTGCACCTACGAACTGGTTCGCTGTTTCCCCGATAAGCCTCATCTTCTGATGGAACCTATCGTTGAATATCTTGATGAAATGCGCGCCAATTACGAGCGGGCGAGAATCGACCACGAAGTGATCACCGCAGCTATGGGCGATCGTGACGGTGAGGTCCGCCTCAAGACATCTACCGTTTATGCAGACAAACCGATCAGTCACGCGCGAATCACGACCGACGGCGAGCCTGACGAGCAGCACCGTATCGTTCCAATAAGGCGGGTCGACTCGGTTGTGGCCGAGCGCTCGCTGCCAGAGCCGTTTATGCTGAAGATCGATGTGGATGGTGCCGAACTCATGGTGCTCAAGGGGGCAAGCGAGACGTTGTCGAAGACAAGCGTCGTTGTGATCGAAACGGGCTACGCTAACCTTCTGGAGCGAGCCCAGGCTATTGCGGCAGCTGGCTTTGAAATCTTCGATATTGTCGACATCAGCTATTATGATGGCCGGTTTGTTCAGTCGGACATGGTGTTCGTTCGCAAAGACGTTCTTCGTGACAACGGTCTTGAGGTTTACGCGCGCGGTTTCGACGTCGAGAAATGGCAGCCTTACATGCCCGGTCGCCCGGATAGCTGACGAAATGCCAAGCGAAACTCTACGAAACTACCAGCAGAAATTCTCTGACGTCGGCGGCTTTTTTGTTCCGTTGGCGATGGTGACCTGGGACTTCCTATTCACTGCGCAGTCCGAGATGGGCGTAAAAGGCGGCATGCTTGAGATCGGGGTGTTTCAGGGGAAGTCAGGCATATTGTCGTCAATGTATATGGCTCCGGAGGAGCCTGCATTCTTCCTGGATATCCACGAGGTGCCACAAGCACGCCAGCGGATCGCGGCAGTAAAATCGGAGAATGCTCATTTCCTGCAAATGAACTCCATAGATGCGCTGAGTGATGAGTACCTCGCTGAGATGCGCGGGACGTTACGCTGGGTCCACATCGACGGCGAGCATACCGGCTATGCCACAAGAGCCGATCTTGATACCGCAGCCCACCTGTTGTCGGAGCGAGGAATCATTTGTGTCGATGATTTCTTCAGCTTCAAGTACCCGCAGCTGACTGCCGCGGTTTATCAGTTCCTGTTGGAGCACCCTTTCAAATTCAAAATGTTCCTCGCCTCCGGCAACAAGTGCTACATTTGCAGAGCAAGTGCGTTTCAGGCCTATGACGATTACATTCGCGCTCAGGCGATCCAACGTATGCGACTTGCGGAAAATAAGTGGACGTTGACCCGGACCAGCTACGTCCACGACTATGGCTGCTTCACGATCATTGCGAGAAACAAAGAGCGTGATTTCGTTGGCCTGGATCGCGACATCAATGCCGAAGTTTTTTGAGCGTACCAAAAGGTTCAACTGAATGATCTCCTACAGCCGCATCACTGATCACTACGAGCTTATCTGCAAGTATGAAGAAGAGTTTCCGGACGCGGCCGCACCGCTGAAGATCCGCGGCATGCTCAAGGATTTTCAGAACCTGTTTGCGTTGGACCAAATCCTAACGCGCCTTCCCGACGGCGGTCGTCTGCTCGAGATTGGCGGCGGATCTTGTCTCATGATGCGATCTTTGAACAAAGCTCGCCCCGGCAAGTATGAATGCTGGAACCTTGATCCGCTCGACGGCTCAGGCAACGGACCCGTCTCAGAAACTCATGCTGTAGACGGCCAGACGCCAATGCGCTCGATCGCAGGCATCAATATCATTGAAGAACGCATTGGAGAGTTCTCGCCCACCCTGGAAAACGCATCCTTCGATCTGATCTTCAGTGTTTCAGTTATGGAACACATCCCGATCCGGGACTGGCCCAAATGCTTCGACGATATGCACAGATTGCTCAAACCAGGCGGCTTCGTCTGTCACGCAGTCGATCTGCACCCACTCGATTTGAGCACCGCCGAAGACAGGCTCATCATGCTGCGGCTCTCGCAGGACAAACTCTTCAAACCAGCAGAAACTGAGCCCGCACCATCTATTAGCGATGTGCGAAGCGATCCAGATACACTCTGCGTATCACCCTTCGAGTATGCGCGCTGGCTGCGCTACATGAACGAACCAGACGGCCCCTATCGCCGGGTTGCGTCAGGAAACTCAGTGTATGTGAAGTCGTCGGCCTGATCGCCACGGAAACAGAAATCGAGTAGCAAAGATGATCAAGCCTTTCAGAAAGCTCGTGCCAGATCGAAAACAATCGAGCGTTGGCCGACTTCCATTGAAGACGCAGTCTTTCCGCCGCCTGAAAGAGATGGGCGTTCCGGTTGAAACCGTTATAGATGTGGGGGTCCTCACTTGCACGGCACCGCTAATGCAAGAGTATCGGGACCGTCTGCATGTGCTCGTTGAACCCATTGAGGAGTTTGGCCCACGTATTCGCGAGACCTATGAAAAGGTCGGCGTGAAGCATGATCTCGTGATTGCTGCGATGGCCGCGCAAGACGGCGAGGTGGTCATGCAGACAAAGAGCGTTCGTGATGGCACAGCAATCACACATTCGCGTATTGTCGACAGCGATGGCGAGGGGACAGATTTCCGCCGTGTGGAAGCAAAAACGGTCGCAAGCCTTGTTGCCGAGCGTGGCTATCAAGGTCCGTTCCTTCTGAAGATAGATGTGGACGGGGCTGAACTTGATATTCTTAAAGGAGCACGCAGCATTCTCGATCAGTGCAGCATCATCTGCGTCGAGGTGGGCATCAAGAACATCGTTCAACGTGCCGACTTCATTGTTAAGGCTGGCTTCCAGCCCTTCGATCTTGTTGATCTTTGCTACTATGATCGGCGGCTTGTTCAGGCTGACATGATCTTTGTGAATGACCGAATGATCAAAGAGATGGATCTGGAAATCTATCGCGACGGGTTCGACATCGACAAATGGGAAAACTTCGAGCCACACTGAGCTGAGAGAAGTCGTGGTCCAGTCTCCTACTGAGACCTGAAGTTGCTTAAGCAACAGGGGGACACATGAGCGAGCAAGGCCGAAGAGCTGTTGCAAAGCACGGCAAGCGAGCGGCAAAGTTCGCACTGGTTGGTGTATTGAATACCCTCGTGGACATACTGGTCTATGCGGGACTCTTGCTTGTGTCCTTCCACCCTTTGGTCGCCAACTTCGTCGCCTTTCTCGTCGCTAACATTCAAAGCTATTTCATCAATGCTCGCTTTACTTTTGCGACCAATGGAAAAGCTGCCAGCGTGTCTGTCTTCGGATATGCAAAGTATGCCCTGACGCATTCCTTCTCTCTGGCTGCTTCAACCATCGTTATCGCGGTCTTGGCCTCACGCATCGGTGCCATCCCCGCCAAGCTCGTAGCGGTGCTTTTGACCTTCGGTGTGAACTATGTGGCGAGTTCCGCACTGGTCTTTAGAGGATCGACGACGTCTACAAAACGACCGGAACAGACGAAGTAAAGAAGCGTCAGGTTCTGCCCCTAACACCCAAGGTTACAGATGAACTCAAGTACAAAATCTATAATCCAGGCGGTCCTTAACTTCGACTTACAGGACGCTCTGAGAAACAGCGTTGTGTGGAACACGCAGCGTGAACGAAATCTCTTCGGTGCAGTGCTCCTGCTGAACCTGATCGCGTTCGGGATGTTCATAATCCATCACATGCTCCACAATCACACGCCCCGGTTTCCGTGGATCGGGCCTCAGGATCAGTTCTTTGCAGGACGGTGGTTCAACGTTGTCCTGCTAAAGCTGAACTACCTCGCCGATCTACCAATTCTGGGACCGCTAATGGCCATCGCGTTCTCGGCGATCGCAGGACTTTTGTTGCTGCGCATCTGGCGTCTCAATTTAAGCGGATTAGAGAGTTTCATTGTATTGGGAATGCTTACCACGTTCCCGATGTGTTTGGCATACTTCTACTACACCTATCAGACACCGCTGTTCGGCATCGCGATCCTGTTTGCAGTTTGGTCGGTGTACGTTTTGCAAAAGGCAACGGTCTTGCGCTTCGCCGCAGGTGCATTGATCGCCATGCTGGGCTTGGCTTCCTACCAACCGTCACTGAGCATAATGACCACAGTGATTGCGTCAGCTTTCATTGCCGACCTCATAAGAGAAAAAGACACAGAAATCAGACCAGCCATTGTAATCGCCGGTCTTCGAACGGCAGCGGTTGCAGTTGGCACCCTTTGCTATCGCATGAGCTTGTCGATCCTCGAGATAAACCAGTCTCATGCCACACGAACCGTTGAACTTCATCAGTTACCCGAGCGGGTCGTACTTGTGGTACGGAATAGCTTTCGTCATCTCACGATCACGCAGCCAGACCTTCTCGCCTTTTTGAAAACCGTTCTTCTTTGCGTATTGCTGGCAGCGTTGATCGCTGCCGTGTTCCGGTCAAGACGCAAGCTTCTCGTTGCCGCTTTGATCGTGATCTCGTTCCCGCTCCTCATCATAGCAACGAAATCCATGTTTCTGTTGAGTTCCGACACGGGCTTCTTCAACTACCGCTACAACATGGCGATGGCCTTCCTTCACGCATTTTCATTCGCGGCGCTTGTGCACTGCATTGATCGTCAGATCCTGAGATCGGCTGCATTCGCGGTCGGAGCTTTTCTAGTCCTTCGTTTCGTACAGGCTGATCTTGTGAGGCAAGAAGTTTTGTACCGCGGACAACAGCATGACATGGCGCTTGCCAACAGAATACTCACACGGATGGAGTCCCTACCCGACCTTGATGTCTCAAAGACCTACGATTTTGTCAGAGTGGGTAAGTATTCTCAATTTAGGCAGGACGCCCTTTCGCGAGGGGGCCGGGAAGCCGAAACGTACGGCGACTCACATATGGACAATGGCGAGATCACAGATCGGTGGACCGATGAGGAAGTATTCGTGCTTCTGGGATCGAAGATCAATTTCAAGTTTCGAGGAACAGATCCGAACTTCATTGAGAAGGTCAACTCAGCACGAGCCACAACCCTGAAAGATCGCATGCCATGGCCACATGCAAGTTCGGTATTCATTGAGGATGAGACAATCTACGTTTATGTGAACTAAGAACTCGGCTTCAGGTCTTTAGTCGGCTCGGGGACTTCACTGTGCGTCTTTTTCTCAAAACCAACAGCTTCACGTACAAGATAAACAGGACGCTGCTTTGTCTCCATGAAGACACGCCCGACATACTCTCCAAGAATACCCAAGCCAAACATGTTCAGACCACTGAATACCAGAACCGCAACCATTATCGACGCGTAGCCCGGAACGTCGCTGCCGAAAATCAGCGTTCGTGCGGTTAGGTACGCGGCATAGGCAACGCCCGCAAGCGCGACACCAGAGCCCAGATAGGTCCAGATACGCAACGGCAGCGTTGTGAATGAGAAGATGCCTTCCAGGCCGAGATTCCATAGCTTCCAGAAACTCCATTTGGTTGTTCCAAATGCACGTTTTGGACGTGTGTACTCAACTGTGGCTTGCCGAAAACCGAGCCAGGCGAAAATGCCCTTCATGAAACGCGTTCGCTCAGGTAGTTGCTGCAGTGCTTCGATTACACGGCGGTCCATCAGCCGGAAGTCCCCAGCATTGTATGGCAGTGGTGTTTCCGACAGTTTCCCCGCAATCTTATAGAAGGACTTCGCTGAGAACTGCTTGAACCAGCCATCCGACCCACGATCGGTCCGCACAGCGACCACCATCTCCGCCCCCTCACGCCATTTCTCCAGCATCTTGCCGATCAGTTCAGGTGGGTCCTGCAGGTCTGCATCGAATGGAATAACCACATCGCCCTGCGCGAAATCGAGACCGGCGCTGAGCGCCCGTTCCTTACCGAAGTTTCTGCTGAGGTCGATAACTTTGACAAACGGGCGCTCTTTATGAGCCTCAAGGAGTAAAGGAAGCGTCATGTCCTTACTGCCATCATTTATGCAGACGATTTCGAAGCGCTCGCTAAGCTGTTCCAGAACTGGTTCGAGTGTATCGAACAGCGTCTGAATCATCTCTTCTTCATTGTACATCGGAATGACAATGCTGATCATAGGGTCAGTTGCGATGGTCATAATGCTTTCTCCGATACCCTAGCACCGTATCGTTGGAATCTGAGTTTTGGCAGTACTTGCGAATTGCGCGCCAACTGTTTCATGAGCCGGTTCCTCTCCAGGCCGGTTTGCAGCCTTACTAGTCTTCCGCGCTGTACTCAAAAATGAGTTAGGCAGATCTAAAGCAACCCTCGAAGATATCTCCCGTATGGGTTGTCGCTGAAATCGTTCGCTATGGTTTCCAGGGCACCGTCGTCCAGCCAACCCTGCCTCCACGCAATCTCTTCCGGACAAGCAATCTTGACGCCCTGGCGTTCGTACAGCGTCCGCGTGAAGTTGCCAGCGTCGAGCAGCGCGTTGGCGTTGCCAGTGTCGAACCAGGCATACCCTCGTCCGAACAATTGAACCTCCAAGTCTCCACGCTCAAGATAGGCGTTGTTAACCTCCGTAATTTCCAGCTCTCCGCGTGCTGATGGCTGAATAGACTTGGCAATCTCGACGACATCGTTGTCGTAGAAATAGCATCCGATCACCGCGTAATCTGACCTTGGCTTCTCCGGCTTTTCTTCGATGGACAACACCGTGCCATTCGAGTCGAACTCCACCACTCCGTACTGCTCAGGTGTTCCAACCTGATAGCCAAAAATGGTCCCGCCGCTTTCGCGAGAAGCCGCTGCTTGCAGCGTCTGACTGAGACCGCCACCAAAGAGAATGTTGTCGCCGAGCACGAGCGCAGCGTTATCAGTCCCAATAAAATCCTCGGCGATAAGGAAGGCTTGCGCCAGGCCATCCGGAGACGGTTGAACGCCATAACTAATCGAGACGCCGATGCGGGAGCCGTCGCCGAACAGCCGCACGAAGGCGTCGTGGTCATGCGGGGTTGTGATGATCATGATATCGCGGATACCGGCCAGCATCAGCAAGGACAGTGGATAGTAAATCATGGGCTTGTCGTAGACCGGCACCAACTGCTTCGACACGCCCATGGTGATGGGATGCAACCTGCTGCCGGTTCCGCCTGCGAGAATGATTCCCTTTGTCTTCGGCATCTCTTCGACCCCCACTATCTATCCTGAGCCAATTAGAACCGCCTACAGGCGCCCACGGCGCTTCAGCGCTGCTTGGTGTTTGAAATACTCAGGACGATCAAGATACCAATCGACAGTACTCCGTAGTCCTTCTTCAAACCGTCGGCCCGGTTGCCAGCCAAGCTCTGACTTCAACCGCGACGCATCGATCGCATAGCGAAAATCGTGGCCTGGCCTGTCATCAACAAATGAAATCAACCGGTTATGGGGTGCCTTATCCGGGAACCTGACGTCCAGCACATCACAAATCGCCTCGACGATCTCAAGATTGGCGCGCTCCGCATCTCCTCCAACGCCATAGGTAGAGCCCGGTGCAGCTTGACGAGCAATCAAGAGAAGCGCATCTGCATGATCATCTACGTGAAGCCAATCCCTGCGGTTCGAGCCGTCACCGTAAACTGGCATCGGCTCTTCACTGACAGCCTTCGAAACCATCAACGGGATCAGTTTTTCGGGATACTGCCAAGGCCCGTAGTTGTTCGAGCAATTTGTGACGATCACGGGCAAGGCGAATGTGTGGTGCCACGCCAAGGCAAGATGATCAGAAGCGGCTTTGGAGGCGGAATATGGAGAGCGGGGATCATATCTCGTCGTTTCCGTGAAAGCCGAGGCCCGGCGCTCAAGCGAGCCATAGACTTCATCGGTGGAAACATGATGAAAGCGAAAGCTATCTCGCGCCGAACCCGCAAGGCCCTCATAGTACTCCCGGCAAGCCTGGAGCATGGTAAAGGTACCAATGATATTGGTCGTTATGAAATCGCCGGGCGTTTCAATCGATCGGTCTACATGACTCTCCGCCGCAAGATGCAGAACTATCTGAGGCTGGAAGCGGGAAAGCGCCCCCCGGACAGCGGCAATGTCTCTGACGTCACCTTTAACTATCTCTAGCCGCTCCGAGCCTCGCGCCTCCTCCAGCGCATCGGGCTGAGCTGCATACGTCTCAGCGTCGAACACCATTACGCAGTCGTCTGTGGTGCGGATGAGCTTGCGGCAAACTGCTGACCCTATAAATCCGAGACCGCCAGTCACGAACACATTCATGCGTGCATTTCCCCGTCTGCTTTAGAGGCCGCCCGTCTCGCCGCTTCGCTAGCAAAAAGCCAGTATGCCCCTCGGGCAATCGGCGTTAGTGGCCAGGGTAGAAATAAGGCTCCTTCGCGCCGGACTTCATCCATATAAGTGTCTGCTTCAATTACAGATCTGTTGCCGTCGTGAACCCGAAAACCGCCCAGCACAGAAGGCAGCGTTTCCAAATTGCTATGCTGTGCAAACCGCCGCCACAGCGCGTAGTCGCCTGCAAGACGGAGCGACAGGATCTCGCCAAGATCTCTCTTACTGAGCTTCGCAAAAAGCTGACCGGAAAAAAACATGCTTTCCTGTTGGAGGAACCCCAGAAGATCGCGGTGAAACCATCCCGCACGAATCAGGCGACGCGGATGTGCGCCCTGAGGGCGGACGAGCTTGAGCATTCCGGCCGCATCCCAGGCTGCGGGCAACCCCGTCACCCAATCTTGCCCGTTACGCAGCGCACAATGTTGCGCCACTCGCTTGAACGCCCACGGCGTGTAGAAGTCATCCGCGTTGATCCAAGCGAGCATGTCGCCTTCGGCCGCAGCAAGTTCGGTCAGGATAGCCTCGTACATCCCGACACCCGCTGATTGCTTCAGCGTGATGCGGTCATCGCCCTCTATCAGCTCTTCAACGATTTCCAGCGTGCCGTCGGTCGATCCGGCATCCACGATCACATAGTCCCAGTCAGTATGGCTCTGCCTTTGAACCGAGCGAACCGTCTCTGCTATGAAGGTCGCGCCGTTCAGTACCGTTGTAACGATGGAGAATTTCATCGGTGGCCGCTTAAACAGGCCAAGCTATCCAGCCTTGGCGACCGGCATTTTCCCGGCATGGATTTCGAGCGCTTCCTCAACATCACCCTGAAACGTCACCCGCCCTTTTTCGAGGATGACGCCTTTATTGCACATCCGCTTCATAAGACCCGGCTGATGTGTTGCCATAAAGAAGATGCCGGACTGGGCCACAAGGTTCTTGAGCCGTTCTGCCGCCTTTTCCCGGAAGGTCGCATCACCCGCAGAGAGCCACTCATCCAAAATAAGAATATCCGGCTCAAAAGCGGTTGCGATCGAGAAAGCCAATCGAACCCGCATCCCGCTTGAATAGGTTCGCAATGGCAGGTGAAGGTAGTCCCCAAGCTCCGAGAACTCACAGATATCGTCGAAGCGCTCCGCGATTTCTTCCTCGCTGCATCCCATATAGCGTGCCCGGATGAAGATATTCTCGTAGCCTGAGGCATTCTGATCGAGTCCAAGCTGTATTGAGAGCAGACCCGCAAGGCGTCCCTGAATCAGAATGCTGCCTTCCATGGGAGGAAGAATGCCGGACAGAACGCGCAACAACGTCGTTTTCCCGGCCCCGTTGTGCCCGATCAGGCCCACACGGTCGCCATCGCCGAATGTCAGGGACACGTCCTTCAGCGCGGAAATCATCACCTTATTTCGATTGGACATATCGATATCGCCGCCGGTGGCAAAGGACTTGGCGGCGGAGACGAGCGAGCTTCGCCGCATTTCGCGAACGAGATACTCTACCCCGACATTTTGAAGCTCTATGCGTGCCATCTCGTTAGCACCAGTAAGGTAGGCGGTGCCTGAACTTCGCAAACATAGCGAAGGCGGCGACAGGTGTAATCAACGCAATCACAAGCGTCACCGCAAAGCTCAATCCGACATCTGGCAGGTCGAGAAGAGGCCCGCGAATGATATTGAGAAAATGAAAGAAGGGGTTGAATTCGGCGACATAGGCGTAAGGGCCCAGCCGCTGCGAATCCCAGAACACCGGCGTCAGGAAGAACGCAAACGTCATGAATGCGCCTA
Organism: Hyphomonadaceae bacterium; assembly: GCA_028285145.1. GTDB lineage: Bacteria > Pseudomonadota > Alphaproteobacteria > Caulobacterales > Hyphomonadaceae > JANQQC01. Next base: position 194,535 of record JANQQC010000010.1, read on the forward strand.
TGAACTGGCCGAAATCCCGATAGCGCGCGCCGATGATCCCAAAGAGGATTGAAATCCAGAACCCTGTCCAGGTCACGATGACGACACCAGCCAGCGCAACGGCGTATTGAAGAGGAGGCTTGGCCGGCACCACGAAGATGAGAATGCCCAGAATCACAAGCGACCTATAGAAGAAGGTCTGTATCAGCCGCCCGGTCAGACGCATCGGGAAGATGCTAAGCGGTATTCTGATTTGCGAGAAGACACTGACGGACGAGACATAGACACTGACGGACTCGTTCACAAAACCGCTGATGAAGCCCCACGTAATGAGGCCGATCCCGACATAGGGAAGATAAGTCGTAAAGTCCGACTGGAAGACCTGCGCGTAGATGACGCCCAGCCCAAGGACAGTTAGCGTTGCCGTAGCCGTCAGCCAGAAAGCGCCAAGCGCAGTCCCCTTATAACGCGTGTTGAATTCAGTCCGCACCATTGTGCGCACCAACCGCCAGCGGCTCAGCGCATCTTTCAGATCATTCAGCGCGTACTGCGTATGGTCTCGATGAGCGCTGTAGACAAAAACGTCGTCATCCATCGACCGGCGGGAACGCATGTCAATTTGAGTTGAGTCGTCGGCCATACGCTACACGGTCACCTTAGTTGCAAGTTCCCCAAAAAAGGGTTCCTGCCGGGAAGCTGTCGAATAGTGCCATGCGCGCTCGTGCTCAATACTCTTTCTCGTCCAGGCTGCGGAAAACGACTGAGCGTATCGCCGACAAAACAGTGACTAGGTCTTATGCAGCAACCTGACGCCATCCACAAAAAACGTGGTTTTGCTCTTCCGCTCAAGCTCCAGCGTTTTCCTGATGCCCGGCAACAGCGGTTCTTTTAACTCAACAAGCAACCTTCGTGCATCAAAATTCACCTCAACTGACTGGAGCACGTCGTCGACAGCGATCGAAAGGCCGTTAGCGCTACCCTGGAAATCTATCTCAACCTGCAGGGCCGAGACTTCGGCGTAATGATAGAGTGGAACGCTCGCCTGCTCATCCACACCGCCACACCAGTTGATTCCATATTGGCGATTGGCCGTTGAAGCCTTGGCACGGCGGATGGCGCGCGCGAGGCTTTCCGGCACAACGTATTCGAGCAGGTGATGAACGGAGAAACCAACCATCGCCTTCAGCCGTCGTACCCATCCCGGATGCTGCCCGATAATCGCGTTTAGCTCCGCACGGCGAGCCTTGCCGAACCCTCCGGTTTTGGCCTCCTTCGACCAAAGAACACTCGACAACACCTCGTCAACGAAAACGAACTCGGCATCGGCTTCATCAAAACGGACCCAGAGATCCCAATCCATTGTGTAGTGGAGCGCGGTGTTTAGCCCTCCAACCCGCTCATAGATGGAGCGCCTGAAGAAACAGGAAGGCTGCGAGATGAAACAGTTGGTCCTGAGCGCGCCCGCCATATGTGGAGCGACGCCCCAATGATAGCCGGTAAAGCTGCACTCATCGTCGACGATCTCGCTCTGCCCGTAAACAACATCGGCCTTGGGATGACGCTGAAAAGCAGCCATTGCCGTTTCCAAGGCCCCGGGCAGGAGAACGTCATCAGCATTAAGCCACCCCAGCACATTACCGCCGATCTTGGCCCAGCCAGCGGCGATCGCATCCGCCTGACCTTTATCCGGCCCATGATGGCGATAGGTCAGCAAGTCCGAAAACTCATCCGCAATGGCAGCAACCCGCGGATCTCCTGACGCATCCATCAGCGCGACAAGCGTGTGCGGAGACTGTGCCTTGAGGCTGGCCAGACAGGCCCGGAACCGAGGATGATAGGCACCCACTGGCACAGTAATAGCGAAAACAATCTCGTCGGCCTTGCCGCTGGACATTTGCATTATACCAAGGCTGTGTTCCGCGCCGTGTCGGCAATTGTTGAATCATCGCCACATCGACGAGCGTTCAATCGGCTCTTGCTATCGATGATTGGTGAGTGAGGTCAAGAAACGGACCGGTCTTTCCTCAGCCCAGCTCCCAGCACCGGTTGATCTGCCGCCGAACTTGAGTATCAACCGCGTTCTCTCTCACTGATCTCGCAGGTGTGAATTGTCCAAGGAAAAAACGGCCCTTATCACCGGCGTCACTGGCCAGGACGGTGCCTATCTCGCACAACTCCTGCTCGAAAAGGGCTATGTGGTTCATGGCGTGAAGCGTCGCTCATCCTCGTTCAACACAGAGCGGGTGGATGATCTCTACGTTGATCCACATGAACAAGACACGAAGTTTCACCTGCATTACGGCGATCTGACCGACTCCACGAACCTGATCCGCCTCGTGCAGGAAACCAAGCCCGACGAAATCTACAATCTCGCGGCCCAGAGCCACGTTCAGGTTTCCTTCGACACTCCCGAATACACCGCGAATGCAGATGCGGTTGGCGCGCTACGTCTTCTAGAAGCCATTCGTATCCTCGGCATGGAGCAGACAGTACGGTTCTACCAAGCCTCGACTTCAGAGCTCTATGGCAAGGTTCAGGAAGTCCCGCAGTCCGAAACGACCCCCTTCTATCCTCGCAGCCCCTACGCCGCCGCAAAGCTCTATGCATACTGGATCACGGTAAATTACCGCGAAGCCTATGGAATCCACGCCTCAAATGGCATCCTGTTCAATCATGAAGGCCCGACACGCGGAGAAACCTTCGTGACCCGCAAGATCACCCGTGCTGTTGCCGCAATCGAGAGATCAATGCAGTCGACCCTGTATCTCGGAAATCTGGATGCAAAACGCGACTGGGGTCATGCGCGAGACTATGTTGAAGGCATGTGGCGCATTGTTCAGCATAACACCGCCGAAGACTGGGTGCTGGCCACTGGCGAGACCCATTCCGTAAGAGAGTTCGTTGAACTCGCATTCGCCGAGATTGGTCGCCCGATCACCTGGACAGGTGACGGTGTCGACGAGACGGGCATTGACGAGAAAACCGGGGACACCCTGGTTCGCATCGATCCACGATATTTTCGCCCGACTGAAGTCGACCTCCTGATCGGTGACCCCACAAAGGCGAAGAACCTGCTCGGATGGAGCCATACCACGGCATTTGCCGATCTCGTCAAAGAGATGGTCGCCGCTGACCGCGCACTGATGGAGCGTGAGCGCTGGCGCAAGGACCGTACCGCTTAGGAGCCAGCATAAATGGCCGCCAACGTCTTCTCTCTGAAGGGCAAACGGGTCTTCGTTGCTGGACATCGCGGCATGGTCGGTGCCGGAATTGTCCGCCGACTGGCATCTGAAGACTGCGAAGTCATGACAGCTGGTCGGGATGAGCTCGATCTGCGCGACCAGGCTGGTGTGCGTGCCTGGCTCTCAGACAAGACTCCTGATTGCGTTATTCTCGCTGCCGCGAAAGTCGGCGGCATCCTCGCCAACGACACCTATCCGGCCGACTTCCTGTACGAAAACCTCGTCATTGAAACCAATGTCATAGAAGGCGCGTTTCGCACTGGCGTTGAAAAGCTGCTTTTCCTCGGATCCTCCTGCATATATCCGAAAATGGCCCCGCAACCGATTGAGGAATCCTCCCTCCTCACCGGACGGCTTGAGCCCACCAATGAATGGTACGCCATCGCAAAGATCGCCGGCCTGAAGCTTTGTGAAGCTTATCGCCGCCAGCATGGAGTCGACTACATTTCTGGCATGCCAACCAATCTTTACGGCCCGGGCGACAACTTCCATCTGGAAAACTCTCACGTCATCCCGGCTCTTATGCGAAAAGCTCATGAGGCCAAGCTGGCCGGACGCCACGAACTTGAGATCTGGGGCACAGGGACACCTCGCCGGGAGTTCCTTCATGTCGACGATTGTGCGGACGCGCTCGTCTTCCTGCTCGAGACCTATAGCGGCGATGAACACGTCAATGTCGGTTCCGGTGAAGACATCCCCATCGCCGATCTCGCCAGAACAGTCATGAGCGCCGTGGGTCTTGAGGGGGAACTCATCTTCGACACCTCCAAACCAGACGGCACCCCCAGAAAACTGATGAGCGGTGACAAGCTCGCCGGTATGGGGTGGCGGCCCTCGATCACACTCGAAGATGGCCTGCGAGAGACATATGACTGGTTTGTCGAGCAAATCGAAACGGGGTCAGTCCGCGTCTGACCCAGTGCATTGTCAGCTGCGCTTCAGTCTGCTAACTCGCCCTCTAAATCATCATATAAGGATGCACTTATGTCTCAGGACTATGCCGTCGCTGACATTTCTCTGGCCGACTATGGCCGGAAAGAAATCGCCATTGCGGAAACGGAGATGCCAGGTCTCATGGCGGCGCGTGAAGAGTTCGGTGCCTCGCAGCCCTTGAAGGGCGCACGCATCGCCGGCTCTCTGCATATGACCATCCAGACCGCCGTTCTGATCCAGACGCTTGAAGCGCTTGGCGCGACCGTCCGGTGGGCGTCCTGCAACATTTACTCAACGCAGGATCATGCGGCCGCCGCGATCGCTGATGCCGGGACGCCAGTCTTCGCTCACAAAGGAGAAACCCTCGAGGAGTACTGGGACTTCGCCGACAAGATCTTCGATTGGCCGAAAGGTGAAAGTGCAAACCTGATCCTCGACGATGGCGGCGACGCCACCCTATACCTCGTCCTTGGCGAAAAGGCTGAAAGCGATCCGTCGGTGCTCGACGACCCGCAGTCTGAAGAAGAGGTCGCGCTCTTCGCACAGATTAAAAAGCGCCTCGCCTCGTCCCCCGGCTGGTTCGCTAAGACCAAGGGGGCCATCAAGGGCGTCTCCGAAGAGACGACCACCGGCGTCATGCGCCTTTATCAAATGGCCGAGCGTGGCGAACTCGCTTTCCCGGCCATCAATGTCAATGACAGCGTCACCAAGTCGAAATTCGATAACAAGTATGGCTGTAAGGAATCGCTGGTCGACGCGATCCGTCGGGGGACGGATGTGATGATGGCGGGCAAGACCGCTTTCGTTGCGGGCTATGGCGATGTCGGCAAGGGCTCCGCTGCCTCCCTGTCGGGCTCCGGCGCACGTGTATCGGTTGCTGAGGTCGACCCGATCTGTGCGCTTCAGGCCGCTATGGACGGGTATGCGGTCACGACGCTGGATGAAGCCGCTCCGGAGGCCGACATCTTCGTGACCGCCACCGGCAATAAGGACATCATCACCGTCGATCATATGCGGGCGATGAAAGACATGGCGATCGTCTGTAATATCGGCCACTTCGATAATGAAATTCAGGTCGACGCCCTGCGGAACTTCCAGTGGACGAACATCAAACCGCAGGTCGACATGATCACTTTCCCGGATGGAAAGCGCATCATTCTGCTATCAGAAGGCCGCCTGGTGAACCTCGGCAATGCCACGGGTCACCCCTCTTTCGTGATGTCGGCTTCGTTCACGAACCAGACCCTCGCGCAGATCGAGCTTCACACCCGCGGTGATCAGTATGAGAATCAGGTTTACACCCTGCCCAAGCATCTCGATGAGAAAGTCGCCATGCTTCACCTTGAAAAGCTAGGGGTTCAGCTCACCGAACTCTCAGATGAGCAAGCCGACTATATCGGCGTTGGACAGAACGGTCCGTTCAAGCCAGAGCATTACCGCTACTAGCGCTTTCAACCGGCGATAACGAAAACAAGAAAAGGGCGATGCGCCATGAAGGACTTCGAATTCACATCTGAAAGCGTTTCAGAGGGCCATCCGGACAAGGTTTCCGACCAGATATCCGATGCGATTGTGGATCTCTTTCTAGCCGCAGACCCCGTCGCGAAAGTTGCGGTTGAAACCCTGACCACGACCAATCGCGTCGTTCTTGCCGGTGAAGTGCGCACGACGAACGGTCAGGAAATCACCAAGGACCAGATGATCCAGGCGGCGCGGGATGTCGTCAAACGCATCGGCTACGAACAAGACGGTTTCCATTGGGAAAAGATGGACGTGGAATGTCACGTCCACGAACAGTCTTCCGAAATCGCGCAGGGCGTCGAAGCCGGACAGGGTGCGTTCAAGGAAGAAGGCGCTGGCGATCAGGGCATCATGTTCGGCTACGCTGCCAACGAAACCCCTGAACTGATGCCCGCCACGCTCGTCTACTCACATCAGATCCTGAAAGAGATGGCCCGGCTGCGTCATTCCGGCGAAATCGGCATTTTCGAACCTGACGCAAAGAGCCAGGTCACCCTCGCCTACGAAAACGAACGCCCTATCGGCGTGAACGCCGTGGTGGTCTCAACGCAGCATACAGCCGATGCCACACAGGAACAGGTTCGCGAGGCCGTCCGCCCCGTCGTAGAAAGCGTGCTGCCGGAGGGGTGGTTTCCGCCTGAGGACAAGTTCTTCACCAACCCGACCGGCTCCTTCGTCATTGGTGGGCCAGACGGCGATGCCGGCCTGACCGGCCGCAAGATCATCGTCGACACCTATGGCGGCGCAGCCCCGCATGGCGGCGGTGCGTTCTCGGGCAAGGACCCATCCAAGGTTGATCGCTCAGCCGCTTACGCAGCGCGCTATCTTGCCAAGAACATCGTCGCGGCCGGTCTTGCCGATCGCTGCGTGCTTCAAGTGTCCTACGCGATAGGCGTCGCCCAGCCGCTTTCGCTCTATGTGGACACATTTGGAACCGGCAAGGCGGACGAAGCAAAGATAGCTGATCGCGTGCGCAAGCTCTTCGATCTTTCTCCACGCGGCATCCGCACCCATCTCGGCCTCAACGCCCCGATCTACTCGCCCACTGCCGCATACGGGCATTTCGGACGGAAGGCCGACGAAGCCGGATCCTTCCCGTGGGAACGCATTGATCTGGCCGCTGAGCTGAAAGATCTGGCGTAATCACCGATTTTACGTTTCTGAAAGCACAATAAGCCATGACCGCCTCAGCATTCATGCAAGGGGACGTCATGGCCAACATCAGTGTTCGCGCAAAACCAGCAGCAGGACTGGACGGCGTCTCTGAGGATCACACGTCGGCACCTGCTGCTGGGCACAGGCCTATCGACGTCGTAATCGGAACGAAAGCCCAATACATAAAAACCGCGCCGTTCCTGCGTGAGCTATCGCGGAGGGGGGCACCATATCGCCTTATCGATACCGGCCAGCATGCCGGGTTAACACCAGAGTTGAGGTCAACGCTCGGAGTAGATGAACCAGCGGCGGTCCTGTCTGAAAAAGGGAACATCTCCACAATCAGGAGTGCCGCTCTTTGGGCCGCGAAAATCACCCTCGATTGCATCTTCAGACCAAAGCTGGTCAAGCAGCGCTACTTTTCGCCAGATTCCGAGTACTGCGTCATTCACGGCGATACACCGTCAACGCTGCTGTCACTTCTTCTGGCCAAGCGTGCGGGGAAAAAGGTCGCTCATCTGGAAGCAGGACTTCGTTCCCACAATTACTTCAAGCCATTTCCCGAAGAACTCATTCGCATCATCTGTATGCGCTTCGCCGACGTGCTGTTTTCTCCTTCACTATCGGCAACAAAAAACATCGAACGCATGAAGATAGGCGGCGAAGTCATCCAGTTGCCTCAAAATACGAATGTTGAAGCGCTCTACCATGCGCTCGGCAACGAAGATGATTTTCAGCGCGGTCACTTCGCCGTCATTACAGTGCACCGTGTAGAGACCATCTTCAGCCGCCAACGGCTGGAGTTCGTGATCAAGTGGATACGCCGCATTGCTGAGACCCGGCCTGTGGTTTTCGTCATGCACGATCCGACGCGGATTCGGTTAGACGCGTATGGCTTGCGGGAGGCGCTCGATAGCCATCCCAACGTCGATGTTCGCCCTCTGATGTCTCATTCCGAATTTGCCAAGCTGTTGGCTGGCGCTGGTTTCGTTATGACAGACGGCGGCAGCATTCAGGAGGAGACTTTCTTTCTTGATACGCCGTGTTTTGTAATGCGCACCGAAACTGAACGGGACGAAGGTTTGGGCGGCAACGTCGTCATTGGCGGCTTTGAGGATGAATCGGTTCAGTCATTCTTGGCAACCTTCCCCTCAATGCGACGCGGGTATCGCGAGGATAACAAGCACCCATCCGCCTTAATCGCAGACACTCTGCTCAGTAGTTCGAGTTAGGCGGCCGGCTGCTCTTGGCGTCCGATCGACAGTCCCAGCGCCGCGAGGCCGCTCGCTAGCAGGTTGAGGGCGCGATCAATCGCGAGGACCAGAAACGCCGCTGCCGGTGAAGCGTCACGGACTGAGGCCAGTGCCGCGCCGACACTTTCCGACACGCCAAACCCGGCGGGTATTACGCCAACAATCGAACTCGCAATCCCGGCACCAGAGAGCACAGCAGCGTCCCCCAAAGCAGCTGCAACCCCCAATCCGGCGAAGATCGTCAGAGCCCTCAAAATGAAGACCACAAACATGGCCGCTCGGATGACAATGAACTGAGCAGCCGATGGAAAGCTATAAGTTCGTCCGACATGGACGAAAAAGCAGAGCAATCCGACGACGCTGGCGAGAAGCACGAAGATGGAGACCTTGTTCGATGACACGAAAAAAGCAGTGACGGCTATTGCCGACGCAAGCCACAGGACCGCGGACAAGCTCAGAATCTTGACGGCATCGCCAAGAGGTGCGCCAGCTCGAACCAACGCATGCGTTCTTATTGCCAGGCTGGCTGGTAGAGGTAACACGTTAGCGACAGTGCCGTACGATGTCACACGCACCGCTGTGCGGGCTGGCATCTCCCTTTGAACTGCGGATGCGCAGGCCTTTAACTCCAGACCATTCAGAAGAACTGAGAACGGCGTATAAATTACAAGGGCGAGAAGAATCGAGAGCCAGCTGATCTGGTCGATTTCCAAACCCAGATTCTGAATTGACCAGCCGACACCGCCGACCAAAATAACGAAGCCGAGAAGAAGAAGCGGGTGCCGATGACGATCCGCAAAACGCTCAACTTCCGCCTTGATCGAGCGGACCGCAGAAATGGTTAGCCTAGCCAACCGACTTTACGTCCACTTGATGCCTCTGGGAGGGGCGCTCTTCCCGTTGGAATTCGTCTTGAAGGCGATCCTCGATGCGATTGAGGCGCTCCAGAGATGTTTCCATGAGTTGGCGGTTGCGTGACACGAGATCGGCGATCAGTCCCATCATAATGGATATGACACCGAGTGTTAGGAGCGCGCCGCCGAGCACAACAGATTGCACCCGCCCTGCCCCATCGCCCATCATATAGAACACGATAAAGCGTACGATCGGGACCATGCCGGCAAGAGCCGCAATGAGACCGAACACGGCAAAAACACGCAGCGGATTGTACATCGCGTAGGCACGCAAGATCGTTGTGCCGGTATTGGCGATGAATTGAGGAATGCTGGAGAAAAGTCTTGAAGGCCGTGTTGCCGAGTTTGTCTTGATCGGCACTGAAACGACGGCCATCCGGTTGCGGCCGGCCTGGATCAGCATCTCGGTCGTGTAAGAAAAGCTGGAGACGATCACCAGTTTTTGCGCCGCCTCGCGGCTCACCGCGCGAAACCCGCTGACAGCGTCCTTGATATCGACACGGGAAAGCTTGGCGACGACCGCGCTGCCAATCTGCTGAAGGGCTCGCTTGGACGGTTTGAAGTGCTTGTTCTTTGCGTTCTGCCGGTCGCCGACGACGATATCGGCTTGCCCGTCGACAATCGGGCGGACGAGATCGGCGATGCAAGATGAGTCGTACTGGTTGTCGGCATCTGTATTGACGATGATGTCAGCGCCAGCCCTCAGCGACGCATCCATGCCACTACGAAACGCGGCAGCAAGCCCGCGATTGGTCCGATGCCGGACAATATGGTTGACCCCCCATGCGCGAGCGACCTGACTTGTGGCATCGGAGCTGCCATCATCAATGACAAGTGTTTCGATCTCAGTGATCCCCGGAATCGATTTGGGAAGGCCAAGCAGCACTTGAGGCAGCGTTTCCGCCTCGTTCAGGCAGGGAATCTGGATGATAAGTTTCATAGAACGAGCCCTGCTCTCAAACGCCGACAATAAGCTTCAGCATGGACCTAGCCGATCAGCGTTGCTTCACGGTTAATCGGAGAGTTATTTATTCGACGACAGAGTGTTAGCGCGGGTTTAACGCTCTTCTGCTTCACTCTCCGCACGATCATTTGTGACCCTGCTGGCGGACTCCGAAGATATGCTGAAAACCATCTCCCGGCGGCATGACACCCATCATCAAAATACCGAGGGCCAACAATCAGACCTGGCAGAGAGCGTCTTCCGCTATGGGCCATACGCGTTGATTGTCTGTCTGATTGTGGGTGCCTTTCTGATGCCGGCGGCCACATTCTCGATTGATGAGGCAATGTACGTCGAAATGGCCCGCGCCATGGCCGAGACGGGTTCATTCAGTATTGCGTCCAATGGTGGCGTGGACGGCTCGCCCGCGCTTCTTCAGAAACTGACACATGAGGTGGATGGCCAGGTTTACCCTCAGTATCCCGGTGCTTATGGCGTCATTGCTGCGCCGTTTTACGCGCTCTTTGGCATTAGCGGGCTGATCCTCATGAACGCGCTTTCGACCTTCCCTGTCGCCGCGCTGACATACCGACTGGCCCTGCGGCTGTTCGATGACGTCTCAATCGCAAGGATTGCGGTCCTGCTGCTCCTGTTCGCGACGTTCGTTTCAACCTACGCTTTCGCAATCTGGCCACATATGTTGGTGCTCGCCCTGGTCGTTGGTGCGACGGAGCGGGCCGCTGCCAGCGCGCAGGAGGAAGGACCGCGAGCGCTGCGCGCCGCCGCCCTCTCCGGGCTTGCACTCGGTTGCGCCATGGCACTGCGCGTCGATGCATTTCTCATCGCTATCGCGATTGTTATTTGGCTCAGACTGTTCGGCGCACCATCACGACGCAGCCTCGTTCTGGCCTTTGCTGCAGGCCTTGCACCCGCGCTGATCGGGTCAGCTCTCATCAATGAGATCAAGTTTGGGGTGCTTTCGCCAATCTCCTATGGGCCGCCGTCGACGCAGGGAAATCACGGCGAGTATGGACTTCAGTTTATGCTTGTCAGTGTGTTGGTCGGCCTGCTCTTGCTGGTCGATGTCTCCAACCGCAGAATCGGCATGGCGATTAACATGGTCAGCCCCGCCAAGCTTATGGCGGCATCTGTCGTGCTCGTTCTGGCACTGCTCGCAACTAGTGGCACAGCACGCGCCTATGCAATGAACGTCTATGTGCTTGTGGTCGACTTGCAGCAGCTCGGAGTTGATCACTTCGTTCCCGGCATCGTCGAACACGAAAACGGCTTTGTTTTCTTCTGGGGCATTTTGAAGCCGGCACTCCTGCAATCCATTCCCTTCGCGGCACTCGCCATCCTTCCAGTGATACGTCTGGTTCAGGGCCAGCGCGCGTCCCAGCACGCTCTCCTCTTCGCCGTCGCTGCGGCACCGATCGCTTTTTACGCGCTGACGCGCTGGCACGGCGGATACTCGCTGTCGATGCGCTACTTCCTTCCTTCGGCCGCAATGCTGGCAATTCTCTCGGCTGCTGCGCTGCATAAAGACATGTTTAAGGACGGAACGCCACCGCGCGCCTTCATATATGCGCTGATTGCAGGCGTAATCGCAGTCATGGCAGCGCCCATGATCGGAGACCAGACGGCGGGCCTGAGCGTGTTCGCTTCAGCCTACGGCCCTCTGCTGCTAGCCGCCGGGCTGGCGCTGACAACCACCGCGCAAGCAATCCCGGCCGCCGCCGCCCGCGTCCGTCCCGCATCCACCGCCCTCGCCGGACTGGCGATCGGCTGGTCGGCGGCGGCGAGTTTCGACGACCTTGGAGACTTACACTTGAAGCTTCTCAGCCAAGAAGCCATCTCGCGCGGCTTCGAGACGGATACGCCTAAGGACGCTCTGGTTTTCTCCACTGTCGAGGAATGGCTGGCAGACGCTCGCGACAAGGGTGTGCATGTCACCAATCCGCAAATCTCCGATCAGGAAGGCGAGATCTTTGATGCTTTTACAGCGGCCGACCGCTGTGTTTTCATTCACCTTCAAAAAACCGTTCAGTCCTTCGATCCGCCTCTGGACGGCAGGATTGAGCGTATTTCCTTTCCAAGCCTTCCGGACGGTGCCAACGAAGTGTTCGCACCGATAAGCCAGCGCGCCACATGCGCACCAGAAGACGGTTAGATTGGCGGTCCGAGATCAAGCAAATCTGTGCGAACAAGAAACTCGACGCCGTCCCGCTCCTCCACGGAGGTGTAGTCCTCAAGAATCTCCGCAAATCGTGGATCTGCTTTCATATAGTCGACCCAAAGCGACGATCGGTTGTCGACGATTATGAAGTCGACCGGTGCCTCAGCGAAGTAAGCGAGCTTGCGCTCAACGCCGTCGGCCGTCAGGTCAGACAACCAGGCCAACGTCTCGCCGGAGGCTGAGCGGCTTTTGAGCAGAGCGAGCGCTGGGATGTAGTCGCTATTATCGCGTTCACCCCAGTCGGCGTCGAGTATCCGAGCACGTGGATTTGCGACGGCAATGTCTACGCTGATCACTGCCATACGCGGGTTCGGCCCCGCTGCCTGGAGCTCGGCCGGCGTCCAGCTTTGGTCTCGGAAGAAAGCTAGGTCCATCAAGGGTGAAACGATGAAGGCGGCCGCGCAAAAGCCGAACATAAGACGTCGACGAGGCCAAGGCTTGTCTTGGAGATACCCCGTCAGAGCAAAAACCAGCGCCCCGTAAATGGCGATGAGCGCAGGATAATAGTGATATATCCAGCCCTTCCCACTCAGCAGGTAACCAGCCAGGAACCCTGCCGAGGCGAGCCCCCAGACGATCGCATGAAACCGTCGAGCCTCCGAACCTCGAATCGCCACCAGCAGGATCGCAGCTGCGGGTCCCAGAAGCACGCCCGTGAACCGGAGCAGCATCTGCGGTGATAGTCGAGTCGAAGCATAAACCTCGACAATAATAGGCATGACGACCTGAACGTAGGCTGGGAAGAGCACATAGACGATGGCCGCGTAGGCGGCGCAAACGACTACCCCGGCCACGTATTCGGGTCGAATGACAGCTTTCCAGCTTGGATGGCGCGCCAGCGCGAACAAAGCTGGCAGAGCGTAACCCGGCGCATAGTGCGGCTTCACGATCAGCAGGATCGCCCCCATCGCGCCCGCGAGCGCAGCCAGGGGAAACCCCGGCTTGAAATCGTCTCCGCGCTCGGCGCGAAGGCTGACTAGGACCAGCAGGGGCAGCATCGCCATCGCGCCGAAGTGCTCGCGCTCGGCGAAGTGCTTGGGCAGCAGGAACAGGCAAATGGTCAAAAGGGCCAGCGCGATGACCCGCCGCTGGGTGCGGGGGAAGTCGCCCGCCACCTTCAGAAGCCGATCCACAAGCGCGACCGATGCGCCAGCGACTGCGAACACCGATAGGCTGACCCACAGCTCGGCGCGTACGCCTGTTAGCTGTTCAAGCGCCACCATTGGCCAGTATAGCAGGACCGAGAATGGCGGGTTGGACTCCCAGACATCCACATAGAGCTGTTCTCCGCCCAGCATTCGCTCGCTGGCGAACAGCAGCCAACTGACATCGGGATTGTGATAACCAGCCGCGTCATTGACGAAAAAAGCGGCGACAAGCAGCACGGCAAACAAAAGCAGATCGGCTCTCCAGGCTCGCCAGCCTGCGCCTTGCTGCGACTGAGAGAGCGAGATATCGGTCATCTCCCCGCCTTAGCGGGTCTGAGTTAACAAGGCCCTTTTCTCGTCCCTAACGCCTGCGCCAGTCGACATACCAATCAACGAACTCCCCGAGGCCGTCTTTCATCTTGGTCTTGGGATCGTAGCCATAATCGGCCTTGAAGCGGCGAATGTCGGCATAGGTTTCCTCGACATCGCCTGGCTGCATACCCTCGAAAATCTTGGTGGCCGGCTGCCCTATTAAGGTCTCCAGCGTCTCCACCATGTCGAGCAGGCGTTCCGGGCGGCTATTGCCGACATTGTAGATCCTGTGAGGACGAACCCCTGCCCTGAAGGTTGGCGGGGTTGATGCAGCCGCCGCCACGCCAGCGGCGACATCGCTGATATGGGTCATGTCGCGGCGCATCTCGCCATGATTGAAAATGTGGATTGGTTCACCCTTCACCATCTGCTCGGTGAACTTCCAATAGGCCATGTCCGGCCGGCCCCAGCTGCCATAGACGGTGAAGAAACGAAGGCCGATCTGGCGGATGCCGTAAAGGTGCGCATAAGACGAACTCATCAGCTCGTCGCAGCGTTTGGTCGCGGCATAGAGCGACACCGGCTCATTGGCGGCCTCGTACTCAGAGAATGGTGGGTTACTCGTCTCGCCATAGACCGAGCTGGAGGACGCATAGACCATATGGGACAGGCCCTTGGCGTGCCGGCAGGCCTCCAGAAGCGCGAGATGCCCGATCAGGTTCGCGCTGGCATAGTCGAACGGTTGCTCAATCGAGTATCGCACGCCTGGCTGCGCCGCGAGATGGACGACAACCGAGGGCATCTCTGCCTGCATCAGGTCATGCACAGCCTTGTGATCAGCAATATCGATCTCGTGCACGGTGACGCTGTCGCCAAGCTCGGCCAGCCGGGCGCGCTTCAGGTCGACCGAGTAATAGGCATTCACATTGTCGATGCCGACGACGTCATGCCCGTCGGCGACCAGCCTTCGGGCTGTGTGAAAGCCGATGAAGCCGGCAATTCCGGTGATCAGGATCTTCATGGGGCCGCGGCCGCCTTGTGTAACAGTTGCGCGAGAAGGCGCGTTCGCTGACAGAGCGCACGGCGCGCGCTAAGGCAAGGGTCGGCACTGAGAAACAAATCCGAACATTATGTGAGTTGAACCGGACGCCATGGCCCGCATAGACCCCGCCTAGTCGCATACCGAGGACATATCGCATGCAATTCATCGATCTTCAGGCCCAGCGCGCCCGCATCGAAACCGAGATCAACACCGCCATTCAGGGCGTTGTTGAAAGCGGGCGCTATGTGATGGGTCCGGAAGTGTTCGAGCTGGAAAAACAGCTCGGAGCCTATAGCGAGGCAAGCCATGTGATTTCGTGCGCGAACGGAACCGAAGCCATCGCTCTGCCACTGATGGCGTGGGAGCTGAAGCCGCGTCAGGCGGTGTTCTGCCCGTCCTTCACCTTCGTCGCCACCGCCCAGGTTGTCCCGTGGCTTGGGGCGGTTCCCGTCTTCATCGATATCGATCCGGTCACCTACAACATGTGCCCGAAGAGCCTTGAGGCGGCGATTGAGGCCATCAAAGCCGACGGCCAGCTGACGCCATCCGTGGTAATCGCGGTCGACCTGTTCGGCCAGCCGGCCAATTATCCAGAGATCGCCGCGATTGCCCGCAAACATGATCTGAAACTGATCGCCGACACAGCACAGGGTTTTGGCTGTACGTTGGACGGCAAGCACCCACTGCACTGGGCCGATGTTGCCACAACCAGCTTTTTCCCGGCCAAACCGCTAGGCTGCTACGGCGATGGCGGCGCAGTGCTCACCAATGACGCGGCACTAGGCGAACTCGTCGAGTCCTTGCGCGTTTACGGCAAGGTGACCCCGACCGATGCCGCCGAACGTAATTTCAATCATGACCCAAAATACCTCTCGCTGCGTGTCGGCATGAACTCCCGCCTCGACACCATTCAGGCCGCCGTTCTGCTTGAGAAGCTCAAGATCTTCGACGACGAGAACGACAAGCGCCAGACCGTGGCTGAGCGCTACGCTGATGGTCTCAAGGACCACGTCCTGTCCGTGCCGAAAGTCATCGAAGGCGGACGGTCCGTCTGGGCACAGTATGTGATCGAACATGAGAACCGGGACGGCCTGCAGGCGCATCTGCAAGCGGCAGGTATTCCAAGCGCGGTGTATTACCCCGTTCCCATCCACATGCAGGACTTTGCAGAACACTTCCCGACCGCGCCGGCTGGCCTGCCGGTTACGGAAGCCAAATCAAAAACGGTGATTGCCCTGCCTATGCATCCTTATCTGGATGAAGAGAGCCAGACGCGCGTGATCGATGCGGTGCGCGGCTTCAATGGCTAAGCGGCCGCTTCCCGCTCAGCAGTGCCGGACAGGACCCAGCCGCCACGATAGGCCATTGAAGGCTCCAGCGCGTCTGTGACGCCGGCGAGCGTCTCGTCTTCGCCCAGCATGACAACACCGCCCGGCAGCAATTGCGAGACCATGCGCTCGATCACACTGCGGCGCGCGACGGTATCCATGCCTGACAGGACATGTCGGCACAGGATCACATCGAACTTGCCAAGGCCGGAACTGTCATCGATGAGATTGTGCTGGCGGAAACTAATGGACGCGCGCAACTCGTCGGAAATCTGCCAGTCTCCGGTTTCCTGACGCTGGAAGTAGTTTAGCAGCCGCTGGATCGACAGGCCGCGCTGAACCTCGAAATGACCGAACGCCCCTTTTCGCGCGCGCTCGGTGACTGATTTACAGAGATCGGTTGAGAGAATGTCGATCCGCGCGCTCTTCAGTGAACCGCCAACCTCGTCAATGCGCATCGCGATTGAGTATGCTTCCTGCCCGGATGCGCCACCGGCACACCAGATCCGGAGCTTGCCATTGCTTGTCTGTTTGAGCCGTGCCGGCAGAACCGACAGGATCAGCGTTTCTGTGGTCTCACGCTCGCGGAAAAACCGGGTATCCTTGGACAAGAGCGCAGCGGCGACCTCTGCTTCGAAAACCGGATTGGGCCGCTCACGAAGACAATGTGCGAGATCATCAAGGGAACCGAATCCTTCGCGGCGGGCGATGGCACCGAGACGCGCTTCCATGAGGTAGGTTTTTGATTGCGGGATCAGCTGCCCCGACTGACGCAGGGCAAGTTCGGCCAATTCATTGAATGTTTCGTCGAGCATGGGCTCTGTCCGCCGTCGCGCCAAACCTTATAAGGTTTGATGTGGCGGGCAGATTCTTAACATTGTCTTTCAGAGAAGGCCGACTTCGGCGAATTTGCTCTCGATAATGTCAGCGTCGAAGGGCTTCATGATGAACTCATTTGCCCCGAAACGAACCGCCTCGCCGATGTGTTCGGCATCGTTCTCTGTCGAGCAGAACACCACGATGGGCTTGTCCCCCTCTGACTCACGGCGGAGCGCCCGCAGGAAATCGAGACCGTTCATGACCGGCATGTTCCAGTCGAGCAGGACGGCATCCGGCATCGTATCGCGGCAGTAATCGAGAGCTTCGGCTCCATCGCTGGCTTCAATCACATCGAATTTGAGATCCTTGACGATGCGGCTCGCGACTTTGCGAACAACACGGGAGTCATCGACGATAAGACACTGTTTCATGGGGTCGAAATCCCTGCTCTGGAGAGAGCGGAAGATCACTCAGCAAAATTAACAAGCTCTCAACAAAGAGCGGCGCGATTAACCGGCCGCGCGGATGCCTTCAGCCGTGATTGTCACGATTTCATCGCCTTCAGCGATGGAAATCCGTCCGCCGAGGCCTTCGGCAATCATTTTCGAGAAAAGTGGCTGAACGTTACGAGCCGACCAGCCCTCATCCGGCACATCGCCTGCCAGCGTCGCTTTCGTGTCGGGCTTGGCCTTGGTTTTCACGCCGCGGGCGATCACCGCGATGATAAGCCCCGCCGCATCGTTTCGGATACGAATGGTCAGCACGCCGCCGCGCGGGGCCGATTCCATCCCCATCAGGACAAGGTTCATCATCAGGCGCGCGTGGGAATAGCTCAGATGATCTGTTTCGATGTCCCACTCGACCGATGGCTTATGCGTTGCGGCAAACTTCTCGGTGACGCTCTTCGCTTCGTGAATGTCCGCCGCACCCTCATTCAACCCCATGGAGCCAAAAGCGTATCTCAGGAACTGCAACCGGTCGGAGGCATCGCGCGCGCCCTGACGCAGCAAAAGGTCGGCCTGCTCGCGCATTTCGCTGTCATTGGGATCGTCCAGAAGGTCGATAGCTGAGACAACCGATGACAGCGGTGAAACCAGATCATGGCAGACCTTGGAAGCGATATAGGCGGAAAGGATTGCTGGATCGATCATCGGGAACATCCTGAATTGTTTGGTTGGTCCTAACAGATTCTGTTCGGCCACGGCGAGCCCCATGAACGGTGTTTCACAGTTGCTTCAAGTGAATGGATTGTAATGATCGTGGCTTCACCACCGGCTCGGTGGCGGCCTATTCCTCAGGGCGGTCGATATCGTCATATCCGCGCCGGGCGCTCTGAAAGAGCATATAGAACAACCCTGCCGCCAGAAGCAGGCTGAACACGCCGCCGAGGGCATAGGCCAGCCAGCCGAGCGGAGACACGACAACGCCAAGTTCTGCCCATTGCCGAAGCGACAGCCAACCAACGAGTATGACAGCCACGGCCGCGGCGGTCAGAACAAGGAGCGTGGTTTTCAAAACGGACGGCCAGTCAGCGCTGAATCCAGCGCCCGCTTTCATCCATAATGTACTCTCCGCGTCCGGCCGCAGCGATCTGTTTTTCACCAGTCACGCGCGCGACCTGCGCGGTGGTCGTTCCGGTATTGCCGGCGAGTTGGTCATAAAGGGCACGCCGCTTGGCGTTCACTTCCTGCACCTTCCGGCGCAGGGAAGCATCGGCCGAGCCAACAATGCCCAGATAGCCGTCGATACGCTCACCAACGACACCTTGCGACTTGGCCGCATCGATTTGCGGATCGCCTGCGCTCGCCTCAGGGGCTCCAAGGAACGCTGCAACGCTCAGAGCGATCGCAATAATGAGAGTACGGAAGATGGCCATAAGAGCCTCCTAGAACAGGTCCGGATTTTCAGAGATGAGATCCTCGACCTCTTGATCAAGCTTCACACGAACTTCCTGATCGATTTTTACGTTCAGATTGATCGTGATTGGCTCAGTCGGAGCTTCGACCTTCACGGTATGCGTGCAAGCGGTAAGCAGCGCGCTTGAGGCTGTGGCGAGGATGAGAACCTGCTTCATGGCATCGGGGTATCCAGATTGTTTGGCGAATAAATGGCGGTTCGGGGCTGAACGTCAATTGAATAGCGGTCCTCAGGGTTGTTCATCTTGCCCGCGTATCTGTTCGGCGACAATATCGGCCAGCCAGTCGCTGGAGGAGAGATTCCGGCTCGACTGCAACAGCTCGCCTAGACGCGAGTCGACGGAGACGTTGAACGCGAACGGAATGCCCGACAGGACTTCAGGGTTCTTTCCGGTCATCTTGACGGTCAAAATGATTTCCCCGTTGAGATCGCCATCTGCACCAAGTTCCAGGACTGTGTACTGGAAGTTCTTCAGCGCATCGAAGGCCAGCGCCACATTTTCGTTTGCGCCAGCGGCCTGTTCCCCCGCCGCGCCGGTATAGCGGACCACACCGCCCCGATCGTCAGCGAGAAAACGCGCATTGCGAACAAATGCCGAACCCGCCTCCAGCACGAGCGGGAACACACCACTCACCGTGCCCTGTATCTGCAGGTCCTCGCTCGCCAGCGTCTCGCCGAGGGCCGCCAGATCGATGGCTTCTGCGCGCACGGTCACCGTCCGCCGGGGCTCTCCGATCGCCCATGCGGTAGGCTCAACGACGAGCCGCCCGCCCGCGAACGGCCATGTCGCGCGCTCAAGGCGAGCCTGACGGCCCTCGACAAGCTGAAACCGTAATACGCCGTCAGAGAGCGGCAGCCCGGGATCGACTGAGCCGACTGTCACCACCTGCCCGGGCGGCGTGGAGAGGCCGAACAACTGATCAAAAACCACTTCCCCATTGATACCAGCGACGCGGCCAAGCGCGGCCGTCTGAAAGCCGAAATTCGTCGCGCGAACCCGGCCATTGCCAACGAGCCCTGACGGATCGATTTCGATTTGAGCTTCGGCTTCAAGAAGGCCCGCGGCATTGGTGAAGGCACCCCGCAAGCGCTCGGAAAGCTGTGTCGGCTGCAAAGCACCAGGCGCGAAGCGCAGCTCTCCGGTATCAATGCGGGCGGTACCGATCAAAGACATCAGTTCGAGATCAAGCGAAAGGTCAGCGATCTCCGCGCCTGAGCGTTCAAGCGCGACGGGGCCGTTAAAGCGCAACCGACCTTCGCTTACCTTCCCGTCCACGCCAGTGACGAGCGGCTGATAGGCTGGATCGGGGTTTTTGTCCGCGATCAGGACACGCGGGATCGTCAACGCGCCAGCGAAGCCGGATGCCTCATCTGCGAGGGAAAGATCGATCTCGCCGGTTGAGATATTGGCTGGCAGCACCTCGCCTTCGAAGGTGGCATCAGCAAGGGAGAAACCGTAACGCGCCGGTCCGCCGCTGAAGGCACCGCGGGTGCTCAACCAATTGCCGTCGACGACAAGCGAGCGGTCATCGAATGCAAGCGGCGCGTTCAGATCATTGGCGGTGAGCCGAAGCTCGAGACCATCGGCGGCGCGCCACTGCAGCCGCGCATTCGACATGTTCAGCGTGCCTTCAATGCTCTCGCGAGAGACCGGCAGGGCAAGATCGCCAAGGCGAAACGTTCCCCCGGGGGCGTCGGCGGTGCCATCAATCAAGACCCCGCCAGCCGGACAAAGCGGAGCCGTGTGCCGACCGATTGTAACGCCGGCGACCAAGAGCGACGCCGCTCTGTAAGACAGGCAGTTGGCACCACCAACACGAATGGTCGTGGCCCCGTCTTCGCGGAGCGCCTCGACCCCGCCGGACACCCGAAGCCCGGATACGTCGACACCGCTCAGATTCCCGCCAAGATCGATCCGGCCACTCGCCATCACTCGCGTATCGCCTTCGTCCACAGTCAGCGTCAGATCGTCCAGCACCGCGCCAAGCCCCAGCCCGTCCACCACCCAGCGGGACAGGCGCAGCTCGTCGAGGGTCATCTGGACCGCTCCGGCCTGCCGCTCAGCTTCCAGCGCCCTGAGCAAGACCGTCGGCCCCATGCCGCCGTTCAGGCCGACATCGGCGGAGAGCCGTTGGCGGACTGGTTCAAGCGTGAGCCAGTCTGCCATACCGGTCGGTGTCACGGTCACTTCGAGACCTGAGGCTGCCTCAAACGTGGGCGCATCCGCACTTGAGAGTTGCCAGCCACCTTCCGGCAAAAGTCTGAAATCAAATGCGAGGCTCGCATCAAACTGATCGAGCGCGCGTGAAAAGACGTCCTGAAGCGCACGTCCATGATCATCGACGGGCGGCGGAGCCGTAACCGAAGACAGCCACCCCCGGAGCGGATCACCAGCCGTTGCGCCAACAAGACTTGCCGCTCCCTTTACCTCCAGCGGCGATCCATCCGTTGCGCTCACCAGTTCGCCATCAAACCGGGCCGTCTGCGCCGAACCGTAAGCCGATACGCCGCCCTTAAGGCGCGCTTCAAACGGGCCTTCAAACCCGCCTTGCCCGGTTCGAGACACCGAGACTTCAATACGTGCCGTATCGGCTGCCTGCGCGCCGCCAATGCCTTCGGCCGCAATCTCGGCGGACAGTGAAGCAATCGCTGCGCGCAACGCAGGCAAGGTAAACTCATCCACCGGATCAAGCTCAGCAAAAGCCGACGCCGCAAGACTGGAAATCTCGGCCCCGCCATAAGCCAGCGCATTGCCGCTCACCGACCATACGACGATCTGCCTCTGCGTGCCTGTTTCGGGCTCAAAGGTGCCTTCCAGCACGAAGGGGCCGGCGGCAAAGCCGCCAAGGCGTGCGCCGCCAAGCTCGACCCGGGCGACGGACGAGGGCGTACCGCCGACAATCCCCAGCGATACAACCGCCTCACGCAGATCGAGCCGGTTCCCGTCTTCTTCTAGAACAACCGGGTCCGCGACGAAGCGCGCAGTCAGATCTCCGGCCTCATCCATGACCGCGTCGAGTTCTGCTCGCGCCTCACCGGCCGGTGTCTCAAGAATCAGCGTGGCATCGTTGACTTCAATCGCGGGCGTCGGTGCAGAGCCCCCTCCACCTCCGCCGCCCATCAGGCTTTCAAGGCCGAGCAAAGAGAGATGCTCCCCATCGAAACGCGCCCGCAGTGTCGGCTCGGTCAGCACGACACGCGTGACCTGCGGGCTGAACGGACCTGTCCAGGCCAGTTCGGCCTCTGCGGTGGTTACCCTGAAAGGCTGGCCTTCAGGCGAATTGATCCGCAATCGCTCCACGCCGACATGGCCAAGTTCCAGATCGACGATCTTCGCTTCACACTGCAGGTCTCGCCCCGCACACCACTGGCTGAGCGCCGTTTCGGCCAACGCGGCGCGGAACAACCAGATCAGCAAGATGAGGAAAATCAGCCCGCCCAGCAGCCCCGCCAATATCCAGGGCGGGCGACGCCCTTTTTTCGGGCCGTTCGCTATCATTTCAGTCATGTAGAACGGCTCGGCTTGCAACTTGCTTGGGGCACAACAATAGTGCTCCCGGGCGTTGTATATATCGGTCCTTTAACACTTATCCGATAGACTGCGTCGATGGGAGCTGAATAGAAGCCGAACGGCAATGGCCCGATGCCAGCAGCTGAGAGTAATTAGGAGCCCGACCGAATGCCGCGCCCTGCCGACCCGAATACCCAGCCGCCCGCCTTCAATCGCGGACTTAAAAGCGCGCTCACGCTGACCGTCGTGTGCGCGATTGCGGTTTTCTCCGGTGTCTTTTTCGCCAAGGCCGGTCAGAAGGCTGAATCCGACGCGCTCATAGCGTCCACGCCGGCAGAAGTCGCTGGCCCGGCGCTCGCTGAACTACTGTTTTCTGCTGAAGAAGCCGTCCCGGGTGCGACACTGACTCATAAGACCGGCACGCTTCGCTCTCGCGATAACCTGATTGATCTTCTGGCACGTCTGGGCGCGGACCGCCGCGACGCCCACGAAGCCCTAAAGCCGCTTTACGACAATGAATATCTGGACCCACGCCGTCTTCGTCCCGGCCTCGTCATCAATGCCGCCTTTGATGAGACCGGCCCCGAAGCCACGCTCTCGGCCATCACGCTTCGCGCCGCACCGGAGCGCAGCCTGATTGTGAAACGCGATGAAGATGGCTGGACGGCCGCCGCGCTGGATGTCCGGCTGACACCCGCCCACAAACGCATTTCGACCATCATCCAGACGAGCCTGTACGATGCGGCCCTCGCAAATGGCGGACGCGATCAGCAAGTCGTCGATTTCGCACAGGTCTTCGCTTATGATGTTGATTTCCAAAGAGAAATACATCCCGGCGACAGTTTCGAAATCGTCTACGAAGCCTGGGTCGATGAGCGTGGCCGCCCTGTGAAGACCGGCGAGGTTCTGTATGCGGAGCTCAACGGCAAGGCACTAAGCCGCAGCTTCTATCGCCACACGCCAAGCGATGATGAAGTAACCGACTATTTCGACCCAAATGGTGAGAGCGCGACAAAGTTCCTGATGAAGACGCCGATTAACGGCGCGCGGCTATCCTCCAATTTCGGAACACGCCGCCATCCGATTTCCGGCTATACCCGCCTGCACAAAGGCACCGACTTCGCCGCTCGCACCGGCACACCGATCTACGCCGCCGGTCATGGTGTGATTGAGCGCGCCTCGCGATATGGCGGGTACGGCAATTATGTCCGTATCCGTCACGCCAATGGCTACAAGACCGCCTATGCGCACATGTCCCGATATGGACCGGGCGTGCGCTCGGGCCGCCGTGTGCGTCAGGGCGATGTGATCGGTTACGTTGGCTCGACGGGAGCCTCAACCGGCCCTCACCTGCATTATGAGGTCATGATCAACGGCAAGCACGTAAACGCCATGAAGCTGGATCTGCCAACGGGCCGGAAGCTCTCTGGCGAGATGCTGGACGAATTCATGCTCAGACGCAGTGAGATCGACGCCATCCGCATTGCGCACGGCGCGGAAACAGAGATGGCATCCGCGAACCCGACCCCAGTGATGCAGGCCCGCTAAGGCCCTGATCCCTAACGAATTCGTAAACTTTCCTGCACTATTCTCTCGATGGGGACATCTTGGGAATGGACCGAGAGCATGATTGACGCATTGCTTGCGCAGCTGGAAATCGCGGTCTCCGAGCTTGAGCCCATTCGCGATGAGTCCGGCGAAATCGTCGACTTTTTGTGCATCAGCGCAAATGCGACCACCGACGGAACCATCTTCCGTCATCGAGACACGTTCGTCGGAAAGCGCCTTCTCGACATCTTTCCAAGCGTCGCGGGCACAGGCCTTATGGACATTTTCGTAAGGGCCACAGACCACGAAGAGCACGGCACGTTTACCAGCGATCAGGGCCACTTTGAGGCCTTCGGGAATGGTGCATACCGGTTCAGCGCCCAACCCAGCGAGCGCGGTTGCCTGACGAGCTTCCAGGAAGTCACCCAGTTCACAAAGCAGATCGAGGCTGCCAGACGACGCGCACGTCTGATGCTGACAGCGTGCGACCATAGCGGCGAAGGCATTGCCCTCACCGGGCACACCGGCGAGATTATTTACGTTAACCAGGCCTTCTGCGACCTTGTCGGCTACGAGGCGAGTGAACTCGAAGGACAGTCGATCAACATGCTCGTCCACCCAGATGAGCACGCGCTTGATCGCGAACAGGCCCTGAAACTGGTTGCCGGCGAGATTGAGCAGGACATTCGCGACAAGCGTTACATCACTCGGGACGGCGGCGAACTGATCGTCTCTGTTGCCATATCCATCGCCATGAGCCCGGAGCGCAGCGAGCCTACTTACATCGGCCATGTCCGGGACGTCACAGAAGATCGCAAGAACGAACAGGCTTTGGCCAACGCCTTGGAGAAAGCCGAAGAATCAGCCCGCATGAAGTCCGAATTCCTGGCCAATATGAGCCACGAGATCAGGACACCGCTCAACGGCGTGCTCGGCATGGCACAATCTCTCCGCCACGGCGATCTGTCGGAGTCTCAGACCGAACAGGTTGGTCTGATCCTGGAGTCCGGCACGGCGCTGATGGCCCTGCTTAACGACATTCTCGATCTTTCGAAGATCGACGCTGGAAGAATCGATATCTCGCCAATCGAGACCGACATCCGTCACAAGCTCAGCGGCATTGCCCGTGTGCACGATATGACCGCTTCGGAAAAAGGCGTCAGGCTGCGCACCGTCGTCGATCCGAGTGTTCCATCGCGCCTCCTTCTCGACCCGGTCCGAATTCGCCAGTGCGTCGACAATCTTGTTGGCAACGCGCTCAAATTCACGAGCCAAGGCGAGGTCATGATCGTAGTGACCTGCGATCCCGAGATCGACGGCTCTCACCGCCTGATTATCCACGTGACAGACACCGGCATTGGCATCCCTGCGGAGAAGCTCAATCAGATCTTCGAGGTGTTCTCTCAGGCCGACGGCTCAACGACCCGTAACTATGGCGGCACCGGCTTGGGCCTCCCGATCACGCGGCGCCTCGCCCAAACCATGGGCGGCGATCTCAGCGTCGCGAGTGAGCCCGGGCAGGGATCGGTTTTCACCTTAACCGTTCAGGTCGGTGCCGTTGCAACAACCGGCGTTGAATTTGGCGGCGACAACGCCTCAGAGGCGTCAGAAAGAACAGACTCCGGCGGTATCGCAGGAAAGCATGTGCTCGTCGTTGATGACAATCGGATCAACCGCAATGTCGCTCGAACATTCCTGCAGAGCTACCGGATGCGCGTCACAGAAGCCGAGGATGGCCGGGAAGCCCTCAAATGCCTTGAGAACGGCTCTTTCGATCTCGTCCTGATGGATGTGCACATGCCACGCATGGACGGAGCGACCGCGCTCACCGGAATCCAGAGCAGTCCTGAGACCTATGGAACGCCTCCTGTCATTGCGCTGACCGCCGATGCATTGAACGGCGATCGCGAGAAGTACATGGAGATGGGTTTCCACGGCTACATTTCGAAACCGATCGATGAGCGCGAGCTCGCCTCGGAAGTCATGCGTGTGGCTGCTAGCGGCTCATCTGCCGCCAACATGAGCCAGTCTGCCTGAGCCGACCTTGTAGGCAGGTCGCACTATCCCTAACCTGCTCTCGTTTTGAACGGCTCAGCTTACGATACCAGCGAAAATGCAGACGACTCAGCCTGTCTGTTCGGCCGGGTGCTGGACGGGTCCGGAGGTGGTCGCCCATTAAGCTGGGAAGACGCCCAGGACTGGTCGCCGGAGACCGACGGGGAGACGCTCTGGCTTCATCTCGACCGGACCAAACCGGACGCGGTGACGTGGCTACGCGACAAACTCCGCCTGCCTGAAGCCACAATCGAGGTTCTTGTCTCCAACGAGACACGCCCTCGCGCCTTTCGCGAAGACGATGCGCTAATCACTATCCTTCGCGGCATCAACTTCAATGAGGGGGCCGCGCCTGAAGACATGATCGCGATGCAGGTCTGGGCTGATGCTCATCGGGTGGTCACGCTGCGCCGGCGGCGGCTGCAGACACCGCGAGACGTGCTGGCCACCATCGAAGACGGTCGCGGACCGAAAACCGCGGGAGACCTTGTCGCCGAAATTGTCGAGCTGATGGCTGCCAAGATGAGCCGCGCGATTGTCAGCATGAATGAGCGCATCGACCGGCTTGAGGAAACCGACCCCTCAAGCGACATCGAAGGCAAGCTCGACGAGATCTCCGGCATTCGCCGAAACTGCCTCGCCCTTCAAAGATTCATGTCCCCGCAACATGAGGCGCTGACCCAGATCAGCCGCGACCCGCCAGCTTTCATGTCTGAGGAAAACCAGAAAGATGTGCGCGAAGCGATCGACCGGCTTCGCCGCTATCTGGACGATCTTAACGTCTCCAAGGAAAGCGCCCTTGTCATTCAGGACGACCTCAATAACCGCGCAACCAACGAATCCAATCGAACGATGTACATGCTTTCCATCGTTGCCGCGATCTTCCTGCCGCTTGGTTTCATCACGGGGCTGCTGGGGATCAATGTCGGCGGTATGCCGGGCGTGGACTCCGAGCTTGGCTTTTCCGTAACAATCATTCTTCTAATCGTTTTGCTTGCCGTCCAGCTCTACATTTTTCGAAAGCTCAAATGGCTTTGAACCAGATTCAGTCGAACCCAACGCCGACCGAACAGGCCGAAGAGGTTCTGGATACGGCTGTAGACATCTGGGAATCATTTTCCACCTGGCTGGAATCCCTCGCAGACACGGTCTTCTCGGTGGGGTCCTTGTGGCAGGCCATTGCCGTTGTGGTGGCTGCAGCGCTCGGCTTCATCCTGTCACGCTTTCCGGTCGGCCAGCTCAAGAAGCTCGCCATTGCACGCGACGAGCCGGACATTCTCTTCCGGCTGTACAAGTCGGTCGCGCGGGTCATCTGGCCGGCCATAACGGCGATCCTTCTCTGGGTGACGACAACCGCATTCAGCGTGTACGACCTGCCCAGCAACGGGTTGCGGGTCGTCTCAAGCCTCCTGAACGCGTGGATCATTGTCCGGCTGATCACGTCCAATATGCGGGAAGGCTTCTGGTCGACCTCGCTTGCCCTGCTCGCCTGGACCATCGCCGCTCTCTACATCCTGCGTCTCCTCGACCCGGTCACGACATCGCTCGACTCAGCAGCCTTCGAGGTAGGCGGATCGCGGCTCTCCCTGCTGCAGGTCATCACCAGCGTGATCGTGGCAATCATCGCGCTTTGGGCCGGGCGCGTCGCCGGGGATGCCGCGCAGACCCAGCTAAGAAGCTCGCAAAGCCTCACGCCATCGATGGCCGGTCTGCTCGGTCAGGTGGCGAAAATCTCGCTGATGGTGATCGCGCTTGTGGTGGCGCTCTACTCCGTTGGCGTGAACCTGACAGCCCTGACCGTCTTCTCCGGTGCGCTTGGCGTCGGCATCGGCTTCGGCATGCAGAAGGTCTTCGCCAACTTCATCTCCGGCATGATCATCCTGTTCGAGAAATCGTTGAAGGTCGGCGATTTCATCGAGCTCCAGTCCGGCGTCACCGGCCTTGTGCAGGAAATCAACATCCGCTCGACGCTGATCACCACCAACGACAATATCGACATCCTCGTCCCCAACGAGGAGTTTATCAATTCTCAGGTGATCAACTGGACCCTGAAGGAGGCTACCCGCCGCCTGCACATTCCGTTTGGCGTCGCCTATGGCACGGACAAAGAACTCGTCCGCACGGCCGTCTTGGAGGCTGCCGAGGAGGTCGAATGGACCTTCATGAGCAGCGGCGCGCGCAAGCCGCAGGTCTGGCTGGTCGAGTTCGGCGATTCCAGTCTGAATTTCGAACTGGTCGTCTGGGTTACAGAGATCGCCGTCGTTCGTCCGGCCCGCGTGATCGCTGACTATAATTGGGCGATCCACACCGCCCTGGAAGATAAGAGCATCGAGATCCCGTTCCCGCAGCGCGATGTCAATTTCAGGAACTCCTCAACCGTCCGTGTCCAGATGGTTGATCCGGACGAATAAGCCAGCATTCGCTTGACAGCGGCAGGGGCGAGCGGCACCCCCCTGCGATGCGCGCGCCCTCCCCCATCCTGATTGCGGCCTTCGGGGTCTTCTGCGGTTGTGTGATCGACGCCATGATCAAGGGCCTGTCGGAGGAGATAAGTGTCCTTGTGATCACGACCTGGCGGTTTGTGTTCGGTGCCCTTTACTCCGGCGCGCTCTATCTCGCCGCTCGTAAGCCGAAGCCCAGCGCCGCCGCCTGGCGCTTCCACACCATGCGCGGCGCAATTCAGGTTGTCGCCGCACTCGCCTTCTTTTACGCGCTCACCCAACTCGGGCTTGCCGAAGCAACGGTGCTTGGCTTTACCGCCGCCCTGATGATTGCGCCCATTGCCTGGATCGTGCTCGGCGAGAGGCTGAACGCGCTAAGCGTTCTCGCAGCTTTTGTCGGGTTTGGCGGAGCCGCGCTCGCAGTTTGGGGATCGGCCGGTGGTGGTCCCGAAGATGGTAACCGCGTTTATGGCGTCGCGGCTGTTCTGATCGCAGCACTGGCCTATGCAGCTGCCGTCGTCCTTCTGCGCCTGCGGACACGCACGGAAGACAGCCTCACCATTGTCATGTTCTCCAATGTGATGCCCGCACTAATCCTCGTCGGCATTGCGCTCATCCTCGAGACAACACCGACCGGCGCAACGGTCCAGTTTATTCCCGATCTCACCCATTTCCCGATCCTTGCAACGATCGGCCTGTTCGGCATGGGCATCTGGTGGATGTTTACTCTGGCCTATGCGCGGGCCCCCGCTCAGCGCCTCGCACCCCTGGAATACACGGCTCTGATCTGGGCCTCCGTGCTCGGTTTCGTCTTCTTTGACGAAACACCGGGCTGGCAGCTCTTCGCTGGTGCGGCCATCATCATCGCGGCCTGCATGATCGTAGCCTTTGAAAGCCGGTTCTCAGCCCGCAAGGAAGCCGGCGTGCCAGCCAGCGACATTCTCGACTAGGAAGCCGTGCAGGTCTCGGCGATCTTTTCGGCCGCGCCGGTAATCGACACAGGCGCGCGCTGGGCGCCCTCGCCAATCCAGCCTTCCGCCGTAAGCGCAGCCGCGTGCGCCGTCGTCACGATCTTGCCATCGACTTCACCTCGCACGCCGCCATCGCATGCCATGGCGAAGCTGTAGCCATCTTCAATGGCATCGACTCGCGTGATCCGGCATCCCTGACCGAGGGCCTCGGCTGTCCGGGAGAGCGATCGCTTGGCCTTTGCTGGTGTCACACACTCCCGGCCTGTATCGCCCATGGGAAGCTCGCCCAGAAGCGCGGTGACATCATAAGCCCACAGCCCCGGCGTGACCTCAATCTCGGCATCGTTGGCGACAGCCAGCGGGGCAAGCGCGACGGCTGCCGCGCTGATGAGGATCGCTTTCATGGGTACTCTCCAATTCACCGGGTGCCTGTTATCGCTCGCAATGAGGCCGAAACGCGGCGCGGCAAATGACGATCCGTTAAGGCGGACGCCTCGCTAGACGAGAACACCACCAAAGAATCGCGCATCACGGCGCTCCGCATTCAAGATCGCGCCAAGCGCTCGCCCGCCATGCGCCTCGATCTCAGCCTGTAGCGCCGAGACTTCAGCAGACGTTGTGCTGTCAGCCCGCGTGACGATGACAACACCATCGGCTTGGCCGGCTGCGACAAGCCCCGCAGACGAGCGCTCGAGCGCAGGTGCGTCGACAATCACCCAATCCGCCGCTTTGCGCAGGGCTGCCCACCAGCGCGGCTGCGACTTCAACCGGAGACGGGCACCGGGCGGAAGCTTCCAGGTCCGAAACTGGGTCACCAGAAGGTTCGCTTCACCAATTCGGTGC
The DNA here is from genome assembly GCA_028285145.1 of Hyphomonadaceae bacterium. Taxonomy (GTDB): domain Bacteria; phylum Pseudomonadota; class Alphaproteobacteria; order Caulobacterales; family Hyphomonadaceae; genus JANQQC01. The sequence continues at coordinate 224,646 of JANQQC010000010.1, forward strand.
GCGGCGAGCAAACGCTGTGGTGTATCATCTTCACCGCCCACCACATCATAGATCGGGGCCTGTCCCAGTGAGGCATCGAGCGCCTTGCCAGGCCGGCCAACATCTTCGGTAAAGCCCTTTTCGAACGCAGCATGCTGGGCGTTGCCCTTGAGATCGAGATCGACAAGCCACGCAGCCCGGTTCGCGCGGCTGGCGGCGTGTAGCGCAACAGAGGCCGCGATACTCGACACGCCTTCGCCTGCTCGCGCCGCTATGAACAGCACCACCGGTGCGCCGGAGGACGCCGTCATGCGAGACATGGAGCGCCAGAGCGCTTCGGTTTCGGGGCGGAGATCAATCATGAGCCTGATCTGTCTTTAACCGCATTCGGCAACGGCGGGAGGCCCCAATGCGTTCTGGCCGTCAACGCAGGCGCGGGATGGCGGCAACGACAGGAAGCCCGGTGGTCGCGCTCAACGAGCCTGCCGTGGCAAAGCTGCGTCTGGAATAGGCCGAGACGAGCCCCGCAAAGAGCGCCGCAAAAGCCGCAAGCAAAGAGCCAATGCCAGCGATCGGCATGGCGAGGCTCGTACTGGTCAATGGCGCGCGGGCTGGCTCAAGAACCCGGATCGATCCGGTTCGGACCGGTGCCACCTCTTCAGAAGCTTCACGTCCCGATCGCAGCGCCGGGCGTTGTCTCTCCACATCGGCAACCGCGCGCTGGAGACTTCGCCAATCCGGCGCAAGCTCGGCAAAACGCGCCAGCGCTGCCTCCGTCTCCGCCAGTTGGCGCTCCAGCACCACCACTTCCCGCTGGCGGCCAGCTGCATCAGCCTCAAGCGAATCAAGCCGGGCCTCCAGCGACTGGCGCACTGGATTCGGACCGCGCCGGATCCGGGCATAAGGACTCTCCCGAGCATCAATCGCGCGCCGAACGCCTTCGATGCGCTGGTCGATGGCGGCGATGGTGCGGGATTCCGGCGTGTACCGGCTCAGCAGGTCTTCCCGCTCAATCATCAGATCCTGCAGGGCCTCGCCGGAGGAGTCCTCCCGGAAGAGATCGATCTCCGGCTCAACCGCTTCAAGCCGCACCCGCGTCGCGCTGGCAGCGCTGCGAGAGCCTTCAAGCGCGACCCTCGCCTGCTGGAGCTGCTGGGTGATCGAGGCATTCAGAGCCTGCGCCGTCGCCTGCTCGCTTTCGAAATCGATCAACTCATTGGCCGCTTTGAACTCTGCAAGGGTCGCCTCCACAGTCGGCAGGTCAGGCGATGGCGAAGTGTCGCCAGCCGGTTCCACGGTCGGCGTTGCCGGGTCAAGCACCTCAAGCCGATAGTTGAGATACGCGCCAACCAGTGCGTTCAAAACTTCAGCCGCAACGTCCGGATCGGCATTGTCATAGCGCGCGATCAGAACAGGGCTGCCAAGCGGTGACTCCACCAGCAAATCGGCGCGTAATTGCTCCACACCTGCCCGGAACACCAGCCGCTGGCGTGTCTCCACCGACCCTGCCGCTGCATCCGGGGATGAGAGCCACGGATAGACACGGCTCAGGGGAAATCGCGAGAGCGTTCGCTCGGCAACCTCACGGCTGCGCAGGAATTCAAGCTCGGCAAGTGTCATCTCGCGCAGCTCGGGTGTCGCGGTCTCAGCTCCAGTCTGGAACACATGTTCTTGCCCGAGTGTCACGAGCAGGCGCGTTTCAGCCGTGTTGTGGACCGGCATACGAGAGGCCAGAAGCAGCGATAAAAGCGCCAGAGGCAGGAAGATCACCAGCATAAGCCATTTGGCACGCCACAGGCCGAGCGCGATGTCGGCTGCACGCAGCCGCGGTCGACCGCCCCTGCGGGCCGGCCCTTCGCCGTTCTGTCGCCCGTTTGGCATGTCAGCCTCGCATCCAGTCCGTTCGAATTGACGTGGTGCGATTGATATTTCCTTAAGTATTTCAGACGCGCGCTGCACCCGGAGACTCATATGCCCCTACGTCCCGCCCTGCTCTCAGCTGTCCTGCTTCCTACCGCGGCCTGTGTGTCGGGATCGGACCCGACCGCTTGCCTTCATTCACCTGAAATTGGACGATCTGCCCAATCGCTCACGCCCGGCGATCAGATCGAGGTGATCGTGTATTCCGCGCCCGAGCTCTCCGGCACCCTCACCGTCGCTCCGGATGGACGCCTCCATATGCCGCTGGTGGGGCCGATCGACGCCACGGGCCGCAGCAGTCCGGAAATCGAACGCGAAATCATGGCAGCGCTCAAAGGCGAACTCCGCAATCCCGGTCTTGCGGTCATCCCACTGCCCGGCGCGTCGAGAGACTGCACAACGCCGTGAGCCGCGCCCTGTCGCCGCAGCCAATGCCTTGCCTCCCCTGCCTGCCCTATATACCCGTTGCGCAGGCAGAAATGGCGGCCCGATGACCAGCTACACCTCCGACCCGCGACATCACACGTCCGAAACCGCAGAAACGATGTCGGACGTTCGATATGAAATCGACCGGATTGACCGCGTTCTGGTGGAGATTCTGGCTGAACGCCAGTCCTTCATGGACGCGGCTGCCCGCATAAAGCCCGACCGCAATGTGGTTCACGACCGCGCCCGGATTGAGGACGTAATCGCAAAAGTGCTGGCCGAGTGCGAACAGCGCGGCCTGTCCCCAGCCATCGCCGAGCCCGTCTGGCGGACTTTGATTGATCGCTGCATCGCTTACGAATTCGGTTCCTATGACCGGATAAAACTGCCCGAACCGGCAAGTTCGTAGGCCACTTTCGCCGCCGCTTCGAGCGCCGGCATAAGCTCATTCCGGATTTCATTGATCGAAACCGCCGCCGCAGTCTGCGTGACGCTGTCACTGCGGCCCAGCCGCTCGGTCGCCTCGCACGCTTTTGCCAGCCGCATCGCACCCACGCTGAGCGCGGCCCCCTTCATGGTGTGCGCGGCATCCGCCCAGCGCTCAGCGGACAGCTTCGGGTCGAGCAAGCGTTCCCACATCGCCGCCTGCTCCTTGAAAATCTCAAGAACTTCAGCAGCCAGCGCCGCATCCCCGCCCGTCATCGCGGACAGATGGTCGCGGTCGAGCACGGCGAGATCTTCGCTCATCTGCAAATCCTGTATGGCGCTTGTGCCATACTGAGGCGCTTCGAAAGCGCTGTCAGCCGAAATTCCATCTTGTTTATTGATTGAAAATCGATACGAAAGACGATAACAAGACCAGATCAGAAATTCGGGGCTTCCCATGCTGTCCTTCCTTATCCATGTGCGAAATGCCGTTATCGTCGCCCTGCTTGGCTGGCTTGGCCTGCAAGCTCCTACCAGCGACGAAGACAGCAGCCAGCTCGAGCAGAGCGCAGTGTCACTGATCGGTTCGTTCCGCTAAGCGACCCTGAAACCGCCGTAATCTATGACGATTCTGTCTCGCATCCCTTTGCTGGGTGCGGTATGGACGGATTATGGGCGAAGAAAAAGATACTCTTGAAACAGAACGTGCGCGCCTGAGCGTGCGCCGTCGGCTCACCGCCGCGCGGTCCACTGGCCAATGGATGCCATGGGTTGGATTCACGCTGGCCTTTGCCTGGTGGGGCGCTGCAGCAGGGGTTGCCTACTCTGTGTTTGGTCCAGCCATCGCCGCCGCGCCGCTTCCCGCTGTGGTCGCAGGCGGCCTTGGCGCGGCCATCCCGGGCTTCCTCATTCTGACGGCTGGTTTCATGGGCCGGGAGTCGGCACGGGCTCATGCGGCCAACGCCATTGTGCTCGACGCCGCCGATAGCCTCCTGACCCCGTCCTCACAGCTCACCGCAGACGGCAAGCTCTTCGCCAGCGAAATGGCCGATAGCGCCGCGCAGGTCGATCGCGCCATGGGTCATGCCCTCTCCGCAATGAAAGCCATGGCCGCCGAGATTGGCGATGAGCGCCTGCGTCTTGAATCGGTGGCGTATGCCAGCGCAGACAATGCACGCGATCTCGCAGAGCGCCTGAGCGGCGAGCGGACCGCGCTCGAAACCCTCGCGCGGGAACTGAAGGCACAGACCGAGGCCATGACGGATGCAATTCCGCGGCAGGCTGACCTGATGATCGACGCCGCCCGCAAGGCCGGCGAAGAGATCGCCGCCGCTGATGAAGCGCTGGAATCGCGCCTGCTGGAGATGGATGGCGTCGGCAATACGCTTGGGGCCAAGCTAGTCGATCTGGACACGCTCGCCACCGAGGCCGCCAAGCGCTCCGAAACGCTGACCTATGCCGTCACCCGCGTAGAAGAGAAACTTGAACAGTCCCGCAAGACGGTTGAATCGGCGGTTCGCGCCGGAGAGATGGCAGCTGCAGCCGCCGGAACCACGGGCGATGCCCTGAAGGATGCCGTCTCTTCCGCCCTGGATGGGGCTCGCGCGGCCAGCGCCGATATTCATGCCCGCACGCGCGCCGCCTCTGAAGAAACAGCGAAATCGCTGGCCGATCTGCGCCGCCAGTGCGATGAAGCCATTACGGCGCTGCGCCGCACGGCCGATGTCGCGCGCGCGGAAACCACACGCCTCGGCGGTAAGCCATCTACGATCAGCAGCCCTTCTGAGGAGCCCGCCGCCCCTGCGCTTGAACTCGGTGCTGAAGAGACACCCCAGGTCCTGACCGAGCCGACCGTGACGCCTCCGGCGATGAACGGCCATCACAAGATAGAAGACGAGGCATCCGATGATGATCTCTTCGAAGCCGGCGCGGCAGATATCTCCCTCCGTCAACGGATGGATGAACCGGACAATATCGAGCCGCCGGCTCCAATCGTGCGCACGCCTGAGGCTGGCGAGTCCGACTGGCGCGATATTCTGTCGGATCTCGATGACGATGCCGGCGCAGCCGCCGAGGACCGCGAAGAAACAGCGGAGCAGCTGATTACCCGCCTGCAGACATCCGGCATTCGCCTGCCCGATGCGATCAAGCCCAAAGATAAGAAGAAGATCGCCGCCGCTGCCAAGAAAGGCGAGGAGTATCGTCGCTCGGCAACGCTGGACGCGGCCCGCCGTCAGGTGGAGCGCGTATCGAAACGCCTCGAAGCCGATCGCGGTCTGCTGACCCTTGCCCGTGACTTTGTGACGGTTGAAGAAGAAGACGCAATGACGGCGTTGGCACAGACCAGCGGCTCTGGCCGCAATGCTAGCCCACGCCTGTCAGCCTTCCTGCTGGTCGATGCGGCCCTCGCTTCTGAGGCCTCCCTCTGATTCGGCGCTGATTCGCCAACCCGTATGCGAATCGCCTAACAGGGCGCAATGCCCATTGCCATCGCCCTGATCATACTCGCCGTCTCCTTCGTGACGTCGTTTATCTCAGGCATTTTTGGCATGGCGGGTGGGCTGATCCTGATGGGCGTGCTCGCCGCTCTCGTGCCCGTGGCATCTGCCATGATCATCCATGGAGCCTTGCAGATGGCCGCCAATGGCTGGCGCGCCTGGTTGCTGCGGGGCGATATCGACTGGATCGTGTTCCGCCGATACGCCGCCGGCTCCATGATTGGCATCGCCGCCCTGCTCCTCGTCTCGTGGCAACCGGACAAGCGCGCGCTCTACTTGCTGCTAGGCCTGACGCCGATGCTCGTCTGGCTCCCAAGGGAACGCCTCGACCTCGACATACAACGCCCCTCGCACGCTTACGGAGCGGGCGCAGGCGTGCAGGCGCTAAACACGCTGGCAGGTGTCGCCGGTCCCCTGCTCGATCTCTTCTTCGTCCGGACAGAGATGACCCGCCAGCAGATCGTCGCCACCAAGTCCGTCACGCAAACGCTGGCGCATCTGGTGAAGATCGCCTTTTGGAGCGTACCGGTGATCTCGGCCGCTGGCGTTGCGGCGCTCCCGCCTGCCTGGTTCATCCTCGCCGCCATTCCCATCGCCATGACCGGGACATGGCTGGGTGGAAAAGTGCTCCACCGGATGACGGATGTGAACTTCAAGGCCTGGATGAAGGGCCTCGTCACCGTGATCGGCTTTGTCTATCTCGCCCGAGCGGCCGGGCTTTACTAACCCAAACGGAAACGGGCCCGTCGCCGGGCCCGCTTAATCGTTCAGGTCGCGGTTCTTCCGCTAGCCAAGCTTGCATACACAAATCTTGTTGCCGTCCGGATCGCGGAAGTACGCACCGTAAAAGGTTGGCATCCGGTTGCCCGGCGCGCCTTCGTCGACCGCACCCAGTTCGATCGCCTTGTTGTAGACCTTGTCCACGGTTTCATTGTCGGGCGCAGCGATGGCCGGCATCACACCATTTCCACAAGAGGCCGCGTTCTCGTCGTAAGGACCACCAATGGCCAGCATCGGTGCACCCGGCGCTGTGCCGTAGAAGTAGAGGCGGTTGTTATCGAACAGGCGCTTGGCCCCCATTTCGCCCAGCACTTCATCATAGAAGGCCTTGGCCTTTTCCACATCGTTCGATCCAAGCGTCACATAAGCCAGCATCATCATCTCCCTTGGTTGATTTGGCGCAACACGACCACGCCAGACCGCGCGCAGCAAGCCCTAACGCCGCGTCGTCGCTTGACGTTGACGTGAACGTCTGTTGCAACGCCTCCAAACTCATTCAGCCCCAACAGGAGCCCCCTCATGTCAGATATCAGTTTCGAAGATCGCGTCGCCATTGTGACCGGTGCCGGTGGGGGCCTTGGCCGCTGCCACGCGCTTGAATTGGCCCGCCGCGGCGCGAAAGTCGTCGTCAACGATCTGGGCGGCGCGATGGACGGCACAGGCGGCAATTCCGAAGCGGCTGAAAGCGTGGTTGCCGAGATCAAGGCCATGGGCGGCGAAGCCATCGCAAACGGGTCATCGGTCTCTGACGATGCCGGCGTGAAGAAGATGATCGAAGACACGATGGACGCGTTTGGGCGCATCGACATTCTGATAGCCAATGCGGGCATCCTGCGCGACAAGTCCTTCTCCAAAATGACGATGGACGACATCAACCTCGTGCTCGACGTCCACCTACGCGGCTCGTTCAAGCCGATCCACGGTGCGTGGAACATTATGAAAGAGCAGAACTACGGACGAATCGTCGTCACCACCTCCTCCACCGGCCTCTACGGTAACTTCGGTCAGGCCAATTACGGCGCGGCCAAGCTCGGTGTGGTCGGCATGATGAACACGCTGAAAATCGAAGGCGCGAAGAACAACATCAAGATCAACACGATCTGCCCGATCGCCGCGACGCGGATGACCGAAGGCCTTATGCCGCAGCCAATGTTCGATGCCCTGAAGCCGGAGTACGTCACTCCAGCCGTGATCAATCTGGTCAAGGACGATGCGCCAAACGGCGTCATCATCTCTGCCGGTGCCGGTGCCTTCTCCATGGCGCAGATCGTCGAAACCAATGGGGCCTATGTCGGCACGGGCGATGATCTGACGGCCGAAGCAGTCGCCGCCAAATGGGACGAGATCACCGACACTTCGACCCAGACCGCCTTCAAGGCTGGCAATGAGCACGGCGCAAACATCTTCGCCCGCATCAGCGAGGCAACCAGCTAAGCATAGCTCCCACCTGACAAGAAAAGCCCGCACCGGATGGTGCGGGCTTTTTTCTTCGCCTCTCGCAAGAGCAAGCTTTCAACCACCACCGCAAATCTGCTAGCGTTCACTCGTATATTCGGGGGAGTTTATCAGATGCGCACACGATTGCTGATTGCGGTCTTTGGACTCCTTGCCGGGCTGGCCACGGCTCAGACACCCCCACCCATCGAAGCCTATGGTCAACTGCCTGTGGTGCGCGCCATGACGCTGTCTCCGAGCGGTAACAAGCTGGCCTACATCATGGATGATGGTGAGATGGAGGGGCTCGTCGTTTATGATCTCACCACGAACGAACAAACGGGCGTCAACACCACCCGCATCAAAGCGCGGGGCGTTCATTTCGCCAATGAGCGCTTTGTCATCCTCAGCGCTTCAGACACCAGGCGTCTCATCGGTTATCGGGGACGGCTTGAATACTCGGGTGCCTTTTCATTCGACACAGAGTCGAATGATGTCGAACAACTGCTGGTTCGCGCGGACGGTGTCTATCCGGGACAATCAGGCATAGGGCGTGTTGTTGGCCGCCTTAGCGGCGAGGACAGGCTCCTTATGCCTGCCTACTCTGGAGGTCACGGTGCACAATCGCCGCCTTACAGTCTGTTCAAGGCACGTCTGGACTCCGGTCGCGGAAGACTGATCGAGCGTGGCCGGAACCATACCATAGACTGGTTCGTCAACGATGACGGCACCGTGCTCGCCCGTGAAGACCACAACAACAAGGACGATGTCTATTCGATCCTGACAAAGCGGTCCGGCAAATGGCAACCAGTTTATCAGTTGGAAGACGCTGAGTTGCGCCCGTTTCATCTCGCCGGTGTGAAGGCCGATGAATCAGCGCTGATCGTCATCGACGACACCGCTGACGGGAAGAGCGAAGCCATATTCGAGCTCGCTTTTGACGGCTCATGGTCTGGACCGTTCTTTCTCGAGGACGGCAAGGAAATCGACTATGTCGTGACGGACTATAATCGCCGGGTCTTCGGTGTGGCTTATTCCGGTATGCAACCAAGTTACGCGTTCTACGATGAGGCGCTGACGGAGAAGTTCGAAGCTCTGCAGGAACAGTATCCACTCTTCAGCTTTCACATAGCGTCATGGAGTGACGACTGGAGCCGGGTTCTTCTGCAGATCTCCGGCGGTCGCGAGGCCGGCAACTACTACGTTTTCGAACCCGAAACTATGGGACTGGGTTTCGTCGCAAGTTCGCGCGAGATTGAGCGTGATGCGGTCGCACCGGTCGATACAATCGAGTACCCCGCCCGCGACGGTCTCAGGATTCCGGGCTTACTGACCTGGCCCATCGGCGATGGCCGTCGGGAAAACCTGCCCCTCATCGTGATGCCACACGGAGGACCCGCTTCATATGATCAACTGAGCTTTGACTGGATGGCGCAGTTCTTCGCCAGTCGGGGGTATCTTGTATTGCAACCCAATTTTCGCGGCTCCTCGGGCTTCGGATACCAATTCGAATCCGCCGGACACGGCGAATGGGGCGGCAAGATGCAGGACGACGTCACCGACGGTGTGATGGCGCTGATCAATGGCGGCATGGCGGACCCTGAGCGGGTCTGCATTGTGGGCGGCAGCTATGGCGGCTACGCCGCACTCGCCGGTGGAGCCTTCACACCAGATCTCTACAAGTGTGTCGCGGCCATCGCCCCGGTCAGCGATCTGCCACGCATGTTAATTGACGAAAGACGGGATCACGGGCAGAATCATGGGGTTTACGCCTACTGGCAAATGGCCATCGGCGACGCCCGCGAACACCGCGAGAAGCTGGAGCGTATTTCGCCAGTCAATCACGCCGCCGCCTTTCAGGCCCCGGTCCTGCTCATTCACGGCAAAGACGATCTGATTGTCCCGATCCGCCAGAGCAAGCGCATGCGGTCAGCCCTGAGAGCGGCCGACAAGCCGGTCGAACTCATCGAGCTCAAAGGCGAGGATCACTGGCTCTCAACGCGAGAGACACGGCTCGAAACCCTGCGCGCACTTGATGCCTTCGTGACTGAGCATATCGGCGCGCCCTGAGCGGGCCCTAGACGCTCTCGAAATTCGGAGCGCGACGCTCAACGAAGCTATCGACCCCTTCCTTGAAGTCTGGGGATGCAAAGCTCTCCTGCATTTCCGTATCGCCGATGGTCAGGGCCTCAGCAAAGGTCTGGAAGTAGGACGCCCGGATCTGGCGCTTCATGATGGCAACGGAACGCGGCGAGACATCATTCGACAGCATGCGGGCTGTCTCGCTCACATGATCCATCAGCCGCTCACCCGGCAGCGCCTTGTTGACCAGCCCAACCTTGTCAGCCTCCGCACCGAGAAACTTGCGCGCGGTAAACAACAGATCGAGCGCATGGGCCTCGCCGACAAGGCGCGGCAGCAGCCATGAGATGCCGTGCTCGGCGATCAGGCCGCGCGCCGCAAAGGCGGTTGTGAACTTGGCCTCCTCGGCCGCAAAGCGCAGATCGCAATAGAGCGTGAAAATCAGCCCGATGCCTGCGCAAGGCCCATTAATCGCGGCAATGATCGGCTTCGGGCAGGAAAACAGATACCCGAAGCGCCCTGGGAAATGCTCCGCGACGGCCGGTCCCGGCGCGCCCTTAAACAACTGGGTGCTGTCAGCCATTTGAGGCCCGAGCGAGCTTTCCCCGCCAGACGCTTCGATCTCCTGCAGGCCACCCATATCAGCGCCGGCGCAAAACCCGCGCCCCGCCCCGGTGACAACGATGCACCGCACATTATCATCCTTGGACGCGGCAAGCACAGCGGCTTTCACCTCGTCCTGCATGGTCCCGGTCCAGGCGTTCAGCTTGTCCGGTCGGTTCAGCGTGATGGTTGCGACCCGGTCGGCGGTATCGACCAGGATTTCGGAATAGCTTGTCATGACCGCCTCCTATTCGGCGGCGACAGATGACTCGTCTTCTCGCAGGTACATGCTGTTCTTCGGCTTGGCGAACAACCGCTCAACCATAGGCGCGAAGAACTCCAGCGGCTCGCTGTCATAGTCCGCGTCGAAGGCGACCTGATCGTAGAGGTGGCAGAACTGGGCACAGTACTCGTAGTGCTCATGGTCCTTGAACTTGTCGCGCATGTTCCGGTCGAGGCCGAGATGGTGGAAGAAATAGTAGCCTTGGAAAATGCCATGATTGGCGACCATCCAGTGGTTCTTCTCAGATACAAACGGCTTCAGGATCGCGGCGGCGATGTCTGGGTGATTGTAGCTGCCCAGAGTGTCGCCGATATCGTGCAGCAGCGCGCAGACGACATACTCCTCATCCCGGCCATCGCGATAGGCGCGGGTCGCGGTTTGCAGGGAGTGCTCCAGCCGGTCGACGGGAAAGCCGCCAAAATCGCCATCCAGCAGACGTAGATGATCAAGAACGCGCTTCGCTAGCCCCTTGTTGAAGGCCGCGCTGTTCGCCGCGATCATCTCCCAATCGTCAGCTTTGCTGTCCTGAAATGACTTAAAGTCGGCTTTCTTTCCGCCTGCCTGTCCGTCGGCCATCGTTTTCTCCCTTTTCATGGAGCATAGCGAACGCCAAGTACTGAACAAAGAAGTTTCTTTTCGGCCACTTTGGGGCCACAATACCATGTGAGCGTACGCTTACGCTCTTAGGTGAGTCGGCAGTTATAGCTGACCACCGAACATGGAGAGACGAGAATATGGCAACTGAAGAAACCAAGAAACGACCACGAGCAAAAAACGCCCGGCCCAAGATTGAACGGGCGGCGCTGAAGCTGTTCGTTGCTGACGGTGTCGATGCGTCTACGACCCGGGAGATCGCCGAAGTCGCAGGCGTCTCCGAGGGCGCGCTGTACCGCCATTATAAAGGCAAGGACGAACTCGCCATTGCCCTGTTCATGGAGACACACAACCGGCTCGGCAAGACACTGGTCGAGGCTTGGTCACAGGGCGGCGATCTCGAAGACAAGGTCCGCCGCGCCGTCACGGCCTATTGTGCACTCGCCGATGAAGACTGGCTGCTCTTCTCTTTCCACCTGCTGTCGATGAACCGCTTCCTGCCGCACGACAAACGCCGCGAGGATGATCCGCTCACGCTAGCGGAAAACATCGTCAAAGGCCTGATCGCCGAGAAAGAGATTCCAGACTGCGACCCGGCTCTGATGGCTGGCATGATGTTCGGCATCGTGTTCCAGTGTGCGCAGAACAAGGCCTACAACCGCCTGCCCGGACCATTCTCAGCCCATATCGAGCCGTTCACGCGCGCCATCGTCGCGGTCCTTCGACAGGAGTAACTCCTATGCGATCGTTCTTGTTTGCTGCAGCCTATTGGCTGTTGTCGGTTGTTTATGTCCTGGCGGCGCTGCCCATGCTGCTTCTGCCGGGGCGCGGACCGGTCGGCTTCGTGATCAAGAGCTACACGCGCGCCATGCGGCTGGCGCTGCGCGTGTTCGCCGGCATCAAGACGACGGCGCGCGGCAAGGACCGCCTGCCTGAGGGGGCTTTCATCATCGCCGCCAAGCATCAGAGTTGGGGCGACGGCTTCATGGTCTATCCGGAGGTGGACAATCTCGCCTTTGTCACTGGCGACCATCTAGAAAAGATTCCGCTGGTCGGCGGCATCCTGAAAAAGCTCGGCGCGATCGTAATCGATACATGTGGCGGCGGTGAGAAAAAGGCCGCCTCGCTCGCCAACGGCATGTCACGTGTGAAGGAAGAAGGCCGGCGCGTACTGATCTATCCTGAGGGGCACCTGGCCCCGGTTGGCTATCGCTTCCGCTACAAGCCCGGCGTCTGGCACATGCAGAAAGCGATGGATGTGCCGGTCGTTCCGGTGGCGACAAATCTCGGCCTGTTCTGGCAACAGGAAGAGCACAAGAAGAACCCGGGCGAAGCCGTCATCGAGTTTCTCGATCCAATCCCGCCCGGTCTCAGCAAGGATGACTTCATTGAGCGCCTGACGGACGCAGTTGAAACCCGAAGCGCCGAACTGATCGCGGAGGCACGCGGCACAGCCCCGGCCAAGAGCATCCTGCTGCCTGATCCTGATAAGGGTGAAATCGGCCAGCCGATCCCGGCGAAAGCCTCAGCCTGACCTACTCTGCCGCTGCCGGAACAATCGTCACGCTCTCACCGCAACCACAAGCATCGGTCTGGTTCGGATTCCGGAATACGAACTTCTCGTGCAGGGCCGTGGTCTCAAAATCGAGCTCACATCCGAGCAAGAACAGCACGGCCTTCGCATCGACAACGATCTGCACGCCGTTGTCCTCCACCACTTCATCAAGCGGTTCAGGCGTTTCGGCATAGTCCATGACGTATTCCATGCCGGCGCAACCACCATTCACGACGCCAACGCGCAGATATCCTGCGCCCTTTTCGTCCATGATGTCCCGAACGCGCGTCGCCGCAGCGTCGGAAAGGGTCACAATCTTGGGTCTAGGTCGTCTGGCCATGTCCTTTAAGTGGAGCACACATCTCCTAAATTCAAGTGAACCAGCACGCTGATTCTCGGCACCCGTCACGGATTTTCAAATGACAAAACAAGCCCTCATCATTGGCGTCGGGGCCCTTAACGGGCTCGGCGCAGCCCTCGCCCGCCGATTTGCAAAAGCCGGTCTCGAAACCGTCGTTTCTGGCCGCACGCAGGAGAAGCTCGACCTTGTCGTCAACCAGATACAGGACGCTGGCGATACGGCCCGCGCGGTCATTGCCGATGCCACTCGCCCTGACGATATCGCCGCCCTGTTCGAGGATATTGCGAGCAAAGGCTCTCTTGAGGCCGTCCTCTACAATGCCGGCAATAACGCGATCATTCCGTTCGAACAACTGACACCAGAACAGTTCGAGGACTTCTGGCGGCTCGGCTGCATGGGCGGGTTTCTCACAGCCAAATCAGCCATCCCGATCATGAAAGCTCAGGGCTCAGGTTCCCTTATCTTTACCGGCGCGTCCGGCTCAATGCGCGGCCGGCCCAATTTCGTTCACTTCGCCTCGGCCAAAGCCGGCCTGCGCATGTTGGCCCAGTCGCTCGCCCGGGAGTATGGCCCGCAGGGCATACATGTCGCGCACGTCATCGTAGACGGCATCATTGATGGCGAGCGAGTCCGCGCGATTGCGCCGGAATACATCGAAAGCCTTGGAGACGACGGCGCGATCGATCCGGATGAGATGGCCGAAGCTTTCTGGCAGGTTCACGCGCAGCCGCGTTCCACCTGGACTCATGAACTGGATATTCGTCCGTTCAAAGAGAACTGGTAGTCACCGCTTCTGCCGCCGACAGTCACTCCTGCGGCGGAAATGCTTCGAACCGGGCCATCCCGCCGAACGCCTTCACGCACTTGGTCTCATGCATTGTCCAGATCTGCGCCGTCGGCACAGCGGCGTCCGGCTCATCAAGGCTCTCCGTTGTGATATCGATCAGGCCCGGCATCATATCCGCCTCGAAGAACAGCGTTGTTCCACAGACCGGACAGAACGACCGGCGCACGCCTTCCGAAGACTCAAACACCTTTACCGTAGACCGGTCGCAACTGACCGCCGCCGCCTCGAATATCGCCCAGCCCACAAGCGGAGCCCCGGCCGCTTTCCGGCAGGATGGGCAATGACAGACCGAGGAGAAATGCAGGTCTCCATCAACCTCATATCTCGCCCCGCCACACATGCATCCACCTGACAATTTCGGCATATTATCCCTCCTTGATTTATAAACAAACAGACTGTATGTTTCTTTTAGAGTCAACCGGAAATGCAATCATGGCAACCAACGCCCAACGGTCCCTGGAATCCCGCCGCGCCCTGATCGACGCTGGCCGGGCGCTGTTTGGCGAGCACGGCTACGCGGACACCAGCACGCCTGCTATCGCAGCCGCCGCCGGTGTGTCACGCGGCGCGCTGTACCACCACTTCGCCGACAAGCAGGCCCTGTTCCAGGCTGTTGTTCAGGACGCTTATGAAAGTATCGAGGCCGAAATCGAAAACTCGGCCTTCGATGCGGGTGATCCGCTGGAGGCGCTCATCGAGGGCGGCGAAGCCTTTATCAGCACGATGTCAGATCCGCTCCTGCGCCGGATCCTTCTGGTGGACGGCCCGGCCGTGCTTGGCGGCGAGGCCATGCTCTCCATGGACAATGACATCACCACGAACAGCCTGCAGGAAGGCATAGAGGCCGCCCAGGAACTCGGCCGACTCCCGGCCGACATCCCCGCCGACGCCCTCACCTCAATGATGAGCGGCGCTTATGATCGCGCGGTGCTAGATGGCTTCGGAGCCAGCGAAGAGCGGCAGCTCGCCATCCGACAGGCCATCCGGTCGCTCTGGTTTGGGCTGTCCAAGCTCACTTAAAGCAGGCTTTGACACATCAGTTGGCCGGGCACCCAGGCCCCAATGACAAAGCTTGTTGGAGCTTCCATTTACGAGTCCAGAATCGATGAAACAGCTTGAGCGCTCCGCGCGCCCATCTCGATAAGTGCCGCCTTCGTAGCACCCGACTTGGCCCTCGCCGAAAAGGCGATCAGCGTGTTTGAAGCAATGCTCACAGCCACTTCTATTCGCGCCGCATCGCACGCCGGCGCGGATCGCAGGATCCGCGTGCGCATCAATTCATCCAATTGGTCAATCCCGAACTTGAGGCGAGCCTGTATCGCAGGCTCGTCCGCGCTGGAGGGAGCCGTTCCAAATACGAGACAGCCGGGCGCGACCTCCTCGTCGCGAAAGTAGATGGTCAGCATGGCTTCAAAGAAGTTGGCCAGCGCTGTGTTGAGATCGTCATCGGCATGGAGGGCCGGGACCGCTGTCTCAACCACCTGCGCGCCAAACGCATCCATCGCCCCGATATACATCGAAAGCTTGTTGCCGAACACACGGTAGAGGCTCGGGCGGCTTAAGCCCGTTGTCTCCGAGAGGTCGTCGAGCGAGACGGCAGCAAACCCCTTCGCCCTGAACAGCTCGACCAGAGACTGCATGGCCGTTTGCTTGTCGATCGTCGCTGGACGGCCCGGTTTACGTTTTACCTCAGTCATTATGTACTGTTTCGTATTTAATTATTGACGCTTCGACAAAAATGTTCGAAACGGTACGAAATTACAAGCGCAAGGAGCACGCCATGCTGATTCAAAGTCTCGTCTATCCGGGTTTCACAACGCTCGACTTGATTGGCGCGCTACAGCCGCTGGCGCAGATTCCGGGATCGAAAACGGAGATCGTTGCGCGACAAGCCGGTGCCAATCCGACGGATGCGGGTGCTTCCATCATGGCTGATGCCACGTTCGAGACGGCTTCAAACGCGCCGGATGTCATCCTTGTCCCGGGTGGCGGCACACCCTCCATCGACGTTCTGGAAGACGAAGCCACGATGGCGTTTCTGGCCAAACAGGGAGAGTCAGCCGGTTGGATTGTGGCTGTTTGCACAGGCTCGCTTCTCCTCGGAAAGGCGGGCTTGTTGAACGGCTACAAGGCGGCGAGCCACTGGGCTGTCATTGATACGCTCGAAGCCTTTGGTGCTACGCCGGTCCACGAACGTGTCGTCATTGACCGCAATCGCTGCACAGGCGGAGGCGTAACCGCAGGCGTTGATATCGGACTCACCATCGCAGGCAAACTCGCCGGTGAAGACGCCGCTCGCGTGATCGAGTTGATCCTCGAGTACAATCCCGCGCCCCCTTTCGGAACCGGGCACCCAACGCTGGCTGACCAGGCAACGCTCGACATGGCGCGCGCCGGCGCTGACGCCGCTATGCAGCCGGATCGAATTCGCCAGATCGCATCGGCCTGATTTCTCAATACAAAAGGCGGGCCTACCTTGAGAGCTTCTCCTGAAGCTCCTTGACCAGAAGGCCCTGATAATACTCGTCAGCGAGCGGCTCTGCGCGATCAAGAAAAGACCGCATCTCCCCGGTGTCGATGACGGGGTACTCAGCGCAGCCCTCAAACCGCCCAGACAGCGCATAATGAGGAAAACCCACGAGGCCCGCGAGGCGTCCCGCGACCGCCGACCGGCGAATGAGCTCACCGCCATAACAAGGGTCAGCGCCGCGCCCGTCCCAGTTTTCCAAGCGGATATATCCGATCACGAACAGGGACTGCGGATATCCCGCCTTCAGCGCCGTGTTGCGATACGGATCGCCTTCTTCATGCCGGCCTGAATAGCCAAAGACGCGTGCGAGCTGGTAATTCAGGCGCGGATTGGTCGGGTCGCTTGAGATGGCCTCTAAACAAGCTTCGATCGCGGCGGGCTTGTCCATCTCTTCCCGGGTCACGCCATCAGAAACGCGTTCGGGATCGCTCGGATGCCCCGCCAGACGATCACAATCGGTGACCGTCCGATCAAAGGCGGCTCGGTCATATGTTTCGATGTCTGAAAGCGCCACCGGGCCGTCCTGCGCAACGCTTGCGCACGCCCCGAGCGAAACCGCCAGCCCGAGCATCAAACTCTTCGTCGAGTGTTGAGCTAGCATCTTTCTGGTCTCCGGCATTTTCCAAGAAACATGATACCTTGGTTAACCAGATTGAGACCAGCGATGACAGCGCCATCCACCCCTAAAGCATATTCAGCGCGAGCCGAGCCTCATCGGACATCCGTGACGGGTCCCAGGGTGGATCGAAAGTGAGGCGTACCTCGACATCATCGATTCCCTCGACCGTGCGCGCGGCGTTCTCGATCCAGCCCGGCATGTCGCCCGCCACCGGGCAGCCCGGCGCGGTCAGCGTCATATCGATGTCCACCTTGCGGTCATCATCGATATCGACCTTGTAGATCAGGCCAAGCTCGTAAATATCGACAGGGATTTCAGGGTCGTAGACCGTCTTGAAGGCGGCGATCAGAGCGTCCGTGATCCGGTTCAGCTCATCCTGCGGGATCTTGGACGCTGCCTCTTCAGGTGCCTCATCAGAGACATCGATCACGTCGCGAGGGGTCATATCGTCGGCCATGGCCCACCTTATACCAGCATTCCGCGCGCTTTATCGAGCGCTTCCACGAAAGCGTCCACATCTTCAGCGGTATTGTAAATGCCGAAGCTTGCGCGCGCTGTCGCTGAAACACCAAGATGGGTCATTAATGGCTGGGTGCAATGGTGCCCAGCCCGAACGGCGACACCATACCGGTCGATGATCTGCGCGATATCGTGCGGGTGCGCCCCTTCGAGGCTGAAACTGAGCACCGCGCCCTTGCGCGGCGCTTCGCCATGAACCCGCAAGCCATTGATCGAACGGACGCCCTCGCGCGCACGCTCATAGAGGCTGTGCTCATGGGCGAGAACGTCCGCCGTATCGAACGCGCCGAGCCAGTCCACGGCGGCCCCAAACCCGACCGCCTCGATAATCGGCGGCGTGCCGGCCTCGAACTTGTGAGGGGCTTCATTATAGGTGACGCGGTCTTTCTCGACCGTCTCGATCATCTCCCCGCCGCCCTGATAGGGCCGCAGGCGTTCGAGCGAGGCTGCCTTTCCATAAAGCGCGCCAATGCCGGTCGGCCCGTAAATCTTGTGCGCCGTCAGCACGTAGTAGTCGCAATCCAGCGCCTGCACATCGACATCCAGATGCACCCCGGCCTGACAGCCATCGAACAGCACTTCCGCCCCGGCCGCATGCGCAATTCGCGCAATCTCGGCCGCATCGGTGACCGTGCCCAGCACATTGGACATGTGCGTGACCGCGACCATCCGCGTCTTCGGCCCGACCGCCTCGCGCAGGGCGTCCATGTCGAGCGAGCCATCTTCCAGCACGTCGACCCATTTCAGCACCGCGCCATGGCGCTCGCGCAGGAAGTGCCAGGGTACAATATTGGAGTGGTGCTCCATCACGGACAGCACGATCTCCTCGCCCGGCTGGATCTCACCAGCGAGCCCGGATGCCACGAGATTGATCGCCTCTGTGCCGCCCTTGGTGAAAATCACCTCATCGACGGAGCCTGCATTCAGAAAAGCGCGGACCTTCTCCCGCCCGGCCTCGAATGCCGCAGTTGTTTCATTGGCCAGCGTATGCAGCCCGCGATGGACGTTCGCGTAAGCGGTGCGCGCCTGATCCGCCATCGCATCGATCACAGCGTCCGGCTTCTGCGCGGAGGCGGCATTGTCCAGATAGACCAGCGGCTTGCCGTTCACTTCCCGCGAGAGGATCGGGAACTCCGCTCGGATCGCGGCGACATCGAAAGAACGTTTGCTCATGGGGCTCATCTAAGCCGGTTTCCTCAACGAGACAGCCAGCTGCGCGCTTTCGTCGTCATCGCCTCGGCCAGAGCCTCCGGCGCATCTTCCAATGCTTCGGCGACAAAGGCCTCTGTCAGCAGGGCACGGGCGTCTTTCTCGGGAATGCCGCGCTGGCGCATATAGAAGAGCTGGCTGGCGTCCAGCGCCCCACATGTATTGCCGTGAGCGCACTCCACATCATCAGCGTAAATCTCAAGCTCCGGCTTGGCGAAGACCTCCGCACCATGCTCCAGCAGCAGCGCATGGTGCTGCATATCGGCGTCGGTGAACTGCCCGCGTGTGCGCGGGACATAGAACTTGCCCTGAAACACGCCCTTGCCGCCATCAACCACCGCGCCCTTGGTGACCTGCTTGGTGACACAGCGCGTCGCATTGTGCCGGACGAGGCTTGTCAGATCGACATGATAGCCATCACCGGAGAGATAAGCCGCGTTCAGGGTCGCTTCGGCGGTTTCGCCTTCATAGGTCAGCTGCGTCTCGATACGCGCGACCTTCGCGCCGAAGGCCAGCACGGTCTGGTCGAAGCGCGCCTCGGCATCGAGATGAATGTCCGCTGTCACGGCCTGCGCCTCATCGGTCCCGCCGCGCTGATAGATCGTGCGGGTCGCGCGCCCGCCCGTCTGAATGCCGACATCGATTAGGAAGGATGAAAACCCGGCCCCGCCCAGATGGCTCTCGATCAGCTCGATCGACGCGCCGGGCCGCACCAGCACAGTCACCCGCGCAAAGTTCGCCTCATCGCCATCGGCCGAGCACACAAAATGCAGCGGTTGATCAGCAGGGTCGGTCACCTCGATCATCAGCGTG
>JANQQC010000011.1 GCA_028285145.1 Hyphomonadaceae bacterium
ACGCGCGCGGACGCCGAGGCGTCCACCCTTAGCGCACTCACACTCAACGGATGCCCCGGCGTCCGCGCGCAAAGCCCTGCCTCCGGCAGGCTTGCTCAAGGCTCATCACCCGGACGTGGACACACGGGCCGGACAAACGCGCAGGCCTAAACTTCAAAGGAGCACCACAGTCCTGAGCGCGCTTCATGTGAGCCGGCCGCCCAAAGGGCGACCCGGCGATACGGAAGCAAACAAATCAAGCGTGAGCCGTCTCGACGGTTTCTTCAGCCTCCTCCCTAGCATCTTCCAGATGCGGCTCGCCATATTTGTACTTGCCAAGGAAGAGCAGCGGGATGGTGAAGATAAAGAGCAATATGGCGGACTTGGTCAGCGTGAAGGCCCAGTCCTGCCCGACCAGAAGCCCGGTCTCCAGCCCCATCAGGCTGAGGCCACGGCCATCGGCGATATTGGTCATGATCGATGGACCAAGCCCGGCCCCCAGTGCGAAGAAGCCATAGATGGCCCCATAGATCGCCGAGTAGCTGCGCATGCCGAAATACTTCGACACCATATAGGCCATGAAGTCGTACTCGACCCCTGCCCCGAAGCCGATCATCAGGATCGCAATCGTCGCGGTCGTCGTCGACACATCCGGCTGGCCGAGCAGATGAAGCGCAATCGCGGGCGAGGCGAGAAACACGAAAGCAACGCCCGGGGCCCAGAACCGGTCGATCAGATAGCCGCCAATGATGCGCCCGCCGAGAACGGCGAGCCCGGTCAATGTCGCAAGTCCGACCGCCTCGTCCATGCCGACACCAGTGGTCGTCAACACGCGTTCAATGTTTGGAATGATCGCGCCGATGGCATAGGAGATCGGCACAAAGCAGACAGCGAGCAGCCAGAAGCGCCAGGTCTTCAGCGCGTCAGCAAGAGAGAGCCCCGGCAGCTCGACCTGAACACCTGCCTCACGGACCGGCGGCGCAGTCTTGATGTTCATGAACAACATCATGCCAACCGGGATCAGGATGAGGCCGCAGAACCCGTAGGCCATGATGTATTCGAGCCGCAAGCCGTTTGCCTCGACCAGCGGGCCAACCTGACGGAGCACGATCCAGATCAGGCCGACGACACCAATCAGGGAGATGGACAAGATCGGGACCTTCAGCGCGGTGACCTTGGCATCACGGGCCGGCTCATCGTCCAGATCCCGAAGCCCGAGCCAGACAATCGGCAAGGCGATCATCAACGGAAGGAGGCCCAGCATCACATAGGCCGAACGCCAGCCCGATCCGGCGATGAAGTGCCACTCCGGATTGGCCACGATGAATTGCGCAAAGAATTTGGCGAGCGCGCCGAAGACGCCTGTTGCAATGAGGGCGATGCCGAGCGCAATCCCGCGGTTGCGGTCAAACCAGTTCGCGACCGGCCGGGTGAAGGTGATCGGCAAGGTGCCGGCCCCGGCAAAGGCGAGGATCAGCCAGAGCACGATGTAGAGCGATTTCGATCCGGTGTTCAGCGCCAGCGCCATCATGGCCAGGCTGAACGTCACCACCGAGATCAGCGCGACGCGGCGCGCGCCGAAGCGTTCGGCCAGCAATCCAATGAGCGGGGATGCAGCAAAAGCGCCGAACGTGTAGATTGCCAGTGCGTTCAGAATGTCGCCCGGCGTCCAGCCGAGCGGCCCGAACTCCGCCAGAAGCGGCGGAATCATCACACCGATCGTGTAGAAGGGCAGCGGCGACAGGCCGAGGCCAACCCCGACAGCGGCGGCGCTCAACACCGGCCAACCGCGCGCAAATTCTCCAGTCCCGGCCATATCTGGCCCTCCCAGCTAAAGAGCCGCTTGCGACAGCGGCGAAATTCCCGCCTATTGGTATATCATTTGATGAGCACGTCGAGGGAGGGAGCGATGGAATTTACGCGGCGAAGGACTCTGATGCTAGGTGCAGCAGCGCTGACTGCCGCTTGTGCACCGGCCACAGTGCGCAGCCCGGATGCAGATGTGATCGTCATCGGGGCCGGATTGTCCGGTTTGCATGCCGCGCGGATGCTGGCCGCAGATGGCGCAAACGTCATCGTGCTGGAGGCCGCTGGCCGCGCAGGCGGGCGAATGTTGACGCTGGATGATGTGCCGGGCAAGCCGGAAGCCGGCGGCACACAGGTCGGCCGGACCTATGCCCGCATCCGGGCTGCAGCCGCCGATCTTGGCGTTCCGATTGTCCCATTCCCTCCTCGCCCGGAAGGGCGCACCATGGCGCTGGGCGAAGAGGTCTTTCATCAGTCCGACTGGGCAGATCATCCCCTCAACCCCTTCCCGGAGGACTTCAAACGCGCGGCACCGGACGCTGCCCTCTTCGCGGCCGCCTCCCGGGCGAACCCTTTGAAGGACAATTATGCCTGGCGCGAAGTCACGCGGGCGCAGGACATCTCCGCCGCCGCTTTCATGGCTGAGCTTGGTTTCGATGACCGCGCCCGAGCCCTGCTCGACATCGCCCTGAACGCCAACACGCTGGACACCTATTCGATTGTGAATGTGTGGCGCTCGCTCACCCTGTTCCGGGAAGATGCGAGCCTTGGCCCGTCCGAGCAGATTGAAGGTGGATCATCCCGCCTGATGGAAGCGATGGCGGGAAGCCTTGGCGAGGCGATCCGGATGAACACAGCGGTGCGCGCCATCGATGCGCGCGAGG
Organism: Hyphomonadaceae bacterium; assembly: GCA_028285145.1. Taxonomy (GTDB): domain Bacteria; phylum Pseudomonadota; class Alphaproteobacteria; order Caulobacterales; family Hyphomonadaceae; genus JANQQC01. Next base: position 2,670 of record JANQQC010000011.1, read on the forward strand.
ACGGGCAAGTGACGGTGCGGACCGATGACGAGGAACTGATGGCCCCCTTCTGCATCTGCACCATTCCGTTTCCGGCTCTGCGGGACGTCGAACTGCTCGGCGATGTCAGCGGGCCGACCCTCGCGGCGATCACCGCCCTGCCCTACACGCAGATTCACCAGATCCACCTGGCGGTTGAGAATGCTTATTGGGAAGCAGACGGGCTACCGGCGGCCATGTGGACGGACACGCCGATTGAGCGGGTCTTCCCCGTTGTGTCCGATAGCGGAGAGATCGTCGCGCTAACGTGCTGGGTCAACGGGACTGGCGTGCGGACCGGCACCAGCGACGAAGACTGGATCAGCCTTGCCGAGAGCACGCTGCGCGATCTGCGCAATGCCGAAACGCGAGGAATGGAAGTCGTGCGCTGGGATCGCGGACAGGCGCGCTCGGGCGGTGCCTATATGCACTGGGCTCCGGGTCAGCTGAACGACTGGGCCGGGAAAATGGGTACGCCTGTTGGCGGACTGCACTTTGCCGGAGAGCACCTGTCCTATCTTCACACCGGCATGGAAGGCGCGATGGAGTCCGGCGAGCAGGCGGCCTATGCTGTTATCGAAGCGATGGCAGGCTGATCCGTTACTGATCGTCGAAAAGGCGATCCGGCGCGTAAGAACAACTGGCCTGCAACCAGCGCAGATTGAGGCCGACGCGTTCGCCGTCATACTCGGTCCAGGCATATGAGGTTGCGCGGTCGGAGCCGTCCTCATGGACATAAAGCGTCAGGGATGGCCGGTTCGATCCAGTCGGCCACTCAACCCGCCGGAGACGCAACATGATCTCTCTGGATGGCGTTTCGTCGGTGGTCAGAACAAGCTCGCCCTGCTGGTCGTGAATCCACCCACCCGTCCGGAAGTCCCAGTCCCGGTTGCCCTCGCCGGAGTCGCCATGCTCAGCGCCCCGCAGGACAGCCGTCCAGCATTCGAAGGGCCTGATCTTGCGCAGCTTGTGCGGCACGCCGGCCTTGTTGCCGAACACATACTCGCCATCGACCGTTTCCGCGCGATCTGAAATCCAGATCTCATTTTCCGTCAGGACGAGATCGTCAGAAATGATGATCTCTTTTCCAAGCCGCCGGGACTCAAAACGACAGGCTCCCTCCTTCATATAACCAATGAATTGGTTGGCCTGTCGCTTCCAGAAGACATCACACCCCTCCCGCGCAGGAGCCGCTTCAGGCGTGAGACCCTCCAGAAGTGACGGATCCCTGTAGGCACCAACCAGCGCGTCTGTATCATCTGGACTGTGAATGCGCAGGCGGATCGCATCTTCATTCTCGTCCGCCTGGAAAACGTAGATCCGCTGACGATAGACATCGGACGGATCGCCATCCTGAAACTGCTCGACATAGAAGACATGATCACCAAAGGCCGTGAGCTCGACCGGCCGGAAAACGGAATGGATACGCTCGTGCCGCTCATCTTCGGGCACGTCCAGGTCGGGCTCCCAGAACACCTGCAGGGAGTTATCGTAGCGCCCCGGAAACCATTCGAGGAAGAGCGCCAGATCCTTGTCCAGAACGCTTGCCGAAGGGGCCTGGCTCTCAGCAGGTGTTGGGGCCGACACACAAGCAGCCAGTCCAAACAGCCCAATTAAAGCCGCACGCATATTCATCTCCATCAAAGAAAAACGCCGGCCCGAGGGCCGGCGTTTCGCACTGTCTGATCCTAGAAGCGGACTTTGAGTTCCGCGCCGTATTGCGGGCCGCGCCGCAGGGAACCAAAAAAGGCCCGAGGCACACTCGTCGAGGCACCGTCCGGAGCGGTGTTGATCGCCGCAAAGAAGTAAGGGCTTTGCAGCCAGCGTGTGGCGATCGCGATCGAGTCCTCGTCATTGAGGTTCTGGCCATAGAGGCTGAACGCCCATGTCTCCGTCTCGAAGCCCAAACGTGCACCGAGAATTGTCGCATCGCCTGTTTCAGCCCGGTTGTGGACCTGCACAAACTTCGAACTCTCATAGGTAATATCGGATGAGGCAAAGAAGTCAGACCCCAGCGGACCAACCGCTGGTAGGTCAAACCGCAGGAAGGCACTCGCCTGATGCTCAGACGTAAGCGGGAATTTGTTCCCCGAAATGTCGCATGTAGCGGGGCCGGAGCCAGGGAAGTCTGCCGTAAAGTCCGTGCCAGTCCGGTTTGCCGGATCAGTGAGCAAACCGCCACCGGAGGTCAGTATCCACTCGTCGGCATCGCAGCCTTCGGTGAATTCGGTATCCGTCCAGGCATAGTTCGCACCGCCTGACCAAGTGTCGTTGAATGCACCAATCAGATCGAGTTCGACGCCGAGGATTTCGCCGGACCCTTGATTGGTCGCGATGGATGTAAGTGCATCTGTAGGTGTTCTAATTGCCTCGGTGAGTTGAACATTCGTTGCATCGGTAAAGAAGCCCGCTGCGGTGAGGTTCCAGTTTCCACCGAAGACCGGCGTCTTAAGACCGATTTCGAAGTTATCTGACTCTTCCTGTTCATAGGTTGGCCGACCGACGGCCTCCCCTGCACTCCCATTAATGCCACCCGGCTTCACACCCTGCGAGATAACGCCATAGATCGTACCGCCATTGTCCAACGAGTAATCAATCGTGAGACGCGGGGTGAAATTGTCGAAGCTTGCCGACGGGGTCGCGACCGACGTGTTATCCGTCTTTGTTTCTTCGGCGTACCGGCCCTCAAGCGTTGCCGTCAGCTTATCAGAGAAATCATACTCAACCAGACCGAATATGGCCTCGTTTCGAATGGTCGTTTTGCCGGTCGGCGTATTGCTGCCGTCCAGATCGTTGAAGGTAATGTCACTATCATTTATTAGTGAGTCGTAGAGATAAGCACCAATCGCCCAACGCAATTGGTCATCCTCCGGTGAAGAGAGCTTGAGCTCGACGCTGTAGTCTTCAATGTCATCGCGAGTGGTATTTGCAAAGAACGCTTCTGGATTCAGGAAGGCCGGCGCGACGAACCAGTTGACCGAAGAGTGGTCACTGTCGAAGCCCTGCTTAAGCATCTCGTCACGATACCCACCGAGAAATTTCAGAACATAGCCTGATCCACCGATGTCATAATCAGCAATAATGCTGGTCAGAATCTGCTCCCGCTCAACGCCGTCGAACGCGGTGCCATCTGCAAGGCTATAAATCGGCGTGATGAAGCTTGATCCTTCCGGGACACCGTCCACCAGATTAGGCACACCATCAGCATCAGGGCCGGTGTTCAGGGCGACCTGACCGGGATCAATCACACCACAAAAATACTGGTTGGTATTGGCGCTGATCGGTGTTGGGAACGGCAAGCCACCCTGGAAAGCGGAGATGCTCGAGAGCGAACGATAGCCCGGTTCACAATTGTTGTCGGCGGCCGGTTGAAGGAACAATGCCAGCGGCCCATCATCGTCTTGGGTGTAACTCGTACGCAGACGAACATCAAAGTTTGATGTCGGCTCAAAGTCCAGAACACCAGAAATGCTGAATGTCGACTCGTCGCCAACCAGTTCTTCTGTCACCGCGTTGCGGAACTCGCCGCCATACTTGTAGCCGCGATAGCTCAGCCGGCCCGTCAGCACGTCACCAATAATTGGACCCGACATGAAGGCGGACAGATCCATCGTTTCGTTATTGCCAGCCCGGACGCGGCCGCCAGCCTCAAACTCTTCGGTACCACCCTGCGTGATGAAATTGATCGCACCTGCATAGGTGTTCCGACCGTAGAGCGCAGACTGCGGGCCTTTGATAACCTCAACCCGCTCAAGATCGTTCGGATCCATGTTCTGGATGGATCCGGAGAAGTATACGCCATCGACAAAATACGCCGTGCCGGATTCAACACCGAACTGTACACCAGCCAGAACATTGGACTGGCCCCGAATGACTGGGCGTTCCGTTGTCCGCCCAAAAGCCTTCGAGAAGGAAAGACCCGGTGTGAACCGCGCAATATCATCGACAGATTGAAGCTGAAGATTTTCGATCTGGTCTTCGCCAAATGCCGACACAGCAACCGGCGCGTCGAGCAGCGTCTCTTCCTTGCGACGCGACGTGATAACGATCGTGTTCTGGCGGAGCGTGTCTTCGTCGCCCTCTTCCTGTGCAAATGCCGGCGTGCTGTAGGCGGTCACCGCCATTGCAGCCGCTCCGGCCATCAAACTGAATTTCCTCATATGCGCTCTCCCCGCTCAGACCGCATCTCCGCTCGACACGGCATACAAATGATATATCTTTTAAAGGACAGCGTTTCTGAACTTATTGCAAGTCCCGAATCCGAACCGCTGAGTATTGCAACCAAAGATGTGTCGTATTCGGCACACCAACCAGGATACCCGGATGACCGACACGCTCACCGCCAATGAATTGAAAGCCCTGATGCCAACACTGGCGCGTCATGAAGGTGTCTGGGAGGGTGTCTACCGGTTCTATGACCCGCAAGGAACCAAGATCGATGAGCATGAGTCCCGCCTGATCTGCCGGTTCCCAGATGAGGGCCACCCCTATCATCAAACCAATCTCTATCGCTGGGCCGATGGCAAGCGTGAGACACGCGACTTCCCCGCTGGCGTCGAGAATGGCCGTCTGAAATGGGATAATGAGTTCATCAATGGCTGGGCCTGCGATGTGGCACTGGATGATTTCGGCCGCACGACAATGCTGAACTGGACCCGCACGGGCGAGCCGGACCTTTATCTCTATGAGATGATCCAGCTCTCCGATGATGGGCAGGCCCGCGCCCGTATCTGGCAATGGTTCAAGGAAGATCGGCTATTCCAGCGCACCCTTGTCGACGAACGGCGCGTCAGCGATGACTGGCGCAGCTATGAAGGTAAAGAGTTCTAGGCTGGCACGACACCAAAGATCGCTCCGAGAGGATCCCGCAGAACTTGAGCCGAGCGACCGTCGCCGAGCGCAATCGGGGCTCCGAGCGGTTGTGTGCCAAGTGAAACCACCCTGTCGACCGCTTCATCAAGGTTAGGAGCCGCGAGAAACGGAACCCATCCGGTCGGCAAATCGCCCCGCTGCTCACTTTGGGAGAGACCGGCGACACGGTCACCATTGGGTGTCTCGAAGAGACGGTGCGCGGCCTTTGCCCGATTGTCCGGCGAAGCCACTCGCCAATCCAGCACAGCTTCATATAAAGGCGTCGCAGCGACCGGGTCTGGCGTGAAGAGTTCCGCCCAGACAAACATGCCGCTCGGCGCTGGAAACGAATGAGACGGGACGAAGGGCGCGATTTGCGCACCGTGCATATCCTGAACGATACAGCTTCGACCGACACCTGGGATGTCGAACGGGTCGCGCGCAATCGTTCCGCCCGAAACCGAGGCGCGCGCCGCAGCCTCGTCAGCGCTGTCGACTGCCACGTAAACCAGCCAGCCGGACCGCTCGTCTTGAGGCATGCTGACCATGCCGCCATGGGCCGCCGCGCCGTCTGACATCAAGACATAGTCACCCGGCCCCCCGCCCCAGACAAAGTCTGTGGAGTGCTCAATGACGTACTCAAACCCGAACAGATCTCCATAGAAGCGCTTCGACGCCTCGACATCGGGCGTGAACAGATCATGCCAGACAATCTGGCCGAGCGGCGCGGACGAGCTCATTAGATAATCCTTCTTCGACGACGCCTTTCGTGGAAACGGGGGTCATCATGGCCCTCAATTGGGGTGCGAAAGATAGCGCACCTCACAAGAAAAGGACCTACGCATCTCTGCGTAGGTCCTCGGTCTGGGAGGAAGACCGTCTTTACCGTTCGGGCACTTCGATCTCGCCTTTGCGAACGCCATCAAAGTACTTCCAGCTCGTCATGTTGTCGCGCGGATCGCCCTCGGGCGGCGGGCCGACATATTCAGGATAATTGGTGCGGATCTCATTCTTCATGGTCTCCGACATATCATCCCAGCTGGCGAGCTTTGCACCGGCCGTATGGACCCAGAACATGCCTTCGCGGCCATTCATCTTCATCCATGGCAACCAGTCAGACATGCGCGACCAGCCGACTGTGACTTTCGCCGTCGTCGTGTCTGGATCGAGCAGATCCTCTGTGCGGCCGAAGAAGTTGAACAGCTCGGTCGCATGATAGGTGCCGCCAATCTCGGCCTGATAAGGCCCACCAAGCGGGTTCGGATACCAAAGCGGGAAGGTTGAGCGCAGCCACCACTGGCCATTGCTGATCTCGCCGCTCCAGGTCGAAGGCTGGCCATCACGGCCAATCTCATATGCCTCGAAATTCACCGGATCGTTGGCGACGTGCAGCACATCCACCGTCTCGCCGGACCATGGATTGTCCCAGGTCGCGAGTGGCTCGCCTGTTTCCTTGTCGAGGTAGAGAAGGATTTCGCGCGAGACCAGCGCGTAACCATTGCCTCTCGTCTCATCCGTGATGGAAGAACAGGCCCGGACATTCATGCCTTCAACGTCGAAGAGATGGACATCCTTCTCGCCCTGCCGGCGGGAAAAAGCCTGACCGTGCCACCAGTAGACAATGGGCTCATTATCGACGGTTGAGCACTGGACCTTGCGATTGATCATCAGCGTGTCGGCAGCATCGGTCGGATCGAGTTGATCCCCCTGCGCCGTGGCAAGGCTCGCACACCCTGCAAGAGAAAGCGCCGCCAGCGCCCCCATGGTCTTCAATAAGCCAGCCATCCTATCGCCTCCTGTAAATGATATATCATTTACATGCCACGCTCAGGCTTTGTCGCCAAGACCAATGTCGGCGACCGGACGCGTTCTTTCGAGAAAACCAGCCGCGCCCATTGCAGCGAATGCTGCGACCCACGGCAAAGTGCGCGACCAAACGTCTCCCGGGCCTGATGGCAGGATGAACTCGAACAGAAATGCGCAGGCAAAGCCTGCGAGAATGGAGGCGAACACCGCTGCCCCACCCGGCCGCAGACCAAGAGTCCGCGCCACCACCGTCGGTCCGAACGCGGCCCCGAGTGCGGTCCATGCAAACAGGACGCGGGCGAAAATGCTCGATGGCAGCAGCAGCGTGATGAGAACCGCCGCCGCGCAAACGCTGAGAATAGCGGCGCGCGAAATTAAAACATCGCGGCCAGGAAACGCCCGCGTCAGGCCAAGATCGTGACTCACCGCACCGCCGGCCACCAGAAGCTGGCTATCGACCGTGGACATGATCGCGGACAGCACCGCCGCTGCGATGATCCCCGACAGAATGCCCGGTAGCAGGTCAGCTGCCGCCCGAAAGAACACGCCTTCGGCAGGCGCATCCGATCCGAACAGGGCTCGCGCCGAGAGGCCCAGAACGGCCATGCCCGCATAGACCAGCGCGCCCCAGCCAATCGCAACACCCGCGCCCGTTACACGCGCCTTCGTGTCGCGCGCAGCCATGATCCACGCGATCAGGTGCGGCTGGCCCAGCGCACCGAACCCTGTGGCGAACAATCCGGTCACAAAGCCCGCCGCCACCCAGCCAGCACGTCCACCGAAGGTCTCGGTATAGGTCGCCGGGGCTGCCGCAAGCGCATCGCCGAGCGCGGCTGGACCGCCAGCGGCGAAAAGCGCGGCCACCGGCAGGATCACGGCGACGACGGCGATCAGCAGACCCTGCAACGTGTCGATGAGCGAAACGGCGAGGAAGCCGCCAAGGAATGTATAGGCCAGCGTAATGGCCGCGCCGATCAGCACGCCCTGCGCGAGCCCGGTCCCGAAAAGATCGTCAAAGGCCTGCCCTGCCCCCTGAAACTGGGCTGCCACATACCATGAGAACCCGATCGCGATCAGCGCGGACGCCAGAATGCGGATCAGCCTCGAAGCGCGCGGGCCGGCATCTTCGCAGAGAAAGTCTGTCAGCGTCTGGTGGTTCTGTGTTCGTGACGCGGTTTGAAGAACGCCGCCCGCCCACAGCCAGACCGCCGCATAGCCCGCCAGAATGCCCGGCACCATCCAGAGCGCTGACGGCCCCACCGCGTACACAAATCCGGAAAAGCCAAGCAGCACCCAAGCCGAAGAGCTGGACGCCGCATAAGCGAGGCCAGCGACCCAAGGACCAAGCGTGCGCTCGCCAATCAGAAAGGAGCTCTGGCTCTTCGCCCGCCGGGCCGCCCACAGGCCAACCCCGATCAGGGCCCCGGAGTAGACCAGAAACGTGATAAGCGCCGGCAGGTTCTCCACGCGGGCCTACTCCGCCGCCGCAGGCACCGGCGCGCCCTTGAAGCCAAGCGGCAGGCCAGCCTTCGGGGTAAACCCGTAAAGTTCCTCGTCCGGCAGCGCCTTCGCGACGATCTCACGGCAAGCCATCAACGCATCCAGATCAATGCCTGTATTCACGCCCATGGATTCGAACATGAAGACGAGATCTTCCGTCACAATGTTTCCGCTCGCACCCGGCGCTGTCGGACAGCCGCCGAGTCCTCCAAGGGATGAATCAAAAGTGGTAATCCCCTCCTCATAGGCGGCGAGCGCGTTCGCCAGACCCAGCCCCCGCGTATTGTGCAGGTGAACACCGGTCAGGTTCTTCGCGCCGACTTCGCCGCGGACTGTACGGATCAGCCGCTTGATGGAAGCTGGATCGCCATAACCGGTCGTGTCCGAGAGGCCGACCTCGTCGCAGCCTGCCTCCATCAACCGTGTGGCGAGGCGCAAGATCAGGTCCTCAGGTATGGCACCTTCAAGCGTGCAACCGAATGCCGTCGAGAGCGAGCCTTCAAAATGCGGGCGCTGGTCTTCCGGTAGCTCATCAAGCATGTCGGAGATCGCTTTGGCTTCCTCGATCACCTGATCATGCGTGCGGCGAATGTTGCGCAGGGAATGCGTCTCAGAAACTGAAAGCGGCAACGTGATCTTATGCGCCCCAGCCTCGACAGCCATACGAGCCCCCTTCAGATTTGGCACGAGCACAGCAACATCAAGGCCGGGGACCGTCAGCGCAAACGCGACAACGTCTGCCGTGTCGGCCATCTGAGGCAGCAGTTTCGGTGAGACAAAAGAGCCTACCTCAATCTCCGTGACCCCGGCTGCGGCCTCTGCGGCGATCCACGCCGTCTTTGATGCCAGAGGCATTGTTTCTGCGCAGTTCTGGAGGCCATCCCGGGGCCCCACTTCGCTGATCAATACGTCAGGTTTTGCCATTTTGGTCATCCTAGTATTTGCATCGGACCTGAATGAGCGGTCGACTGTCTCGTGAAATGATATATCTTTCTCTCAGGTGTTGAGACAATGGGTGCGTGTATGCCGGACGTGAGAAAACCACTCGCCGGGGTGAAAGTTGTAGAGTTCACCCATATGGTCATGGGCCCTGCCGCTGGCCTCATTCTGGCCGATCTCGGCGCGGACGTCATCAAGGTGGAGCCTGTCAGCGGAGACAAAACACGGACCCTGCGCGGGTCCGGTGCCGGCTACTTCGCGATGTACAATCGCAACAAGAAAAGCATCGCGCTCGACCTGAAGTCTGAGCAAGGCGCAGAGATCGCCAAACGCCTGATTGATGATGCCGATGTGTTTATCGAGAACTTCCGGCCGGGCGCGCTGGACAAGCTCGGATTCGACTATGCGGCGCTCAAGGCCCGCAATCCGAAACTGATTTACTGTTCCGAGAAAGGCTTCCTCGACGGGCCCTACTCCAACCGGACAGCACTCGACGAAGTGGCACAGATGATGGGCGGTCTCGCCTATATGACCGGCCCTCCCGGACGTCCGCTTCGCGCCGGCGCATCCGTGATCGATGTGACGGGTGGCATGTTCGGCGCGATTGGCGTTCTGGCGGCGTTGCAGGCGCGCGGCCCGGATGGCGAGGGCAGCCACGTCAATGCGGCACTCTTCGAAACCACGGTCTTCCTCGTCGGACAGCATATGGCCCAATACGCCGTGACTGGAACGCCGGCCCCGCCCATGCCGACCCGCATTTCGGCATGGGCCGTATACGACGTGTTCGACACAGGCGATGGTGAAAAGGTCTTTGTCGGTGTCGTGTCGGATGGCCAGTGGGCGTCTTTCTGTAAGGCCTTTGCGCTGGAAGACTGGGCCAAGGACCCAGCGCTCGCTGCCAATAACGACCGGGTGGCCCGGCGCGACGAGATCATCCCGCGCGTTCAGGGCGTTTTTAACGAGTACTCAAAAGACGGTCTGATGAAGAAGCTCGATGAGATCGGCCTGCCCTATGCGCCCATCAGCAAACCGGAAGACCTGTTCACCGACCCTCATCTGGCGGCATCGGACGGACTGCTGGAGATGAGCCTCCCCGAAGGAACGGATGTCGCCCTGCCATCCCTGCCACTCAGCATGAACGGAGAACGCTTCGGCCTGTCCATGAATCCGCCACGTATTGGCGAGCACACAGCCAACGTATTGTCTGACCTCGGACTATCAGACGCGGAGATCAGCCGCTTGAAAGATGAAGGGCTTGTCGTCTGCGATGAAGGCAAGACACCAGCTCACGCCGCTGAGTAATCAGCCCTGATAAATCCAGGGTCGAACCTCTCGATCCCTGCTCAGGAATTCCGAAATCTCGCCGGACATGGATTGCGTCAATCCAATCGGATCAAGCCCGCCAACCAGAAGGCGTTTGGCATATGCGTCAATCTCAAACGTATACTCATCACCACCGCAATCTATCACCTGCCCCGCCAGATCGATGCGGACTTCCACACCGGACGCAGTACGAGCAGCGATCGCCTCGACATCGTTCGATAACAGAGCAACGGGCAACACACCGTTACGCACGCAGTTGTCCCGGAAGATGGCACCGAAGGATTTGGCGATGACGGCGCGGATGCCGAATTCAGCCAGCGCCCATACCGCATGCTCACGAGAGGATCCGCAGCCGAAATTCTCTCCGACCACGAGAATACTCGCACCGTTGAAGGGCACTTTGTTCAGCACGAAATCAGGATGCAGCTCGCGGCTTTCCGCAGACACGTATCGCCAGCCGGCAAACAGCCCGACCGACAGACCGTCCCGGCTGACCGCCTTCATTTCGCGTGACGGAATGATCTGGTCGGTGTCGACATTGTCGAGCATCATCGGCGCGGCGACGCCTTCATGTATTTTGAATGGCTCGACCATCAGGACACCGTGTCCACCGCCGCAAAGGCGCGCGCATCAGCGATCCGACCGGCGACAGCGCTCGCAGCAACCGTCGCCGGGCTCGCCAGGTGGGTGCGCACGCCGGGCCCCTGCCGCCCCTCGAAGTTCCGGTTGGTGGAAGACACAATGCGTGAGCCCGGCAGGAACGTCTCGCCGCCTGCATAGAAACACATCGCGCAGCCGGGCGAGCCCCACTCAAATCCAGCTTCCTTGAAAACCTCATCCAGCCCCTCGGCCTCCGCAGCGCGCTGCACAGATTGCGATCCGGGAACACAAATAGCCCGGACGCCGTCCGCAATGCGCCGCCCCCGGAGAACTTCACCGGCCGCCCGAAGATCAGACAATCGTCCGTTCGTACATGATCCGATGAAGACCCCATCAATCGGCAGCTCATCCAGCTTCGCTCCTGCATCTAAGCCCATATAGGACAAGGCTGCTGGCCGGGCATTTGATGGCACCCGCGCTGTCACCGCAACGGCCTCCTCAGGGCTCGTCCCCCACGAAACCGTCGGCGCGATCGCATTCGCGTCTATCTCGATTTCCTCGTCGAAGACTGCATCATCATCCGTATAAAGATTACGCCATGAAGCTTCAGCGCGCGCCTGCAAGTCATTGCCCGGCGCATATGACCGCCCCCTCAGATAAGCGAAAACCTTATCATCGGGCGCGATCACCGCTGTGAATGCAGCGAATTCAACGGCGAGATTGCAAAGCGTCAGGCGCGCTTCGATATCCATAGCGTCAACGGCAGAGCCCGCGAACTCGATGGCCGCGCGGCTCCCGCCAGCCGCACCATGTAGAGAAATCAGGTGAAGCGCCGCATCCTTCGCCGTCACGCCCGCGCCAAGGCGGCCATTAAACCAGACGCGTTTCTGCGCCGGCTTCATCACTCGCAGCGCTCCTGTTGCGAGCGCGTGTTCCGCCTCACTGGACCCTATACCCCAGGCGAGCGCACCGAGCGCACCAAGGCTGCAGGTGTGACTGTCAGGGCAGACAATGCTCGCACCGGGCATAGCAAGGCCGAGCTCCGGCGCGACGACATGGACAATGCCCTGCCGCGTGTCATCCGTATCAATGAGGTGAAGGCCCGCCGCCTTCGCCATTGCGCGTGTTTCAGTGATGAACGTCTCTCCGCCGGGCGAGCGGGATTCGTCTCGCCCGCGCCCTGCCCTGAACGAAACGATATGATCCATGATGGCAAACGCGCGCTCAGGCGCGAGCACCGACCGCCCGGCTTCCGCCAGCGACTTCAGGGCGACGCCGCCCGTGCGCTCGTGCAGCATCACACGATCAATTGCGATCAGGTCCGCCCCGTCGCCTGCATCGGCAATCCGGTGCGCCTGCCATAGCTTATCGAAGATCGTCTGTGCCATTACACCTCACAGCAAATGATATATCTTTTGTTGCAAGAATTGTAAGCCGTTTCCCGTGAGACAATTGCAACGCATCGGCGTTTCTGTCACGGGACGCTGAACGCCCAGCACCAAGGAGACGAGGCCATGCCTGCCCTTACAGACACGCAGCTAGCAGGGATTCGCGACGCCTGCGCCCGCGCCTCATCCCTTGATCCGGACTACCGCAACTGGCTGACCGAGCGAGTCTCACGGATCGAGGCCGACTTCAACAGGTCGGCCGATACCCACCTTCTCCCTTTCAGCCTGCCGGGGATTGAAGGGATCGACCTCTACCTGAAGGACGAATCCACTCATCCGACCGGCAGTCTCAAGCATCGTCTCGCGCGTTCGCTCTTCCTCTATGGACTTTGTAATGGACGCATTCGTCCGGGTGCGACGGTCGTGGAAGCCTCATCCGGCAGCACAGCCGTGTCGGAAGCCTACTTTGCCAGATTGCTGGAGATTCCCTTTATCGCCGTCATCCCACATGGAACATCCGTCGAGAAAATGCGGGAGATTGAACGCTTTGGCGGCAATTGCCATGCGTGCGAGCCGAAGATGATTTACGCCGAGGCCGAACGGATCGCGCGGGAGACGGGCGGCTGTTATCTTGACCAGTTCACCTATGCCGAACGCGCCACTGACTGGCGTGGCAATAACAACATAGCCGAGAGCCTGTTCGAACAGATGGAACTGGAACGCTTTCCGGCACCGGAATGGGTGGTCGTCGGCGCAGGGACGGGCGGAACGTCCGCAACGATCGGACGGTTTATCCGCTACCGCCCGGAGACGTATGCTCACACCAAGCTCTGCGTCGCCGACCCGGACAATTCGGTGTTCTTCGAGAGTTATCGCGATGGCTGCCGCAAGACAGAATGCGAGACGCGCTCCCGTATTGAGGGCGTTGGACGCCCTCGCGTGGAGCCGTCCTTCATCGATGAAATTGTCGATCTCGTCATCAAGGTTTCCGACGATGCCAGTATCGGAACCACCCACTGGCTGGAACAGCGCCTCAAGCGTCGTTGCGGGCCGTCCACCGGCCTGAACGTCTACGCCACCCTCTCCCTGGCACTGCAAATGAAGGCCAAAGGAGAGAGGGGTAGTCTTGTGACGCTCATCTGTGATGGCGGCGAACGTTACGGAGACACGGTCTACAATCCGGACTGGCTCGCCTCGGAGGCCATCGATACCGGCCCAACAATGAAAGAGCTCAACGCTCTCTTCCCGGCCGGTTGAGGCTAGTCGTCGATGTTCTGCATGAACTCGATGGTGGCTCCATCGGGGGCCTTGATCGTGAAGGCCCGCGTCAATCCATAGGGAAGCCGGTCAACCGTGTAAGGACCGCGCTCGATCTCCCAGCCACGCGACACGATGGTGTCGAGCGCATCATCCACGCGCTCCACGGGATAACTCACCGAGAGAATGCCAAGGTTTGGTGCGTGGCAGCGATCCTCATAATCGAAGCCATCGAGACCATCGATCTCGATGTATTCCATTCGTCCGTAGAGCGATTGTGTCGGTGGAGAGAATATCCCGGCCTTGTACGGCACGCTGGTTGTAAGGTTTTGCGGTATACCAAGCGGCATCAGGGTCGGCTCATCATCAAGATAAGGCGGCCCGAACCAGAACGTGTCGAAGCCAAGCACATCCACCATCAACTCCCGCACAGCATCCCTATCGCGGGTCATTTGCATTATGTTGAACGGGCGACTGAGGCGCTCGAATGGGGTAAATCCTTCAGGGATCGGCCGGTTGAGACGTTCATAGGACTGAATCTGAACACCGTCCGGCCCCTTGAAGACGACGATATTCAGCTCCGAACCATTAAAGGACAGAGGGGCGATGGGCGTTTCCGTCCCCCAACCCATTGCGATGGCATCGTCATAGATGGCTTCAAGATCATTCGCCCGGACCATGATCGACCAGAAACAACCCGTATCCCAGGCCCGTGCGCCGGGACGAGTCGGGACCTTGCGCCCGGCATTGTCAAAACGAACAAGCCGGATGTAACCACTGTCCGCGCTCGGCGCTCTCAAAACGAGCGCTTCACCGGACGCCGTCTCCGGCAGTCCAAAGGCTTCGATTTCCTCATAGCCCAGCTCGCCCTGCCAGACCGTCTCGTAGCCCGCAATCTCCCGGAAGAACTGCGCGGTTTGATCGAGGTCGCTGACACTGATCACCGCTTCAGACCAAGCAGAGGTCGTCACGGGAGATGGTGTCTCCGCCTCCTGCGCGGGCGACTCAGCAAGTGCCGCGCAAGACGCAAACAGCCCCAGCGCGAACGCCGGGGCTGCAAATCTGCGAACCGTCATTGAGAGCGGTCCAGGCATCAGAACTCGTATCCGAGCTCAATGCCATATGTGAGCGGCTCAGAGGCGTAGGTAGAGAACGACCCTGCAGAGGCGGCGCGGTAGTATTCCTCATCACCGAGATTTTTGCCCCAGAGCGCGACCGACCAGCCGGCCTCAGCTTCGTACTTCACGCGCGCATTTACGAGCGTTGGTACGTCGATCAGCGCGTGCGGCGGATCGTTCGCCACAAGGCTCCAGCTATCGTCTTCGAAGTTGATATCGCCGGAGAAGATCAGATCCCCGCCCTGGATTGGCATCGTATAGAGCGCACCAATCGTGGCCTTGTATTCCGGCGCGTTCTTCAGATCGAGGGTCGACGCGCACGCCACCGAGACGACACCGCCGCAAGCCGGCGTTGCACCCTCATTCGTAAGGCCGCCGGCGGCAACATCGTCGATTTCCGTGTACTCAGCGTCAAGCAGTCCAAGATTACCGTTGATCTGGAAGTTGTCCGTTGCCTGCACGACCCACTCAAACTCAAGACCCTGAATCTCCGTCTCAGGCACATTGAAGCGCGTGAAGCCGAGGCCTGGCACAGTCGCGCCGATCTGAAGGTCTTCATAGGTATTGAAGAAGTAGGTCGCGTTGAACCGGACCCGGTCATTGAAGAGATCGGTCTTCACACCAGCCTCGAAGGACTCAAGCGTCTCCTTGCGGACAGGCAGGAATACGGCCGCGGGCGAGAACGCATCAGGAGACCAACCGCCGGACTTGAAGCCCGTCGAGAATTTGGCGTAGCCGAGCACCGACTCGTTGAAGCGATAGTCAGCGCCGACCGTGTAGCTGATATTGCTGAAATCGCGCTCATCGATGCGGGACAGACCTGACAACAGCGCCTCTGCGTCAAGCTCCTTGGTCTCCGTTGTATAACGCAGGCCGCCTGTGAGGCCGAGTTGGTCGGTCACATTGTAAGTCCCTTGCCCGAACAGAGCGAAGGACTCCGTTTCGGTGTTCACCGAGAATGGGAAGACGAAGGTCGTGTTCAACTCAAGCTGCTCGGTGAAGTAGTAAGCACCGAGAAGCCAGTCATGCGGGCCGTCATTCGAGGCCAGCGTGAACTCCTGGCTGAACTGATCTTGATTGGTGTCCTGAATGTATGGAAACCCAATGCGGGTCGAGAGATTGTCATCGAGATTCCTTACGCCGGTCAGGGAGGTGAACGTGACACCTTCCATGGCCGCCTCGATGTTCACAGACGCCCCGCCAGACTTCAGGCGCTGATTATAATCAGTGAAGCAACCGAGCGGCTGGAAGTTGCCGGGTGTGAAGGCCGAGCACGTGGTGCCTTCCAGTGGTTCGATGGTGAAGATGTCATTGTCGACATCGCCGCCCACCGCCAAGTCGCCGTTTGGCGCGGCGGAATCAGGGATTGGGTCCGATCGGTCGAGCGTCTGGTCAGCAGAGATAAGCACGCTCCAGACATCATTAAACTCATGATAGAGGCTGCCACGCACAGCCAGTGTGTGAAGGCGACCAACATCCCGGTCCTGCCCTTCAAAATCACCATTCGGGCGAAGCGTGTGGAAGCCATCCCGCTCGCGATGGAGCGCCGTCAGCCGGAATGCCGTGCGGTCGTCAATCTGGTAGTTCGCCGTTCCGCGCAGATCGAGGCGGCCTTCATTGCCGATTGTGGTCAGCACATTGGCGCTGTTCTCGAATTGCGGCTTCACGGATGTCAGCTTGATGGCACCGCCAATCGTGTTCCGCCCGTATAGCGTGCCCTGCGGGCCGCGAAGCACTTCGATCTGCTCAAGATCCACAACGTCCATCAGGGAGCCAACGGACCGGCCGATATAGATACCATCCACATAGATGCCAACAGCCTGATCGACCGCGCCGCGGCTTTCATCCTCGCCAACCCCGCGCAGGAAGATCCGCGCCGCACTCGCCGTACCTGTATTGGTCGCGATGTTGATGTTCGGGGCAAGGAATTGCAGGTCCCGAATGTTCTGTACCTGCTTGTCTTCAATGTCTTCGGTGCTCAGGGCGGTAACAGCAACGGGCACATCCTGGAGGTTTTCCTCAGTCCGCTGCGCCGTCACAAGAACGGTGCCGAGCCGGCGGGAGTCCGCCGCATCATCTTCCTGCGCGACGGCCGGAGCCGAAAGGGTAACTGCTAGTGCTGAGGTCGCGACGGTCGCCGCAAGAAACGTCCTGAAAGCCATGGTTCTCTCCCGTAGAACGACGCTGATCGCCGCATGATTACAAATGATATATCTTTTGCCGGAAGCAGCAATATGTCCGGACAATGAATCTAAGTATGTGGCATTGGCGCTACAGATGATGCGCCGCCGGGCGAGGATTGCCTAGTTTGCGGGCGCCGGAAGCGCCTCCACGAGGAAGACCTCGAATGTGCCCCACTCGCCATCGATCCGCGCCTTCTTGAGCACCTCGTATTCCGGGCTCGCCCAGAAGGCGCGCGCGGCCTCCATGTTGGGCCAGCGGGAGATGACATGGCTCTCAAAGCCCGGTTCGCCTTCCAGCACCTCCGCCCCCCGCCCTATGGCGACATAGGAGCCCCCATACTTCTCGTAGAGCGGGCCGAGCTGCGACGCATATCCCGCCATGAAAGCCTCGCGGTCATGCACAGTGCCTAGCACCACCATGTAAGCGCCGGTCTCTGGCGGTGCCGGCGCTGCGTCGGGCGGGGTTGCACAACTAGCCAAAGCCATCGCGCCCCCAACACAGATTAGGTGAGAGAGTTTCATCGGGTATGCTCCATCATCGATAGGGGTCGGCTAGACTTGACCAAAAAGATATATCATTTGAAGACGAGTGACATTGCAAGCGGGATGAGGACATGACCGACTATCCAACCGAGCCGACGATGGCGGTCTCCGACAAGACCGCACGTGAAATCTTCGAGGATGTCCGGGCCAACCCCGCCCGCGCCCGGTTCGGGTTTGGGGAGAAAATCGCCATCGTGAATGTCGATCCACAACAGGCCTACACGCGGCCAGACCTCTTCAAGACCGCCTACATCACCGACCCGCGCCAGATTGAACACATCAACGAAATCTCCAAACGCGCCCGGGCAAAGAGCCTTCCAGTTGTCTGGACTCATGTCGCCTATATGGAGAATGCTGCAGATGCCGGCGTCTGGGGCACCCGGACAGACACGCCTGACAGCCTGCAAAACATCAAGTCAGGGTCCGAGCGAAACGCCTTCGATGACCGCCTTGAAATCGATCCCAGCGTTGATGCGGTTTACGAGAAGCGGATGCCGAGCGCGTTCTTTGAAACCCGGCTCGCGTCTTTCCTCACATGGCACAAAGTCGACACCGTTATCGTTACTGGTGGCTCCACGTCCGGCTGCGTGCGCGCCACCGCCGTGGACAGCCTGTCGCACGGATATCGCACCATTGTTCCCATGGAGTGCGTCGCCGACAAGCATGAGAGCTATCACTTCGCCAACCTCACAGACCTTCAGCTGAAGTACGCAGACGTGGTGGAGGTTCAGGAAGTCTATGACTGGATCGAGGCCTATCGCGGATGACACGACCCGATCCCAACCTTTATGACTACTGGCCCTATCAGGGCCGCCCGAAGATCGAATGGCCCGGCGGCAAAAGGCTCGCCTTCTGGATCGCGCCCAATATCGAATACTATGAATTCGACCCGCCCCCGAACCCGCAGCGCCAGCCCTGGCCGCGCCCTAACCCCGACATAATCGGCTACTCCCAGCGCGACTGGGGCAACAGGATCGGCCACTGGCGGTTGATGGACCTGCTCGACAAGTACGGAATGCGCGGTTCGATCTCACTGTCGATCGGACTGATCGACCACCACCCCGAAATCATCGAAGCCTGCAAGGCGCGCAACTGGGAGTTCTTCTCCCACGGCATCTATAATACCCGCTATTCCTACGGCATGGACGAAGCGCAGGAACGCGCCGTCATCGAGGACTCGATCAAGTCCGTTCAGGACGCCACAGGCGACCGCATCCGTGGCTATCTCGCCCCTGCCCTCACCCATACAGAGCGAACGCTGGACCTCATTGCCGAGTATGATTTCTGGTATTCCTGCGACCTCTTTCAGGATGACCAGCCTCAACCCCTGAAGACAAGGACGGGCAAGCTCGTCTCGATGCCCTATTCGCTCGAAGTGAATGATGTCATCACCTACTCCGTGCAGGGATGGTCGCCGCAGCGCTATACAGACATCCTGATCCGCCACTTCGATCAACTTCTTGAAGAAGGCGAAGAGTCCGGCACCGTGATGTGCATTCCGCTTCACGCCTACCTTGTGAGCCAGCCCCACCGCCTGCGCGTCTTCGAAGACGCCCTAAAACACATCGCTGCCCACCGGGACGATATCTGGATCACGACAGGAGCTGAGATCGCCGAACACTTCCGCGAGCACTACTGGGACCAGAGCCTTGCCGACATCAAGGTACGCGGCGTTACTACAGGAGGAACCGGCTTTGCCCCTGCCTGATGATTACCTTACCTACCCTCATCGCTCCCATGGCATGGATCAGGACCTCTATGACTGGGACCCGGCCGATCGCCGCGCGCCTGTTCAACTGGCCTCCGGCGTAAAGGCGATGGCCACCATCGTTATCCCGCTCGAATTCTTTCCGCTCAACCCGCCGGGCGAGCCATTCAAGCATCCCGGAGCAATGAAGACGCCTTATCCGGACCTGCGCCATTTCACGACGCGCGACTATGGGAATCGTGTCGGCGTGTACCGGCTGCTGCGTGCACTGGAGACCGTTAGCCTGAAAGCCACCTTCGCGGTCAACGCAGAGATCGCCCGGCGCTACCCGCCGCTGATCGAAGCTGTCCGCACGGCCGGGCACGAAATCGCCGCCTATGGCGTCTCGACCGCGCACATTCATCATGCCGGCCTGTCCGGGGCCGAAGAACTCGCACTCATCGAAAACACCCGCAAGGCCTTTCCTAATGCGCGGACATGGATGAGCCCGGCCCGTAACCAGTCCTTCAAGACGCTGGATCTCATCCGGCAGTCGGGCTTCGACATCTGCCTCGACTGGGAAATGGACCAAAGGCCGCTCGCCATGGGAACCAAAGCCGGTGAGATACATGCGCTACCCCTCATGAATGAGCTCGGGGATTTCAAGCTTCTGCTCGACCGATCCCAGAGTGAGGACGAATGGGCCGACCAGATTCTGGAAGCGGCACGGTTCCATATCGACGAACATGAGCAGCGTGGCGCACAATGCTTTGCCTTCACGCTCACGCCCTACGCCGCCGGACAACCTTTCCGCATGCACGCTGTTCGCCGCATCCTTGATGGCCTTGCCAACATGGATGGCCTCGCCGTGGCGACTGCCGCTGAAACCGTGGATGCCTTCTCGGAGACAAAGACATGAACAGGCGCGAACTTCTTCTCGCTGCGACCGCGACCGCTCTCGCAGCCCCAGCCTTCGCACAGGACACACCGGGCCTCCGCTATACCGCCATCGCGCTCCAGACGGTCTGCGATGCGGTCAATCAGGATTCAACTGTTGAAGATGCTCACGCCCGCATGGACGCGGCCATCGCTCGCGTCCGAGGCCAGATCGGCGCATCGCGCGGATTCCTGAAAGGCTTTAACGGCTACGACACAAAACTCGTCGTCCTGCCGGAATACTGGATGACAGGTTTCCCCCTTGGAGAGTCCCGGGAGGAATGGCAGGCCAAAGCCGCGATTGCCATGGACGGCCCGTTTGCCGAGAAGCTCGCCGGTCTCGCCCAGACCTTCGGAATCTATCTGTGCTCGAACCATTACGAGACCGACCCGAACTTCCCGAACCTCTATTTCCAGTCCAACGTCATCTACAGCCCGTCCGGCGACACAGTGCTGCGGTATCGGCGGATGATTTCGCTCTACACGCCGAGCCCCTATGATGTTTGGGACAAGTACCTCGATACATATGGTGCCGATGCCGTTTTCCCGGTCGCCGACACCGAAATAGGCGTACTGGCAACCATAGCGAGCGAGGAAATCCTGTATCCGGAGATCGCGCGTATGACGGCTTTCAAGGGTGCAGAGGTGTTCCTGCACCCGACCTCGGAAGTCGGCGCGCCGGGCCTGACGCCCAAGCACATCGCCAAGAAGGCCCGCGCCATCGAGAACATCGCCTATCTCGTCTCGGCAAACTCAGCCGGGATCATCGGAACCCCCGTCCCTGCCGCGTCGACCGATGCCATGTCCATCATACTGGACTGGTATGGACGCACGCTCGCCGAGTCGGGAACGGGTGAGACCCTGAACGCCAATGCCGTGCTGGATATTGGCGCGCTGCGCGAGACGCGCCGCAAGACCGGTATGACAAATACACTGTCACGCCTTCCAAACGATGCCTTCGAGACAGCCTATGCGCAGGCCGATCACGCCCCCGCCAATCGCTCGCCAGCCAATCGAATGATGTCTCGCGCCGAGGCCATCGCCTCCCAGCAAACCGTCATTGACCGTCTCGTGGAAGATGGCGTTCTGAAGTGAAGAAAGAGCCCTGATGACTGACTTTCCCCCGACCGTCGAGAAACAGGCCCAGACCTGCTACCTTGTGATATGCCGCGATGGTCCCGGCTCAGCCGAGCCAAGACAGACCCATCTTGCCGGCCATTTGGAGCATGTGGAGAACAACTGGCAGTGCTACGTGACCGCCGGCCCCATCCGCGAACCAGGTGGCGACGCGCTGGTCGGTTCGGTGTTTCTGGTCAATGCCGACAGTCTGGACGAGGCTCAGGCGCTGATGGAAGGCGACCCCTACATCACCTGCGGCATGTACGAGACGATCGAATATAAGGAACTGACCAATTCGATCGGGCTCTATCCGGGCGGCAAGATCTGGGAGAGCGTCGACGCCATCCGTCATCGGGCAGCTGGCGGGCCAACCGATGATCTTTCGAAAGGTATAGACGCCTAGCGCTTTACCGCTTCGATAATACGCGGGGCGAGCCGGGCATTGAAATCCATGATGTGAGAGATGGACTCAAAGCTGAAAAGCGCGCCCGTATACCAGGTGCTGTCCTGCCCCTGCATCCGGTCCATGCGCGTCAGCAGGCCGCCACGGATGGCTTCGGGCCGCCATTGTGCGAAGTAGATCCACTTTCGCAGCATGATGACGTTGGGGTTCTCCCCGCCGCGATCCTTGATTTCATCTTCGAGAATTTCTTGAAGCTCGGCTTCTGAGTAATCGCCGGGAATCTGTCCGGTGATGAACAGCCGTCCGCCGAGTTCAGGAGCATCGGCTTCATAGCGCGCGCCCAGCATTTTGCCTTTGGGCGAGCCCGGCCGTGCCGCTTCGCTGTAACCGTCAATCTGGAAGCCTTCGAACCATTTCTCAACGGCGACGAGCGCACTGGCATAACCGGTCCAGTCAAAGCTGTCATTGAGCCAGGCCTCGGCCTCATTGGGTTCAACAACGTCAAAAAACTGGTCGAAGGGTGCCGCGCAAACCACGCCGTCAAAGGCGCGCGCCTCATCGTTCACGGTCAGCGTCACGCCGGTTTCATCGCGCTTGATCGCACTGACGGCGGCGTCCGTCTCGACGGTGAGGCCGTCCGCCACGCGCTTCCAGAACTCGGTCCATCCCTGTTCGGGCGCATGAATCTGGTTGAATTGTCCAGAGAGCAACAGGTCGACATCGATCCAGCGCAACGCCTGGATCGTGCTCACCTCGTCAAGCACGCCATAGCCCATCGTCGTGAGAATGCGGTGCATGAAACGCTCGATCTTGCGCAGCCCCCGCGCCTTCAGCCAAGCCTCCACCGGGAGCGCGGCTTCGGCCAGCGCTGCATCATCGTCGGGATTTTTGCTAAGTTTGCGCAGCAGACGGCGACGCGACCACATGAAGTGCAGCATTTGCAGCGCAAAACTCTTACCGCTGCCATCCTTCACATAGTCGATGAAAGGCTTGCCGTCATAACGGGACTCCCCGTTCTGGCGCAGGGTGATGCCTAGCTCCTTCATCCACTTCTTAGCGATGCGGTGGCCCATGGCCGTGTAGGACGTACCCAGTTCAATGGGGCGGGCATAATCGTAGAGTGAGTAGGATTTACCGCCGAGCATCGATTCGCGCTCGAAGACGGTGACCTCGAGACCATCGGTATCAGCCAGCATACGCGCCAGCGAAAGACCCGCAGGACCGCCGCCCACAATTGCGAGTCGATAGGACTGACGCTCGGTTATTGTCACGCACTAACGCCTTGAAAAACTACGCTTACACTATCGGCGCTCAACCATCCGCGCCGCCCGGACGGTCTTTGGACATCAGGCATTTCGCCCCGGTTAATTAATTCTGAAAGAGCGCGGCCAAGCGACAGGCCCGCCACCGGCTCAGCCACGAGCTTCCACGACCGGACTCTGTCCCTCAGAGGCGGACGTCGCGGCGGGCTCTTTGGGTGGGGGCGCAGCATCGTCCCGCCGGTACTGGTTTACCGAGAACAGACGCCAGGCCAGCAAAGAGAGCATCGCCACGAAGTTCACAATCGCCCAGACCGTGGAAACCGTCTCATTGGGCACCGCCGGATACTGGTCCAGGGTCTGTGGCATCACATCGGTAGCCGCCCGCAGCGTCAGATGGAAGGCTAGTGTGAACACCCGGATCATGCCGAAGAGCTCAGGTTTGTTGACGAGGAACGTATAAAGAAGCGCGGCGATCAGAAGCGATGCCGAACTTGCGAAATAGGTCGGGTTCTCATTGTAAACGAAGAGCAGGTTCCACGAGACATAGGCAACATTCCAAGCAGTACCTGTCAGGGCAAATACATCTCCCCGATTGTCCTCGGCAAAGCCCCAGTTGCGCTGTTTGAAGCCAGGATAGCGCACAGCGGGCAGCAGGATCATTAGCACAAAACCAGCCGCGCCGTTCAGCGTGTTGCCAAGCGCGATGTCTTTCACCGAGGCTTCAGCAATGTTCAGCGCGAACATGGCGTAGAAGCCCCAGAGCACCCATTCCCCGCGCATGAACTTCCATGCGCCACCGCGCTGGTCGTGATGGGCGATGCGGGCAAGGCCAATCAGAAACGCCATCGGGACGAGGACGCTAAGGGTCTTTATCCATCGGAACCAGCCATCCAAATGCTCTGGCCAGAGCGGCGCAGTCGCCAGCGCCAATAATGCGAGACCGAACGCGCCCCAGACAGTTTTACGGATCAGGGTCGCAAACAGGAGCAGGATGACGATGTAAATCGCGGCGTAAACGAAAACCATGGCGAACGCGCCCACCCATGACGAAATCACTAATAGACGATTTCGTATTCTATCTCAGATGAGAAATACAGGAGATTCCCGAGTCGCGTGTGTCATAGCCCAAGGACTAGCTTGCGGCGGACAGAGCAATGTCCGCTTCGGAGAGTTCTTCTTCCACCTGGCGCGGGGATTTCGGCACATGGTTTTCGGCTGGCAGCACCAGCGTCGCCACGGTGCCGACCTGCGGACGGCTCTTTATGATCAGATCACCGCCATTGGCCTGGGCCAGACGACGACCGATGGTGAGGCCGAGGCCCGCTCCCTTGGAACCAGCTTCGATGTTCGGGTCGCCCTGATAGAACGGCTCGAAAATCTTCTCAGCCTCGCATTCCTCAATGCCCAGGC
The DNA here is from genome assembly GCA_028285145.1 of Hyphomonadaceae bacterium. Lineage (GTDB taxonomy): Bacteria > Pseudomonadota > Alphaproteobacteria > Caulobacterales > Hyphomonadaceae > JANQQC01. Next base: position 27,013 of record JANQQC010000011.1, read on the forward strand.
CCCAATCGCGAACAGAGACGTAAGGGGCCCCGTCGCTTGATAGGCCGGCGGCTATGGCGACTCGTGGCTTTACACCGCCAAACTTCAAAGCGTTGGAGATCAGCGCGATCAAAATGCGCTCAACGGCAAGCGGGTCTGCGATCACTGCGCCAAGTGACCGGCTCACCTTGATGTTCAGATCGATTTCCGGCCCGACTTCCTCAAACATCGTTGCAAGCCGGACGGCTTTGCGAATAACGGCTGGCAGTTCGAACTGCTTTTGATTGTTCGTCGCATGCTCAAGGCCGAGCTGCGAATAGGCCAGAATGTCATCGAGCATGCGCAGCAAATGCTGCCCGCTTTCAGAGATGCGCTCGGCATACTCGCTCATTTCTTGCGGCGACAAGGAGATGTTCGAGCCGGTCGCCATAAGGCGTGAGAAACCGATAATGACGTTGAGCGGCGTGCGGAGTTCATGGCTCATCGACTCAAGGAACCGCACTTTCGACCGGTCTGCGGCTTCTGCCTCACTTAGCGCGCGCTCCAGATCGGCCTCACGATCGGCTCGCTCGGAAATATCGGAAAAAAGATAGACCCCTGCCCCATTGTCTCCGTGAGAGACGCTCGGCTCGAAGACCTTTCCATTTACGACAAGCTTTCGATTGGTGGCCGCTTCATCGAAGGAGAAGTCGCGATCGAAATTGTCGCGGAAGGTCTTATTCGTCAGGAGTTTTTCATTGTTTTGGCTGACCAGCGCGAAACCGTCCTTCATGGCTTCGATAGCGGAGACGAGGTTTGCGTGACTCTCACGTTCAGCGAAGCGCGCTTTGATCTCCTGGCGCAGCTGGAACTGACTGTTCCGGCAGCCCACGTCGAGCGCAAAAGTCAGGACAAGCGAGAGGAAGAAGTAGACATAGCCCGACGATCCGAGGAACACAGTCGACAGGCCCGCGCCGAGACAGGTGGGCACGACGAAGCACATGGTCGGCCAGCGCGCGGTCGACAGGATCGCCGTTGTGCCTGCGGCCATGGCGATCTGAATGGACGCGAAGAAGAAGATGGCGACATCGCCCGTACCCTCAGCGCGCAGCGCCGGCATTGCCCAGACCAGTCCCAGAAAGCCTGACTGGATAGCGCCCATTCGCAGCAAACGGCCGGAAACGACCTGAGGCGCTTCGCGATTGCCGAAACGCTTATAGATCCGCCACATCAGGGCGGAGTTCACGATGCAGACAAGGCACCAGCCATACTCAGGAAGGCCAACCGATCCCGCGATCAGCGCCATGGAGATCACCACGATGATTGAGTTCAGCGCATTAATGGCTGCGATGATACCCAGTCGGCTTGCCAAAAACATTTGCTGAGCGCGGACAAAAGCCATGTCCTGGCGCTCCTGCTCTTGTTTTGGATTGGATACCGTTTGGGCGTTCAAAACTTCACCGGTGACTTTGTTTCTGCTCCCGCATACGGCAACGTCCTTAACATTCAGCAACCATGAGTGGAGAGATTCCGCCCATTGCTGAAAGAAATGCAGGGCCACAAAAAGCGCTTTGTAAACAGAAACTTAAGACGCCGTCTAGATTTCCAGAGCCTGGCTGAACCGGACTTCAATTATAAGCGTGTAGACCGGTAGCTGATCGCCGGGCAGACCTCGGCACAGACCCTCAGCCTGGAGCCTGCCCCGTGCCGGAAGACATTCAAATCGCCGAAGACAACGAAGCCCAAAAGGCCGAGCGCGGCTATCTGGTGGAAGTCGTCCGCGCCCTCGCAGCCTTTACAGTCGTCGCTGGTGTTTTCGTGATGATCCCTCAGATTCTGGACGCCGATACCTGCTGCGAAGTCTACGCCGCCACTTCTGAGATGGTGCTGATTGCCTAAAGCGCGGCAATTGCCTCACTGACAGCTACAATCCTGCGCGCCTCTTCAAGGTGCAGCAGTTCGGTCATCTTGCCATTGACCTTGATCACGCCCTTGCCTGCATTTTCCGGATCGGCAAACGCCTCAATGACAGCGCGTGCCTGATCGACGGCCTCTGGTTCCGGCGAGAAGATCGCATTGCACGTTTCGATCTGGTTCGGATGGATTAGTGTCTTGCCGTCAAAGCCGAGCACGCGTCCCTGACGACATTCTCCTTCAAGACCAGCTTCGTCCTTGATATCGTTGAACACACCATCAATAGCGAGAAGATCATAGGCGCGCGCCGCCGCCAGTGTCAGTCCGAAGGCAGACTGAAAGGCCTCCCGGTCCGGCGTTGCTTGCGCGCGATACTCCTTGGCAAGATCATTCGTTCCCATGACAAACCCGGTCAGACGTGTGCGCCCGACCGCTTCGGCAATGTCCTGAATGTTCAAAATGGCCTTGGGCATCTCGATCATGACCCAGAGCGCCATATCCTCGGGCGCGCCAGCGCGGCTCATCGCGTCATTCAGCCGGTCGATGTCCCCGCCATCGATCACTTTCGGGGCAAGGATACCGTCTGGACCGGCAGCGACCGCCGCATTGAGATCATCAAGGCCCCATTCGGTATCCAGCCCATTGATGCGGATGATCAGTTCGCGCCCACCATAGCCACCGCCGGTGACAGCAGACGTGACGGCGTCCCGCGCCTCGGACTTGGCGTCTGGGGCGACGGCATCTTCAAGGTCAAGGATCAGCGTGTCCGCAGGCAGACCCTTGGCCTTTTCAAGCGCACGTTCATTGGCCCCCGGCATGTAAAGACAGGAGCGGCGCGGACGGTGATCAGACATGGAGACCTCTTGACGGTAGGATCAGAAACGCCTCCCGATGCCGCGTATGAGCGATGAAGTCCAGATCAGGCGCGGTAACACGTCCGACCATGCCGCGCTCGCAGACATCTTCCACGAGTCCGTTCGGGACGGGGCGACACTTTACTCGGGTGCCCAGCGCGCCGCATGGTCGCCAGCCCCGCCAGCGCTCTCAGACTGGTCAGCAAAACTGAACGCGCAGACGGTTTTTGTTGCCGAGGCCGACGGTAAACCAGTCGGCTTTCTGACGCTTCTGCCAGACGGAGAAATCGACCTCGCCTATATCCACCCGTCGCACAAAGGCACAGGCCTCTTCCGAAAGCTCTACGCGCAGCTGGAAACATACGCGCTCAAGTCCGACTCAAGAACGCTCACCACGCATGCGAGCCTCCACGCCCATCCAGCCTTTCTCGCCGTCGGGTTTGAGGTGACGGAGAAAGAGCATGTCGAGCGCAATGGCGAGACATTTCAGCGCTACGCCATGCAGAAACGGCTATGACCGGCCCTCGGCTGCTTCGCGTTCAATTTGCTTTGTGTGAAGCCCAGCCCGGTTTAAAGCCGGTCCCATGACCGAGATCACAGGACACATCGTCCCGGGGTTTGAACCCGTCCGCGACGCCTTCGCGGCGAATTTCGAGGCCGATGACGAGTTGGGGGCGGGATTTGCCGTCATTCTGGATAGCGAGCCCGTTGTCGACCTGCAGGGCGGCTGGGCCGATCGTAAGAAAACCATAGCCTGGGACGCCGAAACGATCGTTCCGGTCTTTTCGACGACCAAGGGCATTGCTGCGCTCGTGATCGCCTTGCTGCTGGATCGCTCCGGCGGAGAGCTGACTTACGAGACAACAGTCGCCTCTATGTGGCCGGATTTTGCTGCTGAAGGAAAAGACCGCGTCACGATCGGGCAGATGCTGTCTCATCAAGCTGGCCTGCCCGGCTTTACCGAGGAAATCGACCCTGCCCTCTGGCTCGATCCGCCCGCCTGCGCGGCGGCCATCGCTGCCCTGCCCCCATTGTGGGAGCCAGGCACGGCGCACGGCTACCACCCCATCACCTGGGGCTATCTGGTTGGCGAGCTTGCACGTCTGATCGACGGGCGAACGCTCGGCACCATCTTGAGGGAAGACATCTGCGCGCCCGTAGGCATCGATTTCCAAATTGGGTTGCCGGAAGCAGACCACGCACGCGTCGCTGACATTCAGCGCCCACGCGCGCTTGCCGACCTTGGAAAGATCAACGAAGCGACCCGTGCGGCCTTCCTCACCAAATGGGCCGCGCCCAATCGTGGCGGAGCGATCTGGAAGGCAATTGAAATCCCGTCCGCAAACGGCCATGGGACCGCGCTCGGCGTCGCCGCGCTTTACGGGCTCTATGCTAATGGCGGCGCGCTGTCAGGCAATCAGATCATCTCAGCGGCCGGCATGGGCGCACTGACGCGTCGGCAGACCATTGGTCAGGATCTCGTCCTGCCCTTCATAACGGAGTTTGCTGCAGGCCTTATGCGCAACAATCTCGGCCTTTACGGACCAAACCCGGAAACGCTCGCCCATTCGGGCTGGGGCGGTTCAATGGGGCTTGGCGACCCGGACCGGCACCTGTCGGCCGCCTATGTCATGAATCGTCAGTCCAACCATTTGCAGGGCGATCCCCGCGCACGCCGGCTGATCGATGCGCTTTATGGCTGCCTGTAGGCGCTGAGGAATTCCGGTTCTGCATCATCAGCCAGTCTGACCGCTGTCAGCGGTCCGCCGAACACCGCACCGGTGTCGACATTGATCCGGCGACCATCCGTAGAAACCCCCGGCTTTTGATCGTCAGTCGGAGTGTGCCCGTGAATGACGCGCTGCCCGGCCAGCGCGGGGCTGGTCCATTGAGCGGTATCGAAAAACCGCGCCGAGCGTGTCCAGATTCGGATATCTTCGGACTCCTCCGGAAACCGCCGAGGGCAAACGCCCGCGTGGACCACGATCAACTGCTCGTCTTCGAACCAGAGCATTCGGGGAAGACCCTTCAGCCAGCGCATGTGATCGGGGGCAAGGCCGTCAAACCCATGGTCTCTGTAGCTGAACTCGGTCTCGGCCCCGCCATTCTCGCTCCAGAAAGTGTAGTCGTGGCCGCCACGACTAAATGCGCTTATCGCCATCTCTTCATGATTGCCAAGCAGGCTGAGCACCTCCCACCCTTGCGGCGGCCGGGCCTCGAGGGCCATCAAACGTTCTATCACGCCGAAGCTGTCCGGCCCGCGGTCAATGTAATCGCCGAGATGGACCAGCACGCCGCCCGCGCCGCCACCAAACAACTCATAATGGTTGAAGATCTGCTGATGAAGATCGGCGAGCAGTTCAGCCTCACCATGAATGTCGCCGACGACATAAAAAACGCGTTTCTCTGGACGTTCCGGCATGAGTCCCTTTTCCTCGCGGTTGAGGCGTTTTCATGTCACCTGCGCAGACCGGGCAAGCCGTCGCGCCTTGCGCCCGCCGAGCACGCTGTCGGTCGTGAATATAACGAGCGCCGCCCAGATGCAGGCAAAACCGACGCCATGCGTCCAGCCAAAACGCTCGCCGAAGGACAGGGCAATCAGGAATTGGAGCGTCGGCCCCAGATACTGCATCATCCCAACCGTTGAGAGCATCAGCCGCTTGGCGGCGATTGCAAACAGAATAAGCGGCACAGCCGTGATTGGTCCGGACGCCATCAGCAGCAGGATGTCTGATCCCCCTTCCCCGAGAAGCCGGCCGTTCGGCTGACCCGTGAACCATCCCATCCAGAGCGCGGCGAGCGGTGCCAGCAGAGCCGCCTCGACCAGAAATCCGGCGCGGCCATCCACTTGCACACGTTTCCGGATCACCGAATAAATCGCGAAGGTGAGACAAAGGATAAGGGCCGCCCACGGGACGCGCCCAAACGCGACCGCCATCACCGCGACCCCAATCGCGGCGACACCGACCGCAGCCCACTGCGCCGGGCGCAGGCGTTCGGAGAGGAACACTGCCCCGATCAAAACATTCACCAGCGGGTTGATGTAGTAGCCAAGGCTCGCCTCCATCACGCGATCCTGTCCGACCGCCCAGATATAGATAAACCAGTTCAGCCCGATCAGCGCCGCAGACAGGGTGAGCCAACCCATACGCCGAACAGTCAGAACTGCGCGCAGGTCTGCCCATTTGGCGGCTATGGCGATGAAGATGACGCCGGTCGGCACCGACCAGAGGATCCGATGCGCCAGCATTTCTTCCGGCGCGATATGTCCAAGCACTTTGAAATAGAGCGGCAACAGCCCCCAGATCGTGTAGGCGCCGAGCGCAGAAAAAAAGCCAAGACGGATCGCGGGACTCATCTTGACGAGCTAACGCCGCGCGCGTCCGAGCGCCACCCGAAATATGCGAATGAGAGGTGGAATACCCCGGCGGTATGGCTTGCCTGTCTCAGCTACCCGCGCGAGCTTTTGTCTTCAGGTCACAGGAAAGCATACGCATGGCTCATATCGGTCCCTCCGTCACACTCGATGATCCTGCATTCGTCCACGAGAGCGCCTTGCTTTATGGCAAGATCTATATCGGCCCCGGGGCCAGCATTTGGCCGAACGTGGTCATGCGGTCCGAGATGTTCGAAATCCGCATCGGGGCACGATCGAACATTCAGGACTTCGTCATGGTCCATATCGGGTTCGACACGCCGACCATTGTCGGAGAAGACTGCTCCATCACCCATCATGTCACCCTTCATGGTTGCGAGATTGGCGACCGGTGCCTGATCGGCATCAACGCAACCATCATGGACGGGGTGAAGATCGGGGCGAATTCCATTGTGGCGGGCCAGTCGATTGTGACCGAGGGATCCGAGTTTCCTGAGAACTCCATTATTGCCGGTTCGCCCGCCCGGCTCGTGAAAACGCGAGACAATGGGGCCGCCAATCGCGGCAATGCCATCTTCTATGAACTTAACGCCCGCAATTATGCCAAAGGCGTCGACCGCGTTGATCCAGCAGAATTCAAGGCTGCGCTCGAGAGAGGCCATGTTTAACGCCTCGACATAGGCGCACTCAATATGTTGGAAGACAAATATCTATTATTTTTATGGCCGTACTCCTGATACAAAATATGTGTAAGCCAACACGTCTCACACAAACCTACAGGAGTGATCATGGACGGATCGGAATCGGGCGGAAAATGCCCAGTCATGCATAGTGGCGTTGTAGCAAATCAGGGCTGGTGGCCGAACCAGCTGAACCTGAAGATGCTGACCCAGAATTCCGAGTTGATCGACCCGATGGATGAGTCGTTCGATTACGCGGAAGAGTTCAAGACGCTGGACCTTGCCGCGGTGAAGAAAGACCTGACGGCGCTGATGACCGACTCGAAAGAGTGGTGGCCCGCTGACTTCGGTCACTATGGCGGTCTTTTCATCCGCATGACATGGCACGCTGCCGGCACCTACCGCATTCACGACGGCCGAGGCGGAGCCTCGACTGGCAATCAGCGCTTCGCGCCACTGAACAGCTGGCCCGACAATGGCAACCTCGACAAAGCCCGCCGCCTGCTCTGGCCGATCAAGCAGAAGTATGGCCGCAAGCTCTCTTGGGCTGACCTGCTTGTCCTCACCGGCAATGTCGCCCTTGAGTCGATGGGCTTCAAAACCTTTGGCTTCGGGGGCGGCCGCGAGGACATCTGGGAACCTGAAGAAGACATTTACTGGGGCCCGGAGGCGGACTGGCTTCTGACCTCTGACAATCCAAACAGCCGATATGCGGGTCAAACACGCGACCTCAGTAAAGCCGATGTCGACGCCGAGAAGCTCGATAATCCGCTCGCCGCCGTGATGATGGGCCTGATCTATGTGAATCCACAAGGCCCGGACGCTGTGCCTGATCCGCTCGGCTCGGCGCGGGATGTCCGCCTGACCTTCGCCCGCATGGCGATGAACGACGAAGAAACCGTGGCACTCGTTGCTGGTGGTCACACCTTCGGCAAGGCGCACGGTGCCGGCCTGGAAAGCGATGTCGAGAGTGAGCCGGAAGGCGCACCCATCCAGCAGATCGGCCTCGGCTGGAAGAACCGTCACGGCTCGGGCAAAGGTGGCGACACAACGACGAGCGGCATTGAAGGCGCTTGGACGGCCAATCCAACCCAGTGGGACAATGGCTATTTTGACGTCCTGCTCGGCTATGAGTGGGAACTGACCAAGAGCCCCGCTGGAGCCCATCAGTGGACGCCAAAAGCCGGTCAAGGCGCACCGGAAGCTCCGGCCGCGCACGATCCGTCCAAAACCGAGCCGCTGATGATGACCACGGCCGACATGGCGATGAAGATGGATCCGGACTATCGCAAGATTTCCGAGCGCTTCCATCAGAATCCGGACCAGTTCGCAGACGCCTTTGCCCGCGCCTGGTTCAAGCTGACCCATCGGGATATGGGCCCACGTGCCTGCTATCTCGGACCGGAAGTGCCCGAAGAAGAGCTGATCTGGCAGGATCCGGTTCCCGCCGTGGACCATGAGCTTGTAAGCGATGCAGACATTGCCGAGCTGAAAGCGAAAATCCTCGCTACGGGTCTGTCCGTCGGCCAGCTGGTCAACACGGCCTGGGCATCGGCATCGACTTTCCGCGGCAGTGACCGTCGCGGCGGTGCAAACGGGGCCCGTATTCGCCTCGCCCCTCAAAAAGACTGGGACGTAAACGCATCTTCTGGCGTGGCCGATGTCATCGCCACACTGGAAGGCGTGCAGTCTGACTTCGGCAAGCCCGTGTCACTGGCCGACCTGATCGTGCTGGGCGGCTGCGCAGCCATCGAGAAGGCGGCGAAAGACGCCGGTCATGATGTGACGGTTCCGTTCACGCCAGGCCGGACCGATGCGACGGACGAGCAGACGGATGCCGACTCCTTTGCACCGCTCGAGCCAATGGCCGACGGCTTCAGGAATTACAAGCAGGACAATCAGGTCCGCCCGGGAGAAGAGCTGCTTGTCGACAAGGCACAGCTGCTTACTCTGACGGTGCCGGAAATGACAGTTCTTGTCGGTGGCCTGCGCGTACTCGGTGCCAATGCCGGTGGCTCCACAACAGGCGTTTTCACTGACAAAGTCGGACAGCTGACGAATGACTTCTTCGTCAATCTGCTTGACGGGGTCGTTGAGTGGGAAGGCTCAGGCGATGCATTCACCTACAATGGCTGGACGGGATCACGTGCGGACCTCGTTTTCGCGTCGAACTCGATCCTGAGGGCACAGGCTGAAGTCTACGCCACTGATGATGCGAAGGAGAAGTTCGTGAACGACTTCGTCGCCGCATGGGACAAGGTGATGATGCTTGACCGGTTCGAGGTCGCCTAATCATCCCTCCTCCCAGAAAAACAAACGCCCCGGATTTCGGTCCGGGGCGCTTTTTATGGGATGATGAGTCTGCCGCTTAGGCCGTCTCGACTTGCTTCTCCGGCTTCAGGACACCTCGGTTCAGCAGCTCTTCGGCTATCTGGATCGCGTTCAGCGCAGCGCCCTTGCGCAGATTGTCCGAGACACACCAGAAGGCGAGCCCGTTTTCGACCGTTGGATCACGGCGGACGCGGGAGATGAAGGTCGCCCAGTCACCAACGCAATCGATCGGCGTGATAAACTCGTCTTCCTCAGGCTTGTCGACCAGCATGATGCCGGGGCTCTCGCGCAGGAGCTTGCGCGCCGATCCCGGCGTGATCGGGTTATTGAACTCGACATGCACAGCCTCGGAATGGCCGACAAAAACCGGCACGCGCACGCAGGTGACCGTCAGCTCAATCGCCGGGTCGACCATCTTCTTGGTCTCATTCCACATCTTGGCTTCTTCATCAGTGTAACCGTCATCATTGAAGCTGCCGATTTGCGGGATCACGTTGAACGCGATCTGCTTGGCGAACTCCATGGGCTCCGCTTCCTGGTTCACGAAGATGCCCTTGGTCTGGTTCCAGAGCTCATCCATGCCGGCTTTGCCGGCGCCGGAGGTCGACTGATAGGTCGAGACAACGATGCGCTTGATCGAGGCCGCATCATGCAGCGGCTTCAACGCCACGACGAGTTGCGCGGTCGAGCAGTTCGGGTTGGCGATGATGTTCTTCTTGCCATAGCCCATCACGGCCTCGGCATTTACTTCCGGCACCACGAGCGGAACGTCGGGGTCCATCCGCCAGGCCGATGAGTTGTCGATGACAATCGCGCCCGCCTCAGCGATTTTCGGAGACCATTGCTTGGAGACTGTGCCGCCAGCCGACATCAGGACGAGGTCGACCTTGGAGAAATCGAAGGATTCCAGATCCTCGCATTTCAAGGTTCGCTCGCCAAAGCTCACTTCGCGGCCAACAGAGCGGCGCGAGGCGACAGCATAAATCTCGTCGACCGGGAACATCCGCTCGTCGAGGATATTGAACAGTTCGGCACCGACATTTCCCGTGGCACCAACGACAGCGATACGCGTAGCCATCTTCGTCTCCTTTTGGAGGCGCGCTTATGCGCTATCCTTGCGGCAGAATAAAGCCTGTTGCGCCGCAGCGCAGCCAATCCCACAATGCAAATATGGGTTTTTGGGAGAATCAGACGCCGTGCTTGAAGATGTGATCAGCCAGTATGTCGCCTGCTATAATGCTCGCGATATCGATGGAATGCTCGATTGCGTCGTCGATGATGTGATCTTTGAAAACGTCTCCAATACCGGCCAGTCCGTGCGGCTGGAGGGCAAGGAAGCCATGGCTCAGGTTGCCGAACTCTCCGGAAACGCCTTCTCCTATCGACGCCAGCGTGTGATCAACATCGTTGCCGGGGCTGGAAAAGCCGCCGCCGAGATCGAGTTCGAAGGCAAGGCCGCCGTCGACCTGCCCAATGGCGTGCGCGCCGGCGAAACCGTGAAAATGCGCGGGGCAAGCTTCTTCGAATTCCGTGGCAAACTGCTCAGCCGGATTGCCGATTACAGCTGAATGAGCGGCTACACGCCCTTTGACAGCCTGACGGCGACGGCCGCAGCGCTTGCGGTGATCCTGTCCGCCCTGGTCAGCCTGATTGGCGCGTCCGCGCGCCGCCGGAATGTGGAAATGAAAGTCGCCTCGGTGCAGGACCTGTGCGAACTGACCGGCATCACAGACCCCCGCGCCCTGCAGGATGTCTTCGGGCCGCCAGATATGGGCCGGGTCTGGCGCACAGTGACCCTGCCGGAAGTGATGGCGGCGCGTCGCCCGCTCGGCCGCCTGATCAGCGATCCATTGGTCGACTGGAGTTGTATCAGCATTGCTCTGCTGTCGTTTTTTTCCAGCCACTTCCTCGTCGAGGGGGGCCTCCTAGTCGCCGTGATCGCTCAGGCAGGCGGCTGGATCGCGGCCACTCGCCTGCCCAAGTAGTCGGCTCCGGTAGTCTCTGGTATTTCTGCAACGCGGTCTGCCGGGCTGACTTCTGCACAGCGAATTCACTTTTCGCCCCTTAAGAGAGCGCCTAAAAGCCATCCGATGAAAGTCTGGAAGATGAATGGGGCGGGAAACGCCTTCGCGATATTCGACGCCCGCTCGACGCCTTTTGCGCCGACAACAGAGCAGGTGCGTGCCATCGCCGCTGAACTCAAAGCCGATCAGGTCCTCGCCCTGGAGCGCGATGCCACTAAGGATGCCTTTATGCGCATCTGGAATGCCGATGGCTCAGAAGTGTCGGCCTGTGGCAATGGTACCCGCGCGGTCGGCCACCTCTTGCTGCAGGAGACGGGTAAGGATTCCGTCACCATCCAGACCGAAGCCGACATGCTCCGCGCCATGCGCGCCGGGGAGAGTGTCGTCACCGTCGATATGGGCTCGCCGCTTCTGGGCTGGGCTGACATCCCGCTGTCCGAAAAAATGGATGTGCGCGGCGTCGATGTGAAAATCGGGCCGATGGACAAGCCGTATCTTGCCCGGCCCGCCGTGGTCTCCATGGGCAATCCGCACGCGGTTTTCTTTGTCGATGACGTCAATGCCTACGATATCCCCGCTATCGGCCCGCTGGTCGAATGGCATCCGCTGTTTCCCGAAGGCACGAATGTCGGCTTTGCGCAGATCATTGACCGTCAGACCATTCGCTTGCGCGTCTGGGAACGCGGCGCGGGCCTCACCAAGGCCTGTGGCACCGGGGCGTGCGCGGCGCTTGTCTGCGCCGCCCGCGCCGGCAAGACTGAGCGCGCCGCCAAACTTATTCTCGATGGCGGCGAACTGCACATTGAATGGCGCGAAAGCGATGACCGCGTGTGGATGACCGGTCCGGTCCAGATGGAACTGGAAACAGAACTGCCGCTCTGAGGCGCGTTTTCAGCAAAAACTTGCCATCTTTGGCCATCACGGTCGCCGGCATCCAAAGAGGGGTCCAACTCATGCGTACACTTTTTCTGACGACAGCGGCGGCAGTCATTGCCGGTCTCGCCATGGCTGATACGCCATCCATCAATCCCGGCCAGTGGGAGACCACGACGACCACGAGCGTCGCGCTCGACATGAACGGGCAGGCGATGAACATGCCCGGCCAGACCATGACCAGCAGCGACTGCGTCACCGAGGAAGAAGCCGAGTTCACGCCTGAAGACTTCGCTCAGGATGGCTGCACTGTCTCCAATTTCCAGTCGACGGCAACCACCGCGTCTTTCGATCTCGCCTGCTCGCAGAACGGCGTTGAAATGGCTGGTTCCATGGCCGTTGAAGCGGATTCCGATGGCAACGGATATTCCGGCTCATTCGACATTGCCGGCAACGCGCCGGGCATGGGCGACATGAAAGTGAATGGCGTCGTCACCGGGAAACGCACCGGCACCTGCAGCTAAGCCCTCTTGTCTCGAATGGCTTAGGGGGCGATATGCGCCCTCTGACGCCATGCCTGACACCGCCCCCTCCCCCGATCCGCGCGTCATAACGCTCGGTTGCCGGCTCAACACGTATGAGTCGGAAGTGATGCGCAATCATGCGCGCGCTGCTGGCCTGTGCGATGCGGTGATCGTGAATACATGCGCGGTGACCGGCGAAGCGGTTCGTCAGGCCCGCCAGACCATACGCCGCGCCGCGCGGGATAACCCCGACACGCCCGTCATCGTCACAGGCTGCGCCGCCCAGATCGATCCCGGCATGTTCGCCGATATGCCAGAAGTCACGCGTGTGATCGGCAATCATGAAAAAATGCAGGCCGAGACATGGGCCCCGGCTGGTTTGCTCGGTGGGCATGAGAAAGTCCGCGTGAACGACATTATGGGCGTGCGCGAAACCGCCGCTCACCTGATCGATGGCATGGAAGGCCGCGCCCGCGCCTATGTTCAGGTGCAGACCGGGTGCGATCACCGCTGCACCTTTTGCATCATTCCCTATGGCCGCGGAAACTCGCGCTCAGTGCCTGCCGGCGAAGTGGTGGAACAGATCAAACGCCTTGTGGATACCGGCCACCATGAGGTCGTCCTCACCGGCGTCGACCTGACCAGCTGGGGCGGAGACCTTCCCGGCACGCCGCAGCTTGGCAATCTGGTTCAGCGCATCCTGAAACTGGTGCCAGACCTGCCTCAGCTCAGAATCTCTTCCATCGATGCCATCGAGATCGACGAGGCGTTCTTTGAGGCCGTACCAGAACCACGCCTTGCGCCTTACATGCATCTCTCGCTTCAGCATGGGGACGATCTGATCCTGAAACGTATGAAGCGCCGCCACGGCCGGGAGGAAGCCATCGCGCTAACCTCCCGCCTGCGAGACGCCCGCCCGGACATCGCATTCGGGGCCGACATCATCGCGGGTTTTCCGACTGAAACCGATGCCCATTTCGAAAACTCGCTCCGTCTCGTTGAAGAAACAGGGCTCGCTTTCCTGCACGCCTTCCCCTATTCGCCGCGACCCGGAACGCCCGCCGCGCGGATGCCACAAGTGGACAAGACCGTAATCAAGGCCCGCGCAGCCCGTCTTCGCGAAGCAGGTCAGGCCGCGCTGGAGCGGCATCTTGTGAGTCATGTCGGCGAGGTGCGTGACGCCCTGGTCGAAAAGGGAACAAGCGCTCGGCTTGCAGATTTCACCCCAGTCTCGCTCGAAGGCTTCACCGATACCGCTGCTGGACGCCCAGTGGCGACCCGGATAGTCCGCCATGACGAGACACGGCTGATTGGGACACCGGCATGATCCTCTGGTTCGGGAAAAAGAAAAAAGAAGAAGAGCTGAAAGCGGCTGGCGCGACGATGGTCGAGCCTGAGCTCTCCGCAGAAGAACTCGCGGCAAAAGAGGCCGCTGAGGCTGAAGCGGTCCGGCTGGCCGAAGAAGAAGCGGCGCGCAAAGCAGCCGAGCAGGAAGAGATCGACCGCAAGGTCCGCGAAGCGGCCATCGCCTGGGAAGAGCGCCAGAAACGCGAACGCGCGGAAGCGGAAGCGGAAGCCAAACGGCTCGCCGCCGAAGCTGCTGAAGCCGAACGGCTGGCGGAGGCGGCGCGAGAGAGAGCTGACGCTGATGTCGCCGCTGCGGCCGAGGCTGAACGCCTCGCTGAAGAAGCCCGCCGGAAACGTGAAGCGGAAGAAGCCCGGCGCGCTGCGGAAGAAAAAGCGGCCAAGGAACTCGCCCTGCTGGAAGACCGCCGCCAGGCTGAACGCCAGCGCGCGGAGGCCGAAGCGGCCGCCCTCAAGGCGGAGGAAGACCGGCAAGCCGCTATTGCGCGTGGGGAGCCGGACCCGCTCGCGGAAACCAAGGATCCCGGCTTCTTCTCAAAGCTGTCGGATGGGCTGTCCAAATCCTCCGGCAAACTCACTTCGGGGCTGTCAGTCTTCGGCAAGCGCAAGCTCGATGATGACACGCTGGAAGAGCTGGAAGACCTCCTCATCACCTCAGACCTTGGCGCAAAAGTTGCCGCCAAGGTCACCGCCGGCCTGTCTCGTGACCGGTTCGACAAGGAGATCAGCGAGGATGAAATCCGCGTGGCGCTGGCCCGTGAGATCGAGACCATTATGTCACCGCGCGAACAGGTCGTTGATTTCTCAGACGGCCCCCGCCCGCGCGTCGTGCTCTTTGTCGGCGTCAACGGTTCCGGCAAGACAACCACTATCGGCAAGATCGCCTCGAAATTGAAAGAGCAGGGCGCAAAGGCCCTCCTCGTTGCGGGCGACACCTTCCGCGCCGCCGCCATCGAACAGCTCGCGGTCTGGGGCGAGCGCGCCGGAATTCCTGTGCTGGCAAAGGAGCCGGGCGCAGACGCCGCCGGGCTTGTCTACGAAGCTATCGAAAAGGCGCGCGAGGAGGATCTCGATCTGGTGCTTGTCGACACAGCCGGCCGCCTCCAGAACAAGGCCGAGCTCATGGAGGAGCTGTCAAAAGTCGTCCGTGTCACCCGCAAGCTCGATCCCGATGCCCCCCACGATGTCATCCTCGTGCTCGACGCGACCGTCGGCCAGAACGCTCTCTCCCAAGTGGAAGCCTTCCGGCACACAGCCGGTGTGACGGGGCTTGTCATGACGAAACTCGATGGCACGGCGAAAGGCGGCGTGCTCGTCGCCATCGCTGAGGCGCACGACCTGCCCATTCACTTTGTGGGTGTCGGCGAGAAAGCTGAGGACCTTAAACCGTTCAGCGCGGAGGCCTATGCCCGCGCGCTGGTCGGTGTGGAGAGCTAGCGCCGCGCGGCGGCCTGCACTGCATCACACAGCGTATCGAGACCGGGCCGCGTAGCCGCTGCCTCGCGCAGGCGTTTAGGCGTTGCCGCCGCCGCAAGCGCGGGATTGGTATCGATTTCCCGGCGGATTTCGGTCGCCGCCGATAGTGTCGCAAACGCGTCAGCGCGCAGATTCACGATTTCCTCGCTGTTCAGACGCGGACCAAAATCCTCCGCTGCCTGATTATATCGAAGCACCAGTTCGGCCTTCAGCGACCGCGACGCCCGCTCCGACAACAGTTTGGCGGACCGCAGGCGCAGAGCCCGGCGTGGCAGAAGGAGACGCGCAGCATCATGAAGGGCCGCGCCTGCCTCAAGAATTCCGCGCAGATCATCGCGAGCCTGGAAAAGCACGTGGCGATTATCTCTCTTGAACAGAAGGCTGGAGACGTTGGGCTTTTCTGTGTTGGCAATCGCGGTCATCGCCTCGGCATAGCAACGGCTGATGTCGACACCTTCGCGGATAATGCGCTCACCATCAGAGCCCTGAAGCTCGGCAAGACGATCGAGCGAGGCATGGCCGGTTCCTTTGAGGGCAGGTTTGCCAGCACCCATCGCTTCGCGCAGACGCCAGATCACTGTTTCAAGATTGTGCCCCTTGGACATGGCGAGAGAGGCCGCAGCCGATGCACCATGCCGGCCGAATGCATTACGCAGCATGCCCTGCTCTTCAAACCATGGCCGCCAGTAATCGTCGCCCACCGAAAATCCCTGCCACCAGAGTTCCCAGCCGACATAGGACTCATCGTCCTTCTCCCGGAACAGGCGCTCGGCTTCGAGAGCTTGCGCCACGCTGTCTGGCGCGTAGCAGGCAAGCCCGCCCCGGAAGGAATGCGGCATCAATCCCCGTGTGCGCCAGTTGCGCATACGGAAAGCGGGGATCTCAACGCCACGCTCTGCGAGCTGAGCATCAAAGCTCTCCTTGGAGATGAGATCGTCGTCGAGAACGCGTGCAAGTGCCATGCACCGGTTATCGCGCCTCGCCGTTAAAACAACGCGACCAAATCGGCGTAAATTCTTACCCGCCGGATCGAATTCAGTAACGATATCTGTTCTGGCCGAACGCTGGGTCAGCCTGCCATAAGCGCTGGTCTATGCCTGCCACACTCCTCCCCGTTGCCCTTGGCCTGTTCTCGGCCATCACAGTTGCCATCGCCAATGTCGCGGTCAAACGCGGCGGCGATGTTCTGACCGCTCGCATGGTCCTGTCAGTCGTCATGGCCATCAGTGTACTGCCTTTTGCCTTCATCGTACCCCCTCCCCCGGTGGATTTATGGCCCGCTGTGCTCGGGGCGGTTATGGTTCACTGGTTTTATCAAACCTGCCTGATCCGCTCGCTGCACCGAGGAGACCTTTCGCTCGTCTTCCCGGTCATGCGTGGTCTCGCGCCTTTGTTTACAGCCATTCTTGCTTTCATCGCCCTGCGCGAGACCCTCTCCCCTATCGCGATAGGGGGGCTTGTCATGGCGAGCGTCGCCCTGATCGTTTTCGCCTTGCCAACAGATTCGGCGCTCGACCGGCGACGGTTGGACCGCGCCGCCCTTGGCTGGGCTGTCGGAACAGCGCTCGGGATTGCGGCTTATGCCGTGGTCGATGCGGAAGTCGCGCGCGACATGCCGGTGACGGCGACTTTCATCGTCTGGCTTTTCCTACTCGACTGGATCGGCATCACCGTTGTGACACTGTGGACCCGGCGCGGCGCGGTGCTCGCCCGGGTCCGACCGCAATTGAAAGCCGGGATCTGGGGTGGCCTCGCCGGCACGCTTTCCTATGGCGCGATCATCTATGCCTATACGCTGACCGACACGACCGCCCTCGTGACCGCGATCCGGGAAACCTCGGTTGTGTTCGCGGCCCTGCTCGGCTGGGTGTTCCTGAAAGAGGGATTCGGGGCTCGGCGGACGTTCGCCGCCCTTGCGCTCGCCAGCGGACTTGTCCTCATGCAGCTTGGCTAGCCTGCTGGCCGGACGGGCCGGATCATGGCAGAGAGAGTCACTGATCCAACAGGGACGCCTCGGCGTATTCTATTCTATGACAGATACGAAATCAGGTGCGGCCACAGCCGCTGACAAGGCTGGCAGCCTCTGGGGCGAACTCGGGCCAGCCATCGCCTTTGTGGTGATTTATAACGCGATGCTGCGCCTGCCTGCTGGCGATGGTCTCTTCACGAGAGACACCGCGCTCTATTGGGCGACCGGCGTACTCATGGTTGCTACGGGTGCCGTGATTGTCCTGAAGCTGTTGCGGGGCGAGAAAGTCCCGCCCTTCCTGCTGATTTCCTCCGCCGTCATCGGAGCCTTCGGGGCCATCGGCATTATCTGGCAGTCCAAGACATTTCTCTTCGTGAAGCCGACCATCGTGAACCTGCTCTATGCCGGCGTTATCTTTGGCGGTCTCGCCGTTGGCCGGAACATCTGGAAGATGCTGTTCCGGTCTGTCTTCAGCCTGCCGGACTTCGCATGGAAGACGCTCGCCATACGCTGGGGGCTGTTCTTCATCGGAATGGCACTCTGGAATGAATTCCTGTGGCGCAATTTCTCCGAAGCAACCTGGGCCAACTGGAAACTCGGCAACTTCGTGATCGTGCTCGCCTTCGGCCTGCTCAACACGCCGTATACGTTGAAACACCTTCAGAACGCTGAAGACGAGCCTGCAGACAAGCCGGCTCCCGCCGAATAGGCCTCAGCGCGTCAGCACATCTGTTCCCGGCGGATTGCCGAAGGGCACAATCGTGTCCTGTAGCCGGGTCTCCGCATAATGGGTCAGTGCCCAGACTACGGTCGGGAAAGCCAGCTCCCGCCATGGAATGTCTTTCCAGTGATAAAGCCCGACCTCTTCGCTTTCTGGCCCGGCTGAAATGTCGGACAAAAGCCGCGCCCGGAACATGACCTGCACCTGTCCGATACGCGGGACGGAATACACCGCGAGCAGATTGTCGATCTCTATTTTCGCATTGGCCTCTTCCACGGCCTCGCGGGCGGCGGCTTCCTCGACCGACTCTCCGAGTTCCATAAAACCAGCCGGAAGCGTCCAGAATCCCATGCGTGGCTCAATCGCCCGCTTGCACAAAAGGATCTTCTCATCCCGGACGACAACGGCCCCGGCGACGATTTTCGGGTTCTGATAATCTACGAAATCGCAATGACGGCAGACCTGCCGTTCACGATCATCCCCGGCGGGAATACGTTTATCAAAAGTCGGCTCAAGGTTGTTTGTCATGTAAACTTCAATCTATCGAGGTATTGAGGACTTAAGGTAATCCGCATACGTCGGTATAGGGTGTACGGGTGCTTTAGCGACTTAGAGCGGGCACCGATGGATGGGAAGGGCTTCAAAATGGCCACAGCAACAAAGACCAGCGATTTCTCTCTACACGAATCGCCAAGCCACCTGCTGCATCGCGCACAGCAGTTCGCAGCCGGACAATCAGCCAGCGCGCTGTCCGCAGCCGGCATCACACTGCGCCAGTTCTCGGTTCTGGCGGCAGTGTCCTCTCAGGAAGGCGCGAGCCAGAGCAATCTGGTCGATGAGACCGGGATCGACCGGTCGACACTCGCAGACATGGTCTCGCGCATGGAAGGCGCTGGCCTGATCCGCCGGACGGCGTCCAAGGAAGATGCTCGGGCAAAAGCGGTCTTCCTCACAGCCAAGGGCCGCAAGGCGCTCGCCAATGCAGCTCCGGCTGTTCAGGAGGCCGACGAGCAATTGCTCGCCGCCCTGCCAAAGAGCCGCCGGTCCGCGCTGCTCTCGATCCTCTCGGCTCTGTCAAATGCGCCCGAGCCTGCAGTTGCGAAAGTTGAGGCCCCAGAGCCAAAGCCAGCCAAGCCGGCGAAGAAGACCAAGGGGAAAGCAAAGCCTGCCAAGGCTTCGAAAGCCAAGAAGAAGGGCAAGCCGAAAAAGGCTGCCAAGAAGTCGAAGAAAAGCTAGCGCGCCTCGCTGGCGTTCAACGCCGCGAGAACATCACGTGCCGAGTCCGGGGTCAGTTG
The DNA here is from genome assembly GCA_028285145.1 of Hyphomonadaceae bacterium. Taxonomy (GTDB): domain Bacteria; phylum Pseudomonadota; class Alphaproteobacteria; order Caulobacterales; family Hyphomonadaceae; genus JANQQC01. The sequence continues at coordinate 46,373 of JANQQC010000011.1, forward strand.
CCCCCGGACATGCAGGCGGATGGATCCATCCGGCCCGACAACGAAGGTTTCCGGCACGCCGGTCAGCCCGAAATCGAGCCCGCCCTGCCCGTCCGGGTCCATTCCGATGTCCGCAAACGGATTGCCGAGACGCACAAGGAAGTCTTCGCCGTTTTCCGGCGTGTCCTTGTAGAGTATGCCGTGCACCCGCCCCGGAGCGTCCTCGGACATCTCTGTCAGGATCGGATGCTCAGCTTCACAGGGCGCGCACCAGCTCGCAAAAAGATTGACGATGACCGCTTCCCCGCCCGGCGGCGGCGCGAAGCTGATTTCCCCTGCCCCGTCCAGTTTCGGGAAGGCACGGTCAGGAGCCATACGCTCAATCCGTTCAAAACCCGACCGCTCAGGGTCGAACAACTGGACCCCGGCGAGGACGGCAAGGCCTGCAAGCGCGGCCAGCGGCGCGGCATAAATCAACGCCTTCATGTGTCCGGCTCCGTTTCAAGCGCAGCAAGTTTCGCTTTCGCGCGCGACGCTCTTGCAAACGTCGCTGCGATCAACCCGCCAAGGACAAGCGCGGAAAAGGCATAAGCGGCCCAAATAAACGGACCGGTATGATCAAACTCCGGAATCATGCGCCGGCCATTCGCCGCATCATTAGCGCATCGGCCCGGCGCAGGCGCACTTCCGCCCGCATCGCCACCAGAACCAGCGCCGCGAAGAGGAGTGTATGGCCAAGCGCGCCAAGCAGCAGCGGGGTCAGGAACTCTGGGGCCATTGCCGGGCCGTCGAGACGCAACACGCTCGCATCCTGATGCAGGCTCGCCCAGATATCGACAGAGAATTTGATGATCGGGACATTGATCGCGCCGACCATGGCGAGGATCGCACCGGCGCGCGCCGCCTTCTGCCGCGTATCCATCGCCGCTCGAAGGGCGATGTAGCCGACATAGATAAAAAACATCACCAGCACCGACACCATGCGGGCATCGTCCCACTGAAACCAGGTGCCCCAGGTCGGCTTGCCCCACACCGCCCCTGTCATGAGGCAGATCGCCGTGTAGCCGGCCCCGAACACCGCCATGGATTTGGCCGCCACATCCGCGATCTCATGGCGCCAGACAAACCAGACAAGACTCGCCACCGCCATGCCCATATAGCCGCCCATGGAGAGCCAAGCTGCCGGCACATGCACGATCATGATGCGCGCACTATCGCCCTGGTAGGCCTCCGGCGGCAGAACATAGAGCCCCTGCCAGATACTGTAGGTGATCAGGATGGCCGCGCCCGCGCCAAGCCAGGGCAGCAGCGCATTTGAGAACGCCATGAAACGGTGCGGGTTCGCAAAGGCGGAGAGGATGGCCATAACTGTCTTCTGCCCTGTCCTCAGTCTGTCGCCAAGCGCAAGGCGGCAGCAATGCCGAACGGGGCCACGGCCATGGAAAACAATGTCGCTGCCGACAGGAAGAGAGTCTCGATCAGGGGCATGGGCACCTCTGCTTGCAGGCTCATAGCGCCAAATATGGCGGTCGGAACATAGAATGGAAGCGCAATCAGCGCGATCAAGAGGCCGCCGCGCCGCACCGTGGCCGAAAGCGCCGCCCCGAATGCTCCCCAAAGGAAGAAGGCGAGACCGCCAATTCCGTAGGCCAGCATGGCTGGCGGCAGCCGGTCTGGCTCCATCTGCAACATCAATCCCAGCAATGGAGACAACAGAGCGAGCGGCAGACCGGAGACCAGCCAGTGCGCAGCAACCTTGGCCGCAGCAATCGCTGACATCGGTACATCGGCCTGCACCCAGAGATCGAGAGCCCCGTCTTCAAGATCGGCCTGAAACAGGCGCTCCATCGTCACAAGCGACGCCAAAGCAAGCGCGACCCATAGCACACCGCCCCCAATCGCCGCGAGTTGGTCTGAATCCGACCCCACCGCAAAGGGCACGAGCATCGCCGCACCAGCAAAGAAACTCGCCGGCAGGAGCACGCCTGCCCCGCCCGCCCAGGCTTCGCGAAAAGCCTGTGCAAAGGCCGCGCGGATCGGAGCCGGGCTCACAGCACCACTTCCCGGCTCGCGGTAAATCCCGCCTCACCATGAATCGCGGCAATTACAGCCCCGCCACTCGCCCGATGGCCGGCAATCAACTCCAGCAGCAGGTCGCGCCCATTGGTATCGAGCGCAGAAAACGGCTCATCCAACAGCCAGACCGGCCGGTCGACCAATAGCAGCCGCCCCAGCGCCGTACGCCGCCTCTGACCGGCAGACAACAAAGCTGCTGGAACATCCTTTGGCCGGGTAAGCCCCATCCGCTCAATCACAGGGTCGGTGGCTCCGCCGCCCCAGGCGCGCGCCCAAAGGCTGAGATGCTCAACGGGGCTTTCATGCGGCTTCAAACCGTCCCGGTGACCGAGCCAGTGCACCTCGGCGGCACGGGTGACATCCCCGGCCGCTGGCTGGGTCAGCCCCGCCAGAATGCGCAGGAGAGTAGTCTTGCCGGCACCATTTGAGCCCCGCAAAACAATCGCCTCGCCGGGCTTCGCGAAAAGCGAGACCTCCCCAAACAGCACCCGAGCGCCCCGGATCATGCCAAGACCGTTGGCAGATATCAGGTTTTCGTCGTTCAAATCGTCCCACCTGCGACCAATACAACGCCGCCGATCAATTGCGCGGCCGCGCCCCGCCCTATATGAGCATCACAAGAAATCAAAAATACAAATGAGGTCATGCCCATGCCGTCCCTCGACAGCTTCAAGTCGCGCCGCACACTCACCGTCGGCGACAAGTCCTACACCTACTACTCCCTTGAAGCCGCAGGTGAAAACGGCCTTGGCGATGTGTCGCGCCTTCCCGCCTCTCTCAAGGTGCTCCTGGAAAACTTGCTGCGCCATGAAGATGGCTCATCGGTAACGAAAGAAGACATTCAGGCCATGGCTGCCTGGCTGACCAATAAGGGCAGCGCCAGCCACGAGATCGCTTACCGACCGGCCCGGGTTCTGATGCAGGATTTCACCGGCGTTCCAGCCGTTGTCGATCTGGCCGCCATGCGCGACGCTGCGCAGAATCTCGGCGCAGAAGCCAGCGCGATCAACCCGCAAGTGCCCGTTGATCTCGTCATCGACCATTCAGTTATGGTCGATTATTTCGCAGGCCCCGACAGCTTCAAGAAAAACGTCGAACGCGAATATGAGCGCAATGGCGAGCGCTATGAGTTCCTGCGCTGGGGCTCGTCTGCCTTCGAAAACTTCCGCGTTGTCCCACCCGGCACAGGCATCTGCCACCAGGTGAACCTCGAATATCTCGCGCAGACCGTCTGGACGAAGGACGAAAACGGCGAAACCATCGCGTATCCGGACACCTGCGTCGGAACCGACAGCCACACCACCATGATCAACGGCCTGTCCGTCCTGGGCTGGGGCGTCGGCGGTATCGAGGCCGAAGCAGCGATGCTCGGTCAGCCCGTCTCCATGCTGATTCCGGAAGTCATCGGCTTCAAGCTGACCGGCAAGCTGCAGGAAGGCGTGACAGCCACCGACCTCGTTCTCGTCGTGGTCGACATGCTTCGCCAGAAGGGCGTTGTCGGCAAGTTCGTCGAATTCTTTGGCGAGGGCCTCGCCAATCTGACCCTCGAAGACGAAGCGACAATCTCCAATATGGCTCCGGAGTACGGAGCGACTTGCGGCTTCTTCCCGGTCGATGATGAAACTCTGTCCTATCTGAAGGAAACGGGGCGCGATCCAGATCGCGTGGCGCTTGTCGAAGCCTATGCCAAGGCACAGGGTTACTGGCGTCCCGACATGGCGGACCCGGTCTACACCGATACGCTGGAGCTCGATCTCGGGGCGGTCGAACCGTCGATCGCCGGACCGAAACGCCCGCAGGACCGCGTTCTCCTGAGCGAAGCCGCCCCAGCTTTTGCCCAGGCGGTGTCTGACATCCGCGCAGCAACCACGCAGAAAGTCACCGAAGCCGCCAAGCAGCGCTTCGACAATGAGGGCGGCGAACAGCTTGACCCCTATCCTTACTGGAGTGTCGAAGGCGAAGACTTCCAGATCCATGACGGCTCGATCGTGATCGCCGCCATCACCTCTTGCACCAACACATCCAACCCATCGGTGATGCTTGCCGCCGGGCTCGTGGCGCGCAATGCGCATGCCCGCGGCCTGAAGGTGAAGCCATGGGTCAAGACATCCCTCGCCCCCGGCAGTCAGGTTGTCACCGACTATCTGGAGCGCGCCGGCCTGCAGGACGATCTCGACGCGCTCGGCTTCAACCTCGTCGGATACGGTTGCACGACCTGCATCGGCAATTCCGGCCCGCTGCCCGCCAACATTTCAAAAGCGATCAATGACAATGATCTTGTTGCCGCCTCGGTTCTGTCCGGCAACCGGAACTTTGAGGGCCGCATCAGTCAGGACGTTCAGGCGAACTATCTCGCCTCCCCGCCACTGGTCGTGGCCTATGCGCTCGCCGGAGACATGCATATCGACATTACGACCGAGCCGCTGGGCGAGGATCAGGATGGCAATCCCGTATATCTCAAGGACATCTGGCCTTCGAGCCAAGAGATCGCCGAAGTCATGCGCGAAGCGGTCACGCCGGAAATGTTCTCCGCACGCTATGCCGACGTGTTCAAGGGCGACGAGCGCTGGCAGGCCATCGAGGTCAGCGGCGGCAAGACCTATTCCTGGCCACCCGGCTCGACCTATGTGCAAAACCCACCTTACTTCGAAGGCATGACGTTCGACGTTGATGCCCCGGGCGACATCCAGAACGCCCGGATCATGGGCCTGTTTGCTGACTCCATCACCACCGACCACATCTCGCCAGCCGGCGCGATCAAGGCTGACAGCCCGGCCGGCCGCTACCTGAACGAGCATCAGGTGCCCGTGCTGGACTTCAACTCCTACGGCTCGCGACGCGGCAATCATCAGGTGATGATGCGCGGCACGTTCGCCAATATCCGGATCAAGAACCAGATGGTGCCGGGCACCGAAGGCGGTGTCACAATTCATCACCCATCCGGCGACCAGATGGACATTTACGACGCGGCGATGCGCTACAAGGATGATGGCGTGCCGCTCGTTGTTTTCGCCGGCGATCAATACGGCACAGGCTCATCCCGGGACTGGGCGGCAAAGGGCACCATCCTGCTTGGTGCAAAAGCGGTCATCGCTGGCAGCTTCGAGCGGATTCACCGATCGAACCTGATCGGCATGGGTGTGCTGCCCCTTCAGTTTGCCGAGGGCGAAAGCTGGGAGTCGCTTGGGCTCACCGGCAATGAGCAGGTCACCATTGAAGGCATCGGCGACATCAAGCCCCGCCAGACGCTGGAGATCCGCATCGAAACGGCTGATGGCGAAGTGAAGACGGCCAATACCGTCGTGCGCATCGATACCGACAATGAGCTGGAATATTACCGCAATGGCGGCATTCTCCACTATGTACTGCGCAATCTCGCCAAAGAGGCCAGCTGACGCTGCGTCTCCTCACAGCCTGTTGATTGGGGTGTCAGAGACGCCGTCGCTAAGTAAGCCGCATGAAACGCGCTTTTGCCGCCTTGATCACACTCATTGCGTCTGCGGCCGCCCTCCCGGCGGTGGCGCAACCGATTGTTGTTGAGGTCTTTGCAAACCAGAATTGCGCGGCCTGCCCGAAAGCCCATGCTAATATGGCTAAGATCGACGCGGCCCGCGACGATGTGCTGATCCTGACATGGTCTGTCGACTATTGGGATTATCTCGGCGCACCGGATCCGATGGCGCTACCAGAAGCGAACGCCCGTCAGGCGGCCTATGCTGAACGCTTCGGCCTGCGCGGCCCCTACACGCCGCAAACGGTCTATGACGGCGCGGTGCAATGCCCCGGCAACAAGATACGCCAGGTCAACCGGCAGTTGGAGCGCCGCGCGAAAACTCCGCTGCCATTGTCTTTTGTCTCTGGCGAAGACGGCACGTTCACACTTAGCGGCGAAACAGACGCCGCTGTTGATGTCCGGCTCATTCACATCGCCGACATTCCAGGCATGCCCATGGTGAATCCGGTCCTCGCCGTCGATACGATGGACACGGACCTCCCCCTTGCCCCCACCTGCGAAGGCCGCTGCGTCCTCGTCGCGCAGGCTCCAGGCTACGGAGAAATCAAGGCGGCAGCCTGGGTGCAGTAGCGGCTCAAGACGCCTGACCCAGTTCAGGACCCGCGGCCTTTGAGGGCTCAGCGCGTTCGGACGTTTCCTCCGGCTGAGGCTCAGTCGCATCTCCCGCCTCACTCTCCGCGCTACCGGAAAGAATCCGGCACAGCACAAGATCGCCTGTGACATTCACCGATGTCCGCGCCATGTCGAGAATCCGGTCGACACCCATGACAAGAGGCAGTCCGGTCAGCGGGACGCCAAAGCTCATCGCTGTCGCCGACAGGATAGCGATGCTTGCGCCCGGCGCAGCAGGAGCACCGATCGAGGCTCCGGTCAGCGTCACCATGATCAGCGCGATATCAGCGAGCGACAACGGCGCTCCGGCAATGTCGGCCAGGAAGATGATCGCAACCGATTGATAAAGCGCCGTACCTGCCATGTTGACGGTAGACGCCAGCGGTACGACGGCCCCGGCAAGAGAACGCGGTGTGCCGAGCTTGTCGACAGCGGTCTTCATGGTGAGTGGCATGACCGCCGCCGAGCTCGACGTGGAGAAGGCCAGAAGCTGAACCGGCCCGACCGCGCGCAGGAACCTCAGCGGATTCATCCGGCCAAGCACGGCGACAATCAAGATATAGAGCAGGAGCAGCGCGAACAGCCCGGCCAGCACAACAGCGCAGTAGACCGCGAGGTTGGCAAGCGTTGAAAGACCATTGGCGGAGATGGTCTGGGCCATCAGCCCGAACACTGCGAGCGGGGCGAACCGCATCGCCGTCCGGATGACCGTCATGCTCACTTCCAGCACCGCATCGGCAAGCGCGACGATGGGCCGGGTCAACTCTTTCTTGTCGGCGCTGATCATCGAAATGCCGACGAATATCGAGAACACGACAATGGCGAGCATGTCCTGTTCGAGCATGGAGGCGGTAATGTTCTGGGGGATCAGACCCGTGATCATATCGGGCAGGTCCCTGGTAATCCCTTCCAGCGCGGATGGCGCAGGTTCGCTCAGCCCAACCGTTTCGGGCTTCAGGCTGGGAATCGACGGAGCCGTCTGGTCAAGCGACCGGCCGGGCCGGATGGTCCGGGCCAGCGCCACACCGATGAAGGCGGCGGCCGCCGTCGTCAGCAGCACAAAGCCGATCAGTTTGCGCCCAACCGCCTTGAGGGCGTCTCCGCCGCCAGCCCCTGCAATCCCGAGAATAATGGAGCTCGCCGCAAGCGGGATGATCACCATGCGGATCAGCGCGAGAAAGAGATTGCCCGGTAGCGCCAGCCAGTCGCCGGCGATGTCAGCGTCGGACCTGGAGACAAGCGACAGGTCGGGCCCGAGCAACGCCCCTGCCCCGATGCCCAGCACGAGCGCGATGATCACCTGCAGCCAGAGCCGCCCTTTGACGAGTACATCCAGACGCCGATTCATCCGGTTGTAGATGAACCTTGGTCGCCTTTTGCGAGGTGGCGTGGGCGTGTCGGTCATGAACAAGTCTTTGCTCATCGGAACGCCCTTTCAGCAATCCGTAAAACCACGGGCAAGGGGACAAAAAAGCCCGGTCTGCACATCGCAAATTCAGGCCAGGTTTTGGGGCCTCGGATAGCACGTCAGCTGAGACGCGCCCCGCGCAATCAGGCGACCGGCCCGGTCACGGATTTCGCCTTCCGCCGCGATGAAGCCATCCTCGGCGAGATCGGCACGGGTCTTCAGATAAAGCCAGTCCTCCGCCGTGCTGGTGCGATGGAAGCGGTAATAGAAATCAAGGTTTGGCGCGATCCATGGTGAGCCTTCCGACGTCGGATGCGCCGGATAGGTTGCGAGCCACGCATAGGTGTCAATCAGAACAAAGATCCGCGCAGCGTCGACAAACGCATCTTCATGGCGCGCCGTCGGGCTGAAACGGTAGAAGCCGGAGATCTCCGGCTCGCTCACAGGCGCATCATGGGAATGCGGCAGCGGATCGATGGGGCGATGGCCGAGCCGTTCCAGAAATGGAAAGACGGGCTCGTCGGGATACACGTCGCGATAAGGCCGCAGCGTTTCCGGATCTGGCAGACCGGACACACTGGAATAGTCATGGGCCATGCCTGGCGCGCTCTGCGCGCTTACCCAGACCTGCGCGGTCATGATCAGCTGCTCGTCCTGCTCCATGTCGACGCGCAACGCTTCGGTCCGCTTTCCGCCGCGCAGCGACTGAACCTTGATCTGCACGGGCGCGAATGTCGCGCGGTTGAGAAACTGGCAGGCAAAACTGACAGGCCGTGGAAACGCGGTCGCCTCTCCGGCAGCACGCAACGCAAGCGCGGACAGGAAGCCGCCAGAAGGGCCCCACAAGGCCCAGCTCTCATGCAGATTGGCGGTCCAGCTGACATCGCCATTATTGGCGAGCGTCGTCGCCTCGACGAAATCATCCATGATCGGGGCCTCCATTGATGGCCTAATGCCATGGCAGCCCGCTTAAAAACAGAGGCAACAATGCGGTGCCGCCTACCCCAGCCGGATGCTTCCCACACTGATCACCTGTTCGATCATGTCCTCGGCGATGGCGGCATCGATCTGGCGGTCGAGGATCAGCATAGCGAGACCGTGGATCAGCGCCCAGGCGCGCAGGGCACCGGCAAAGCGTTCGGCTTCGCTCGCATGGGGCGGTGAGAGGAACTCGACAGCATCGCGGAGCAAAGCGGCGGATGAGCCTTCCGGGCTCTCCTCAAAGGGATTGGCGTCGACAGGGATCGCGGAAAAGATCAGGCGAAACAAGTGAGGCCTGCGTATCGCAAAGCGCACATAAGCCTGCCCGCTTGCCGCTAGCGCCGCCGGGCTACCAGCCTCGGCAGCGGCTGTCTGTTCGGCCGCCAACATCTTCAGACCTTTCGCGGCGAGCGCCCGCAGCAGCGAGTCCTTGTTCGGAAAGTGTCTGTAGATCGCTGGCGCGCTCACCCCGATCTCCCGGGCAAGATCGCGCAGGCTCAGCGCATCCGCCTCCTGTGTCTCAAGGTGCGTTAGCCCGGCCTGAATAAGCGCCGACCGCAGGTCGCCATGATGGTAGCCGCGCTTGACCGCGCTGCCACGGCCAACCCCGGCTCTGCGTGGTTTGGCGGGCCCAGCGTCTCCGGGCTCCACATTTTCGTTGACGGGGGTCGGTTTCGATGCCATGTTTACAGCGTAAACTTCATTGTTTGGAAAGACAAGCGCCGGTATTGGCGCGTCACAAAAAAACTGGGGGAACAACCATGGCAGACGGTAACACGAGCGTAATCGAGGCGGACGACCGCCCTCATCCCTTCCTCTCTGGCGTTCACACACCGATGAGTGAAGAGCTGACACTTGAAGACCTGTCTGTCACTGGCGAAATCCCGCAAGAGCTGAACGGGCGCTATATGCGCATCGGGCCAAACCCGGCGGCACCGCCCAATCCTGCCAAGTATCACTGGTTTGCCGGCGACGGCATGGTCCACGGCCTACGCCTGAAAGACGGCAAGGCACTCTGGTATCGCAATCGCTGGGTCCGCTCCAAATCCGTCAGCAAGACTCTCGGTGAAGAGCCCGCCCCCGGTCCGCGTAGCCCACTCGGCGATAATGCCAACACCAATGTGCTCGCTCATGCCGGCGACACCTGGGCTTTGGTCGAGGCCGGTGCCTTCCCAGTCCGGCTGACCGAAACGCTGGAAACCGTTGCGCATGATCCCTTCGGTGGAACGCTTGAAAGCTCTTTCACCGCCCACCCGCACAAGGATCCGGACACCGGAGAACTGCACGCCATCTGCTATTATGGACCGGACGTCACGAAGATCCGGCACGTCGTCGTCGGCACGGACGGCAAAGTCATTCGCGAAGAGCCGATCACCGTTCAGGACGGCCCCTCTATCCATGACTGCATGATCACCGAAAACTATGTGATCATCCTCGACCTGCCGGTCACGATCTCTTTTGAAGCGCTTCAGGCTGGAGCCGGCTTCCCTTATCGCTGGAACCCTGAACACCCGGCCCGGGTCGGACTACTGCCAAAGACCGGAACCGATGAAGATGTCATCTGGTGCGAGGTCGAGCCCTGCTACGTCTTCCATCCCTGCAATGCCTACGAGACCGAAGACGGCAGCGTGGTCATGCATGCCTGCGTCCATGACACGATGTTCGCCGGCTCCAAGAAAGGCCCGAGCTCGGACAAAACACCGTTCGAGCGCTGGACCATCCATCCTAACGCGCGCAGCGTTGCGCGGACCGTTCTCGACGAAGCCTCGCAGGAGTTTCCTCGTCCCGACGAGCGCTTCATGGGCAAACCCTATCGCTACGCCTTCACCATGGCCCTGCCTGCGGGCGAGGAAGCACTGACGGAGGGCCAGACCCGTCTCTATAAGCACGACCTCGAAAACGGCACGCGCGAAGTGCACGACTTTGGCCAAGGCCGCGTAGCTGGTGAATTCGTCTTCATTCCGCGCAGCGATGATGCGCGCGAAGGCGAAGGCTGGATGATGGGTCTTGTCGTCGACGCCAATAATGACACGACTGATCTCGTCATCCTCGATGCGATGAATTTCTCAGGCAAGCCTGTCGCCAGCGTTCACATCCCGCACCGCGTGCCGCCCGGCTTCCACGGCAACTGGGCACCCGAAGGAGCTTAAGCTCCTTTAATCAGGCGTGCACCCGTGCTTCAGGCCAGAGCCGGAGGAAGTTCTCAGTATAGAACTGGGTCTTCACCGGCTCATCATGACCTGACAGGGACTGTTCGAACTTGCCAATCGGGTCTTTGCCCCCTTCGACATGCGGATAGTCGCTCGAGAAGAGGTAGAGATCCGGGTTGGACTGTTCGATCAGACCGCCGACATCCTCGATCGGGAACGGGGTGAAGCCCATCTGCGCGGTGAGCTGTTCGGACGGCTTGCGCTCGAACCGGACGGACTCGTCCACACGCGAATAGATCCGGCTCACCCAGTCGAGCCGCCGCAGCATTTCCGGCACCCAGCCGGCCCCTAACTCAACGGCCGCCCCCCGCAGGTTCTGATGGCGCTCGAACACACCGTCGATCAGCAGCATGGAGATGAACGTCTCCGGCACCTGATGCATAACGGCGGCATCTTTCGTGCGGACATTCTCGCCGCCGCCCATCCAGTCGCGCACCGCCTTGCGGCCATTATTGCTCCAGGCTTTCAGCGCCTGCAGCGGAGAGCCACCGACATGTAGCACGAACGGCACACCGGCTTCGGCAAGCCGGGCCCAGAATGGCTCCAGATCGACATGGCCGGGCGCGAAGCCAATCGGCGCGCGATGCGGCACCCAGATCGCTTCCATGCCGGCTTCAAGCGCAAAGTCGAGCTCCTTGATCGCGAGTTCCGGCGTGTCGAGCGGGACAACGCCCACCCCCATCAGACGGTCATCATCGGCGCAGAAATCAGACATGTGCCGGTTGTGCGCGCGTGTCGCGCCATAGCGCAGTTTCGGATCGGTCTTGGAGCTTGGATGAAAGGGCAGCGCCACTGAATGTGTCGCGAAAACGAGCTGTTTTCGGAAGCCCAGCAGATCCATCGCTTTCGACCGGTCAGAGGCATTGAACGCGCCCAGCGCCTGGATTTCCTTGGCTTCGGCGATCAGAGAGTCGCCCATCTCAATCATCTCGTTCACATGAGCGGCCGAATGCTGCCCGCCCTGCTCCATGATCTCGGCGACTTCCTCATCCGTCACGAGAGAGGCGGAATAGCTCACCTCCGGAATATCATCGCGCAAGTCCGGATCGGCATAGCGTTTGAGGAAATCCGGCAGCTCCATGATGTGGCTGTCGGCGTCGTAGATCGCGCGATTGTCGGGGGCATAGGCCATGGGGTTCCTCCTGATGTTTCTTTTTCAGGCAGCCTACGCCCCCGACGCAGCGAACGCCAAGGGCGCGCGTGACAGGGTGATTGATTTGAGAAACACTCACAATCGCAAACCAAGCAGGCGGACGGATGTCGGGCGAGCCATCAACAAGGGACGATGCGGGAAGCTGGACGGCGCGGTTTATCGCGCTCGCGCACAGCCCCGCCATCATCCCGGCGCTGCTGCTTCTCGAAATCCTGGAAACAACGATTGTCCCGTTACCCTATGAGGCGGTCTTCATCGCGCTGTGCCTCGCCGCGCGAGACCGGATCTGGCTGTTCACCGCCATTACTGTTCTGGGCAGCGCAATCGCCGGGTCCATCCTCTATGCGCTGGGCGCGGGCCTCGCCGACCCGATCGCAGCCCAGCTTGGCATTGCAGAGACCATCACAGCCTATGAAGACGTGTTCAGTGAACGCGGCGGCGTCCTGATCTTCCTTGGCGGGCTCACGCCTGTGCCGTCCTATGCGGTGAATCTGGTCGCTGGCGCGACCAGTTATCCGTTCTGGCCCTTTGTCGGCCTGTTCTCGCTCAGCCGCTTCATCCGCTTCGCCATACTGGGTCTGATCCTTTACCTCTTCGGCGACGCAATCACGCGCGGCTGGGAGCGCCTGCCGAAATGGCCAAGGCGCGTTCTGGTGGGCGCCTTTCTCATCGCGGTCGGCTGGTGGGCGCTATCGGGCCTCACCGAGCCCCCAGCCTGAGCTTGAAACAAACGCCCCGCCCTGCTCATCTCGCGTGATGAAAACGCTTCTCCCCCTCGCCGCCGAGATCGGCGCGCGCCTGAAAGACCGCGGCGAGACCATCGCCGTCTCTGAATCCTCCTCTGGCGGACTGATCTCTGCAGCTCTGCTCGCCGCGCCGGGGGCTTCGGCCTGGTATCGCGGCGGCGGCGTGATCTACACCGCTCAGGCGTTCAAGGGGCTGATGGGCCTCACACGGGACGACGTTGAAGGCATGCGCTCCTCCAGCGAGCCTTACGCCCGATTCATGGCGGGCACGATCCGCAGGAAACTCCGCGCGACATGGGGCCTGTGCGAGACGGGCGCGGCCGGCCCGAACGGCAACCCCTATGGCGACGCAGCCGGCCATACCTGCGTCGCGGTGGTCGGCGACAAACTGGAAACCTCCCGCACACTGGAGACCGGAGACTCCAACCGCGAAAAGAATATGCGCCGCTTCGCCATGGAAGCGCTGGAACTGATGCGCGAGACGGTGGACTAGCTTGTCATCCGCGCCGCATCCCTCTCATGCCGGCGGTGAAAGAATCCAGGCATCAACATGATCTCGGCCGACGACTGCTGCAGCGAGTTCCAGCATGCGGTTTCCACTAAAGCGGCCCGATGCGACCTCTTCGTCGAGCCAAGCCAACGCATCGCCGCCTTGCTCGGCAAAACCACTCTGATTCATCCTGTGATAGATCGCGGCGGCCAGCAGGTGCATTCCACCATCCTGTTTCCGCCAATACTCGCCCTGGTCTCGCGCCTGTCCTAATTGCTCATTTATGACGGCCTCCAGAGCCTGCGTTGCATCCTCTTCAATTACGCCCTTGATTGAGGAGTAGCCGAAGGCAGGATTGGATTTCTCGACAATCAACTTTACCAATCCTTCCCGTCCCAGCCGATCAAGAATCCTCGTCGATTCTGGCCGGTCTGGCTCAAGGAAGGAATGAATCATTTCGTGCACTGCGTTTCTACGCACGATATTGGTCGACCAGTTGGGGCTCGTGACAAATCGTTGCCCAGCGATGCGGATGCCGTGAGGCTCGGTCAGTTCTGTCAGAAAAATCGCAATCTCTGGCGTGATCGGCCGCCGGAGGTACCGCCGCAATTGCACGACGATGTCGACGGCGTCCAACTCGGCTGTCAGGGTCTGAACCTCCTTCAGTGACGGACGGTAGGTCTCGGTCCAGAACGCCGGGAAATCGGACGCTGCAACCGCTCGGAAGGCGCGCGCCGCCGGTTCGCGTATCACGTTGAGGTCCGCACGCGACGTCTCGTCTTGGTAGAAGGCGGTGCCTTCGAAGCCAGCCTTGAGGGCCTCCGGTGTCGATAAGGTCGCAATCGTCGACTCTAGCGAGTCTAACGGTCCGGCAGACACAATGAGCGCCAAAGCAGCCCCGGGTGTGTTCTTCCGCCCCGTCGAAGCAAGTGTCTCGATCAAGTGCTCGGAGGCCTCCACCGCATCCCGGCCGAGCACAGCGCGAATCTCTTCGCGCTTATCCTCGTGATGGCGCGCCTGAAGAACGTCGAGACTGGCCGCCGCGATTGTGACCGCAAAGCAGGCATCTAAACTGATTGACGGTTGAACGGTCCACACCGTACCGGGCGCAGAGTCTGGCTCGGGCCCGCCAGCGCTTGTGCAGGATGACAGGGCAAGCGTTGCGCTGCCCATGGCGAGGATCTGGCGTCTGTCGAACTTGGTCATAAGCAACATCTAGCAAGTCAGACGGGGCCGTCTTGAACAGGTGTGATGTCTGAAGCCGCTTAGCGCCCCGACCGAAGCCGGGCCGGGGTTGTGCCGAGTTCGCGCCGGCACACCCGGCTCATATGGCTCTGATCGGCAAACCCGGCCTCACCTGCAATATCGGCCAGCGACGCCCCCGCCGTCAGTCCTTTCAAAGCATGCTGCAGCTGCCGCTCGCGTCGCCACCGCCCCGGCGATATCCCGAAATGCGCCTTGAAGACGCGGTGCGCATGCTCACGGCTCACTTCGGCCTGGGCTTCGTCAAAGCGTCTGAAATCCAGTGAAACGAGATCGGCGAGCCAGTCCGGCATCGGCGCGGGGTCAACAAGCGAGCCCGTCGATACGGCCTCGCACACCTCCTCCGCGGTCGGCGGCCGCTCCTGCCCTGCCAGCCGCTCCGCGCCGCGTCCCGCGAACACCCCCCATGCAGGCGCGGCATCCCCAGACAAGGGAACGTTCCAGGCGCACCCCTCGTCCTCAATCGCATTGGTGTGCAGCTGCAACGGCGGATGGATAACAATCATCGCCGTGCGAACCTCGAACCGGCCCTCAAGCGCCGCTTCGGAATAGCGCCCCGCCCTAACAATCGCAGCATAGCCATCGCGATGCCGGTGCGGCGCGATCGGCCCGGCGCGCAGGACATCCATGGCAGGAGACAAATCACGATACATGAGGCCTCACGTATGGCTGCCAGCGGCTGTCGGGGTACCCGCACATTGGACATGTGCAGATGCCGGGCGCATTGCGCAAGGGTTCCCTTTGGTTCGGGAAAGCCGCTTGGACTCCTCGAGGGGAAAGAGCTAGGCAGCGACCCGTATAATGCGCCGATCACCGGAAGCCTCATCCAGCCAAGTCATGCCGGCTTTGCCTGCCAGCCATCGGCCGTGTTAGCTCACGCATGATGAAGCGCAGCGGAGAAACCATCATGCAAAAGCGGAATGTCGGGCCGTTCGAAATCAATCCGGTTGGCCTCGGCTGCATGAATATGATGCACGCCTACAATGCCCCGATCTCCGAAGCGGAGTCCGATGCGCTCCTGAATCGCGCGCTCGATCTGGGTTACGACTTCCTCGACACCGCGACCATCTATGGCATGGGCGAAAGCGAACGGCGCATCGGAAAGTTCCTCAAGCACAGGCGCGACGAATTCATTCTCGCCAGCAAATGCGTTCTGGGATTTGAAGACGGCAAGCGGATCCTTGATGCGCGCCCGGAAACAATCATCGCCGCCTGCGAAGCCAGTCTGCAAAGGCTGCAAACCGACACAATCGATCTCTACTACATGCACCGCCCTGATCCGAACGTGCCGCTCGAAGACTCCGTCGGGGCCCTCGCCGACCTCGTGGCGCAGGGAAAGATCCGGTCCATCGGCCTGTCGGAAATGTCGGCGGAGATGCTCGAAGCGGCCTCGAAGGTTCACCCCATCGCGGCCATGCAATCGGAATACTCGCTGATTGTCCGCAATCCGGAGATCGCCGTGATTGAGGCCTGCAAGGCGCTTGGCACAACGCTGGTGGCCTTCTCCCCTCTCGGCCGGGGCATCTTCTCGCAGGAGCCGCTCGATCCGGACGCCTACTGGGAAGGCGACATGCGTCGAAGCTTCTTCCCCCGTCTCGCCGAGCCGCATTTCTCAGAGAACATGAAACTGATGCCCCGCGCGCGCGAAATCGCGGAGAACCTTGGCTGTTCCCTGCCGCAACTCGCCATCGCCTGGACTCTCGCCAAGGGGCCTGAAGTGGTTGCCATCCCCGGCACCAAACGCATCGACCATCTGGAGGACAATTGGGGGGCAGGCACGGTCGCGCTCAGCCCGGACATTGTCGATGAACTGAACAATCATTTCACGCCAGAGGCGATCTCAGGCCCGCGCTACAATGCAATGGGACAAGCCACGGTGACGACTGAGCAATACCCCTTTGAAATGCAGGCCGGCTAGCCCAGTCTGGTCCGCCACAGGGAGAGGAGTTGGCGATGACAGAATGGCTTGCAGAGGGCCGCACCGCCGTGGTGACGGGGGCAGCGGGCGGAATCGGGCTGGAAGCGGCCCGGCGCTTTGCTCAGGCCGGCATGAATATCGTGCTTGCCGATGTGAAAGAGGACGATCTGGCACAGGCCGAGACGTCGCTTGCCGACAGCGGCGCGAGTGTGCTCGCCCAACATTGCGATGTGTCAGACCCGGCCTCCTTGGAACGCCTGCGCACGGCAACGGAAGCCAGATTTGGCGCTGTCCATTGCCTGATGAACAATGCCGGCATTGGGCGCATGGGCACCAAGCCCTGGGAAGACATCGGCGCATTCCAGCAGATGATCGGCATCAATCTGATGGGCGTCGTGCATGGCTGCCACGCCTTCATTCCGTCCATGCTCGCCCATGAGCAGCCGGCGGCCGTCATCAACACCGCGTCCAAACAGGGCATTACGCGCCCGCCCGGAAACTACGCCTACAACCTCTCAAAGGCGGGCGTGCTCGCCTACACTGAAAGCCTTGCGCACGCCTTCCGCAATGAAGAGGGCTGCCAGATCACCGCCCATCTTCTCATTCCGGGGTTTGTCTACACGCCCATGGTCTCCGCATTCATTCCGGACAAGCCGCCCTTCGCGGCGACGGCGGAAGAGACCGTCTCCTTCATGATGGACCGGCTGGAGAATGGGGACTTCTACATTCTCTGTCCTGACAATGAGACCCCGCGGACCCTGGATGAAAAACGGGTTCAGTGGACCGCCGACGACATCATCAAGAATCGTCCCGCGCTATCCCGCTGGCATCCCGAGTTTGAAGCCGAATACAAGGCGTTCGTGGAAGGCTAAGTGGGACGCAGGAGCCGTCAACTCAACAGAAAGAGCCGATCTTACTTATGTGCAAAGTACACCAGCCTCACTGATGATTGACTGCGCGAGAAGGTTACGTTTGTGAAACTTCGTGAGTTTTTGCCAAGAGCCATCTGTCGGTAAGAACCTGACAGTTGATGGATCGAGTGTTTCTGGATCGCCCGCCGAACTGGCCAGATCTTCGACCGTTGCCAAGAAGCAGGTACGCATACTCTCAGTATACAAATCATCCAATTCCTGCGGGATGTTTACCTGTAGTTCCAGCATCGAAAGTGGCCCGCTGGCGGTTCTGTCGATGCGGTAGAATGGCACCTCCTCAGCGTTCTTACTGCCGCGAGTTTGTGCGGAGTCATCCGAGCCCGCGGAACAGCCGCCGATCGTTAAGAGGGTCAAAATCAGCCACATGCGTCTCATGCGATATCCTCAGCGAAACCTATCAACTCATCAGTTTGAGGCGCAGTGATTAAGCGATGCTCAATGGAATCGGTGCCATTTAACAGTGCTTCTCTTCTTGACCAGAATGGCCTGCTCGGCTGATACGCTCAACGAACATCTTTTGGCATATTCCAGATCTTTTCCGGCAACTCATTCTCGCTGATCTAAGCCGCTCCAGGACTCTGGAGTAGGCGCAGGAACAGACGAAGGAAATTCAGCTCCTGCGAGGCAGCAATCCAGTTTGGCTGGAGATGGACAGAAGTGTGCCGTCCTCTGCGAATTGACGCTGATACCCCTGCACGGCCCCCGAGCTGAAACTTGCGATTTGCGTGACGGACAGCACCCACTCTGTCGGCCGCAATGCGCAGATGCGAATTGTATTGTCCAGACTGGTTCCGCCCCGGCTTCGTTCGTGCGCTCCAAGAAAGAAGTCCGACATCAGCGCGAGGAGTGGAGCCGTAATATCTGCCCGAAACTTTGGTCGCATCCACATCCATTCGAGACCCCTCTCTGGGTCTTCCAGTGCTGTGCGGCGCTCAAACTGATCGATCAAGTTGCCAGGGCGAGCAAAGGCATCGTCTTGCTTCAGGGCACACTCTTCCGGTGCTGGTACGTCGTTCGGCACTTTCTCAAACTGTTGATCAGGTTCGCCGGGGCGCTCTCCAAGGGCTGCGATCAGGGTCTGTAACTGATGACCCTCTCGCATGACCTTCGCCATGGCTTGAACAACGCTTCGTCCACCGCCGGACTTCTCCACGGTGATTTCGAGTTGATCCCCATACATACCGTGATTGAGGAACTGTATCGTCGTCCATAAGAGCGGCTTTCCCGACCATGTTTGCAGGGCTTCAATTGCAGCGGCCATGGCGACACCGCCCATGAAAAACTGATCTTCAGGCGGGCCGACGCACGCGACATCCGTCGCTTCTATCTGGAACGTGCCGCTCGCTTCACTCGGTCTTGGCGTCCAGAACATCGCTGTCACCCCAAAGCACTCCGCGACATTCTTCCGGCTTCCTCGTACACATGCAAGCGACCAGTTTGCGATGCGAGAGCAATGACTTCACTAGCAGGTCGATTATGTCTGCTTCGCGGTTGAACGTGCCCCTATCCCCGCCCTTTCCCCCACAAACACTGGCCCTCGTAAAACCTTATCCCCCTCCTCGCGCGCACAGCTATGATGCGTGTCATCGTCGCCCATGGGCCAGGTCCGGACCGGCTGGGTCGGGCGGCGGTGGGTGTGTTGACTGGCAGGGGCTGAGCGCCGGCTCTGATGGCCTGCCTAGCGACGCCGTCCGGGTGCCCGGTTAAACACCGGGTGGGAAGCGCCCCGGCCGCCATGCTGGGCCCTGTGGAGACATGGGGCTTGTAGAAAGCAAGCATGGAGCACGGCTGAGGCCCGGCGGGACCGCGTGAAAGACACATCCGCGCGCGGACGCCTCGGCGTCAGGACACAGCGCACACCAAATAGCGAGACGTTCGAAGCGTCCGCGCGCAGGCTCTTCGAGGGAGCCAGACATTGGCGGGCTAGCCAATGTCCCCGAGAAGGCCACGAGCTTAGGCGAGTGGCCGGGCCAGAGAGAGGAACCGGACGCCAACAGGCGGGCCGGACTGAGGTGCAGGCTCTCAGGCTCGTCGCCCTCGGGCCTGACCCGAGGGCCTGGCTCTGACGGGTTCCGCCGGCGCGGGCGGACAGGCTCCGAGATGGGCCCTGCGTCAGCCGAAAGGACACTGTGAAACCCATACGTTCGTGCTGCGCGGCAATTCCACATGTTCATCAAAAAGTACTGAGAGCCAAACAGCTTCTAAGTTCCAATCGAAGTAATCGCTCACAATTTTCTGTAATCTCATTGACAACCGCAGATTCAGTCAAGTTAGATCAAAAAGAATCGTTTCCGGGGGGCGCTGTTTGTGGACGAAGTACGCGTAATGTTTCAAGGGGGTGGAGCTCGCCTAGCTGTCCTTATCGCAGCGGCGGAGGCCCTCGAAGACTTAGAAAGCACGTGGGACGAATTAAAGATCGTACAGGCTGCTGGAGTATCCGCCGGCTCCATCGCCGCCGCTGCTTTGGCAGCCCCGGAACCAGTTTCAACGATACGGAAAAGACTAGCAGACGCCGGAGGAGATTTCCTTGCTTCAGAAGGAAAACGCCTAAACAGTCTCATCGATAAACAGCCGGGTTGGGACTTAAATACAGCAAAAACGTTTCACAGAGCGATCAACGGTCAATCACTTCTAACAAACGCCTCTCTCAGAAAAGCGTTAAAACAATCATTTAGCGATGAAACTGAACAAAGAACTCTAAATGTTCGTGACGATATTGATCTCACTGTGTTCGTTTCGAACTTGCGTTCCGGAGAGTCTGTCCCTTTTAGCTCCGAGGATAAAAATCCGCGCGGTCTAATTGATGCTCTCCATAAATCAGCTGCACTTCCCTTCGTGTTTTCCACTTTCTCTTCAGGAATAGAGACGGATGGTGGCGTCACAGGAAATCTCCCCTTAGGTTACTTTATTGACGACGCTGATCGCGATGCCAAGATATTGGCATTCGACTTTCAGGCGGAACCGACAGAGTTTGAAAACGCAATTGGTTACGCTAGGGCATTGCTGGCTAGCGCGATGAATGCAAGCGTCAGAGAGGCTGTATCGCGTGTTCGCAAATATGGTGGCACAACATGCACACTTCCCGATGCTGGCCTGTCCACTTTTGCGTTTGAAGACGCCATCAGTCTCGTTTGTGACGAAGCAAGGTACGATCTCTTAGTGAGAAACATAAGGAGCTCAATATCAGAGAGCCTAACGGAGCTTTTTTGTGCTCCGAGTGTAACTCAGACATCTCAGCTCGCATTTAACAATAGCACCTTAAACAAGGCTCATTCTTCTTTAATTAAAAATTTTCCATACTCAAAACCCAAGACGGTTCAGGCCCAAGTGTTGAGAAACGCTCGTGAATATGATTACACTAATTCCGTCAACAGCGATAAAATACATATCGCAAACTGGTATAAGGCCGAAAGTGATCGAGGACTAAAAGCAATACTTCTGGGCTTACCTTTCGGCCCGACCCTTTTGCCATTAATGAACATAAGCGTGAGAGACGCCAATCAAACATCTATCGATATAGATTTTGAGATAGTTTCAATACCGCACAGCAGTGGTCGAGATCATCGACGTGCACTTATTTTTTTGAGAGATTTGGTCGAAACCGAGCAAACACCTTTGGTTGTCACGACAAGTTTTGAGTTTCCGGCGTTTACGCACTTGCGATCCACGGGCTTCGAGGGCAGTTGCAGTACGATGGTTGCGTCAGGATCAACAAATAAATCGTGGATAGTGGTCGCTCCACCAGCAGCAAATTTCGAGGTGAAGGACATCATTGATCCAGATGTTCGCGTCGAAGCGATGGACTGTGGATACGCCGTAGATGCGCTCGCTCGCCGTTGGTCGGCGGGTACCAGTCTAGACAGCACAAGCAGTCAGCAGGTTTTTGCCGAAAGCTTTACGGAGAACCTAGTCCCTGAAACGAAGTACTACGGATGGTCCGTGCACAAGTACAAAGAGGGAACAAGTTGTGGCTTTATATTGAGAGATATTGATTTTGTTCCTAAGTCAATATAATTATATACTCAGGTTGGCAGGGATACATCAATCATGATGTCTTATTTATTTTGTAAATTATTAGTTAATGTTGATGAGGAGGAGTGCTAAGTGGCTTTGGCCCTTGCCTGCGACAATTGATTCAGATTGATTACTCGAACGGCGTTACTCACGGTCCTTATTTAGCATGAGCGTGGCAAAGACAAGCAATGCGCAGGCGTAGCGGCCGGGGCGTCAACCCCGAGCAGCCGCGAGCAGAAACTATAAAGGCCCATCTGTCGCCGAGCCGACCGGCTCGGGCGGGCGCACAATCGAGGACACCATGGGCGTGAAGTCGGCCCAGTCGATGTCCTGCAGTTCGAAGGCCCAGCCTTCGGTCTTGGAGTTGATCGTTTCTGCGCGGCGCGCGCCCTCCCCGGCTTCGACGGCGCGCAGGGTGACGAACAGGCCGTCGGGTTCGCGATAGGCGATGATGGAGACCTCAAGCCCGTCAAAGGTCTCCGTGATGTGGGTGGCGACCGGCGGCGAGGTCAGCGTGTCGGCGGGGCGCGCATCGAGCGGGGCGAAGCGGGCGAGCGCCAGCGCCGGGCGGGCGGCCGACAGCCGGCTGACAAGAGGGCGATTGGTGTCTGGCGGGCCGGGGCGAAAGTCCTGCGGCTGCTGGCCGGGCGCGCGGCGCAGATAGATCGTCTCGCGGGTCAGGTCGGTGATGCGCACGGCGCGAATCGCATCGGCCTGCACGTCCAGCACGTCGAAGTCGAGCCAGGCATCGCGCGTATAGAGCGGCGGCAGGTCTCCGGTGAGGCGATAGGCGATCTGATCCTCTGGCAGGCGGCCATAAACCCGCCCCGCCTTGCGTCCGGCGATCAGGGAGAAGACCGGCTCGCCGCTGCCATCGACGATCTCGATCAGCGCGCCGGTGCCGCCGCTGTCCGGATCACCAAGGCCGATGCGGTCGAACTTTTCGGGATCGCGTGTGCGGGACTCTTCCCATTGCAGCGTGGCGAGCCCTTCAGCGAGCGCAGCCAGGCGATCTGCGCGGATGGGATAGCCGCCCGCCTCAAGCATGGTCCAGCCGGTGTCGCTGGAGGCGAGGGTGTAGCTGGTATCGGCGAGGCGCACGCGGATGCGGCGGATGTCGGCGCTCTGCTGGGCAAACCCGGGGAAGACGAACTGGCCCGCCCGGTCCGGCGCGCTTCTGGCTGGGCCGTCAATCAGGGCCGCGATGGCGAGCAACAGGAGCAGCGCCCCGGCAATGCCGGCCAGAACGAAGACGATACGCTTGCGCGCCTGATCATGCGCCGCGCTCATCCGCGTCCCCTCCGACGGAACCAGACGAACAGGCCAATCAGCGCGACCAGCAGCGGCGGGCCCCAGATATTGAGAGCTTTCAGCGCGCCTTCCAGCTGATCGATGTCCTTGCGATAATCGCGCTCAATCGCCCGGAGGCGCTCGCGGGTGTCGACAATGTTGCGGCGCAGGCTGGCCAGCTCCGCCTGCTCCTCCGGGGTGAGATCGGCTTCAAGATCGCCGGCATAAAAGCCATCGGTGGAGCCGATCTCCTGAAGCTCGTTGAGGCGGTCCTGATTGGCGCGAAGCCGCGCTTCCAGCCGCGCCTGCTCGTCGAAATACCGCGCCTCAGCGGCGGCGCGCATATCATCGACGCGAGTCATCGGCCGGGCCGAAGGCGCTCTCGCCCGCAGGCTCAGCAGCTCCGCATCGCCGGCAAGGCCATCCAGCGCGTTGAGCACGAAGGCGGCATTATCGGCGATCGCGCCCGACCCACTCGGATCGACATAGAAACCATCATCCAGCAGATCGACATCGGCCACGAGAATGATCTCAGCGGGAACCACGCTCTCTGCGAGCGGCTCAAGCTCTTCGCCTGCCGCCGCGATCACGATCTCCGCAAGCGCCGGATCATCGGGCAACTCCAGCGGCGGCGGGCCGCCCGGAAACGCCGACTCAAGATTGCCGGTCAGCCGCGCGGCCAGCACGAGCGGACGATCCAGAGCCTCATAGGCGGCCACAACCTCGGCCGGTGCCATATCAAGCGCGGCCTGCTGGGCATCGATCAGCGATGGGGACTCGCTGGTGCTGATGAGCGGGGTGAAGGCGAGGACATCGCCAATGGCTTCAAGGGCCCCCGGCGCGCCAAAGTGAACGGCGCGGCCAAGCTCAGCGGTGGCAAGATCGGTTTCGCTCATTTGCGTTGGCGGTGCAGCGATAAAGAGCGGTTGCCCGATCACCGTGGTGCGCCCGCCGCCGTCATCGACCTCTACCGGCAAGGCGCTGGCCACATCGGCGACCGCCTCTGCCGTCAGCTCAACCCCCCAGGCCTCTGCCAGTCTGCCAAGGCCGGAGCGGGCTGCGGTCGGATCAGGCCTGAACAGGCTGCCAAGTCCGACCGATTTCGCCGAAGGGTCAATGAAGGCGATGAGCCGCCCTTCTCTCAGGACGAACTGATCAATCAGCCAGGACTGACGATCTGTCAGGCTTGGCGGATGGGCGAGCAGCAGCACATCCACCTCTTCAGGGATGGTGACGAAATCTTCGGGCAGGCGCTCAATGCGGAAAGATTTCGCCATTTCGCGCAGCACGAAATAGCCCCGGTCGCGCCCATCGCCCTCCATGCCATCGAGCGTCGTCAGGACACCAATCGTAGCGGGCTCGGGATTATCGAGCCGGCTGATGAGCCGGGTGAGGCTGTATTCGAGCGCGTTCTCACGGTCGGGCGACAGGAACGGGATCACCGCTTCATCGTCGACAGCGTTACGGCCGATCACGCCGAAATAGAGCGGGTCGCCACCGCCTGTATCAAGCGCGGTAATGCCCGCCGCGAGAGCTTCGTCTTCGGCTTCGGAGAACGGCGTCGGATCGATTTCGCGGATGATCAGGCGACGCTCGCCCGCCACCCCGCCATACGCCGCCAGCAATTCGCGCACGCGGGCGGCATAAGCGCGAACAGTGGGAAACTCCTGCCCGACACTGCGGGAATAGACGAGCGTAACCTCCACAGGCTCGACCAGATCCCGCAGTACGGACTCAGTCCCATCCGACAGTGTGTAGAGACTGTTTTCGGTGAAGTCGGCGCGAACCCCCGCAAGGCGAGGCTGGAGCAACAGCATGGTCAGCGCGAAAACCAGAATGCCAAGCCCGGAGGCGGTTATGAGAAACGTGCGCCGCTCCATCTCAGCCGAGCCTCTTCCGCGTCGCCCACAAACCGTTGAGGCAGGCAAACAGGGCGATAACACCGACAAAGAAAACGACCGCGCGCAATTCTAGAACGCCGCGCTGGGCACCTTCGAAATGCGTCAGGAACGAAAAGCGCGCGACCGCTTCGGCCATGCCCGTGCCGGCAACATCCGCCACCCCGGAAAGCACAAGCGGCCAACCTGCCACCGTGAACAGGAACGCCACGACAACGCTCAGAACGAAGGCGGTGACCTGGCTTGACGTCAGCGAGGAAATCGCCGCGCCGATAGAGATGTACGCGCCGGCCATAAGCAGGCTCATGAAATAGGTGAGCGCGATCGCGGCATTATCCGGCGACCCGAGCGCATTGACGGTGATCCACATCGGCAGGGTAAAGGCAAGCGCTACCGCGGCGACGGTCCACGCCGCAAAGAATTTGCCCAGCACAAGCCCCGGCATCCGAACCGGCAGGGACAGAAGGAGTTCATCGGTGCCCCCTGCTCGCTCGTCGGCCCAGAGGCGCATGGCGAGGGCTGGCAGGAACACCATGTAGAGCCAGGGGTGCCACGCAAAGAACGGCGCAAGGTCAGCCGATCCCGTCTCGAAGAACCCGGCCATCTCCCACGTGAAGAGGCCAATGGCGAGCAGGAAAACGATAATGAAGACATAGGCGATGGGTGCGCCGAAGTACGCACCGATCTCGCGGGCATACGTCGCCCGGAATCCGCGCAGGGCTTCTGCAAGGCTGCTCACGCGGCGGCCTCAACACTCTGGTCGGTCAGATCCCGGAACGCGGCTTCCAGACCACCACCATCCGTCGCCAACGCGGCGAGCCCTTCAGGGGTCTCATCGGCAATCATGCGCCCCTGATCGACAACAATGGCGCGGGAGCACATGGCCGGAACTTCTTCCAGCGTGTGCGTGGAGATGACGATGGCCTTCTGCGGAGCCATTCGGGCAATCAGGGCGCGGACAGCCCGCTTCTGATTCGGGTCGAGTCCATCTGTCGGCTCGTCGAGGATTAGCACCGGCGGATCGTGGATCAGCGCCGCGGCGAGACCCACCCGGCGCCGGTAACCCTTAGACAGCGACCGGATCGTTTGCGAGGACACAGAATGGATTCGGGCATCAGCCGTCACACGGTCAACCGCACCCCCAAGCGCCGACTTCTCCATGCCACGCGCGGAGCCGACAAAACGCAGAAACTCTGGCGGCGTCATGTCGAGATAAAGCGGCGCGCCCTCGGGCAGATAGCCGAGGCTTGCCTGCGCGTCGCGGCGGTTAGAAACAATCGAGTGCCCGTCCAGCAGCACATCGCCTTCATCGGGCTCGAGCACCCCGGCGATCATGCGCATGCTGGTCGACTTGCCGGCACCGTTCGGCCCGAGAAAGCCAACCACTTCGCCCTTGGCGACAGAGAAGGTGATCTTATCGACCGCCGTCTTCGAACCGAACCGACGTGTCAGGCCTTTAATGTCGAGCATGGGCTTGAAATACCGGGCTTTGTTCGCGGTGGCCAGAGGCACCGCCGCAGCCCAACATTAAAAACGGGCTATGTCTTTCAGCAATGCCTCAGCCGCCGCTTCGACCAGCTTGCGTCCGTCCTCGACATTGGACTGGGTCGGGTCTGACCCGATGCGGCCATCTGGGAAGTCAGCCCGATACTGAACCGCGTCTCCGATCCGGCCCACAGGCGCGATCTTCGGCGACATCTCGACATCAGATTTCTGATGATCGGGATAGGCATAATAGGTGACAGAGACTTCCGACGCTGTTGCATGCATGCCGTGGCCGGTTGGGTAGAGCTGTTTGTAGAGCGTCTCGACGGACTTGTAGTCCCACCAGTTCACACGCCGAAGCGTCAGGCCCGGCCGGTTGTCCTCGCCGCGCGGATCAAAGCTGCGCTGGGCATGAATCTCCGAGAAGGCGGCCTCAATGGTCGCAATGTTTCCGCCATGGCCGTTGAACCAGTAGAACTTCTCGAAGCCGTGACGCACCAGCGAATTGGTCCAGTCCAGCATGGACGCAATCATGGTCGACGGGCGAAGCGTGATAGAGCCCGGAAAGCCGAGATGGTGC
Source organism: Hyphomonadaceae bacterium (assembly GCA_028285145.1). Taxonomy (GTDB): domain Bacteria; phylum Pseudomonadota; class Alphaproteobacteria; order Caulobacterales; family Hyphomonadaceae; genus JANQQC01. The sequence goes on from JANQQC010000011.1 coordinate 72,922, forward strand.
TGAGCGCAACCGACATTGAACGTCGGGGCGACGAGAATGTCGTCCGGCGCGCTCTTCTCCGCGTGATTGGCAATGATCTCCGGGCAAAGTGCATCAGTGCCGATGAAGCCATTCGGCCCGTGTTGCTCCATGGAGCCAATTGGGATGACGATGGCCTTCGACTGCTCAAGGCGTGTAGCGATCTCTGGCCAGGTGGAGAGATGTAAAAGCATGATCGACCCCTAAACGCGGAGGAGCAGCTTTAGCAAGCGGTCGTCTGGAAAGAAGAGAGAGGGTGTCGGGCAGCAGATGGAACAGGTGCCCCAGGGGGCTGGGGGGGCTGATGGGTCTGGGATACCTGCAAAAGCTCCACCGCCCGACACAAACAACCTCGACTCACGTCAAGGCCGCAATGAGAACGTAATACGGCCATTCTGCGGCGGCTACTTAAGTCGTTGTAATGGGTTAACAGGGCTTGCCGGACGGTTCGCTTCGCGCTCAAATCATCGCGATGGCGAAGATAAATGTGTTGCATCCGGAGCCCCGGACACAGGTGGTTGCTTTCCACCGGCTGGAGATGGGCCCAATCCTCGATGTGTATGGCCGTATGGTCGCAACCGGCGAAGCCCGGGACTATGCGATCGGCATGCATGAAGACCGAGCGATCTTCGCCATTTACCGGCGCACCGCCGAACAGCCGACCTGGCGGGTCGAGAAGATCCCGGCGCTGGCCCGCAAACAGGGGCAGTTCGTGGTTTATGGCTCCGCCGGGCAGATCCTGAAGCGTGGAAATGATCTGAAGACCGTCCTACGCGTCTTCGATCGCAAGCGCTTCATCGTTGTGGATTAGCTATCGGTTTCAAAGTTTCGGTTCGAGTGTTAGCCGAGTACCGTGGACATTCGAGCAGAAACACCCGGCGACATTGAGACAATATACGCGCTGACCAAGGCCGCGTTTGAGCCGATGCCGTACAGCGACGGAACAGAACAGGATTGCGTCAACAAGCTTCGAGCCGATGGCGATCTAGAACTGTCGCTGGTCGCAATCGACCAGGGCCGTCTCGTCGGGCATGTCGCGTTTTCTCCTGTCTCGATCACGGGCGCGCCTCAGAGATGGTTGGGATTAGGACCCGTTTCCGTCTGGCCAGAGCTTCAGAAGACGGGCATCGGCAGCAGCCTGATCAAGACCGGCCTGGAAATGCTCAAATCAGATGGGGTTGCGGGGTGCGTATTGATTGGCGACCCGAACTACTATCGCCGGTTCGGATTTCTCGGTGATGGCAGCCTGTCTTACCGTGATCTCGCAGACGACGTGGTCCAATGGCTGTCATTCGACGGAACCAGGCCGAAGGGCGTGCTGACGTTCAGTCCCGGTCTGGAGTAACAAAAAGCCCCGAGCCATAGGCCCGGGGCTTTCCTTGTTCGTCTGTCCAGGCGTGCTAGTCGCGCGACATGAAGGACAGGATGATCGTGAACATGTTGTAGAACAGGATGAAGAAGTTCAGCGCACCCCAGTTCGTCATCACAGCCATCGACCGCTGATCGCCAGCGAACTGATAGTAGCCCTGTTTCAGCGCCTGAGTCTCCCAGGCAATCAAACCTGCCGAAATCAGCAAAACAGCCAGCATGATGCCTGTTTCCATCATTCCGGATGGCGGGAAGAAAAAGCTGATCAGCGAGAGGCCGATCACGCCCCAGAGCGCCATGATCAGGAAGGTTCCCATCGGGCGCAGGTCACGCTTGGTCGTGTAACCAAACAGGGACAACGCACCGAAGGCCGTTGATGTGACCAGGAAAGCTTTGGTGATGGTCAGAAAATCGACCGACATGGACGCGCCGCCACGCGATGTGACACTCTGGTCCATCTGCGCGAGAACGACCCACATACTCAGGCTTGCGCCGAGCAGGCCGACAATTGCCCAATAGACAATCGCTGAACCCATCGGAGAAGGGTTACGCATGGCGAAGGCCGAGAAAAGGATCAGCGCAATTGGTCCAAACTGGACGACAAAAGCCAGCGGCGTCCCCCAAATGAGCTGCGTCAACGGCTCGTAGGTGCCGACTGCAAATGCGACAAGACCGGACACTAGAATGCCGAGCGCCAGTTTGTTGTAGACACCGAGCATGAAGCTCCGGAGCCCCTGGTCCACGGACATGTCCATGGTTCCGGCGTTTCCGCCGTTTGCCAAAGACCGGTTGAAATCGTTCATAACAATCCTCTTTGCAGTTGCCCGCGGAATTTATCGCGGATCGATGCTGAATATGGGCGTTCCCTGTGCGAATCTCAAGGAAAACCGGTTGTCGGAGCATCGTTGAGGCCCCTAAATGAAAGATTGACCTATTTGAGGGGAATTCATGGGAATTGAACTGCGTGATTTGGGGCGAAGCGGCCTCAAAGTGACTTCGTGCTGCCTGGGCACAATGACCTGGGGCCAGCAGAACACCGAAGACGAGGGCCACGCCCAGATGGATTATGCGCTGGAGCGCGGAATTACCTTCTGGGATACGGCCGAAATGTACTCGGTTCCGCCCAAGGCGGAGACGCAGGGCTCAACCGAGCGGATCATCGGAACCTGGCTAAAAAAGACCGGCAAACGCGGCGAAATCATCCTGGCGACGAAGATTTGCGGATTATCGCGCAACACATGGACGCGCGATGGCGATGTCGAGTGGACCCGTCATACCAAGGAGCAGATCGACGAGGCGATCGGGAAAAGCCTGAAGCGGCTGCAAACCGACTATATCGACCTGTACCAGATGCACTGGCCAGACCGCCCGGTGCCCCTGTTCGGCAACCCGATCCCGGCCAAGGCCTACAGCTATCCGTTCGAGCCGTTCGAAGACATTCTCGATCATCTGAACAACCATGTGAAAGCGGGCCGGATTCGTCATATCGGCCTGTCCAACGAAACGCCTTACGGCACAATGCGCTTCCTCGCCGAAAGTAACGCCCGCGACCTGCCACGCGTACAGTCGATTCAGAACGTCTACAATCTGGTGAGCCGGAAGTTCGAAGAGGGCCTCGATGAAATCGCGCTGCGCGAACAGGTCGGCCTGCTTGCCTATTCTCCGCTCGGTCAGGGCTATCTCACCGGCAAGTATCGCAACGGCGCGGTGCCGGCGGGGTCCCGCAAGGCCCTGTTTGACCGCCTGCAGCGATATGAAGGCCCGCGCGCGGACGAAACCATCAATGCCTATGTCGATCTGGCAAAAAAATTCGGGGTCGATCCGTCGCAATTCGCGATCAAATTCTGCGATACGCGCCCGTTCACAACCTCCACGATTATCGGCGCGACGACGATGGAACAGCTCGCAATCTGTATTGATGCCTTCGACCTTGAATGGACCGAAGAGATGGAGACGGAAGTCAACGCCCTCCACCTTGCCCAACCCTCGCCATGTCCCTGATGAGTCGAGCATTTGACTTCAGAATTCTGCATGCAAATGTGAGCACTCAGCCCGGTGTTCTCACCGGGCTGAGTATTAGGAGTTCAAGACGATTTAGGGGACAAATGGGATGGCAGACGCTTCCGACTACGAAGCCAATATCAAGGTGTATGCAAACGGCTACAATCAGAAAGCAGCAGAAAAAATTGTCGGGCATTTGGGGATTGCCTTACGAAACAGGGATAGTTCCCTGGTCTCCTGCTCCGATCAGGGCGAACTGGACCGCGTCCGAGAGAAATGGTGCCGGGGAAAACTCGGACTTGCGCAGACCTCGCCAGACATCGATGCCGGTATCGCCGCAATCTGCGAGAAGATGAAACCCGAGGGTGGGAATAAGTCGCGGGTGACATTTTACTATTTGCTGGCAGAGCACTTCAATAAGCTGGACGCGCTGGCAAGCTAGGCCGCAATACGAAACCTGACGAAAAGCCCGGCCCCATACGGCCGGGCTTTTCAAATGCCAGCCAACAGACCAAGAAGACACGCCATGCTCCGTCTGTTTGCCGCACTGCCCGTCCCCGAAGATGTCGCAGACATGCTCGTCCCGCTCCAGAAGAACCTTGCGGGAGCAAGCTGGCGTCCCGTCGCGAACTTCCATGTCACGCTGCGTTTCTTCGGCAATGTCAGCCGCGACCTTGCCGTGGATCTCGACGAGGAGATCGCCGGCATCGCACCGCCGCCAATACAATTGGCAATTGATGGCGTCGGCTGGTTTGGCCGGCGCGAGCCACGATCTGTCTGGGCGCGGGTTCTGGCCACCGACAGCTTGACGACCCTTGCCGGAGCCTGCGAGCGGGCCGCCCGCCGGGTTGGCCTGCCAGCTGAGAGGCGGCGTTTCATACCTCACATTACGCTCGCCTACTGTCACGGCACGCTGCTGGACGAGGCAATGGCGTGGACCGAACGCCATCAGGGCCTTGCTGCCGGACCATGGACGGCAGACCGGTTTCATCTTTATTCGAGCCATCTCGGCAGGGGCCCCAGCGTCTACACAGCCGAGGCGGACTATCCTCTCGCCTGACCAGACAACCGACCGATAGCAGCGGCAAGTTCGGCTTGATGGCCGCCCCACCCGGCGCTATAGCGCCTCCATCGAGTCTGTGTGCCGCTATAGCTCAGCTGGTAGAGCATCGCATTCGTAATGCGGAGGTCAGGTGTTCAAGTCACCTTAGCGGCACCACTCACTCAATCATCATCTGACGCATAATCCAGTGGCGGCCCGATTGCGCCGGCGACTTTAGTGCTGACAGAGCTGACGCCTTCAGTGTCTTCAACCGGGGCGGGCAGCGCGATGGTGCGCCCCGCCTCAAGCTCGCGGCCGAAGGACTCATGGCGCGCGTGGATCAGATCTCCGACATCGCCAAAGGCATAGACAAGGCGGGACCAATCCTTCGCATCATAATCAAACGCGCCGCCGCGCGGATCGATATCCGACCAGTCGGCCTCACGTGACGCGGTGGTTGCCATGCGAGCCCAGCGGTCCGCTTCCGGCTTGTCGCCATAGCCTTTCAGGGCACGTTCCATCAGCAAGCAAAGCCTAGCCGTTGGCTTCTCTTCGACGAGCAGGGCCAGCGCCTTGACACCACCAATCCAATCCTTGGCATCAATCGCGATTTCCGCTTTCAGGATCCGGCTTTCCCGATGCAGCGGATTGGCCGCCGCGAGCGTTGTCAGCCGTCGCGCAATCACCGCTGGCGACGCATCCGGATCAAGCCGCCGCGCCAATTGGGCGAGCGCGGGATGCGGCCGCGTTTTCCAGGCGAGCTCCAGCACGCCTTCAGCGGCCTTCACCTTGCCGTCGACCATAAGGTGACGTGCGCCATGCCATGCCGCTGGAGGGAAGCCCGGCGCGGCTCGGATCGCCTCTGCAAGCGTGCGTTGAGCGGTCTGGCGCTGGTCAGCCCCCATGGAAGCCGCGCTCGCCGTAAGAAGGACCGCCTGGCGGCGGCGCAGAGAGTCCCCAGAGATCAGACCCCTCTTTTCCCCGATGCCGAGCGTGTCCAGCGCGGCCACCCATTCCCCGCGAGAGACCTGCAAATCGAAGAGCGAGTTGAACGGCCAGTCCGCGCCAGTCTTGAGTTCAAGGGCCTCTCGCGCCCTTGATTCCGCCGAAGCGGCATCGCCGCGCTCAATGGCAGCTGTTGCCGCCCCGCGCAGGCCCGCGAGCCGTCCACCGGGCAGGCGCGTCAACTGTCCCCAGGCGCGCTCCGCCCCGCTCCAGTCATCGCCCGCTTCAGCCGCACGTGCTTCGAGGAGGAGTTTGAGGCGTTCATCCTCGGCATGTTTGGCGGCCTTCTTTGCGAGCTTGAGGGCTGCTGTCGCATCGCCAGCCTCTGCTGCGAGCAGGCCATCGGCCAGCGCCTGATTGGCCTTTCGTGTCCGGGCTTCTTCTCTCGACTTGCCAAACCGGCTCGGCAGGAGAACGACGCTTCCGAGCAGCCACCAGGCGAGGGCCGCCAGCCCGCCAAACACTGCGAGCGCAACGCCGGTCGCAGCGAAGTTCAGATCAATCGACGTACCCGAGCCAAGATTAAGGGTGACACCGCCCGGCAGCGTTCCAGCCCAGATCGCAGCGATGGCGGCCGCCGCTGCAATCAGAATAACGATGAATGCCCGGATCATCTTTCGTCACGGCTCCGCACTGCGCATCGCATCGTTCAGCGAATCGAGCGCAGCTTCGAGGTCACGACGCTTTCTCGCATCGGTCAGCCAGTCCGCGAACGCCTCTACAGAAGCGCCCTCCAGTGTTTCGAGCCTTGTAATCGCAAGACCCATATCACCCGCTTCAAGCGCATCCGCGGCGCTGTCGAGGGTTGTCTCAAGAGACGTATCATCCTCCCCCTCACGGCGGACCGTTACAGCCCCACCGAAAGCCCGGCGCACCCAGCCCCAACCGTCGCCGGAAGGTGCTTCCTCGACAACGGTCTCGGCGTCTGCTCGTGCTGCCTCAAACCGCGCGCGAAGATCAGCCAGCCCCGTCGTTCCGCCCCCCGCGAACGACGCAAGCTGGGCGACGGCAGGGTGGTCAGGCAGGGCGGCGCTGACCGTATCCAGCTGGCTTTGAAAGGCTTCACCTCGATTGGCGCGGCCCCGAATTTCAGAAAGGGCGAGCGCGGCCCGCGTCTGCACCGCTGCATCCGCGATGGCCCTCTCCCTTGCCGCTTCTGCAGCGGCGTCGGCGGCTTCCTCAGCGGCATCGCTGTCGGCGGCAAGGCTCTCAACGGAGTCGACATCCGCCCGCAATGCGCTGACCTCTTCCTGAAGCGCGTCGACTGCTTCGCTTAGATCATCGGGCACCGAGGTCGTTTGCGTTTCCAGAGAGGCGATCCGGGTTGTCAGGGCCGCGATCGCATCCGCCCGGACATCAAGGCCGCGCCGAATGGTGGCAAGGTCATCCTCCAGCACATCGACACGCTCCCGCATGGCGGTCACGGCGCGGTTCATCTGACGCGGACTGACAGCCTCATTCTCATCGGCCTGCTCGAGTGTCTCGAGCCGCGCAACGATATCGGGAAGCGCCGCCGCGCCTCCAGTTTCGTCGAGACGCGCAGAGATCGCTTCGAGATCGTCAACCAGTTCGTTGAGGCCCGCCGTCTCACCGTCTCCAGAAACAAGCGCCTGCATTTCCCGCTGGAGGGTTTCCGACGTTGCGTCGACTGCCGTTTCGAGAGTGGAGACGTCAGACTCGATTGCGCGTTGCGAGGTCGTGAGTTGATCGATTTCAGTCCGCAAAGCATCTGCATCGCCGCCGCCAGCGGGGCCACCGGCGAACATGCCGATCAACCCGCCAATGCAGGCCGCCGCGAAGCTAGCAATGCCCACGCCCATCCAGCCCGGCCCTGAGGATTGCCGAGACGCGGATGCGGGCTCTGGCGTCGCAGGCTCGAATTCCGCGTCGATCGGTTCTTCTGGAGCGCTCGTGTCGCCGGTCATCAAAATCCTCGAGAATCAGCCCCGCAATCATACATGGGCCCAAGATCGGATCAAAGCGAGAGACGGATACACTCCAGGGCGTCGAAAAGCGCATCTTCATTGGGCTTTTCAGCAATCTCCAAGCGGGCGGGAGACAAGTCTGTCAGAGGCTCTGCGGCCTTTTCAGACACCGCCGCGAAAGCGAGGGAAGATGTGTCGAGTTCAGAGGTGCGGCAGAGCTCGGTAAACCGCGTCGCACCCTTCGCCGAGTGGATAAGCACCGCTGCTGAACTGCCAGCCCGGATCAGCTCCGCCGCCTCGCGCATCAAGGACTGCGCCGGGGCGGCGCGATACAGCGCAAGGAAATTGACATCAAAGCCGTTTGCGCGAAGCTCAGACGCGAGATCACCAGCCGCAGCCTCATTGGCGACATGGAGCAACCGGCCCCCATCAGGAGAAGAGTTCGCGCAAACGAGCGCGGCAAGATCCTTCGCGTTGCCATCCGCGTTCAAGACACTCTCAAACCCAGCCTCCAGTGCAGCCGCGAGCGTTGCCGGTCCCACGCAATAGGCGGGTTGATCGCGACCTTCGTACACATCAGCAAAGGCGCGCACGCCGTTCGCGCTTGTGAACAGAAGTCCCTGGACACCGTCCAGATTGACTGGCTCGTCCTGCGCGATGGGCTGGATGGCCAGAACGGGCGATACAACCGGCGTGTATCCCGCCATCGACAAACGCGCGGCAGTTTCCGTCGCCCCGGGCTCTGCCCGCGTCACGATAACGGGAAGCGGGGTCACGCTCAGGAAAAGGCCGGCAAGGCGTCGCCCGCCGCCTCGCGCAGCGTAGCCCCCAGTTCCGCGCCGAGAGTTGCGAGCGCTTCCTGGCTGGCATTCGACGCAATGCTGGCCTCGTGTTCCCAACTCTCCCTGCCATCGGGCGACAGGACCTGCCCCTTCAGCGTGAACCTGTCGCCATCTGCGAAAAGATGTGCGGCTATTGGTGTGCGGCAGCTGCCATCAAGCGATGTCAGGAAAGCGCGCTCGGCGAACGTCGCAGCCTCTGCCGCCGGATCGGACATGGCGGCGAGGGCCTCCTCAGCTTCTTTCGCCAAGTCCCCCTCGCGGGCGACAACACCGATGATGCCCTGCGCCGGGGCCGGCAGCATCTTCTCGAGCGGGATCGCGTGTGCCTGCCCGGAAAGTCCAAGTCGGGTCAGGCCGGCCATTGCGAGATACGTCGCATCCGCGAGCCCTTCGTCGAGCTTTCGCATGCGCGTGGCGACATTGCCGCGAAACATGACAATGCCAAGGTCAGGCCGCATGCGGCGGGTCTGCGCTTCCCGGCGAATGCTCGCTGTTCCTACCGTGGCACCCTCGGGAAGATCTGCCGGGCTCTCGCACAGCCGCGACAGAAACCCTTCGCGCGGGTCTTCGCGTTCCGGGATGCCAACGAAAACCTGCCCGTCTGGCAGTTTGGTCGGGACATCCTTCAGTGAATGAACAGTGATGTCGACGCGTCCATCATCGAGCGCGATATCCAGCTCCTTGGTGAAGAGCCCCTTCCCGCCGGCGTCCATAAGGCGTTCCTTGGTCAGCCGGTCCCCGGTCGTCGTGAAAGTCACGATCTCACCACGGCACGCTCCGCCTGACATCACTTCGAGCGCCGCCGCGATCTGGCGCGCCTGCGCGAGGGCCAGTGGTGATCCCCGTGTTCCGATGCGGATGGTACGCTGGTCAGCACTCGACAAATTGTCCGGAGATGTCCTTGGCCCTGTCATTAGGCTGGATTAGCGTTGACCCGCAGGCAGGACAAGCTGGAGCCTTCCGAATCCAGAAGGCTGACTGCGGCCCCTCGTTGACGAGAGTTTTCCGGGCTCCTAGAGGGGCTTATCGAATTTCGACGAAACTTTCATCCGGAGATTCCTATGATCAAGTCAGCAACGGCCCTTGCCGCGATCCTTGCCGCATCGGCCTGCAGCACGCTTCAGACGGCACCTAAGCCCGCGGAGGCCGTCGCAGAACCGGTTGTCGAAACAGCGGAAACGCCGAAGCTGTCACAGGAAGAGTTGTCGGCGAAACTGAACGCTTGGTTTGACGCGCAGTACGAAGAAGAACTGCAGTTCAGCCCCGTCCAGCTGACCTTTCTCGGCCGGAAAGAGCGCAATGACGAGATCGATTCCTTCACTCTCGAGAGCATGATGGAACAGATCGAGTGGAAGCGTGCCTCTGTCGCCGAGATGGAAGCGACCTTCGACTATGATGCGCTCTCCTCCAACGACCAGATTTCCTACGATCTCTGGAAATACCAATTGGAGCAGAACGAAGCCGGAATTCCGTATTTCTACAACGGCTTCACGTTCGATCAGATGAATGGCGCACAAGGGTTCGTGCCGACCTTCCTGATCAACTTCCACCGCGTCGAAGACAAGGCCGACATGGCTGCCTACACCTCGCGGATCAAGCTGGTCGACGATCGGATGGAGGAACTCCTCGACATCGCCCGCGAGGCCTCGGCGCGCGGGGTTCAAACGCCTCTCTTCGCCCTTGAAGGCGTGATCGAGCAGTCTCAGGCTGTGATTACCGGCCAGCCCTTCAACGGCGAGGAAGACAGCGACATCTGGGCGGATGTCAAAATGGAGATTGATACGCTTGTCGGTGCAGGAGAGATGACCGCCGAAGAGGGCGATGCGATGCGTGAGAGCGCTCGTATGGCGCTGCTTGAAGACTTCCAGCCCGGTTACGAAGCGATCATCGCATGGGCGGAATCAGAGAAATCGAACACGCCGGAGGTATCGACCGGGGTCGGTGGCCAGCCCAATGGTGAAGCCTACTACAATTATCGTCTCGCTGATCAAACCACGACCAATCTGACAGCAGACGAAGTCCACGAAATCGGCCTTGCCGAGGTTGCGCGCATTCGTGGTGAAATGGATGCCATTCGCGAGCAGGTCGGCTTTGAAGGCGACCTGAAGGCCTTCTTCGACTATCTGCGGGAAGCCAAGGATGATGAGCGCCACTACTTCCCGAACACCGATGAGGGCCGCCAGGGTTACATCGACGAAGCGACCGCGGCGATTGAGAACATCAAGTCAGAACTGCCGAACTATTTCGGCATCCTGCCGAAGGCCGACCTGATCGTGAAACGGGTCGAGCCGTTCCGCGAACGGGACGGCGCAGCGCAACACTATTATCCGGGCACGCCAGATGGTTCACGGCCCGGCATCTATTACGCTCACCTGTCAGATATGAGCGCGATGCCAAAGCGTGAGCTTGAAGTGATCGCGTATCATGAGGGCCTGCCCGGCCACCACATGCAGATATCCATCGCGCAAGAACTGGAAGGCGTTCCGGTGTTCCGTACACAAGCCGGCTTCACGGCGTATTCGGAAGGCTGGGGACTGTATTCTGAGAAGCTCGCGACCGAGATGGACGGCACCTTTACCGACCCGTATTCCGATTTCGGCCGGTTGGGATCTGAGATCTGGCGGGCCATCCGCCTCGTCGTGGACACGGGCCTGCATGCCAAGGGCTGGACCGAGCAGGAAGCGCTCGACTACTTCCTCGCCAATGCGGCCGCACCGGAAGCTCAGGCTCGCTCGGAAATCCAGCGCTATATCGTGATGCCGGGTCAGGCGACTGCTTATAAGATCGGCATGATCAAGATTCAGGAGCTGCGGGCGGATGCCGAGGTCGAGCTTGGTGACAAGTTCGATATACGCGGCTTCCACGATACTGTGCTCGGCGGCGGCGCGGTTCCACTCGCGCTTCTGGAGCGACAGGTCGATCTCTGGATCGAGGAACAGAAGGAAGCTGGCGTGGATGGCGGCAACGGCTAAAGCCGCTTCCCCCACGACACAAAGCCCCCGGTCTTGCGCCGGGGGCTTTTGCTTCTAGGCTCTTCTCAAACGGAGCCCGCCATGAACCTCGACGCCGACCCGACACTCGAACCCTTCCGCACCGAGGTACGAGCTTTTTTCGAGAACGATTTTCCAAAAGACATTCTGGAGAAGACTGCGCTCGGCGTATCCCTGACAACCGCCGAGGTCCGCAAGTCAGAAACAGCGCTCGGCACCAAGGGTTGGCTCGCCAGTGCCTGGCCGGAAGAGTATGGCGGTCCCGGCTGGTCCATTCAGGAGCAGTACGTTTTCGACGAAGAGCTGGAGCGTGCCGGCGTCCCAACCGTCACACCAATGGGCGTCGTCTATGTCGGCCCGGTGATCTACACCTTCGGAACGGACGAACAGAAAGAGCGCTGGCTGCCCGGCATTCGTTCAGGCGAGGTTGGCTGGGCACAGGGCTATTCGGAACCCGGCTCAGGCTCTGATCTCGCCTCGCTCCAGTTTGACGCGAAGAAAGTGGAGGGCGGTTACGTCCTCAATGGCGAGAAAATCTGGACCTCGGCGGCCCAGCATGCCGACTGGATCTTTCTGCTCGCGCGAACCGACCGGTCCGGCAAGAAGCAGGAAGGCATCACCTTTATCTGCTGCAAACTCGATCAGCCGGGCGTGGAAGTTCACCCCATCATTTCCATTGATGGCAAGCATGCGCTGAACCGGGTCACGTTTGAAAATGTCGAAGTGCCCGACGATCAGCGCATCGGCGAGGAAGGCAAGGGATGGACCTACTCCCAGTACCTGCTTGGCAATGAGCGCACTTCTTACGCCCGGATTGGCGGCAAACGAAAAATGCTGCGGAACATCCGCGCGATCGCGTCTGAGATGCCGGCCGGCGGAAATCGCCGCCTCATTGATGACGATGGGTTTGCCCGGCATCTCGCTGACGCCGAAATCGGCGTCGATACGTTGGAAATGATTGTGCTGCGAATTCTCTCAGCTGTCAGTGCGGGCGGGTCGCCCGGCAACGAAGCATCGATTGTAAAAATCCTGGCGACGGAAACACACCAGCAGATCACAGAGCTTTTCGTGAACGCCGCCGCACATCACGGACTCCGGAAGTTCGAGGACTCGGTGGCACCCGACTGGGCCGATGCGGGCTTCGCGGCTCCTGGCGTGTCGGGATATTTTGGTGGCCGGGCCCAGTCGATTTATGGCGGAACCAACGAAATCCAGAAAAACATCATCGCCAAGCGCGTGCTTGGTCTGTAACGAAAAAAGCCCCCGGGGCGAACCGGGGGCTTTCATGATCAACGCGCGGGCCGGTTAGTAAGACCGCGACGGGTCATCGGACTCTTCGGTGTTCATGCGGTCACCAGCAGGAGCAGGTTGCCCGCTGACCCAGACAGCGAACTCGTCCTCGGACAGCTGGCCATCCGCATTGACGTCATAAGCGCTGACATCCTTGGCGGTCACGCCAGGACTGACGGCCTGAATCTCATCGAGAGTCAGAGCGCCATTGGCGTTGGTGTCGATCTCCGAGAAGGTCGTGCCCTGCCCGTCCTGAGCGACGGCGGCAGCACCGAAAAGTACGGCGATCGCGACAGCTGGTATGAGCTTGGTCATAGGTTTAGTCCTTTCACTGCCACCGGACGGGTTGGGAGGAAACGACTGCTCCGGTGACAGGCTTAGCCAAGCGCACAGGGAGGCCAGCCTCAAGTGAAAAGCCTATCAGACTGATGACCATTTCTTGCCGGAATTGCGGCTTACTTGACCGTCACCTTATGACCTCCGCTTCATTCCGTTGCCTTTACGTCAGCGATCCACGCCTCCACCGTTTCTTCGAGTATCGCCAGCGGAACCGGCCCGTCCTTCAGGACAACATCGTGGAAATCGCGAATGTCGAAGGCGTCGCCCAGTTCTTCACGAGCGCGGTTACGCAGTTCGACGATCTTGTTCATGCCGATCTTGTAGGCGGTCGCTTGCCCCGGCATCACGATGTAGCGCTCGATCGCCTTGCGGGCGTCGCCGGCCGGATTGGGCGTATTGTCGATCAGATACTGGATGGCCTCTTCGCGGGTCCATTTCTTGTCATGAAGACCGGTATCGACCACCAGCCGCGCCGCGCGCCAGAGCTCCATGGCGAGCCGTCCGAAGTCTGAATAAGGGTCTTCATAGAAGCCCATCTCCTTCGGGAAGTACTCGGAATAGAGCCCCCAGCCTTCGGTATAGGCGGTGTAGCCCCCATATTTGCGAAACTTCGGAATCCCCTGCAGCTCCTGAGAAATGGCCAGCTGCATGTGGTGACCCGGAATGCCTTCATGATAAGCCAGCGCCTCCATCTGGTAGAGCGGCATATTCTTCATGTCATAGAGGTTCGCATAGTAGACGCCCGGTCGCGAACCGTCAGGCGCGGGGCGCTGGTAGAACGCCTTACCGGCTGAGCGTTCCCGGAACGGCTCGACCGCTTTCACAATCATTTCTGCCTTCGGGAAGGTGTTGAACTGGCTGGGCAGCGCTTCGCGCATGATATCGATGAAGGCTGTCGCTTCGGCCAGATACTCTGCTTTGCCTTCCGGCGTGTTCGGCTTGAAGAACTGGTCATCGGTTCGTGTGAACTCGAAGAACTCGTTGAGCGTCCCTTCAAACCCCACGGTTCCCATGATCGCGCGCATCTCGTCATGGATGCGAGCCACCTCTGCCAGACCAAGGTCATGGACCTCATCGGCAGTCATGTCTGTCGTCGTCATCTCCCTCAGCTTCATCGCGTAATAGGCTTCGCCATCCGGGAGCTTCCAGACACCGTCATCGGTGTCGGCAAGGGCCTTCTCCGCCTCAACAAAGGCGATCAGGCGCTGATAGGCCGGGCCGGTATGGGTGAGTAATACATCGGCGGCTTCAGCCTTGAGGACATCGGCATCCTTTTCGCTGAGTTCACCCTTGGTGACGAGCGCGGCGAGCTTGCCGGAGAAGTCATCCATTAAGGGGCTGACCTCATCCCCATCGCCCGGGAACGGCGCGCCCGTGATGACATTGGTCGCATCGGAAATGACATAGTCAAAGGCAAAGAGAGGCGGCCGGATGCCAAGGGAGGCGCTGTAGGCGGCATTCTCAACATGTTGCGCAAGGAAGCCCTCCACGCCCTTCAAGCGTTCAATGTAGGCTTCTGCATCCGAGACCGACGTGATGCGATGCTGATTGATCAGGAAAGCCGGGATACCCGAATGCTGGCCGCGCATCTGGGTGAATGAGTAGCGGTGATGCCGGTATTCGAAATCGGCTTCTTCCAGTTCAAGTTCATACTCGGCGAGCCGCCAGGACAGCTTTCCCTGATCGTCCAGCTTGTCATAGTCGAAGGTCTCGCGCATCTCAGCGACCGCGGCGCGCTGGAGTTCCATCTCCCGGATCCGGTCCTCATCGGATGCATCATCCCATTTGTCGTAATCCGTCTTGATGCCAAGAAATGTCTGGGACATCGGGCTGCGCGTCAGCGCCTCCTGAAACTGGGCCTCGAACCACTCATTCAGGGCTTCGGTTTCGGTCTTCTCCGCTTTGACGACGGGCTCAGGCGCGACGGCCGATGCGGCCGGCTCAGCGGGCACAATAGTGGAGTTTTCTCCCGTCATCTCGCACGCTGACAGAAGAAGAATGGAGGCGATAGCAGTGACCGATCGGATCATGTCCCGGGTTCCTGTGAAATGGCTGTAATTGAAGGGCAGTCTTAACGATTTTTTTTGATTGGTTAACCTTTTCGGTCCACGAAAAACGGACCTATTGGCACGCGGCCCTTGAGCCGGTGTAGTATCGGCGCGCTACAGGCCCGATTCGTATGCAGGCCCCTTACGGCAGGAGTTCGTACTTGACCGAGTCCCTCAATCTGACAGAGGCGGCAACTAAAGCCAAAACGACTGCTGAGCGGGACCCGACCGCTGTGGAGGTGCCGGCGCAGAACAGCCCGTCCGGCCGCGAACTGGACTGGCTGCAACTCGGTTTCTGGGGCCTTATCCTGCTGGCTGTTGCAGCGGCGAGCGTCGCCATCGCCTGGCCCGGTGCCGGTGGCACCACAGCTGTTGTCACACTCATCGCCATGGCCGCCGGTGGCCTCGTTGCCCTGCTTTGGCTGGCACGCGGGGCAGGCCAGCGCATCGGCCTCTTCCCGGAGCGCGGCGCAGCCGCGGCTGCAATCGCCGCCCAATCTCCCCGCCATGGCTGGATCGAGGCCCTTGATGAGGCCGTTCTGGTCACCGAACGAAGCGGGGCACCGCTCGCTGCAAACACGGCCTACGGCGAACTGACCGGCCAAATCCTGTTTTCCCATCCTGCAGGCGCAGGTCCAGCAAGCGTTGACCGGCTTTTCAGCTCAAGCCCGGGCCTCGGTGCCCCTGTCTATCGGCTCTCGAAGGCCGCCAAGGCCGGGACCAGCCGACGCGAGATCCTGCCACCTATTACGCTCGGCGCTGAAAGCTGGCCGGCCCAGTTCGAAATCAGCGTTTCACCCCTGCCGCGTGGCAAGGTGCTGTGGCGGCTGCGCCGTATTGCCGGTTCCGAAGAAGCGACCGGGGCCGCTGACGTCAAATCGCTTTATGTCGAAGACGCTCCAATGGGCTTCTTTGCCGCCAAGCCGGATGGCACGATCACCTATGCCAATGGCTGGTTGCGCGAACTTCTCGGCCTGCCCGACAGCGCCAAGAACATCCGCATCGATGATGTCATGCGGCCGGAGTTCGTGAAGCTACTGCGGCGCGATCGCAAATCGGGCGCGCCCGGCCGGGCTGACATCATGCTGCGCGGCAATGACGGCATCGAGATTCCTGTCCACGCCATCACCACATGGGTCGGCAAGGGCGTCGAAGCTCATGGCCGAACCATCATCATTTCAAACGCCGCAGCGCCAGCCGCCGATGACCGCATGACGGCGCTTTCCGCCAGCCGTCCGCCGCGCCCGGACGGCGATCCAATGTTCGACGACGCTCCTTTTGGTGCGCTTCGCCTCGAGGGCCAGTCGGTCGAAGGCGCGATCATCACCGACGCCAACCGCTCGCTCATGGCGATTACCGAGGGCCATGCTGCTCCCGGGGGCCGGTTTGCAGACCTCTTCAATGCCGAAGACGGAACAGACGAACTCGCCAAGTCCCTACTCGATGCCATCGACAAACCCGTCGCACTGGTGCTCGCAGGCGACGAAACCCGCCATGTGAACGTCTTCGTCACGCTGGATGCGCAGGGGCGTCCGTCGGTGGCCTATGTCATCGACATCACCGAGCAGAAGCAGCTTGAACTGCGTCTGGCGCAGGGCGAGAAAATGCAGGCCATCGGCCAGCTTGCCGGCGGTGTGGCTCATGATTTCAACAATGTCCTGCAGGGCATTATGCTGAACACCGAAAAGCTGATGACCCGTCATCCGCTCGGCGATCCGTCTTTTGAGCATCTGAAGTCGATCCGGGAGTTCTCGGTCCGCGCCAAGGATCTGGTGCGTATGCTGCTCGCCTATGCCCGTCAGCAGACCTTCAAGTCGGAAGTGCTGAACGTAACCGACTTCATGTCGGAGTTCTCGATCCTGCTGCGCCAGATTTTGGATGAGCGCGTCGAACTCGATCTCAAGCATGGCCGGGACATTCCGCGCATCAAGGTCGACAAGAATCAGCTGGAAACCGTGATCATCAATCTCGCCACCAATGCCCGCGACGCGATGCTGTCGAGCGGCAATGGCGGGAAGCTGACCATCCGTACAAGCGCGGTTACAGCCGCGGACGCCCACGCGAAGGGCTTCGGCTATGTCGAGAACGGCGAATACACGCTGATCGAGGTTGAGGATAACGGCCACGGCATGACCAAGGCGGTCATGGACAAGATCTTCCAGCCCTTCTTCACAACCAAGCCGGCCGGCGTCGGCACGGGCCTTGGACTGGCCACTGTATACGGCATCATCAAGCAGTCCGGCGGTTATGTCTGTCCGATCTCCGAGGTCGGCAAAGGCACGACATTCCAACTCTATCTGCCCGCTCTTGACGCCGCCGCCGTCGCCGATGCTGAAGCCGAGCGCGAAGAGGCTGAAGCTGCGGCGCTGGCCGCCGCACCGCGCACCACGGACTATTCCGGACGGGGACGCATTCTGCTCGTCGAAGACGAAGACGGCGTGCGCGGCATCGCGGCTTCTCTTTTGGAGTCCAGCGGATATGACGTCGAACAGGCCGCCGACGGCGAAGAGGCACTTGAAATCCTTGAAGAAGAAGGCGAGCCCTTCGACCTCGTCATCTCAGACGTTGTCATGCCGGGCATGGACGGGCCGGCCCTCATCCGCGAGGCCAAGGAATATCTTGGCGATGCGCGGATCATCTTCATCTCCGGCTATGCCGAGCGCGATATCGCCAAGCAGCTCGACGAAGACCGCGAAGTCTCCTTCCTGCCAAAACCATTCACCGTCCGCGACCTTGCCGACCGCGTGAAGCGCGAGCTCAGCCTGAAAAAGCAGATGGAAAACGACCGGGCGGCCTAGACGGCACAGTGTGGCGGCGCTGGTCGCGTCACTATCGGTTCTTCCCACAATGCTTATATGGGCGTCATGACAGACGCCCATTTTACCGTTCTTGGGATCGAGACGAGCTGCGACGAGACCGCTGCGGCAATCGTTCGGCTGTCTGCTGATGGTGTTGATGTTCTTGGCGAAACCGTACGGTCGCAGATTGAAGATCACGCGCCCTATGGCGGTGTGGTGCCCGAGATCGCAGCGCGCGCGCACGCCGATGTGGCAGACCGCGTGGTTGACGCTGCCATGCGCGAAACAGGGCTCTCATACGACCAGTTGGACGCTGTCGCCGCAACCACAGGCCCGGGCCTGATTGGCGGTGTGCTGGTCGGAGCCATGACGGGCAAGGCTATCGCTATGGCATCCCTGCGGCCCTTCATTCCCATCAACCACCTTGAAGGCCATGCGCTCTCCCCACGTCTGACCGAGGCTTGCCCCTTCCCTTACCTGTTGCTGCTGGTTTCGGGCGGGCATTGCCAGTTCATCGCCGTGCGCGGGCTCGGTGACTATGTCAGGCTCGGTTCGACCATTGACGACGCGGCTGGTGAAGCCTTCGACAAGACAGCGAAGCTGCTAAACCTAGGATTTCCCGGCGGACCTGCAGTGGAACGCGCGGCCAAACAGGGTGACCCAAACGCGATCGCGCTCCCCCGCCCGCTTCTGAACCGTCCCGGCCTTGATTTGAGTTTTGCAGGCCTGAAGACGGCTGTTGCCCGGGCAGCCGAAGACGCTGCCCTGACCGACGCACGAACGGCCGACCTCTGCGCCAGCTTCCAACGGGCCGTTGCCGACGTGCTGGGCGAGAAGACCCGGCGCGCATTGGAGCAGTTCGACCCCGGCCCCGATGGAACGCGGCGACTGGTCGTGGCCGGTGGCGTCGCGGCCAATGAGGAGCTTCGCCGGACGCTGGAAACGGTAGCGGAGGCAGCCAAAGCCGAGTTCATCGCGCCGCCCTTGCGCTACTGCACGGACAACGCCGCCATGATCGCACTGGCAGCAGCTGAACGGCTGCGCGCCGGGCTCGTCCATGATGACGGGCTTACGGCAAAGGCCCGGCCACGCTGGCCGCTGGACGAAGCCTCAGCAGCAAGCGATCCGGCCTATGGCGGCGGAAAGCGTGGTGCGAAGGCCTGATAACCAGAGTTAACCGATCGACCAGGCATGCTTCTTGCTGTGGGCCTCGCTGTACGAGGCGGGACAATTCGCAATGCTCAATGGCATCAATCTTATCAGGGCGCTTTCGTGCCTTGCCATCGCAATCTTTCACATCTGCGAACTCATCAATGCGACCTATACGGGCGTGCAGGTCAGTTTCAATCTCGCCGGCCCCGGCTTTCACCTCTTCCTGATGATCAGCGGTTTTATCCTCGTCTACATCACACATCCCGCAGACAATCCGGCCCGCTTCATGACGAAGCGGATCATCAGGATTGCACCGGCCTACTGGTTGATGACGACGCTCGCGATCGGCCTCGTTCTCATGCGTCCATGGTTCCTGCCCGGCGCAGACCTCTCTCCAGAAAGCATCATCAAGAGCTACGCATTCCTCCCGCACGTCGATCAGGTTGGCCGAACCATGCCGATCCTCTTTGTCGGCTGGACGCTTGGTTACATGATGCTTTTCTACGGCCTCTTCTCACTTTCTCTGCTCGCGCCCGCACGCTTTCAGATTTGGACTGCGATTGGCGGTCTGCTGGCGGTCATGATGCTGGCCCAGCTTCTGCCGGACCCCGTCTGGCGCGCCTTCTATGGCGACCCGATCCTGCTCGAATTCGCCGCCGGGTGCCTCGTTGGAATGGCGCTGCGCAATCCGCATGTCATTGACTGGATCAAAGCCCACCAGATGTGGCCAATCGCGCTTGTCGGCTTTATCGGCCTCATCGTTGCCATGCTCTCCAACACACAAGGCTTCACTCAGGTTGCGCTCTACGCGCCCGCCTCTGCGCTGCTTGTTTTCGCTGCCGTTGGCCAGGACCTTTACCGAGTCCGCCTTGGCGGCGGTCTCCTCCAGCGCCTCGGCCTTGTCAGCTATGGCGTCTTCCTGATCCACCCGCTTGTGATCCCGGTCTTCGGCATCACTATCCATGACTATATCGATGATGGCCCGATTGGCGCGGCTCTGCTGTTCTTAACGGTGCTGCCGGTCACACTCATGCTTGCTGACCTTTGCTACCGTTTCGTTGAGAAGCCATCGAATGATTGGCTCCGCGCGAGGCTCATTCATCGGCCGAAAGGCTCGGCAACCGCACCAAAAACTTCAATGGGCAGTGCGAACGAAAACTAGCGCACCGCGATGGTCGCGAAGAAATCCTGGTAGAGCGCTGAGGCTTCCTCACGCATGAGACCGGTCTCCACCGTGATGCCCGCGGCTTTCAGCGTTGCCAGACCACCTGCCCCGTTTGGATGCTCATCCTCGAGGGCGCAGACAATTCGGGCAACGCCCGCATCAATCAGTCTCTGAGCGCAGGATGTCCCACCTGCGGACCGCTCCCGGCAAGGCTCCAGAGTAACATAGACCGTCGCCCCGGGGGCGCGGCCGCCAAGCGCCTTCAGCGCGATCTCCTCGGCGTGGACCGTGCCGCCATCAATGGTGGCGCCTTCCGACAGACGGTGCCCCAGTTTTGAGATGATCGCGCAGCCAACAGCCGGGTTCGAGCCGGTGCGGCCCAATTGAGCGCGGGCAAGCGCGAGCGCGCGGCGCATATGTCGGGCATCATCAGTCAACATCATTCAAACACCACTGTGCGGCTGCCATTGAGAAAAACGCGTCCCTCGGCATGGGCGGTCACGGCCCTGGCCAGAACACGGGCTTCAACATCCCGTCCAAGTGAGACCAGCCGTTCGGGTGTCATGCGATGATCCACAGGAACAGCTTCCTGCGAGATGATCGGTCCCTCATCAAGATCGGATGTCACATAGTGTGCTGTTGCTCCGACCAGCTTCACGCCTCGCGCATGGGCCTGATGATAGGGCCGCGCGCCCTTGAAACTCGGCAGGAAGGAATGGTGAATGTTGATGCAGCGCCCGGCGAGTTCCTCCGTCAGATCGGGTGACAGGACCTGCATATAGCGCGCGAGCACGACGAGATCGGCACCGCTCTTCTCCAGCACTCGTAGCAACTCCGTTTCGGCGGCAGGTTTGGTCTCTTTGGTCACGGGAATATGGTGATAGGGCACATCGTGCCGGTCGGCGAGCCAGCGCGCGTCTTCGTGATTGGAGATCACAGCCGCGATATCAGCCCCCAACCGCCCCCGCCGATGGCGGTAGAGCAGGTCATTGAGACAGTGATCGCCCTTGGACACCAGGATGACCGCTTTCGGTTCATCGCTGCGAGCCCGCAAGGACCAGTCCATCTCGAACCCTCGCGCGACGGGTTCGAACGCCGCCTCGAACGCCTCCCGGTCAAAACGGCCTTCCGCTTCAAAGGCCGCGCGAATAAAGAAGGTTTTCGTCTCCGGATCCCCGAAATCATGGGATTCCAGCACGTTCAGCCGCAGACCTGACAGAACACCTGCCACGGCGGCAAGGATGCCGATCCGGTCAGGTGCTTGACAGCGCAGAATCCATGACGGTGCCGTCATATCACAGAGAAGGCAGATCCTTGGCGCGAGACGCATCAAGGTACCGAGCCGATTGCGGTTTCAGCGCGTCGTCCAATTCGATGAGCAATGGGTTGCCGGTCGGGATTTCAACGCCGGTAATCGCATCATCGGCAACCTCGAACAGGTGCTTCACGAGGGCCCGGAGCGAGTTGCCGTGCGCGGCAATGATTGTGTTTGTGCCGCTTGAAACAAGCGGCGCAATTTCGTCGGTCCAGTATGGGAGAACGCGTTCGAGCGTAAGTTTCAGGCTCTCCGTTGTTGGCACTTCGACCCCTTGGTAGCGAGGGTCATTTCCCATGAAGTGCGGGCTGGAGGCGTCCTGTTCCGGCGGCGGGATATCATAGCTGCGCCGCCAGATATGAACCTGATCCGCGCCATGCTTGTCGGCTGTCTCTGCCTTGTCGAGACCGGTCAGGCCGCCATAGTGGCGTTCATTCAGCCGCCAGTGTTT
This sequence comes from Hyphomonadaceae bacterium, assembly GCA_028285145.1. Taxonomy (GTDB): domain Bacteria; phylum Pseudomonadota; class Alphaproteobacteria; order Caulobacterales; family Hyphomonadaceae; genus JANQQC01. The sequence goes on from JANQQC010000011.1 coordinate 94,671, forward strand.
CTCAACGGGCAACCAGACGCGGTCCATTTCTGTCAGAGCAAGCCACAGGGTGCGGATCGCGCGCGTCTGCATGCTGGCAAAAGCCCGTCGGAAGTCGATGCCCGTCTCCTTAAGAAGCTCGCCTGAATGACGCGCCTCGGCCTCCCCTTTCTCGGTCAGGTCGGCGTCCCACCATCCGGTGAAACGGTTTTCGAGGTTCCATTGGCTTTGACCGTGACGGATCAGGGCGAGGGTTGGCATGGGTGTTGTCCTTTTCGGCGCTGCACTCTCTCAGGCACCGTGATGCAGGAATCAAGCCCAACAGGGACAATTCCCGCCTCGCCAAGACGGCAAAGCGGCTGCTATCTGTAGGGCATGAATGATCGAGTCTTTTTCTCGTCCGCACTGCTGCTGGCCATGCTGCTCGTCCTGCTCGCCCTCCAGCCAGCCGCCGGAGCCCTTCCCTCGGGATCGGTAAGCGGCGGCGACACCGATTACACCGAGGTCACCGTTGATGGGCGCGACCTCAACAGGATCGTCGCTGGTGGGGAGTCGCGCATCACCCTGATCGGTGACGGCAACGACCGGGTCCTGCGCATAGAGACCGAAGCCGGCGTGCTTTCGGAGGACCCCATTAAAGGCCCTCATTTTCGACTGGCAGCCGATCTTGAAGCCGTGTTCGAGAGGCAAACACTGGAAATCACGGTAAGGGCCAAACCGTCGGCGCGGTATGGCGCGCAGGAATTCATCGCGAACTACACAACCGGCAAGGATGGCGAATCCGGCTGGACGCGCTTCGACATGGTGCCGCGGTTTGCCGACTACGCCTTCACCTACAGGGTGCCTCGACGCGGAAGCGATCACGGCGTTGACTATCTCGCCATCCGTCCGGTCACCCCGGAAAAGCGCCGGGCCATCGAGATTGAAAGCATTACGCTGCGCCCGCTCGGCTACTGGACAGACTGATCGGGAACGCAGCGCTTGCGTCCCGGACCCGATCGCGTACCAATCCCCACCAGATTTCTCTTATCGCAGGAGCCTTCATGTTCAGGTCGATCGCATCGCTCGCCGTCATCGCCATTTGTAGCGCCTGCGCCACGCAGCAGGACATCGATGTGACGACACAAATTGAAGACCCATCTCTTTCTGAAGACCCTTATCTCTGGCTGGAAGAGGTCGAAGGCGAAGAAGCCCTGGACTGGGTGCGCGCCCAAAATGAGCGCTCCCTTGAAGCGCTAAAGGCTAACCCGGTCTATGCTGGCAATGAAGCCGCCGCGATCGAAGCACTGACCTCGCAGGCCCGCATTCCCTACGGCGTCATCCGTGATGGAATGGTTTATAATTTCTGGCAGGACGACACCAATGTGCGCGGCCTCTGGCGGCGGACCCCGCTGGAAAGCTATGCGACCGATGAACCCGACTGGGAGACCCTGCTCGACATCGATGCGCTTGCCGAGACCGAAGAGCAGAACTGGGTCTTCAAGGGCGCGAACTGTCATAAGCCAGAGGGTGGTGACAAGTATTTCTGTATGATTGCGCTGTCGGACGGCGGCAAGGACGCTGTCGTGAATCGTGAGTTCGACATTGAGAGCAAATCCTTTGTCGAGAACGGGTTCGTGACCCCCGAGGCCAAACAGGGCCTATCATGGGTTGATGGTGACACACTGCTCGTCGGCACAGACTGGGGCGGCGACGGCTCGACGCTGACAGAATCCGGCTATCCTTCCATCGTGAAGCGCTGGCGGCGCGGCGACGCGCTCGAATCCGCAGAACCCCTCATTACCGGCCAGGCCTCCGATGTCGGCGTCTGGCCATTCGCGCTGGAGCTTGAAGACGGCCGCATGCTCGAAGGAGCCGTCGAAGCCGACACCTTCTTCACCTCTACATACTGGCTGATCCCGAGCGATGGCACAGCGCCGGTGAAGTGGCCTGTCCCGCCAAAATCCACGCCCGACAGCGTGTATCAGGGACAGCTTCTGGTCTCGCTGCAGCAGGATTGGGCTCCTGAGGGGCAGGCGAACACCTTCCAGTCTGGCGACATCGTTGCCTTCGATGTGGACGCTTTCCTTGTCTCGAAAGAGCTACCAATTGTTTCGCTGGTGTTCCGCCCGGACGAAAAGCAGGCGGCCAATGGCGTGGCTGTCGCCAAGCACGGGGCGATCCTGTCCTATGATGACAATGTGGTCGGCCGGATCGCGTCGCTCACATATGAGAACGGAGTCTGGTCGAAGCAGGACATCAGCCTGCCGGGGTCCGGTCAGGTCGGAATCGCTTTCGCCGACAAGGACGCGCAAACCGTTTTCCTGAACTATGAAGACTTCCTGACCCCGGACTCGCTGCTGAGTTACAATTCTCTCACCGGAACGGTGGGGCCTTTGAAAAGCCTGCCTGCCAAGTTCGATACAGAAGGGCTCGTCATCCACACCCGGGAAGCGACCTCAAAGGATGGCACGAAGATCCCCTACTTTGTCGTGCATCATGAGGACATTGCCCTTGATGGCACCAACCCGACCCTGCTCTACGCCTATGGCGGCTTCGAGATCTCCATGCGCCCGTCATACTCGGCAACACTTGGCCGGCTCTGGCTTGAAAAAGGCGGCGTGTATGTCCTCGCCAATATTCGCGGCGGCGGTGAGTTCGGGCCGAAATGGCATCAGGCCGGACTGAAAACCAATCGCCAGCGTATCTATGACGACTTCATCGCTGTCGGCGAAAGCCTGATCGAGATGAAGCTGACGACGCCTGAGCATCTCGGCATCATGGGCGGCTCGAATGGCGGCCTGTTGATGGGCGTGATGCTCAACCAGCGTCCCGATCTCTGGAACGCTGTTGTCGTGCAGGTGCCGCTGCTGGACATGCTGCGCTATCATTTGCTGCTCGCCGGAGCATCCTGGGTGGATGAGTATGGCTCGCCGGACGTGCCTGAGGAGCGCGCCTTTCTTGAGACGATCTCGCCTTATCAGAACTTCGATGAGGACGCCGACTATCCGACCCCCTTCTTCGTGACATCGACGAAGGATGACCGAGTCCACCCCGGCCATGCACGGAAAATGGCGAAGCTCTTCGAAGAAGCCGGCAAGCCATTTCTCTATTACGAGAACATCGATGGCGGGCACTCTGCAGCCGCAAACCAGACCGAACGCGCCAAGCGATCAGCGCTGGAATATACTTACCTGTACGAGCAGCTGTTTCCCGATCCTGCGGAATAGAGTTTGCAGGGCGCGACGCTGCGGCGCAGCAATCTGATGTGACGTAGCCAGTTTGTGCGCTATATCGGGCCGACGAATTAGGGAGAGTATGATGGACGGATCGAGCGGAACTCTGGAAAAAAGTCCTGTTATTGAAGGCCTTGTCGACGTGTTGGGGCAGGCCGTCACGGCAGCGGATGTTTATCTGAGCGCGGTCAAATCCTCGGCTGCGGACCATCTGGTGAAGGATGGCCGGCCGGACAGACAAGCCCTTTTCGACCATCAACACACAGCTCACGGCCTTGCCTGGGTGGCCACCTATGTCGAGACCCTGCGCGAGACGGCGCACTGGGCCGAGCGCCTTGAAGCAGACGGTGAGCTTGGTGAGATTGAGGCATTGCTCTCGCAAGTTCTGTTCTCGGATTATCTCGCTTCGCTGGTCGGCGGCGTTGCCATGAATCAGGGTGAGACGATCCGCCCGCATGAGTTCGGCGAAGCTGCGCTGGAGGCTGCCTTCGCGCTTGAAAAGGACCCCGCCGTCAAAACGCTGCTTATGGAAGGCAAGACACCAGAAGTGCTGGCCGCAGCCGCAGCGCATCTGCCGGACTCGCTGTCGCGCGCCACGGTCGAGAAGACCGGACTCGATGAGACGATGGAGATGATCCGCGACACGTTCCGTAAGTTCGCGACGGACAAGGTTCTGCCTTACGCGCATGAGTGGCATCTGAAGAATGAATACATCCCGATGGATGTCGTCGATGAGATGGGAGAGCTGGGCGTCTTCGGCCTGACTATCCCTGAAGAATTTGGCGGCTCCGGTCTTGGCAAGACAGCCATGTGCGTTGTCTCCGAGGAGCTGTCGCGCGGCTATATCGGCGTCGGCTCGCTCGGCACACGGTCCGAAATCGCAGCCGAATTGATCCTGATCGGCGGAACCGACGAACAGAAAGACAAATGGCTTCCGGCCATCGCTTCGGCGGAAATCCTGCCAACGGCGGTGTTCACCGAACCAAACACCGGCTCTGACCTTGGCTCGCTACGAACGCGTGCAGTCAAGGATGGCGACACTTACAAAGTCACCGGCAACAAGACCTGGATCACTCACCCCGTCCGCGCCGACATGATGACGTTGCTTGCGCGGACCGATCCGGACACCACTAATTTTTCAGGCCTATCCATGCTTCTCGCGGAGAAGCCGCGCGGCGATGATGCCAACCCCTTCCCCGCTGATGGGATGACGGGCGGTGAGATCGAAGTGCTCGGCTATCGCGGCATGAAGGAATACGAGATTGGCTTCGACGAGTTCGAAGTGAAGGCTGACAACCTGCTTGGCGGCGTCGAAGGTCAGGGCTTCAAACACCTGATGGCAACCTTTGAGAGCGCGCGCATCCAGACAGCGGCCCGCGCTGTTGGCGTTGCACAGAACGCTCTGGAGCTCGGTCTGCAATATGCGCTCGACCGCAACCAGTTCGGTCGCCCGATTTTCGAGTTCCCGCGGGTCTCCAACAAGCTCGTAATGATGGCGGCTGAGCTCGTCGGCATTCGCCAGCTGACGTACTTCTCCGCCCGACAGAAGGATTCAGGCAAGCGCTGCGATCTGGAAGCCGGCATGGCCAAACTGCTCGGAGCACGGGCAGCCTGGGCCGCTGCCGACAATGCGCTGCAGATCCATGGCGGCAACGGGTTCGCGCTGGAGTATCCGGTCAGCCGGGTTCTGCAGGATGCCCGTATCCTCAACATCTTCGAGGGTGCTGGCGAAGTGCAGGCCATGGTGATCGCCCGCCGCCTTCTCGAAACCGCAAACTAACCCACCACGTCAGGCATGCTTCGCGACGTCCTGAAAAGGCCGAAGCATGCTATGACGTGGAAAGGCCCAGCCTATTCTTGGGCCAAGCAGCACTGAAAGGCCGCCCATGCAAACTGCTCTTACTTACGGCTTCTACGCCGCGATCGCGGCCGTTTTCATCATTCTGGTATTCGGTATCGTCAATCTTGCACGTCAGGACGCGAACCAGGCCAGCCGCTCCAACCAACTCATGCGCCTGCGGGTCATCATGCAGTTTGTTGCCGTGATGATCCTGGTCGCCATCGGCTTTGTCAGCGGCGCGATCAAGTTCTAGAACGAGCTATGGTCAAACTCGACAAGATTTACACCAAGACCGGCGATCGCGGCTCCACGCGCCTCTCGACCGGCGAGCCTGTCGATAAGTGGCATCCACGTGTCTCCGCCTATGGCGCGATCGATGAGACAAACGCGGCGCTTGGCCTCTGTGCCCTCCATGCGACCGGCGAAATGCTTGAGGCCATTCGCCGTGTGCAGAATGACCTGTTTGATCTCGGGGCCGATCTCGCCACGCCCGATCGAGGCAAGAAGCTCGAGTGGGAACCCCTCCGCATTGTCGCCAGTCAGGTCGAGCGCCTCGAATCCGAGATTGATGCGATGAACGCCGACATTCCCCCTCTGGACAGTTTCATTCTGCCCGGCGGATCGGCGCTGGCCGCGCATCTTCATGTCGCGCGGACACTTTGCCGGCGGGCTGAAAGGCTGATTGCGGAACTCTCGGCCATGGAGAATGAGATCGTCAGCGCAGAGGCTTTGTCTTATGCGAACCGCCTTTCGGACTGGCTGTTCGTGATCGGGCGGGCCGCGAACGAGAATGGCGCGAATGACGTGAAATGGGTTCCCGGCGCGAACCGGTAGCCTATGCCGGTCTTCGACACGCCGCTTCCGATTGACGCCGCGCTCGGCGAAATCATAGCGGCCCTTCTGAAATCGAGCCGGCTTGTCCTTGCCGCGCCGCCGGGAGCCGGCAAGACGACCCGTATCCCGCTGGCCCTGCTGGACGAGGACTGGTGCAAGGGCCGGATCATCATGCTGGAACCCCGCCGCATCGCCGCGCGCATGGCCGCGGAACGGATGGCGGCGACGCTTGGCGAGCGCGTCGGCGACACGATTGGGCTATCGACACGGATTGACCGGCGCGTTTCGAAGGCCACCCGCATTGAGGTCGTGACTGACGGTCTGTTCACGCGCCGCATTGTCGGCGACCCATCGCTTGAAGGCGTCAGCGCGGTGCTCTTTGACGAAATACATGAGCGCAGCCTTGCCGCGGACACTGGCCTTGCCTTCGCACTCGATGCGCAGGCGGCCCTGCGGGAAGACCTTCGGATCATACTGATGTCAGCAACGCTGGACACCGAAGCCTTCGCGAAGACACTCGATTGTCCCGTCGTGGAATCCGCCGGCCGCAGCTATCCGGTTGAAACCAGGTATCTGGGCCGCAGCCGCGAGCGTGCGGGGGAACAGGTCGCGGCGGCGGTCCGGCGCGCCTTGCGGGAGGAAGACGGATCGATCCTGGCATTCCTGCCGGGCGCTGCCGAGATCCGGCGCGCCGAGGAAGCGCTGCGCAATGATCTGCCGGGTGATGCCAGCCTGCATCCCTTGTTCGGTGCGCTGTCCCCGAAGGAGCAGGATGCAGCTGTCCATCCTGCCCGGGACGGACATCGCAAGATCGTACTGGCGACCGACATCGCGGAAAGTTCGCTAACGATTGAGGGCGTGCGTGTGGTGGTCGATGCCGGTCTGGCGCGTGTTCCGGTCTTCGATCCGAATGGCGGAGCTTCGCGGCTCGAGACAGTTCGGGCGTCGCGGGCCTCGGTGGACCAGCGACGCGGACGGGCCGGGCGAACGCAGGCCGGCGTCTGCTTCCGTCTATGGGATGAAGCCGAAACGCGCGGCCTGCCCCATGCGCCCGAGGCTGAAATCCTGAATGCCGACTTGTCCGGCTTGCGGCTGTCACTGGCCGAGTGGGGCGAACGCGATGCGAGTAATCTGACATGGCTCGATCCTCCGCCAGCCGGACGTCTGGCAGCCGCCGAAAGCTTACTTGAAGCACTTGGCGCGCTGGATGAAACGGGAGCCCTGACGGACAAGGGCAGGACAATGGCGAGCCTGCCGCTGTCGCCGCGTTTTGCGGCGCTGGTCGCGTCCGCCAGCCATCCCGGAGACAAGGCGCTGGCGGCACAGATCGCGGCCCTTGCCGGGGAGCGTGGGGTTGGCGGTTCATCGACAGATCTCGCGAGCCGCCTTTCGGGGTTTGCGAAGGATAACAGTCCGCGTGCCAAAGCATTGAAGCGGCAGGCCGAGCGATGGAGCGATCGCGCAACGCCTAAGGGAGACGCCGGAGCGCTGCTGGCCCATGCATGGCCGGACCGGATCGCTCGAGCGCGGCCCGGCGCGCGGGGGCGGTTTGCGCTGGCGTCCGGACAAGCCGGACGGTTGGACGAGACCGACCCACTGGCGGGCAAGGACTGGCTGGTCGTCATCGACATGGTGGGCGGCGGGGCCAATCCACGTATTACGCTTGCCGCGACAATCGATGAAGCAACCGCGTTGAGTGCCGGCACAGTCGAACGCGTGGAGGCCGTTACCTTCGATACGGACACGCAGACCGTCCGAGGGCGGATGGTTAAACGGCTTGGCGCGATCACGCTCTCTGAAAGCCCACTTGCAAAACCATCCGGGGAGGCTGCACGGACGGCTGTTCTGGACGCGATCTCCGAGCACGGATTTTCTGTAATTGGCCTCGGCGACATGATGCGCGAAACACTTGCCCGGATCGCGCTCGTAAGAACCGCACTCGGCGATCCCTGGCCCGACTGGACAAAAGACCATCTCAAAGCGAGCGCGGCTGACTGGCTTGGTCCACTCATCGGGGCAGGTAACTCCCTCCTTCCCTCCGCGGCGCAGGTGCGCGATGCGCTTGTCGCCCAGCTTGACTGGCCCTTGCCGAGAGAGCTGTCCGAGCTCGCCCCGCCTGAGCTTTCCCTGCCATCCGGCCGTAGCGCACCGATCCGCTATGACGGCGAGCAGGCCCCGCTCGTGGAGGGGCGCGCGCAGGAATTCTACGGGCTGTCTACGCACCCGGCCCTTGCTGGCGGCAGGGTTCCGGTGACGGTCTCGCTGCTCTCCCCTGCTCGCCGCCAGATCGCGCTGACACGGGATCTGCCCGGCTTCTGGTCCGGCGGTTATGGCGACATGGCCAAGGATATGCGCGCGCAATACCCCAAGCATGACTGGCCCAACGACCCGGCCTCGGCGATGGCGCATGAAGGGCGGACGAAGGCGCGGCTGAAGTCCTGAGCGCTTAGCGGGGCCAGCTGCCCCATTCCATGCCCATGCTCTTTTTCATCCAGTCGGCAAAGGTCGCAGGTTTCTCAAGCGCCTTCGGATCGAGAGAGCCATAGGCGACCAGCGGGCCTTCGGCGGTTTCAAGCCTGACGCCCAGTGGTGCAGGCCGCCCGCTGCCCCAGTTCATCGCGGCGCGGGGATCGACGATCAGCATCACTCTTTGTCCGCCCTGGCCTTCCTCATCGCTGCCGAAGACAAGACCGTAGACTTTCTCGCGATTGAACATGCCATAGGAGGTCGCCTGCGGTTTCCCATCCAGCAGGACTTCGTCATGCAGGAGCCGCCGTCGCCATTGCAGCACGCGCATATCGTCATCGTCGACAACCTTGATATCGATCTCGCGTTGGGTGAAGCGAACGATTTCAGCGTGCATGAGCTGACTCCATTTTATTGATTATCAATAAGTGCTCTGTGTCCGTGAGTCAATGTGAGCGGCCTTTTCATTCCGAGCCCTGCACCCCCGCCCGGCCCGCGTTTCCGCGTCCGGTTAGTATGAAGAGCCCGTGCGGAGACGACGCTGCGCCTCGCTGAAAGAATGAATGCGATATTCGGCGCAAGCCGT